>NZ_JBXWSP010000017.1:0-168565 GCF_059613485.1 Ruegeria sp. CRTD044 | reverse complement strand
GCGGTTGTAGCTCAGTTGGTTAGAGTACCGGCCTGTCACGCCGGGGGTCGCGGGTTCGAGCCCCGTCAACCGCGCCACTTCTCCTTAAAAGTCGTTGCGTTCCCTGTGGACACAGTTTTGCTTTTCTGGACAATCGGTCCCGGCAGGTAGCACGCAGTCGGGGTTTTCGATGGTCAGCTTGAACCGCGTCGTCATGGTTCGGCAAAGCAAGAAATGGATAGGGAGTCTGGGGCCTGAGGCGCTGGATTGCGCCGAAATTTCGGGAAAATGGGGAACGCAGTTCGGGTTTCGCAGCCATACCCAGATCTGGCATCGTCAGCACGATATCTGCAAAGGCCCGCTGATGGATGAGCGCGCGGAGGTTCGGCAATTCGATCTGATACTGGCCAACCAGGTCTGGGAACATCTTGACCGGCCCTATGAAGCCACTCTGAACGTGCTCGAAATGCTGCGGCCGGGAGGGTGGTTTTGGTTGGCCGTGCCGTTCTTCATCCCATTCCATGCCGCACCGCACGACTGTTCGCGTTGGTCGGCGCGGGGATTGCGCAACCTGCTGACCGAATGTGGCTTTGATCCGGAAAGTATACAGGCCGCGCAATGGGGCAACCGTCAGGCGGCTTTGCGCAACCTCGAACCGGTCTGGCCGCCCGTCTATGACCCTGAAACCGACAGTCTGGAAAACGACCCGGATTTTCCGATCTGTGCCTGGGCCATGGCGCGAAAGCCCGAAGACGGGTGACCCAAGCGGAGAAAATCTGCTCGTTCACACTTTGTTCTAACTTTTCGGTTGGAGACTCAGCGTCGCTCGCCTATCTCTAGGACACTTGTGTGTTGGGGGCCTGGATGGCTGAGCTGAAGAATATCGAGGTGCGCGGCGCGCGCGAGCACAACCTGAAAAACATCGACGTGGACATTCCGCGCGATCAGCTGGTTGTCGTCACGGGGCTGTCCGGTTCAGGCAAGTCGTCCTTGGCGTTCGACACGATCTATGCCGAGGGCCAGCGCCGCTATGTCGAAAGCCTGTCGGCCTATGCGCGCCAGTTTCTGGACATGATGGAAAAGCCCGATGTGGATCACATCAGCGGCCTGTCCCCAGCGATCTCGATCGAGCAGAAGACCACGTCGAAGAACCCGCGGTCGACCGTGGGAACGGTGACCGAGATCTATGATTATCTGCGCCTGCTGTTCGCGCGCGCAGGCACGCCCTACAGCCCCGCCACCGGTTTGCCGATCGAAGCCCAGCAGGTTCAGGACATGGTCGATCGGATCATGGCGATGGAGGAGGGCACCCGAGGCTATCTGCTGGCGCCCATCGTTCGCGACCGCAAGGGTGAGTACAAGAAAGAGTTTCTGGAACTGCGCAAGCAGGGGTTCCAGCGCGTCAAGGTCGATGGCCAGTTCTACGAACTGGACGAGCCGCCGACGCTGGACAAGAAGTTCCGCCATGACATCGACGTGGTCGTTGACAGGATCGTCGTGCGCGAGGGGATGGAGACCCGCCTGGCCGACAGCCTGCGCACCGCGCTGGACCTGGCCGATGGCATCGCGATACTGGAGACCGCCCCGCGCGAGGGCGAGCCCGAGCGCATCACGTTCTCCGAGAACTTTGCCTGTCCGGTCAGTGGGTTCACCATCCCCGAGATCGAACCGCGCCTGTTTTCGTTCAACGCGCCTTTTGGGGCTTGCCCGGATTGCGACGGGCTGGGGGTCGAGCTGTTTTTCGACGAACGGCTTGTGGTGCCCGATCAAACGCTGAAACTGTATGACGGTGCGCTGGCCCCGTGGCGCAAGGGTAAGTCGCCCTATTTCCTGCAGACGATCGAGGCGATCGCGCGCCACTATGAGTTCGACAAGAACACGCCGTGGAAGGACCTTCCGGCGCATGTGCAGCAGGTGTTTCTGCATGGCTCGGGCGATGATGAAATCCAGTTCCGCTATGACGAAGGCGGACGGGTCTATCAGGTGACCCGCAGCTTTGAAGGCGTGATCCCGAACATGGAGCGCCGCTATCGCGAAACCGACAGCGCGTGGATCCGCGAGGAATTCGAGCGGTATCAGAACAACCGTCCCTGCCACACCTGCGAGGGTTATCGACTGCGACCCGAGGCGTTGGCCGTCAAGATCGCAGGGCTGCATGTTGGCCAGGTGGTCGAGATGTCGATCAAAGAGGCTCTGGCCTGGGTAGAGGACGCGCCGAACCACCTGAGCGCCCAGAAGAACGAGATCGCCCGCGCGATTCTCAAAGAGATCCGCGAGCGGCTGGGATTTCTGAATAACGTAGGTTTGGAATACCTTACGCTGTCTCGTTCAAGTGGCACCCTGTCAGGCGGCGAAAGCCAGCGCATCCGGCTGGCCAGCCAGATCGGCTCGGGCCTGACCGGCGTGCTTTACGTGCTGGACGAACCCTCGATCGGGCTGCACCAGCGCGACAATGACCGCCTTTTGGGCACGCTGAAGAACCTGCGCGATCAGGGCAATACCGTGATCGTCGTCGAACATGACGAGGAAGCCATCCGCGAAGCCGACTATGTGTTCGACATCGGCCCCGGTGCCGGCGTACATGGCGGGCAGGTGGTCAGCCACGGTACGCCCGAGCAGATCGCAGCGGATGCGGCCTCGATCACGGGGCAGTATCTGTCGGGGGTGCGGGAAATTCCGGTGCCCGCCGAGCGGCGCAAAGGGAACAAGAAAAAGGTAACGGTTGTAAAGGCTTCGGGCAACAACCTCAAAGACGTGACGGCCGAGTTTCCGCTGGGCAAGTTCGTCTGCGTGACCGGGGTGTCCGGCGGCGGCAAGTCGACCCTGACGATCGAGACGCTGTTCAGGACCGCCTCGATGCGTCTGAACGGCGCGCGTCAGACGCCTGCGCCCTGCGAAACGATCAAGGGGCTGGAACATCTGGACAAGGTGATCGACATCGACCAGCGGCCCATCGGGCGCACGCCGCGATCGAACCCGGCCACCTATACCGGCGCCTTCACCCCGATCCGCGACTGGTTCGCCGGTCTGCCCGAGGCCAAGGCGAGGGGATACAAGCCCGGGCGGTTCAGTTTCAACGTCAAGGGCGGGCGCTGCGAGGCCTGCCAAGGCGACGGGGTCATCAAGATCGAGATGCATTTCCTGCCCGACGTCTATGTCACCTGCGAGACCTGCAAGGGCGCGCGCTACAACCGCGAGACGCTCGAGATCAAGTTCAAGGGAAAGTCCATCGCCGACGTTCTGGACATGACGGTTGAGGACGCGCAGGAGTTCTTCAAGGCCGTACCTTCGATCCGCGACAAGATGGATGCGCTGGCTCGGGTCGGGCTGGGCTATATCAAGGTCGGCCAGCAGGCCACGACCCTGTCAGGCGGCGAGGCGCAGCGGGTCAAGCTTTCGAAAGAACTGGCTAAACGTTCGACGGGCCGGACCTTGTACATCCTCGATGAGCCTACCACCGGCCTGCATTTCGAAGATGTGCGCAAGCTGTTGGAAGTGCTGCATGAATTGGTCGACCAAGGCAACACGGTCGTGGTGATCGAACACAATCTGGACGTGGTGAAAACCGCCGACTGGATCATCGACATCGGCCCCGAGGGTGGTGATGGCGGTGGCGAGATCGTTGCCGTGGGCACCCCGGAAGAGGTCGCCGAATGTGAGCGCAGCCACACCGGGCGATACCTCAAGCCGATGCTGAACCCCGAACGCGTGGCGGCCGAGTAGGCTGCCTTCGCTTCAATACAGAATATCCGCCACCGCGCCGATCAGGTTCAGCACTTTGCGCGTGTCGGGGTCGATGCTGTAGACGTAGTCGCCCGCGCGAACGTAGTTGCCGCCGCGTTTCAGACCATAGCGGTACGGATCGTCGATCCAGACATAGTCGCGATCAATCCGGTCGCCGACCTTGTACCAGTTCTTGACTTGGCCGGGCGGGACGCAGGGCACGGCCTTCTTGGCCAACCCGGGCGGGCAGTTGGCAACGGATTTTGCGCCTTTCTGCGGGGCCACGCGCTCGACCGAGAACGTGTCCTTGTTCTTTCCCTTGCCTTTGCCGTTGTCAGCCAGCGTCGAGACCGGGGTCAGTGACAGGCCGGCAAGCAGTGCAATATTCAACAGTGTCTTCATGGGCGGTTCCCCTCGGTTCGTCGCGCCGTCATGCCGCTTTTCCCAGTATTTTGGAATGCCCGCCAGAAGTGCAAGCCCTGGGCGGCGAAATGCCGCCCAAGCTCAGCTGCGGCCGCGCTTTTCGAACCGGGGCAGCATGGCCGAGAAATCCATGCCCTTGCCGTCTTCGGATTCGACGAACTGTTCGTACAGTGCAGTGGCGATCTGGCCCATCGGCGTGTCCGCATCGGCGCTTTCGGCGGCCTGCTGGCTGAGCCGCAGATCCTTGAGCATCAGCTCGGCAGCGAAACCGGGCTTGTAGCCGTTGTCGGCAGGTGACTGCGGCCCGACACCGGGGGCGGGGCAATAGGCATTCATGCTCCAGCTGTAGCCAGACGAAGTGCTGACCACGTCGAACATCTTCTGCCGGTCCAGGCCCAGCTTGTCGGCCAAGGCAAAGGCCTCGCAAGTGGCGATCATGGTGACGCCCAAGATCATGTTGTTGCAGATCTTGGCGGCCTGACCGGCGCCCGCCGCGCCGCAATGCACCGCCTTCTGGCCCATGATCTCGAACAGCGGGGCCGCCTTGGCAAAGGCCGCGTCCGAGCCACCGGCCATGAAGGTCAGCGTGCCTGCGGCCGCGCCACCGATTCCGCCCGAAACGGGCGCGTCCACGGCCAGAAGCCCGGCCTGTTCGGCCTGGTTCGCCACGGCGCGGGCGCTGTCCACATCGACGGTCGAGCAGTCGATGAACACCGCGCCTTTTTCCATGTGTGGAATGATCTGATCGGCCACCGCGCGCAGGATGTCGCCATTGGGCAGCATGGTGATGACCGCCTCGGCCCCGCGGACAGCATCAATGGCCGTTTCAGCCTTGGTCACGCCCTCGACCGACACGCCCGCGGTGTCGAACCCGGTCACGTCGTGACCGGCCTTGGCCAGATTGGCCGCCATCGGCGCGCCCATGTTGCCCAGGCCAATGAATCCGATCTTCATGTTTCACTCCTCCTCGAATGTCAGCGTGTCCGCGCCGAGCGGCGTCAGCATCCGTGATACCGCCGCGGCCGGTACGTTCATGTCCGCAAACTGCCATTTCGGGTTGCGGTCCTTGTCGATGATCTGCGCCCGGATACCTTCGAGAAAGTCGCCATGCTCCATCGACCGGAAGGTAAAGCGGTATTCCAGCTCCAGCGCCTTGCGCATGGTCAGGGCCGGGCCGCGCAGGCGGTGCAGCATCTCGATCGTGCAGGCCATGGACAGCGGCGAATTGCGGCCCATCGCCTCGAGCGCGCCGCGCGTGAATTCGGTGTTGCCATTGCGCAGGTCGGTCAGCACGTCGCCCAGGGTTTCACCCCCGAAGAAACGGTCGATGTCGTCCTGCGGCAAGGTGCGGTCTGGGGCAGGGGCGGCGTGTTCGGTCAGCAGGTCGGCCTGGCCCGAGGCTTCGAGCATCTCGATCAAGTCGGGCCATTGGTCCTGCGGGATGAAGTGGTCGGCGAAACCGGCATAGATGGCGTCACCCGGACCTATGCGCGCGCCGGTGACGCCCAGATATTCGCCCAGCCGCCCTGGCGCCAGCGCCAGCAGCAGCGACCCGCCCACATCCGGCACCAGCCCGATCGAGCACTCGGGCATCGCGATCTTCGAGCTTTCGCCGACGATCCGGTGCGTGCCGTGACAGCCGATGCCCACGCCGCCGCCCATCGTAAAGCCCTGCAGGAAGCTGACCACGGGCTTGGGATATTCAAAGATCATCGCGTTCAGGCGGTATTCATCGCGCCAGAACTTCTGCCCATAGGCATAGTCGCCCTTGGTGCCCGTTGTGTACAACTCGGCAATATCACCGCCCGCGCAAAATGCCTTTTCGCCCTCGGCATCAAGGATGACCAGATCGACCTCGTCATCCTCGCGCCAATTGCGCAGGGCGGTGTCGATGGCCATGCACATCTCGTAGCTCAGCGCATTCAGGGCCTTGGGCCGGGTCAGGGTGATCCGGCCGGCGCGGCCCGTGGTGCGGATGTCGATATCGGACATGGAAACCTCAGCGATGGGCGAGCAGTTGGCGGGCAACGATCACGCGCATGATCTCGTTCGTGCCTTCCAGAATTTGATGCACTCGCAGATCGCGCACAAGCTTTTCGATGCCGTAATCGGCCAAATAGCCGTAGCCGCCATGCAACTGCAGGCACTGATCGACCACTTTCGATCCTGTCTCGGTCACGAATTTCTTGGCCATCGCGCAGAACTTGGTGGCGTCGGGCGCGCCCTGATCCAGCTTCCAGGCCGCCTGACGCAGGAAGGTGCGGGCGGCCTGCAGCTCGATCTCCATGTCGGCCAGCCGGAATTGCAGGGCCTGGAACTGGTCGATGGTCTGGCCGAAGGCCTTGCGTTCGGACATGTACTGCAGCGTCATGTCCAGCCCCGCCTGTGCCGCGCCCAGCGAGCATGAGGCGATGTTCAGGCGCCCGCCGTCCAAGCCCATCATCGCGTATTTGAACCCGTCGCCCTCGGTCCCCACGAGGTTTTCGGCCGGGATCTTGCAGTCGTCGAACTGGACCTGCGCGGTGGGCTGGCTTTTCCAGCCCATCTTTTGTTCCAGCGCCCCAAAGCTGAGGCCCGGTGTGCCGTCCTCAACATAAACCGTCGAGATTCCCTTGGGTCCGTCGCCGCCTGTGCGCACCATGCAGACATAGGCATCGGAATAGCCGCCGCCCGAGATGAAGGCCTTGGTGCCGTTCAGCGTATAACCGTCGTTGGTGCGCTCGGCCCGTGTCTTGAGCGCCGCCGCGTCCGAGCCCGAGCCCGGTTCGGTCAGGCAATAGCTGAGCACCGTGTTCAGGCTGAGAACGTCGGGCATGATGCGCGATTTCAATTCATCGCTTGCAAAGCTGTCCAGCATCTTGGCGCACATGTTGTGGATCGACAGAAAGGCCGCGACCGAGGGGCAGGCCATCGACAGCGCCTCGAACACCAACGTGGCGTCAAGACGGGTCAGGCCCGAGCCGCCGCATTCTTCGGACACGTAGAGCCCTCCAAAGCCCAGTTCGCCGACCTTGGGCCACAGATCCTTGGGTATGGTGCCCTCGGCCTCCCACTGACGGGCGAAAGGTGCGATCTGTTCTTGCCCGAACGCGTAGGCCATATCGAAAATGGCCGTCTGTTCCTCGGTCAGCGCGAAATCCATGGCCGGTCTCCCCCTTGTGGCGACGTGAATTGAACGACTGTTTATTTATTGCGCAATCCTTACAGAAATTTTTCACGCGGAGCAAACCCCGTGATGCATGTGCGGTGGATTTGGGTGATTGCCAAAAGGCGGTTATGCTGAGCTATTCGTTTTAGTGATTGATCGGAGTTGTGGATGTCGAATTACAAGATGGCCGTGGTAGCGATACACGGAATGGGCAGCCAGTCGGTCGGGCCGAACCAGCCGTCCTCGGTGCCGACGTTTTCGAGCGACTTGCACGACCGGGTGGGGCTGCAGTTGGGGCAGGACATGAGCAAAGTTGCCTGGCACGAGGTGATCTGGGCGCAAATCCTGCAGGGGCGGCAGATGGACTATCTGAACAGCATAAGCCCCTATACTGGCTATGACCGCACGCGCCGTTTCGTTGTATGCAACCTGTCTGACGCGGCATCCTATCGCCCGACCCCCGACGGCAGCGACAAAACCTATGCCGCAATCCATGAACGAGTTGCGCAGGTGATACGCATCGTCCGGTTTCAGATCGGCGAGCGTGCCCCCATCCTGATCGTCGCCCATTCCCTGGGTGGGCATATCATGTCGAACTACATCTATGACCTTCAGCGCCATCTGCGCCACGGTGGATTGCCGCAGCACGGTGTTCCGGTGGAAGACATGCAGACAGTGGCCGGGCTGGTCACGTTTGGCTGCAACATCCCGATCTTTCTGTTCGCCTATCCCGAACAGGACATCACGCCGATCCAACGCCCCAACCAGGAATTGCCATTGACCCTGCAATTCCATAACTGGTGGCAGAACTATTATGACAAGCACGACGTTCTTGGCTTCCCCCTTGGACCGATCGCGCCCAGCTATGGGCAGCTTGTCGGAACGGGGGAGATCACCGACCAGGCAATCCGGGTCGGGAATATCTTCACCGGATGGAATCCGTTTTCGCACAATGGGTATTGGAAAGCCCGCAGCCTGTACGAGCCCGTGGCCGACCGGATCAGACAGATCCTCAATGCGGTGTGAGAGTCAGAGATCAGCGTGGAATTCGTCAATCAGGTGCCGGACCACCGCCTGGCCCGGATCGTCGCCATTGGCCAGCGCTTCGGCGTGAACGCGACGCTGTCGCGTGGCTGAGGTGCCGCTCTCGGCGATCTGACGCAAACGGGCCAACTCGGCCATGGTGCCCAATGCTTCGGCATCTTCGGCCAACATGCCCATCAACTCGCCCATCAGGTCGGGCATCGGCTTGATCGAGCGGTCTCCGAAGTCGATAAGCCCTTCACCCACACCGTAGCGCTGCGCTCGCCAACGGTTTTCGCCGATCAGGAACCGATCATATTGCCGCCAGCGCAGGTTGCGGTCTTTCAGACGGCAGAGCATTCGGTTCAATGCCTGTACCATGGCCGCCAGCGACAGCGCGTGTTCCATGCGAGGCTGCACATCCATGATCCGCGTCTCGAGAGTCGGATAGCTGTGCGACGGTCGGAGGTCCCACCAGATTTTCGAGGTATCCTCGATTACACCCAATTCGACCAGGACACCGGTGGTGCGCTCGTATTCGGACCAACTGCCAAAAATGGGGGGCAGGCCGGTGCGGGGCAGGTTGTCGAACACCGTGAGGCGATAGGAAGACAGCCCGGTATCCTGTCCGTTCCAGAATGGTGAGGAGGTTGAAAGCGCCAGCAGATGCGGCAGGAAATAGCTGAGCTGTGGCAGGATATCGGCGCGCTGCGCGGGATCGTCTACACCGACATGCACGTGCATGCCGCAGATCAGCATCCGGCGGGCCACGCCGCCGAGGGCATGTTGCAGGTTGTCATAGCGTTCCTTGCGCGTATGATGCTGGTCTTTCCAATCTGCAAACGGGTGGCAGGACACGGCGATCGGTGCCATGTTGTGCTCGGCGGCGCGCTTGGCGACACCGGACCGCAGCCGCCTGAGGTCCTCTCGTGCGGATTTGACCGTGGTATGCGGGCGGGTTCCAACCTCGATCTGGCATTGCAGGAATTCCGGGCTGACCTGGCCCTCAAAGTCCGCCTGGCAGGACTTCATCAATGCCTCGGGCGCCTGCGCCAGTTGCAAGCTGTCGCGATCGACAAGCAGGTATTCCTCTTCGATGCCGATCGTGAAATCCTGCTGCATGTGCGGGCCTCCCGTTCCCTCTTCAGATTCAGTGAATACGGAATCCGCTCTTTTGCCAAGGCTTTGGCGCCATCGACCTTGCGCTGACCCGGGTGCCGACGGTAAGCACCGCAGAAGCCAGACAGATAATCGGAGCCGTGTGTCGTGAAACCCAGGAAATTCCCGAAGCTAAATGCGTTCTTGGACAGGTTCGGCACACGGTTGATCGACAAGGCCCCCGAGAGGGATGAGCGGGCACGGCTTGAAGCATTCGAGCGGGCAGGCGGCCTGACCCGACCTGCCTATGCCCTGTCACCCGGGATGGAAGGGTTCGATATTGCCGAACTGGTCGCCGAGTATACGGTCCATGCAGAAGCACTGGCTGCTTTGAAGGATCCTGAGCGGAACCAGACCGGCTACCGGATCGGAAACGGGTACTACGACAGTCCGGACGCCGATGCTCTGTACTTGATGATCCGACGGTTCAAGCCGAAACGCGTCGTCGAGGTCGGATGTGGAAACTCCACCCGAGTGACCCGGCAGGCCGTTCTTGATGGTGGCTTGGAAACCCGGATCACGGCGGTTGACCCGTATCCGCGCGCAGACATCGCGCATGTGGTTGATCAATTCGAACAGAAACGACTGGAAGAGGTCGACGCATCCGTGTTCGATCAGCTCGAGGCCGGAGACGTTCTGTTCATCGATTCGAGCCATGTCGTGCGCATGAGCAATGACGTAGCGCATCTGTTCTGCCGCATCATCCCGAACCTGAAACCAGGCGTCGTGATCCATGTCCACGATGTTTTTTTGCCCTATGAATACCCCAAGCGGTTTTTCTATGACTGCCCGGGTTGGGGCGAGCAGTATATGCTGCACGCGTTGCTGCAATCTGGTTCGTTTTCAATGCTTTGGCCCGGTTACTACCTTCAGCAGGCGCGTCCCGATGCCGTCGAAGCCTTGCCCTTTCTGACAGAAGGCCGAGCGCAGAGTATCTGGGTTCAGAAACGATAAAGCTGAAGTTTTTCGTGATCCGCTTTTCGAAAGCGCGCGTACCCCTTTCCATATCACGCTGGAGAGGAGACTAAACATGTTCCGTCGTACATTCATGGGTGCCGCAGCCGCCGTCGCACTCGCACTGCCGATGAAAGCCCAAGCTGCAGACATCGTGGACACCGCCGTTTCGGCCGGGTCGTTCAACACGCTGGTTGCCGCTGTTCAGGCCGCCGGTCTGGTGGACACGCTGAAGGGCAAAGGCCCCTACACTGTATTCGCGCCCACCGATGAAGCTTTTGCCGCTCTGCCCGAAGGCACGGTTGAGACGCTGCTGATGCCCGAAAACAAGGATCAATTGGTCGCCATCCTGACCTATCACGTTGTGCCAGCAAAAGTGATGTCGGGTGACATTGCCGGTAAGCGCGCCAAGGTCCTGACAGTCCAGGGCGAGCGTCTGAGCGTGAATGCCAAGAATGGCGTCAAGGTCGATGGAGCGAATGTCGTTCAGGCCGACATCGAGGCCAGCAACGGGGTCATCCACGTCGTCGACACGGTTCTGATCCCCGAGTAATCAAGCCACTCGCCACAAAATCAAAGCCCCGGTCGCTCGGCCGGGGCTTTGTCGTTTCAAAGCAGTCTGACTTTTGTTCCGATCTGGACCAGAGGATACAGTTCCTCGACATGCTGGTTGTACAACCCGATGCACCCGGATGAACTTTGGCGTCCGATCTTGCGGGTGTCATGTGTGCCATGCACCAGATAAGCCGGCCAGGACAGGTACATGGCGCGGGTGCCAAGTGGGTTGCCCGGATCCCCACCTTCCATGCGGACCGGCAGGTTGGGATCGCGCTCGCGCATCGAAGCGGTCGGCGTCCAGCTGGGATTTTCCGCTTTGCGCACGACTTCGGTGTAGCCACGTTTGGTCAGCTCTTCGCTCATGGGAACCGAGCTGGGGTACAGCTTGTACGTGCCGTCAGGACCCCAATAATGCACCGCCCGGCTGGTTATGTCAGCCAGCAAACAGCCCACGCCCAGTTCATCGAAGTGATCCTGCCAGTCCTGCTTGGAAAAGGACGATACGTTGCGGCGAACGGGAAGCTGAGTACTGATCGCCTCTTCGCTCTGAGGGAAGGCGTCCTGGCTCTGCGCCCGCAACAAGGTCGGCGACGCCAATACGGATGCTACCCCCAAAAGGGCCGAGCGGCGGGAAATTCTGGTTGTCACGATGGCCTCCTGGCGACTGACTGCTCGAATTTTCGGCCAATTTATGCCGAGCAGAGAGGTGAAGCCAGAGGTCGGTGCTGAAATTCTCGTGAACGCGTCCAGACTTGCGCAGTTTTTTGCCAAGCAGAAGCGGTACAAGGCGGCGGTTGGCGGATTGGGTCTGCCTGCGGACAAAAAGGCCGCCTCAATTTAGGGCGGCCTTTGTTCTTAAATTCAGTCTGTTAATCCATCGCTTTGAAGTTGAACTCGCCACCTTCCTTGATGCCCGACGGCCAGCGCGACGTCACGGTCTTGGTGCGGGTGTAGAACTTGAAGCTGTCCGGGCCGTGCTGGTTCAGGTCTCCGAACATGGATTTCTTCCAGCCGCCGAAGGTGTGATAGGCCAGCGGCACCGGGATCGGGACGTTGATGCCAACCATGCCGATATTGACCCGGCTGGCGAAATCACGGGCGGTGTCGCCGTCGCGGGTGAAGATCGCTGTGCCGTTGCCGTATTCATGGTCCATCGCCAGCTTCAGCGCCTCTTCGTAGGATCCGGCACGGACGGTGGACAGAACGGGGCCGAAGATCTCCTGCTTGTAGATGTCCATGTCAGGGGTGACATGGTCGAACAGGTGGGGGCCGACAAAGAAACCGTCTTCATAGCCCTGCAGTTTGAAGTCGCGGTTGTCGACGACCAGTTTCGCGCCCTGTTCCACGCCCGAGTTGATCAGGCCCAGGATGCGTTCCTTGGCGGCGGCGGTCACGACCGGCCCCATATCGACGTCGTCGCCCGCGGTATAGGGGCCGACTTTCAGCTTTTCGATGCGCGGCACCAGTTTCTCGATCAGCGCGTCAGCGGTTTCCTCGCCCACCGGAACCGCCACCGAAACGGCCATGCAGCGTTCGCCGGCAGCGCCGAAACCGGCGCCCACCAGCGCGTCGGCGGCCTGATCCAGGTCGGCGTCGGGCATCACGATCATGTGGTTCTTGGCCCCGCCAAAACACTGGGCGCGTTTGCCGTTCGCCGTGGCGCGCGAATAGATGTATTGCGCGATGGGGGTCGAGCCGACGAAGGACACACCCTGAATGATCTCGCTGTCCAGCAGGGTGTCCACGGCTTCCTTGTCGCCGTTGACGACTTGGAACACACCTTTGGGCAGACCGGCCTCGACGAACAGTTCGGCCAGCATCAGCGGTACCGATGGGTCACGTTCCGATGGTTTCAGAACCACCGCGTTGCCGCAGGCCAGTGCAGGGCCGACATGCCAAAGGGGCATCATGGCCGGGAAGTTGAACGGCATGATGGCGGCGACAACGCCCAGCGGCTGGCGCATGGAATACATGTCAATGCCGGGGCCGGCGCTGTCGGTGAATTCACCCTTCAGCATCTGCGGGGCGCCGATGCAGTATTCGATCACCTCGAGCCCGCGCTGCAGGTCGCCTTTGGCGTCGGGCAGGGTCTTGCCGTGCTCGCGGCTCAGCGCCTCGGCCAGCTTGTCCATGTCGCGATGCATCAGGTGGACCATCTGCATCATTACGCGGGCGCGCTTTTGCGGGTTGGTCGCGCCCCATGCGGGCTGGGCTGCAGCGGCGTGTTCGATAGCTGCCATGGTCTCGGCGGTGCTGGCCATCGGGCATTTGTACTGAACCTCGCCCGTGGCAGGGTTGAAGACGTTGTCAAATCGACCGGATGTGCCGGGCGTGTATTCACCGTTGATGAAATGGGTCAGGTCTTGCATCGCAAACTCCTCCGCTGAATTTGCGCGCAGCATAGGCTTGCATAAATCTCATGAACAGAGGCAATATCCCAAAAGAGTTTTGCAAAAATGCAGGGGTAAAGATGGATCCGAACTGGGATGACATGCGCGTATTCCTGGCGGTTGCGCGCGAGGAAAGCCTGTCTTCGGCCGGGCGGTTGCTCAAGATTGACCCGGCGACAGTTGGGCGGCGGGTTTCCCGGTTGGAATTGGCACTGAAAGCGCCGCTTTTTACGAAGTCACCGCAGGGCTACGTACTGACCTCGGCCGGAGAGCGACTGTTCGAGCACGCTCAAGGCGCTGAAGAGGCGATGCGCGCAGCGGCTGGCGCGATGGAAGGCGCGACCAAGTCGCTGAGCGGTCAAATCCGGATTGGTGCTCCGGACGGAAGCGCCAACTATCTGCTGCCGCAAGTCTGCGCCAAAATCAGCGACTCGAATCCCGACCTGGACATACAGATCCTGGCCTTGCCGCGGATCATCAACCTGTCGCGCCGCGAGGCGGATATGGCCATCACCGTCAGCGCCCCAACGGCCGGCAAGCTGCTGGTGCAAAAGATCAGCGACTACAAGCTGCATATGGTGGCAACCGCCGACTATCTTTCGCGGCATGGTCCAATTCGCTCGGTCAGTGACCTGAAGGGTCACCGCATGATCGGTTATATCCCGGACATGATCTTCGACCGCGAGCTCGATTACCTCAACGATCTGGGTATTGATCGTGTCCCACTTGCATCGAACTCGGTTTCGGTGCAACTGCGGCAAGCCTCGCTGGGTACCGGGGTGTGTATCGCGCATGACTTCACGTTGCCATTCCATCCTCAGCTGAAAAAAATTCTGACGGATCAAGTCAGTCTGACGCGCAGCTTTCACCTGGTGCGCCATCAGGGTGATCAACGCAACGAACGGTTGAACCGATTTGCAGATGCGCTAAGCCGGGGAATTCGCGACGAAGTTGCGCGGCTGGAAGCCGAAGCCCAAGCTTGACAGGCTGATCTAATCGGGCAACGCTTTGGAAAACGGGAAAATTATTTCGGAGGTATTGCCCATGCTTGTACAGGCCATTCTGAAGTCCAAGTCGACGGACGGGGTTGTGACGGTGGCGCCTTCGATGACCGTGTCCGACGCGGCAAAGATTCTGGCCGATAAGCGCATTGGTACGGTTATCGTATCGGAGGACGATGGCGAAACCGCAGCCGGCATCCTCTCGGAACGCGATATCGTGCGGGAATTGGCCGCCAGTGGCAGCGGGTGCCTGACACAGCCGGTCAGCGCCTACATGACTAAGAAACTGGTGACCGCGACCCAACAGGACAAGGTGCAGGACGTACTCGCTCGTATGACCGAAGGTCGGTTCCGCCACATGCCGATTGTCGAAGATGGCAAACTGATTGGGATCGTCACTCTGGGTGACGTCGTAAAAGCGCAATTGTCCGAACTGGCCATGGAAAAAGATGCCCTGCAGGGCATGATCATGGGGCACTAGCCCCATTTGACGACATTGCGGCCTCTTGCAGCTGCGGAAAACTTGTGTTTGCTTGCGCAGAAATTTTCTTGCTCAGGAGGGCGCGATGCGGGTTGGATTATATCCGGGAACCTTTGACCCCATCACCATGGGTCATATCGATATCATCCGCCGGGCAGCCATGCTGGTCGACAAGCTGGTGATCGGCGTCGCGATCAACCGCGACAAGGGTCCGCTGTTCTCGCTCGAAGAGCGGGTGGCCATGATCGAGGCGGAATGCGCCTACCTGACCGAACAGACCGGCACCGAAATTGTTGCGCATCCGTTCGAAAACCTGCTGATAGACTGCGCCCGGGACGTAGGGGCGCAGATCATCGTACGCGGCCTGCGTGCTGTTGCCGATTTCGAATATGAATTTCAGATGGTTGGGATGAACCGGGCGCTCGACGATTCGATCGAGACCGTGTTCCTGATGGCCGAAGCCCGACACCAGGCGATTGCCTCGAAACTGGTCAAGGAAATCGCCCGGCTGGGTGGGGACGTGTCGAAATTCGTCACGCCCCAGGTCAATATCGCACTGAAAGAGCGGTTAGGCTAGGGCGCCCATCGCGGCAGCGGTGTCCAGCATCCGGTTCGAGAAACCCCACTCGTTGTCATACCAGGCCAGAACACGGACCAGCGTGCCGTCGGTCACCTTGGTTTCGGCCAGCGACACGGTCGAGCTGTGGGAATCGTGGTTGAAATCGATCGAGATCAACGGGCGGGTTTCCGCAGCCAGAACGGTCGGGATCTTGGCCGCGGCCTCGGTGAACAGGGCGTTGACCTCGTCTTCGGTGGTGGGGCGCGATACCTCGACCACCAAGTCGACGACCGAGACATTCGGGGTGGGAACCCGGATCGCCTGACCGGTCAGCTTGCCCTGCAACTGCGGCAGAACCAGCCCCACGGCCGAGGCCGCGCCGGTGGTGGTCGGGATCATCGACAGGGCAGCCGCGCGCGACAGGTACGGGTCCTTTCCGGCAGTGTCATGCACCGGCTGGCTGGCGGTGTAGGCGTGCACCGTGGTCATGTTGCCGTGTACGATACCCAAGCCCGCATCCAGCGCGGCAGCGACCGGCGACAGGCAGTTGGTGGTGCAGGATGCGTTGGAAACCACGGTGTCGGCGGCGGTCAGCTCGTGGTCGTTCACGCCGAACACCACGGTTTTTACCTCGCCATCCCCACGTGCTGGCGCCGAGATCAGAACCTTCTTCGCGCCGTTCTTGAAATGGCGAGACGCAGCTTCGCGCGTGCGGAACACGCCGGTGCATTCCAGAACCACGTCGACGTCCGACCAATCCAGCGCCTCGGGGTCGCGCTCGCTGGTCAGCCGGATCGGGCCCGCGCCTACGTCAAGCCCGGCCTCGCTCAGGGTGACCGGTTTGGCGTAACGGCCATGCACGCTGTCGAACTCGAACAGATGCGCATTCATTTCCGGTTTGGCGAGGTCGTTGATCGCGACGATCTGCACATCCGTACGACCGCTTTCCATCAAGCCGCGCAGGACACCGCGCCCGATCCGTCCAAATCCGTTGATTGCAAGTTTGAGTGTCATGTCGCGCTCCGTCTAAATGGCCGCTAAGCCGCGATTGAAATCAGTTAGCGCTAACAAAGGCAGTCAGGCGAAAATGTCAAGCAAAACCTCTGTCAGCGCCAGAACGCGACCCAGTCGAGAAAGTCGTAGAACTTCTTGCCGAGGAACAGGAGATGCTCGGTTCCAAACAGCGCGAAATCCAGCATCAGACCACCAAGGATGAGGACTCCCAGCCAGATCGCGATTTGGTTTGTCATTGCTGCTCCGAACAAAAAAGCCCGCCCAGATAACCTGAGCGGGCGACGCGGTTCAAGCGGTCTTGATGAGATCAGTTAAGCCGTCCCATGGCGACGGCCACATCGGCCATGCGTACCGAGAAGCCCCATTCGTTGTCGTACCACGCCAGCACGCGGACCATGCGGCCGTCCACGACGCGAGTCTGGTCGGGCGCGAAGATCGAGCTTTCTTCGGTGTGGTTGAAATCGGTCGAAACCAGCGGTGCAGGTTCATAGCCCAGAACGCGCTGCATCGGCCCCTTGGCGGCCTCGGCCACGATGGCGTTGACCTCGTCGACGGTCACCTCGCGCGCGGCGCGGAAGGTCAGGTCGACGGCCGACACGTTCGGTGTGGGCACGCGAATGGCCGAGCCGTCCAGACGCCCCTTGAGGTTTGGCAGAACCTCGCCCAAAGCCTTGGCAGCGCCGGTGCTTGTGGGGATCATAGACATGGCGGCGGCGCGGGCGCGGTACAGGTCGCCGTGGCGGCGGTCCAGCGTGGGCTGGTCGCCGGTATAGGCGTGGATCGTGGTCATGATGCCGTTTTCGATGCCGATGCCTTCGTCCAGAACCTTGGCAAGCGGGGCAAGGCAGTTCGTGGTGCACGAGCCATTCGACACCATCCTATCGTTGGCGGTCAGGCTGTTGTGGTTGACGCCGAACACGATCGTCTTGTCCACGTTCTTGCCCGGGGCCGACAGCAGAACCTTATGCGCGCCACGCTCAAGGTGCGTTTTGGCCTTCAGCCCGTCGTTGAACTTGCCGGTGCATTCAAGAACGACGTCGCAGCCTTCCCAGTCCAGCTCGTTCATGTCGTAGGTCGAGAACATCTGCATAGGCCCGCGACCCAGGTCCATCGTGTTGCCGCTGATCGAGACATCGCGTGGAAAGCGGCCGTGGATGCTGTCGTATTTCAGCAGATGCGCCGAGGTTTCAAGCGGTCCGGTGGCGTTGACCTTGATCACTTCGATGTCGTTGCGGCCTGACGCGGCGATGTGCGACAGGGTACAGCGGCCGATGCGGCCAAAACCATTGATGCCGACCTTGATGGTCATGTGACGTCTCCAAATCCGCTTGTGTTCCGGGCGATATAGCGATGATCGGCCCATCTAAAAAGATAGAAAATATCATATTTGCAATGTGTTAGCGCAAACTTCGTGTGGTTGCGCTAACGCTTGCGCTAGCTGTCGGATCGGTTAGGGTCCAAAGTGCGACGGATGAACGGAAAGGATGCGGCATGAGCGGTTTGCTGGCCCTGTTGGACGATGTGGCGGGAATCGCCAAAGTGGCGGCGGCCTCGGTCGACGATGTGGCGGCGGCCGCAGGCAAGGCGGGGGCCAAGACAGCGGGCGTGATCATCGATGACGCGGCCGTCACGCCGAAATACGTCCAAGGGTTCGCCCCTGCGCGCGAATTGCCGATCATCTGGCGCATCGCGCGCGGGTCGATGTTCAACAAGGTCATTCTGCTGCTGCCGGTGGCGCTGTTGCTGGCGAATTTCGCGCCGTGGCTAATAACGCCCTTGCTGATGATCGGTGGGTCATACCTGTGCTTCGAGGGCGCCGAGAAGATTTTTCACGTGCTGTTTCCGCATGGAAGCCACGTGATCGAAGAAGACATGAACGTGCGTGATCCGGGTCATCTGGAGGAGCAGAAGATCAAGGGCGCGATCAAGACCGATTTCATCCTGTCGGCCGAAATCATGACCATCGCTCTTTCTGCCATTGAGGCGCCGAATGTCTGGATGCAGGCCGCGACGCTGGCGGTTGTGGGGATCGGTGTCACGGTGGCCGTCTATGGCTCGGTCGCGTTGATCGTCAAAATGGACGATGTCGGGCTTTATCTGGCCAAGAACGCGCCGACACCGATCGGCCGCGGGTTGGGCCGCGGGCTGGTCAAGGCGATGCCGAAGGTCATGAAGACGCTGTCGGTCGTTGGCACCGCGGCGATGCTGTGGGTAGGTGGCTCGATCATGATCCATGGGCTCGAGGTGCTGGGCTTTGGCTGGCTCGGCCACCACATCCACGATTGGGCCTATGCGGCCGGTGATGCCGTGTCCGATCAATGGGCCGGTGCGGTGGAGTGGATCAGCAAGGCCGCGATGGACGGCGTGTTCGGGCTGGCCTGGGGGTTCGTTCTGATCCCGTTGGCGACCAAGGTCATCGCGCCGCTGTGGCCCAAAAAGGCAGAGCAGACAGCGGACCATTGAGTCCCAAAAGAAAAGGGCGGCACGATGACCGCCCTTTGATTGCTCGGATCGGCTGGATCAGCCCAGCAATTCCTTGACCTTGGCAACCGTCGCCTCGGCGGTGATGCCGAAATGCTTGTACAGTTCGCCTGCGGGAGCGGACGCGCCAAAGCTCGACATGCCGATGAAACCGGCCTTGGCCTCGCGGCCACGCTCGCCCAGCAGCCAGCGGTCCCAGCCGCCGGCACGAACGGCGGCCTCGATGCCGACGCGGACGGGGCCGGCGGGCAGGACCTTCTTGCGATAGGCTTCGTCCTGCTCGGCGAACAGCTCCATGCAGGGCATCGAAACGACCCGGGTGCCGATCCCTTCGGCCTCGAGCCTCGCTTTTGCCTCCATGGCCAGCGACACCTCGGACCCGGTGGCGATCAGGATCGCCTGACGCTTGCCCTCGGCCTCGGCCAGAACATAGGCGCCTTGGGCGGTCAGGTTCTTGGTCTTGTGTTGGGTGCGCACGGTCGGCACGCCCTGGCGGGTCAGCGACAGAACCGAGGGGCTGTCCTTGAAGGTCAGCGCCAGTTCCCAGGCCTCGGCGGTCTCGACGGTGTCGGCGGGGCGGAACACATAGGTGTTCGGCGTCGCGCGCGAGATCGCCAGATGCTCGACCGGCTGGTGCGTCGGGCCGTCTTCGCCCAGACCGATCGAGTCATGGGTCATCACGAAAACGCTGGGGATCTTCATCAGCGCGGCCAGACGCATCGACGGGCGCGCATAGTCAGTAAAGGCCATGAAGGTACCGCCATAGGGGCGGATGCCACCATGCAGCGCCATGCCGTTCATCGCCGCGGCCATGCCGTGTTCACGGATGCCATAGTGGATGTAGCGGCCCTTGCGGTTCTCCGGCAGGAACACGCCCATATCGGCTGATTTGGTGTTGTTCGACCCGGTCAGGTCCGCCGAACCGCCGACCGTCTCGGTCATGATCGGGTTCACGACGTTCAGCACCTTTTCCGACGAGGCGCGGGTGGCCAGCTTGGGTTGATCCTCGGAGACCTGCTTTTTGAAGGTACGGATTGCGCCGGCCAGCTTTTTCGGCGCCTCGAAAGCATAAGCGCGGTTGAACTCGGCCTGCTTGCGCTCGGACAGTTGGGCAAACCGCTCTTCCCATGCCTTCCGTTCCATTGCGCCACGCGCGCCGATCGCTTCCCAGTCCGATTTCACCTCGGCGGGGATTTCGAACGGGCCATAAGGCCAGCCATAGGCTTCTTTCGCGGCTTTCAGCTGTTCGGCATCGGTAAGAGCGCCGTGACCTTTCGAGGTATCCTGCGCGGCATGACCCAGCGCGATATGGCTTTCGCAGGCGATCATGGTCGGTTTCTTCGACGCCTTTGCTTGCACAATCGCCGCATCGATGGCCTTGGGATCATGGCCGTCAATCTCGATCACATGCCAGCCCGAAGCGGCGAACCGGCGCACCTGATCAGTGCGGTCGGCGATGTCCACGGTGCCGTCGATGGTGATGTTGTTGTTGTCCCAGAACACGATCAGCTTGCTCAGCTCGTGCCGACCGGCCAGAGTGATGGCCTCCTGGCTGACACCTTCCATCAGGCAGCCGTCGCCGGCGATTACATAGGTGTAGTGGTCGACAACCTTTTTGCCGTAATGGGCCCGCTGGATTTCTTCGGCCATCGCAAAACCGACGGCATTGGCAATTCCTTGCCCAAGAGGACCCGTGGTGGTTTCGACACCATCAATCAGGAAGTTTTCCGGGTGGCCGGCGGTTTTCGCGCCCAGTTGGCGGAAGTTCTTGATCTCGTCCAGAGTAACTGCGCTGTTGCCCGTCAGATAGAGCAGGGAATAGATCAGCATCGAGCCATGGCCAGCCGACAGGATGAACCGGTCGCGGTCAGGCCAGTTTGGGGCCGAGGCGTCGAATTTCAGGTGTTTTTCAAACAACACGGTCGCGACGTCGGCCATGCCCATCGGCATTCCGGAATGGCCGGAATTGGCGGCGGCGACAGCATCAAGGGTCAGGGTGCGAATGGCCGCAGCCTTCGCCCAGTGTTCAGGGTTGGCATTGCGCAGCGCAGTCAGGTCCACGGGTGTTGTTCCTTTGGATTACGGCAGATTGCGGGCTGAATACCATCCACCCCCCAAAGTGCAAGCGGAACCCGGCGCGGCGCATTGCCATCGCTTCAAGAGTGTTGCTCAAGTCTTTGAAAGCAAAGAGTGGGTATTTTGGCGAACATTCCGTTAGACTAAGTACCGGTACGAGCCGTATTGATTCGGCCATCGGAAAAACAGAACGAACCTTGGTAAAGAGGTGACAGGGGCAATGAGCCAGATCGAAGATTTACAGCGACGCATCATGGCCGCGATGGATCGGATTGGCACCGGGATCGAGGCGTTGCAATCGGCGGGTCCGGTCTCGGGTAGCGAAGATGGACAATTGCGCGCCGCTCTGGACGAGGAAAAGCTGGCCAATGCGCAATTGGAAGAGCGCCTGAAGTCTCTGAAAGAGCGGCATGACCAGGAAATCGACGCTTTGCGCGCCCAGTTGGGCGAGTCCAATGCCAAACTGGCCACCGTCGAGGCCGCGCGTGCGGAGCTGGCCGAAGCCAAGGCCGCGCTTGAAAACCAGGACGAAGGTGCAGCGCTGAAGGCCGAGATCTCCGAATTGCGGCGGCAGTTGGAGGATTCCGAGCGTATCCCCGAATTGAATGCCGAACTGGAAATGCTGCGGGCCGAACGCGCCAGCCACGGCGCCGCCATGTCGCGGCTGGATGACGACCTGCAGCGCTTGCGCAAGGCAAATGACCAATTGCGCGAAGCGGTCGACGAGCTGCGAAAGGCTGCCGAGGACGGCGTTCCCGATGCCGAGCTTCTAAACAAGGCAACCGTGGCCGAACTGGAGGCCACCCGGGCCGCCCACGCCACCGACGCGGCCGAAGCTCACGCGGTTCTGGCACGGCTTGAGCCATTGCTGACCCATGCCAACCTGGCCGAAGGAGAGGTAGAGTAATGCCCGAGGTTACCATTCATATCGGCGGGCGCGGATTTGAGGTTTCCTGCCAAGACGGCGAGGAGCCGTTTCTGCACGCAGCCGCGAAGATGCTGGACGATGAGGCCCAGGTGATGGCCGACCAGATTGGCCGTATGCCCGAGTCGCGGATGCTGTTGATGGCGGGGCTTATGCTGGCCGACAAAGCAGCGGCCACTGAGGATCGCATCAAGACACTCGAGGCGAAGCTGGCCGAAGTTGAAGGCGAATTGGAGCGTATGCGCAGTGCGCCCGCGCCAGAACCAGAACGGATCGAAGTGGCCGTTGTCCCGCCCTCGGTTACCGACACACTTGCAGAGATGGCGGCACGAGCCGAGGCGCTGGCCTCGGTGATCGAAGAGAAGAACGCGAGATGACACATTTACGGACTTTGTGCCTGGCGGCTTTGGTCGGGGCGGTCTCGGGCCCGGCAATGGCGCAGATCGACATCCTATCGGTGACCTTCACCTGCGAAAATGGCGTTGAGCTGCCCGTGACATACTTAAACCCTTCCGACGGCGAAGGGGCTGCGGCGATGATCGTCGATGGTCAGTTGATTGCGTTGCGCCAGGTCCTGAGCGGCTCGGGCATCCGTTACGAGTCGGTCAACGGGCAGGGGACGTATACCCTGCGGTCGAAGGGCTGGAACGCGATGGTCAGTTTCGCGGCGGCCGGAGCCACCGACGAAACCGATATTTTGAAAGACTGTGTCAGCCGCTGAGCGGCTGATCAGGCGTTTGCCTCGCGGATTTTGTCGGCGGCTTCCTTGTTGTAGGCGACACCGTTTTCGTCGAACAGCGTGTCCAGCTCCCCCGACAGGGTCATTTCCGTGATGATATCACAACCACCCACAAATTCGCCCTTGACGTAGAGTTGAGGCACAGTCGGCCAATCCGAATAGTCCTTGATGCCCTGGCGGATTTCCTCGTCGGCCAGAACGTTCACGTCGGTGTATTCGACACCCATATAGTTCAGAACACCGGCCACCCGAGATGAAAATCCGCACTGCGGCATTTCTTTGGTGCCCTTCATGTACAGCACCACATCGTTGCTTTTGACGGTCTCGTCGATCTGGGTCTTAACGTCGGTCATTTCGCGTTTCCTTGTTTACGTTCGTCCGTCTGTCGAGCGGTCATTTCGATCGGCGGCTGCGCCACCAGTTTCTTGGTTCAGTACCCTGGTTCATCGCATGAACCTCGTCGATTACATTGACTTTTGTCACGCCGTCGGCTTCCCATGGTCTGTGTTTCAAAGCGTTGGGGTCGGGGCGCATATCCGACAATCGTCTTGTTCTGTTCCGTTTCAGATAAGCTTCGACGGTTGCCGCGGCAACCACCAGTCCACCGACACATATTCCGATCCAGACAACCCAACCAATCATGTCATATGGCCGAATAGTCGGATGCCATCGGGGTGAACAAGGCAGCAATTGCCATCACCAGTGTGAGCATGGCACTGACCGCCGTGGGTCTCATCACTCGGGTACTTTCGTGGTCAAAGCCAGCGCGTGCAACTCGCCATCCGGGCCGTCCATTTTGCCCTTCAGAGCCGCATAGACCGCGCGCTGCTGCTGGACCCTGTTCTTCCCGCGAAAGCTTTCGTCCACGACCATGGCGGACATGTGTACGCCATCGGTGCCGCCGACCTGGATTTCCGCATTCGGAAAGGCTTCGCGCAGCAGATGTTCGATTTCGTGGGCGCTCATTGGCATTTAGGATACTCCTGAAGGTCTTTTCAAAGATGTAGAGCGATGCCGAAGCCCGCGCAAGGGTGTGCAGCACCCTTGGAAAGGTCAGATCCCGCGCTGATCGAACAGCGCAGGATCCGAGTATGGTTCAGCGTCGTCGCGCTCAGGCGACGGCCTCGGCAAAACTGCTGCAATACAGCGCTGAGAGTTCACTAAGAGGAGCTTCGGACGCTCCGATCCGCACGGTTTCTCCGGTAAAGCGACCGACCGAAACCAGCGGCACGCCCGCCCGGCCTGCGGCGATCATCAGCGCCTCGGCCTGATCGAAGTTGCAGGCCACCAAGTAACGGCCCTGATCCTCACCGAACAGGAATTCGGTCGGGGCGTCATCAAGATGCAAACCCACGCCAGCGGCTTCGGCCAGTTCGAAGGCCGCCAGTGCAAGGCCGCCGTCGCTCAGGTCAGTACAGGCCTTGATCATCTCGCGATTGGCCCGGATGAAGTCGCCGTTGCGCTTTTCAGCATCCAGATCCACGTGCGGGGCGTCGCCATCTTCGCGGTTGAAGACCTCGGCCAGCAGGGCGGATTGGCCCAGATGCCCCTTGGTTTCGCCGATCACCAGCGCCACATGTCCTTCGCGAACTTCGGTGCCGATGATTTCGTCGGCGTGCTCCAAAAGGCCGACCGCACCGATGGTCGGTGTGGGCAGGATCGCCTGACCGTCGGTTTCGTTGTACAGCGACACGTTGCCCGAAACGATCGGCATGTCCAGTGCGGCCACGGCGGCGCCGATGCCTTGGATGGCACCGACGAACTGGCCCATGATCTCGGGCTTTTCGGGGTTGCCGAAATTCAGGTTGTCGGTGGTGGCCAGCGGTTTGGCACCCACGGCG
Organism: Ruegeria sp. CRTD044; assembly: GCF_059613485.1. NCBI lineage: Bacteria > Pseudomonadati > Pseudomonadota > Alphaproteobacteria > Rhodobacterales > Roseobacteraceae > Ruegeria > Ruegeria sp. CRTD044. Next base: position 144,092 of record NZ_JBXWSP010000017.1, on the reverse strand, counting down.
GTCAGGTTGCGATAGGCTTCGGCCACGGCCTGCTTGCCGCCTTCCTCGGGGTTGGCGCGCACGTATCGCGGGGTCACGTCCGAGGTGAAGGCCAGCACCTTGTCGGAGCCATGTACGCGCACCATGCCTGCTCCAACACCGGGCGTACGCGCCGTGTCAGCCATCACCATGGTGTCGTATTGCTCATAGACCCAGTGCTTGCTTGCGTAGTTGGGCGACGAGATCAGCGCCCGCAGCCCGTCGATCGGGTCGATCTGCGGCACCTCGCCCAGATCTTCGGCCGCCGGGGTGGGAACCCAGGGGCGGTCGTATTCCGGTGCGGTCGAGGCCAGCTTCGACAGCGGAAGGTCGGCTTTGATTTCGCCGTTGTGCATGATCAGAAAACGGTCTTCGGCGATGGTTTCACCGACGATGGCGAAATCCAGATCCCATTTCTCGAACACGGCGCGGGCTTCGGCCTCAAGCTCGGGCTTCAGCACCATCAGCATGCGTTCCTGGGACTCGGACAGCATCATCTCATAGGCGGTCATGTTTTCTTCGCGCTGGGGCACGTTTTCCAGGTCCAGCCGGACACCCAACCCGCCCTTGTCGCCCATCTCGACGGCCGAGCAGGTCAGACCCGCCGCGCCCATGTCCTGAATCGAGATCACGGCGCCGGTTTGCATCAGCTCCAGCGTCGCCTCCATCAGGCGTTTTTCGGTGAAGGGGTCACCGACCTGCACGGTCGGGCGCTTTTCCTCGATCGTGTCGTCGAATTCGGCCGAGGCCATGGTGGCGCCGCCCACGCCGTCGCGGCCGGTCTTGGCGCCCAGATAGACGACGGGCATGCCCACGCCCGACGCGGCCGAGTAGAAGATCTTGTCGGCATCGGCCAGCCCGGCGGCAAAGGCGTTCACGAGGCAGTTGCCATTGTAGGCCGGGTGGAACCGAACTTCACCGCCCACGGTCGGCACGCCGAAACAATTTCCGTAGCCACCGATGCCTTCCACCACGCCGTTGACCAGTTGGCGGGTCTTGGGGTGGTCGAGTTCGCCGAAGGACAGCGCGTTCATTGCCGCGATGGGACGCGCGCCCATGGTGAACACGTCACGCAGGATGCCGCCCACTCCGGTTGCCGCGCCTTGATAGGGTTCGATGTACGAGGGGTGGTTGTGGCTTTCCATCTTGAAGACCACGGCCTGCCCGTCGCCGATATCGACCACACCGGCGTTTTCACCCGGGCCGCAGATCACCTGAGGGCCCGAGGTGGGCAGGGTGCGCAGCCATTTCTTCGAGGATTTGTAGGAACAGTGCTCGTTCCACATAGCCGAGAAGATGCCGAGCTCGGTAAAGGTCGGCTCGCGCCCGATAATCTCGAGGATCATATCGTATTCTTCGGGTTTCAACCCGTGTGCGGCAATCAGATCCGGTGTGATGGCGGGCTCTTGCATCGTGTGTCCTGTTTCCAAGGTGGCCGGGATTGCGGGCCTTTTAGGGCAACCGGGCGATTTGGGAAAGGGTCAAGAGCGCGCAGCGAACAGGAACCGGCCTTTTGCTGGCAGAATGCAGCGGTCTGCGACCGGGAAAATGCCGGTCGCACCACCGTTTTGACGGGGACAGTAGCGCGTGCGCCGCTGTCCCACCGCCGTTATTGAGGCGGCTCTTCCTTCTTGTTCACGGCGTCGGCCGCGGCCGCGCCGATCGCCGCTTTCTGTTGTTCGCTCAGGTTTTCGGCCTCTTCCAACCCGGGGATGGCAACGCGTACCTCGCGGCGGGCAAAGTCGATCCCGTTCTCCTTGAACGCGGCCTTGACCCGATTGAAGATCTCCTTGCGCAGGGTGAACTGCTTGCCGGGCTTGGCCATGAACTTGCCGCGGATGATCATGCCGACATCGTCAAAGTCGAACACGCCCTGCGATTTGAAGGGCTGCAGGAAGCCATCCTTGTGGACCGGGTCCTCCATCATCTCGGCGCCGATCTTCTTGAAGATCTTCTTGACCTTGTTCGGGTCGGTGTCGAAGGGCACGGTGAATTTCAGCTTCATGATGACCCAGTCGCGGCTGTAGTTGGTCAGCTTCTGGATCTCACCGTAAGGAATGGTGTGAACCGGGCCGCGATGGTGGCGCAGTTGCATCGAGCGGATCGAGATCTTTTCCACCGTGCCGGTGGTGCCGCCCACATCGACGTATTCGCCCACGCGGAAGGCATCGTCGATCAGGAAGAAGATGCCGCCCACGATGTCCGAGACCAGTTTCTGCGCGCCAAAGCCGATGGCCAGGCCCAGGATCCCGGCGCCAGCCAGAAGCGGTGTGATGTCCAGGCCCAGCGCGCCCAGCGCCAGCAGGGCGAAGATCACCGAGATCGCGACCTGAGCTGTCACGCGCAGCAACGGCAGAACCGTGGCCAGTCGCGAGCCGCCGGCACCGCCGCCTTCGCCGGCTTCCTCATCGGGGCTCTGCTCCGAAGCCGTCTGCTCTTTGGCAAGCCGGCGGTTGATCCAGAGCGAGACGACCTCGTTCAGGATGTAGCCGATTGCGATGATGATGAAGAACTGAACCAGCTTGCTGCCGGTTTCCGAGTCCCCGCCCGCTATATCCTGCAGGTCCAGATTCCAGGCATTCGCAATCATCAAAATGACCAGAATACCGGCCAGAACGCGTCCGATGCGGATGTAGCTACGTTTGGTCGATTTGTAGGCACGTTCCGCGATCGGGCCATCGCCCATCATCGGCGGCAGCAGGTGCCGGGTCAGCCCTCGGATCAGCGTGTCGAGTGCCGGTGCGATCAACAGCCAGAACATCGTGACGAAATGCGCGCCTTCGGCCAGAAGGGCAAACACGGCCGGATTACGCTGAGCGGCGAGGAATTCGACCAAAAGCCAGGTACCCGCCGACACGGCGATCGCGAAATACGGATAGTAGCGGGCGACTTCTTCGTCGAAATGCGTACGATCCGGATCGGAACCACGCATCATGTCGGTCAAGCCGTTGCGGGCCGTCCATGCAATGACGCCGACATAGATGTGGATGGCGGTGTTCAGCCAGAAACCAAGGCGCGATTCACCCGGCATCACGCCATTCATTGCATTGAAATCAAGGATGAAGAGGGTGAACCCGATCAGCAGGAACAGGCCGATCAGGTTCCGATGCAGGTATTTTGCCCATTTGTCATTCACATTGACCAGTCGCAGATTGCTCTGCTTCGGAGCCAGAATGAAACGGGAAATCGCGGCTCCGAGGCGGGGGAACCAGATCAGGAAGAACACGAAGGGTGCCGCCTGGGCAATCTGTTGTTCGTCCAGCAATCGACGCCCGACGAAGACCAGCGTGTAATAAAAGACAAGCAGCCCCAGAAACTCGACGCAGAAGCGCTTGAACAGAAAGACAACGGCGCCTTTTAGGTTGGTCGAGGCATCCCCATCGACGACTTTGATCCACCGGCGGGTCCAAAGGCCAACCGCCGTTTCTGCGGCGTACCCGATTGCCAGCGCCAGGAAGGTGAACCCGAACAGGGTTGCCAGACCGCTTGCGCCAAACTTGTTTCCGAAATTGCTGAACGCTTCGACCTGCGCCGAAACCAGCAGCGGAACCTTGCGGATGACATCCAGCCAAGACGCAGCCATGTCGCCCGCCGAGGATGAGATCGTTTGCAGCAGCCCCTTCCGGGAAGTCTGCGTTTCGGCCTGTTTCGCCGCGACCGCATCAAGCCGTTCCAGCAGAATGGCCCGGACCTGATCGTCAGACATTCTCGCCACCAGATCGTCGACCTGTTCGGGGGTCAGATCTTCGGGGATGGTCACATGGGTGGTTGTGGGTTCGCTGGTGCTCTGGGCCATGCTTGGCCGAGCCAGGAACGTGACGGATACCAACGCCATCAAAAACAGGCGGAGTAGGCTGGTCATAAACTTTGTCCTCGAACACGAAATATTATGGTTTTCCGCGATCATAGGCCCGTTGGCAAAATAATTCCAAACGATTTGGCACCGAGCGCGCGGGTGCAGGCCAAAAAAAAGGCCGAGCACTAAGCTCGGCCGTAGTCCAACAGGGAGGTATGAAGATGATGAGCGTTTCAGCATCATCGCCTTCGAGTGCTCATTTAGGGGTCACTCTGTGAACGATCAAGGTTTTTTGGGCGCATTGAGGGCATGTCCGCTATGCTGAGGGCGCATAGCTACAGTTTTCCCAGATGTTTCAGCTGTTTGCGGTGCGCAATAATTTCATCTTGAACGAAATCACGGAACGCTGCGACCCGTTTTGAGTGCCTCAGTTCTTCGGGATAGGCCAAATATACCGGCACATTCGCCGTCTCGATGTCGGACAGGATCGGGACTAGGTCGGGGAAATCCTCGGTCACGTAGTCGGGCAGGACGCCAATTCCCAGGTCATTCAGAACACCCTGAAGAACACCGAAGTAGTTGTTCACCGTCAGCAGTGAGCTGGGTTCGTAGGTCATCAGGTGACTGACCATCGAAGCGCCAACGCCAACCTGGGGTGCGGCGGGGGTCTGACAGATCAGGCGGTGTTTCGAAATGTCCTCCAGCGTCTGAGGCGCGCCTCCGTGCGAATCCAAGTAGGTCTTGGTCGCATACAACATCATTCGAACGGTCATCAGTCGCTTGCGGACAAGATCGGCCTGACTGGGTTCCTTCATCCGGATCGCGACATCTGCTTCGCGCATCGGAAGATCCAGCACACGTTCTTCGAGCATCAGGTCAATATTCAGGTCCGGATACTGCTCGTACAGCTTGGGCAGGCGCGGCGCCAGCCACAGGGTCCCGAAGCCAAAAGTCGTGGTGACCCGCAGGACTCCAAAGACCTCATCCTCGCTGTCTCGGATTCGCGCCGCGGCTGCGTCCAGACGCTTGGACATGGCCGTTGTTGCATCGAACAGAAGCTCGCCCTGTTCCGTTAGAATCAGACCACGGGCGTGGCGGTGGAACAGTGTGGCGCCCAGCGATTCCTCAAGCGCGCGAACCTGACGGCTGACGGCGGATTGGGACAGATTCAGCTTGTCTCCGGCATGCGTCAGGCTGCCGGCGTCAGCTACCGCGTGAAATATTCTGAGCTTGTCCCAATTCATCGTCGCAACTTTCGTTATCCTTTGGCAGCCCTATATGAAAGAGGTAACAAATTCCATATTCAAACGGGGAAATCGTTACAGAACAGGGGGAATTTTGTATACAGGTCAGAAATTATGACCTAAAATGACGTCAAATGCAGCACACTATTCCGACGTGGGGAGGCGTCTGATGAGTCAGCCAAAGATTTCGCTCAATGACCGTTTCGATCTGACCAAAAGCCCGGTGCTTTTGAATGGTACTCAGGCGCTTGTGCGTCTTATGATGATGCAGAAGGCCCGCGATACCGCCGCGGGTCTCAATACTGCCGGTCTGGTCACCGGTTATCGGGGGTCTCCGCTGGGTGCGGTCGATCTGCAAATGTCACGCGCCGAAAAGCAGTTGGCCGAGTGTGATGTGACTTTTCAATACGGTCTGAACGAGGACCTGGCCGCCACAGCCCTGTGGGGCAGCCAGCAGGCGGGTCTGCGCGGCGATGGAAAATATGACGGCGTTTTTGGCCTGTGGTACGGCAAGGGTCCGGGCGTGGACCGGTCCGGTGACGTGATGCGCCACGCCAACATGGCCGGCAGCGCCAAGCATGGCGGCGTGCTGATGGCGATGGGCGACGATCACACGGGCGAAAGCTCGACCGTGCTGCACCAATCGGAATGGTCGCTGGTCGACATGTACATGCCCGTGGTCAGCCCGGCCGGAGTGCAGGAAATCCTCGACTATGGAATCTACGGCTTTGCCCTCAGCCGGTTTGCCGGGGTCTGGGTCGGTCTCAAGACGATGAAGGACACGATCGAGGTGACCTCGGTCGTGGATGGCCGGCCCGATCGGATGCAGCTGGTGACGCCGGAATTCGACATGCCCGAGGGCGGGCTGAACATTCGGCTGGGCGACACGCCGCACCTGCAGGAGGCGCGGATCATCGACTACAAGCGGTTCGCGGCCGAGGTGTTCTCGCACGCCAACCGGATGGACCGGCGGGTCTGGGGCAAGCCCGGCGCAAAAATCGGCATTGCCGCGGCGGGCAAGAACTGGCTGGACCTGGTCCACGCCATGTCGCTGCTGAACATCGACGAGGCCGAGGCCGAACGGCTGGGGATCACCACCTACAAGATCGGTCAGACCTTCCCGCTGGACATGAAGGGGTTCCATGACTGGGCCGAGGGGCTGGACCTGATCATCATCGTCGAAGAAAAGCGCAAGCTGATCGAAGTGCAGGTCAAAGAAGCGATCTTTGACGACCGTCGCGGACGTCGCGTGTACGGCTGGTACAAGGGCGGGGCAGGCACGCTGCACCGCGAAGAGCTGTTCCCAACCCGTGGCGCGCTTGATCCGATCATGATCGCCGAAAAGCTGGGCGAGATCCTCATCGAGGAAGGCCGCGAAACCGACGGAATCCGCGCAGGGCTGGCCAGCCTGCAGGAAGCGCGGCGCAATGACAACGCGCAAGAGATCGCGACGCGGCTGCCCTATTTCTGCTCGGGCTGCCCGCACAACACCTCCACCAAAGTGCCGGAGGGCAGCCGGGCCTATGCCGGCATCGGCTGTCACTACATGGTGCAGTGGATGGATCGCGAGACCACCGGCTTTACCCAGATGGGCGGCGAAGGCGCCAACTGGATCGGTGAGGCACCGTTCTCGACCACAAAACACGTGTTCCAGAACCTGGGCGATGGCACCTACAACCACTCGGGCGTTCAGGCGATCCGGGCGGCGCTGGCGGCCGAGACCAACATCACCTTCAAGATCCTGTTCAACGATGCGGTCGCCATGACCGGAGGGCAGGAGAACGAGGGCCATCTGACCGCCGAGCGCATCGTGCGCGAGGTCAAGGCCATGGGCGTCCAGCATGTGGCCGTCGTGTATGATGAGAAGGAGGACGTGAACTTCAAGGCGCTGCCGGGCGACGTGGAAACCCACGAACGGGCCGAGCTGATGGCGGTTCAGAACAAGTTCCGCGAGATCGAAGGCGTGTCGGTCATCGTGTACGTCCAGACCTGCGCGGCCGAGAAACGCCGCCGCCGCAAGCGCGGCACCTTCCCGGACCCGGACAAGCGGGTGTTCATCAACTCGGACATCTGCGAAGGCTGCGGCGATTGCGGGGTGCAGTCGAACTGTGTCTCGATCGTGCCCAAGGAAACCGAACTGGGCCGCAAGCGGGCGATCGACCAGTCCAGCTGCAACAAGGATTTCTCGTGCCTCAACGGGTTCTGCCCGTCCTTCGTCACGCTGGAAGGCGCCAGGATCCGCAAGGAAGCCACCACCGAGATCGACATCCCCCATCTGCCGCAGCCGGTTCTGCCGCAGATCGAGGGCACGCATAACGTGGTCATCACCGGCGTCGGCGGCACCGGCGTCGTGACCATCGGGGCGGTTCTGGCGCAGGCCGCCCAGATCGACGGCAAGGGCGCGGGCATGATGGAAATGGCCGGGCTGGCGCAGAAGGGGGGCGCGGTGCATATCCACTGTCGCCTGGCCAACAAGCCCGAGGACATCAGCGCCATTCGCGTGGCCACCGGCGAGGCGCATGCGCTGATCGGCGGCGACCTCGTGGTGTCCGCCGGGGCCAAGACGCTGGGTCTGACGCGCACTGGTCAGACCGGCGCGGTGGTCAACAGCCACGAAATCATCACCGGCGATTTCACCCGCAACACCGAATTCCAGATCCCGGTCGATCGACTGGAACTGGCGCTCGAGGCGCGGCTGAAAGACGGGCTCGCCCTGTTCGACGCGACCGAGCTAGCACGCGCGGTGATGGGCGATTCGATCTATTCCAACATGATGGTGTTCGGGGCGGCGTGGCAGCGCGGTCTGCTGCCGGTCAGCCACGAGGCGATCATGGCCGCGATCGAGCTGAACGGCGCCGCGGTCGAGCGCAACAAGCGCGCCTTCGAGGTTGGCCGCTGGGCGGTTCTACACCCCGATGAGGTGGCGCGCATCGTGACCCCCTCGGTGACCGAGTTGCCCAAGACGCCCGAGCAGGCCATCGCCTTCCGTGCCGATCATCTGGTGGCCTATCAGGGTAAACGATTGTCAAAACGCTATCTCAAGCTGGTCGAGTCGATCGAAGACCCGAAGGTCCGGGATGCCGTCGCGCGTGGGTATCACAAGCTGTTGTCCTACAAGGACGAATACGAGGTGGCCCGCCTGCTGCTGGACAGCCGCGACAAGGCTGCCGCCGAATTTGACGGCGACATCAAGATGACCTTCCACTTGGCTCCGCCGATCCTGGGGGGCAAAGGGCCGGACGGGCGTCCGCGCAAGCGGCAGTTCGGCGAATGGCTGCTGGGGCCGATGAAGGTTCTGGCAAAGCTGAAGGGACTGCGCGGCACTCCGCTGGACATCTTCGGCTATACCGCCGAGCGCCGGATGGAGCGGGCCTTGATCCGTCAATACGAGAAGGACATGAAAGAGGTCCTGCCCAAGCTGGATGACAACACCCGCGATGCGATTGTCGCGCTGGCGCGGTTGCCACTGGACATCCGCGGTTTCGGTCCGGTATTGGCCGCCAACGAAGCCAAGGCCGCCAAGCGGCGCGAGGAACTTCTGGCCGTAATCCGGCAGGGAGGGACCGAGACGCGGGCCGCGGCCGAGTAACGTCATATCGGTGTCATGGAGGCGCGGTAGGGTTCCCGTCCGCGCCGTCCGATGACGGCCACGCCGGAGACCCGTGATGAAATCACGTCGCCAAGTCGCTCGGGACATTTCCTACGCCCATTCTGCTGAGACGCGGGGTGGGCGCATGGTTATCAAACTGATGGAGAACACGACCGGTCGGCTGCGCTTGATCCGGCGTGCCGAAGGCTACGAGCGCGAGGTCGCCAATGGCCGCGATTTCTGGTCCGTCATGGTCGAACGTTACGGGCTGAGCCTGAATGTAGTGGGTGGGGCGCTGTCAAACATCCCCAAGGACGGCCCGCTGATCCTGATCGCCAATCACCCCTACGGGATTCTTGATGGGCTGATGATGGGGCATGTACTGTCCCAGACCCGTGGAGATTTCCGGATTCTGGCCAACCATGTGTTCCACAAGGCCGAGGATCTGAACCGGATCATCCTGCCGATCTCCTTCGATCAGACCAAAGAAGCGATGCGGCTGAACCTGCAGACCCGAAAAACCGCCTTGGATTATCTGGGGCAGGGTGGGGCAATCGGGATTTTTCCCGGCGGTACGGTCAGCACGGCGGCCCGGCCGTTCGCGCACCCGATGGACCCGGGCTGGCGCGGTTTCACCGCGCGGATGGTGGCCAAGTCGAACGCCACCGTGGTGCCTTTGTTCTTCGATGGCCACACCTCGCGCCTGTTCCAGATCGCCAGCCATCTGCATGTGACGCTGCGCATGGGTTTGCTGATCAAAGAGTTCAAAAAGCGCGTCGATACCCCGGTGGATGTGGTCGTGGGGCAGCCCATCGGCCGCGACGTTCTGGACCCATTGGCCGGCGATACACGCAAGATGATGGATTTCTTGCGCAAAGCCACGTATGAGCTGTCTCCAAAGCCGCTGAAGTCGTATGACTATGGCTATGAATTCGAGGAACGGCATCGCGCCTGAAGGGGCAAATGGCAGTAGGCATCTTTGATTCTGGATTGGGCGGGCTGACCGTCCTGAACGCCGCGCAGACACGTCTGCCGGAGGTGGATTTCCTGTACTACGCGGACAGCGCGCACGCGCCTTATGGCGTGCGCGACGCCGAGGATATCTACAACCTGACCCGAAACGCCGTGCAGGACCTGTGGTCGCGCGGTTGCGATCTGGTAATTCTGGCCTGCAACACGGCCAGCGCCGCAGCGCTGCGGCGAATGCAGGAAGAGGGCGTGCCCCAGGGCAAGCGCGTTCTGGGTGTGTTCGTCCCGCTGATCGAAGCACTGACCGAGCGCCAGTGGGGCGACAACAGCCCCCCGCGCGAAGTGGCGGTCAAGCATGTGGCCCTGTTTGCCACGCCGGCGACGGTGGCCAGCCGCGCGTTCCAGCGTGAACTGGCGTTCCGCGCTATCGGCGTCGATGTTGAGGCGCAGGCCTGCGGCGGCGTGGTCGATGCTATCGAGGATGGTGATATGATCCTGGCCGAAGCCCTTGTGCGGAGCCATGTGGACGCGTTGAAGCGCAAGATGCCGCAACCGCAGGCTGCGATCTTGGGCTGCACCCATTACCCCTTGATGGCCGAAGCCTTTCAGGCGGCGTTGGGCCCAGACGTCCAAGTCTTCAGCCAGGGCGACCTGGTGGCCGAAAGCCTTGCGGATTATCTCCAGCGGCATCCGGATATGCTTGGCGGGGGTGAGGCGGGTTACCTGACCACAGGCAATCCGCAGAAGGTCAGTGACCGGGCAACGCAATTTCTCCGACGACAGATCACCTTCAAGGCCGCCTGACTTAGGTCAAGGACCGGCCCCTGTCATGAATTTATTCGGTACCTGTCATGTCGGCCGGTGCCAGACGTGTCACATAAATCTACGAGGTCTGACATGACCCACAAAATCGCAATCCTCGGCGCTTCGGGCTATACCGGTGCCGAATTGGTGCGGCTGATTGCCGAGCACCCGAACATGGAAATCACCGCCCTGGCGGCCGAGCGCAAGGCCGGGCAGACCATGGCCGAGGTGTTTCCGCATCTGCGCCATCTGGATTTGCCGCGTCTGTGCAAGATTGAGCAAATCGACTTTGGCCAGATCGATCTGTGCTTTTGCGCGCTGCCGCACAAGACCAGTCAGGAGGTCATCCGGGATTTGCCCTCTGACCTGAAAATTGTCGATTTGTCGGCGGATTTCCGGCTGAGTGATCCGGCGGAATACGAGAAATGGTATGGCAATCCGCATGCCGCACTCACGCATCAGGATGAGGCCGTCTACGGCCTGACCGAGTTCTACCGTGAGGACATCCGCGCTGCGCGGCTGGTGGCTGGCACCGGGTGCAATGCTGCCACGGGGCAGTATGTGCTGCGGCCGTTGATCGCGGCTGGTGTTATCGACCTGGATGACATCATTCTTGATCTGAAGTGCGCCGTCTCAGGGGCGGGGCGTGCGCTGAAAGAGAACCTTCTGCACGCCGAACTGAGCGAGGGCACCAACGCCTATGCCGTCGGTGGTACCCACAGGCATCTGGGCGAGTTCGATCAGGAGTTCTCGAAACTGGCGGGCCGCGCGGTTCACATCCAATTTACGCCGCACCTGATCCCCGCGAACCGGGGCATTCTGGCGACCTCGTATGTGAAGGGTGATCCGCAGAGCGTTTATGAAACGCTGTGTGCAGCCTATGCAGACGAGCCTTTCATTCAGATGCTGCCCTTTGGCGAAACGCCTTCGACCCACCATGTGCGCGGGTCGAACTTCTGCCATATCGGCGTCGTTGCTGACAGGAACGAACGGCGTGCCATCGTGATAGCGGCGCTGGATAACCTGACAAAAGGTAGCAGTGGGCAGGCCTTGCAGAACGCAAACCTGATGTTAGGTGAACCCGAAACGACGGGGCTTATGATGGCCCCACTGTTCCCATGAGGGCAAGATGAAGACGCTGAAGAAACGTCGTCGTGTACAGATCATTTTGTTGGCTTTTGTGGCTTTGGCCCTGGCGACGGGCCTGATCGGCTATGCCATGCGAGACGGGATCAACTATTTCCGCTCGCCCACCCAGGTGATCGCCGAACCGCCGGCGCCGAACGAGGTGTTTCGCATCGGTGGCTTGGTCGAAGAAGGCTCGATCGTACGCGGGCAGGGTGAAACCGTACGGTTCACCGTCACCGACGGAGGTGAGAGCGTGAAGGTGGCATTCACCGGTGTCTTGCCTGATCTGTTCTCCGAGGGTCAGGGGATGGTCGGCACCGGAAGCTACGTTGATGGTGTGTTCCAAGCCACAGAAATTCTGGCAAAACACGATGAGACCTATATGCCGAAAGAGGTCATAGATGCCTTGAAGGAGCAGGGCGTCTACGAAGAGCCGGCAGACAGCTGAGACAGGACAGCCTTCGGTAGGTTGCCTGAATGAGTGTTCAAGGGCGTTGCGCGATCTGGTCGTGCAGCGCCCTTCTTCGTTTCATGGATTTAAGGATTTCACCTGACCGTGTGCCGCATAGGTACACAGAGGTGCAGCATGCAGTCGGTTCAGCAGATTGCCAACGAGATCGTAACCCGCGAGGGCGGCTTCGTCGATGATCCGGATGACCCGGGAGGGGCCACGAAATACGGTGTCACAATCCACACGATGCGACGGTTGGGCCTTGACCTGACGCGTGACGGGACTGTCGATCGCCGCGATGTGATGGCGCTTGGCCGGGATCAGGCTGTCGCGATTTTCATCACGCATTACTTTCAAAAGCCCGGTCTGGCACGGGTGCCCGACGCGCTGCAGCCGACGCTGTTCGATATGTACGTGAATGCGGGCGGACAGGCGGTGCGCATCCTGCAGCGTCTTTTGGTGCAGATGGGATTTTCGCTCGCCGTGGATGGCGTTCTGGGGCCGCGAACGGCTGGGGCGTGCGATCTGGCCGCAAAACCCGATCCGGTGGTGTTGCGCGACGCGTATGGGGTGGCACGAAGGAACTACTATTTCCGGCTGGCTGACCGACGTCCGGCCTTGCGCAAATACGTGCGCAGCCGCAACGGTGGGAAAGGGGGTTGGATCCGCCGGGCCGAGAAGTTTCTATCTCCGCCCTATCACCTGAGCATGGCCGAGTTTCAGCAAAGGATAGCCGCATGGGACTGATCGCAGGTGTTTTTGATCTTCTGTTCGGGGGTGGGCGCAACGTGGTGCGCGAAACTGCAGAGGTGTTTCGCGAGAACTCGGAGGCCGGTGCGGAACGCGCTGTTGCGCTGCGTGGACAGGCGATGAGTCAGTTCGGCGCGGAATTCGAGGTTCCCCGCAAAGGCGGGTTTGACCGTTTCATGGATGGTTTGAATCGGTTGCCAAGGCCTGCATTGGCGCTGGGGACATTGGGTTTGTTCGTGGCCGCGATGGTCGATCCACTGTGGTTTGCGGCGCGGATGCAGGGAATTGCGCTGGTGCCCGAGCCGCTGTGGTGGCTACTGGGCGTCATTGTGTCGTTCTATTTCGGAGCGCGGCACCAAGCGAAGGTTCAGGACCTTCAGCGTGATATCTCAGTCACGATGATGCGGGCGCCACAGGTCATGGCCAACTTGCAAGCTCTTCACGAGATGCGAGCGGACAGTCCGGGAGCCGCCGATCCGGGGCCGGATGCGGAACTGACGGCCCAGGTGATCATCCCCGATCACAACCCGGCGCTGGAGGACTGGCGGCGTCTGCAGCGCGCTTGACCCGCGACACTATGTGCGCCTGATTGCGGCGAAAGTGATTGGCGCTTGCCCGGGCGCGGGATTATACCCGTGCCCATGATTACCGAGCTTGGACATTTCGCCCTCATCCTGGCCTTCATGGTGGCCATAGTTCAGACAGTCGTGCCATTGATCGGCGCTGCAAAACGCTGGCCGTCATGGATGCTGTTCTCCGAGCCCGCGGCTATTGCGCAGTGTCTGCTGACAGGATTTGCCTTCACTGCGCTGGTGTGGGCCTTTGCGACCTCGGATTTCTCGCTGCGGATCGTGGTGGAAAACAGCCACTCCCTGAAGCCGATGCTGTATAAGATCAGCGGAACCTGGGGAAACCACGAAGGTTCGATGCTGTTGTGGGTACTGATCGTGGCGCTTTTTGGCGCAACGGCTGCGCTTTTCGGCCAGGGTTTGCCACCCACGCTCAAGGCCCGTGTCTTGGCGATGCAGGCCGCAATCGGAGTGGCGTTCTACGCGTTCATCCTGTTTACGTCGAACCCGTTTGACCGGCTTCCCGTGGCGCCGTTTGACGGCCGCGATCTCAACCCCTTGCTGCAGGACCCCGGTTTGGCTTTCCATCCGCCGTTTCTGTACCTCGGATATGTGGGCCTGAGCATGGCATTCAGTTTTGCCGTCGCAGCCCTGATCGAGGGGCGGGTGGACGCGGCGTGGGGTCGGTGGGTTCGACCGTGGACCCTGGCAGCCTGGATATTCCTGACCATCGGCATCGCGTTGGGGTCGTGGTGGGCCTACTACGAATTGGGTTGGGGCGGATTCTGGTTCTGGGATCCGGTGGAAAACGCGTCTTTCATGCCGTGGCTTCTGGCCGCCGCCCTATTGCACTCGGCCATCGTGGTCGAAAAGCGCGAAGCCTTGAAAAGCTGGACCATTCTGCTGGCGATCATTGCGTTCGGCTTTTCTCTGATCGGCACGTTCATCGTGCGCTCGGGCCTTCTGACGTCGGTTCACGCATTTGCAAACGACCCTGAGCGCGGTGTGTTCATCCTGTTCATTCTGGTGGCGTTCATTGGCGGCGCGTTGATCCTGTTCGCCGCTAGGGCCCAGGCGATGGAGGCCAAGGGGCTGTTCGGAATGGTCAGCCGTGAAAGCGCATTGGTGCTGAACAACATCCTGCTGGCTGTCAGCAGTTTTGTCGTGTTCTTCGGGACCCTGTGGCCGATGGTGGCCGAGATGATGTTCGACCGAAAGCTTTCGGTCGGGGCACCGTTCTTCAACGCGGCCTTCACGCCGTTCATGGTAGTGCTGGGAATCGCATTGCCGCTGGGCTCGATGCTGCCGTGGAAGCGCGGCAGGCTGGGCCGCGTCGCATGGCAACTGCGCTATGCGTTTGTTCTGGCCGTTTCGCTGGCCGTACTGGTTTGGGTGTTGCAGACGGGCCGCAGCGCGCTTGGCCCGGTTGGTTTGTTCCTTGGCGCATGGATCACCTTCGGCGCCGCGGTCGATCTGTGGAGCCGCACAGGCCGCACCGGCGGTTTCCGGCGTCTGATGCGCCTGCCGGGTGCGGATTGGGGCAAAGCGATCGCCCATACCGGTCTGGGGGTCACGATCTTTGCGATTGCCGGCCTGACCGCCTGGGAGGTCGAGGACATCCGTGTTGCCCGTATCGGGGAAACCTTCGACGTGGGCGGTTTCTCGTTCACTCTGGACGGTGTGCGCGAGGTTGAGGGGCCGAACTATTTCTCCACCATGGCCGACGTGCAGGTTCAAAAAGATGGTCGAGAGATAGCTACGCTGAACCCGGAAAAACGTACCTATCCGGTGGCCGCCATGCCCACGACAGAAGCCGCGATTGACTACCGTTTTCTGCGTGATGTCTACGTGGTCATCGGGGATCAGCAGGACGATGGCGGCTGGGTCATGCGTACCTATATCAAACCTCTTGCGAATTGGATTTGGGGAGGCTGCATTCTGATGGCTCTGGGCGGATTGTTCAGCTTGTCTGACCGCCGCTTCCGGGTGGCCGCAGGCGCGCGCAAAGCCCCGGCAGGCGGGGTACCTGCCGAATGAAACGTCTGATCGTTTTGTTGTTGTTGCTGGCATCGCCGCTGATGGCGGTCCAGCCGGATGAAGTCCTGGACGATCCGGGGCTCGAAGCCCGAGCGCGAGACATCAGTACGGGCCTGCGTTGTCTGGTATGTCGAAACGAAAGCATCGACGAAAGCAACGCGGAACTGGCCCGTGACCTGCGCATTTTGCTGCGCGAACGGTTGGTCGCGGGCGACACCGATGAAGAAGCGGTTGCCTATATTGTCGACCGCTACGGAGAATACGTGCTACTCAAACCCACGACCACGGGGGCGAACCTGCTGTTGTGGCTGGCAGGGCCGGCCATGCTGTTGATTGCGGCCGGTCTGGGTTGGAACTTCCTGCGCGGTCGTGCGCGGGTTGAGGAGACCTCCGCCGTGGACGGATTGAGTGACGACGAGAAAGAGCGCCTGCGCCGGATTCTTGAAGACTGACGTGCGGTTTGCCTTTCCCTTGCGCGGCATTTGCGTCAGGGTTCGGGAAATTCTGCGCATGTGAGGACTTCATGGAATACGAAACGGTGCTTTTGGACATCACGGACGGTCTGGCTGTGGTCACGCTGAACCGGCCGGACAAGATGAACGCGCTTACGACGAAAATGCGCGCCGAGATTACCCATGCGATGAAAAAAGCCGCTCATGACGCGCGTGCAATCGTTCTGACGGGCGCAGGCCCGGCGTTTTGCTCCGGCCAGGATCTGGGCGATGCGTCCAGCACCGGCAAGATCGATCTGGAACGCGCGCTGCGCGATGAATATGAACCGATGCTGGAAGCCGTTCATGATTGTCCGGTGCCGACGATCGCGGCCGTGAACGGTCCCGCGGCGGGGGCAGGGGCCAACCTGGCCCTGTGTGCCGATGTGGTCATAGCGACCGAAAGCGCCTATTTCCTGCAGGCCTTTGCCCGGATCGGTCTTTTGCCGGACGCCGGCGGGACGTGGTTCATGCCGCGCCAGATGGGTCTGGCCAAAGCCATGGGTGCGGCCCTGTTCGCCGACAAGATTTCTGCGCGTCAGGCCGATCAATGGGGCATGATCTACGAGGCGGTCGCCGACGATGAATTCGCCGCGCATTGGCGCAAGCGCGCCGAATACCTGGCCAAAGGGCCGACTGCGGGCTTTGCCGCGATCAAAAAGGCAATGAGAGGCACCTACGAAAACACCTTGCCGCAACAACTGGCGACCGAGGCGCACCTGCAGGGAGAATGTGGGCGCACCCGTGACTTCGCCGAAGGCGTGGTGGCATTTCTGGAAAAACGCGCCCCCCGGTTCGAGGGGCGCTGAGGATTAGGCCCGGCGGCGGCGACGCGCGCGCCGTTCGGGCATCGCCTCGTCCCCGGTTCCGTCACTGGCCGACGAGAAAGGCCCCAGTACCGCTGTGATTTGCTCGAGCGACGGACGGGCGCCACGGGGTTCAGTGTCCAGTGCCTTGCGCATCTCTCGCAGGTGCGCTGGCATGGTTCCGCAGCAACCGCCGATGATGGTCGCACCTGAATCCCGCGCCATGGCCGCGTAGCGACCCATTAGCTCGGGTGTGCCGTCATAGTGGATGTGGCCATCGACATATTTCGGAATACCCGCATTGCCCTTGGAGATCAGGGGGCGTTCTGTTCCCTGAGCCACAAAACCCAGAACCGTGCGCAGGATGTCAGACGCGCCGGTGCCGCAGTTGGCGCCAAAGGCGATCGGCGGGTTGGGCAGGGTTTCGACCAACTGCGCCAGGTCGGCCGAGGTCACGCCCATCATCGTGCGACCGGCGGTGTCAAAGCTCATGGTGCCGCACCAGGGCATGTCGGCCAGGGCAAAGGCCTCGGCCGCGGCGCGGAATTCCTCCGGCGCGCTTATCGTCTCCAGCCACAGCACGTCGACGCCGCCTACTTTCAGCGCCTCGGCCTGTTCGTGGAACATCTCGACCGCCTCGGCATGGGTCAGGCTGCCTACAGGTTCCAGGATTTCCCCGGTCGGGCCGACCGATCCTGCAACCACCACCGGGCGTCCGGCGGCATCCGCCACCTCGCGCGCCAGTTCGGCGCCGATGCGGTTCAGTTCGGCCACGCGGGTATGGGCGTCGTGCAGTTTCAGACGTGCAGCCGTTCCCCCGAATGTATTGGTCAGGAACAGGTCACTGCCCGCATCCACCGACCCCCGATACAGGGCGCGGATCTTGTCGGGCTGGTCGGTGTTCCACAGCTCGGGCGCGTCACCTGATTGCAGCCCCATGTTGAACAGGTTCGTTCCGGTGGCGCCGTCGGCAAGAATGGCGTCCTTCGTTTCCAGCAGTCTGGTCAGCGCGTTGGTCATTGGAGATGTCCGGAGTTGTGGCCCCAAGGGCCAAAAATTTAGACGCCCCGTGTCGCATGACCGGGACGTCAAATCAAATTCATAATACTCATGAAGATCATGAGGTGGGCGGCATGCCTCAGTTGGCTTCGCTCATCACCTGAGCTTTGGCCACTGGCAGCAGTTCCGCCATCTTGGCGCGGATTTCCTCGGGGCTGGACAGATCGCCCAGATCGGCGGCGACTTTGCGCACCACGTCTTCGTGGCCGGCCTCTTCGAAATCGGCGATCACGACGGATTTTGCATACTCGGCGGCCTCGTCGCCGCTTTTGCCCATTTTTTCCGCAGCCCACAGGCCCAGCAACTTGTTGCAACGGGCTTGTGCCTTGAACTGCATTTCTTCGTCATGGGCGAATTTTGCTTCAAAGGCGTTTTCGCGTTCGTCGAACGTGGTCATGGGTTTTGGGCCTCTTCAAGTAAAAGTGTGTTTCCTGATGATATGACCATACGCGATGCTGGGTGCAAGGTATTTGCGCTGCGTCAAAGCCTCTCGGATGCATGAACTTGCGGGAAAGGGGGGCTTGCACTATGAGAGCGCCAACGCGATGGGACTCATTCCCTCGCCCCAGCCTGGAAAGGTCGCACATGGCGCGTCGCAAGAAGATTTACGAAGGCAAGGCCAAGATCCTGTACGAAGGCCCGGAACCGGGCACGATCGTGCAGTATTTCAAAGATGACGCTACCGCGTTCAACGCGGAAAAGAAAGACGTGATCGACGGCAAGGGTGTTCTGAACAACCGCCTGAGCGAATTCTTCATGACCGGTCTGAATCAGATTGGCGTGCCGACCCATTTCATCCGCCGCCTGAACATGCGCGAACAGCTGGTCCGCAGCTGCGAGATCATCCCGCTGGAGGTGATCGTCCGCAACTATGCCGCCGGGTCTCTGTCGAAACGGCTGGGCATCGCCGAGGGTACGCAGCTGCCGCGTCCGATCGTGGAATACTGCTACAAGGACGACTCGTTGGGTGATCCGCTTGTGACCGAAGAGCACATCGCCGCCTTTGGCTGGGCCAGCCAGCAGGATATGGACGACGTCCTCAGCCTGGCGCTGCGGGTGAACGACTTCATGAGCGGCGTGATGCTGGCCGTGGGTATCCGTCTGGTTGACTTCAAGATCGAGATTGGGCGCGTCTACGAAGGTGACTTCCAGCGCCTGATCATTGCTGATGAGATCAGCCCGGACAGCTGCCGACTGTGGGATATCGAGACCGGTCAGAAACTGGACAAGGACGTATTCCGTCGCGATCTGGGCAGCTTGACCGATGCCTATTCCGAGGTCGCCCGCCGCCTAGGCGTTCTGCCGAAAAGCAACGTGAGCAAGCCCACCCTGATCAACTGATCGCGCCGACAGGCAGGGCCTAACAAGGATGCGCTGCTCCTATTCGGAGCGGCGCATTTTTCATTGCGGGTTTGACAGGTCAGGCCCCCGTCACGCATCTTCGGGTTGACCGACCAACCCGGTCCGCTAACCAAGGTGGCACACTGAATGAGCGCGTTGTTCGATCAAGCGGTTTTCCTGAAATTTCTGGCGGCCGTGCTGGCCATATTCAACCCGCTCTACAACATCCCGATCTTCCTGAGCATGACGCGCGACTGCACACCTGCCGAACGGCGCAGGGTAGCCATGATCGTGATGGCCTCGGTGACGGTGATCGCGCTGATCTCAGTTGCAATCGGCGAAGAGGTGTTGGCTGTCTTCGGGATCGACGTTCCATCGTTCCGCGTGGCTGGCGGGCTGATTATTTTCGGGATCGGCATGTCGATGCTGAACGCGCAAGACAGGGCGCCGGGCGATCAGGCCGCGGTGGTCGATGGTCACGCGCGCAAATTGAACTTTGCCGTTGTTCCGCTGGCGATCCCGTTGACGATTGGCCCGGGCACGATTGCCGTGACGATCGTGTTCTCGCATCAACTGTCGGATGGGGCCGAACTGGTGACCCTTGGCTCGGCGATCCTGATCGCCTGTTTCATCGTCGGGCTCGGCCTGTTGTTTGCTGACAGCATCTCGCGTCTTGTGGGTGAGACGATGATCAATGTGCTGACCCGGATCATGGCGATCCTGCTGGTTGCCGTGGCCGTCGAAATGGTTCTAACCGGCATCTTCAACGCGGTTGATGCACATTATCCCGGCCTGACGGGCAGCGCAGGCAATTGATTTCCTCAAGATGAAGCGCCTGCGGTCATTCGACCGCATCACAAGGCTTGTTCTGCGCGGTCAGTCGCGCTATCCCCCGCGCAACGGAACAGGCCCCGGCGCGGCGGGCCACAGGTGGAGTTGCGACGATGAAGGCACGGGTGCACGTAATGCTCAAGAACGGGGTTCTGGACCCGCAAGGCGAGGCTGTGCGCCACGCATTGGGCGCACTGGGGTTCGACAAGGTGCAGGGCGTGCGGCAGGGCAAGGTGATTGACCTGGAACTGGCCGATGGCGCAACCGAGGCCGATGTTGCCGAAATGTGCGAAAAGCTGTTGGCCAACACGGTCATCGAGCGTTACGAGATCGAACTGGTCTGAGTTCTCTGACCGTTATCCCCAAGGAGGGTTTCCCATGCGCGCAGCGGTTGTCGTTTTTCCGGGGTCCAACTGTGACCGGGATCTTGCCGTCGCCTTTGAGCAGGCCGGATTTCATGTCGACATGGTCTGGCACAAGGATGCCCAACTGCCGCAGGGCGTGGACATCGTGGGCGTGCCGGGCGGGTTTTCCTACGGCGATTACCTGCGCTGCGGTGCGATTGCTGCGCAGTCCCCGATCTGCAAGGCGGTGGTCGAACACACCGAGCGGGGCGGCTATGCCATCGGCATCTGTAACGGGTTCCAGATCCTGACCGAGACCGGCATTCTGCCGGGCGCGCTGCTGCGCAATGCCGGCTTGAAATACATCTGCCGAACCGTCGGGCTGAAGGTTGCGACCAGCGACAGCGCCTTTACTCAGGGCTACAACGCCGGAGACGTGATTCAGATTCCGATCGCGCATCACGATGGCAACTACTTCGCTGATGACGAAACCATTGCCCGCCTGCAGGACGAGGATCGGATCGCCTTCAGCTATACCGACAACCCCAACGGCTCGCGCGGGGATATTGCAGGGATCTTGTCGCACAACCGGCGCGTGCTGGGCATGATGCCCCACCCCGAGCGGGCGGCGGACGAGGCGCATGGCGGCACCGACGGAGTGGCGCTCTTCCGCGCATTGTCGGGTGTGCTTACACCTGCGTGACTTGAGGTCGTGGGCGCGGAAGCGTAGCTTCGGAGCATGAGTTCCGACGCGCAATCAGGCTGGACAAATCTATTTGGCCGCGGTGCCCCTTTGGGGTGGCGCCTGCGGTTGGCCGTGTTCGTGTTGCTGGTTGCTGCTGCGGCAACGGTCTGGGTCACCAACAGCCTGCTGACAAATCGGTTCACGGAATCGACCCGTAACAGGGCTGAACTGCGTCTGGCCCTTTATTCCGGCAACTTGCTGAGCGAATTGCGCCGAAATGCGATCGTTCCGCAATTGCTGGCCCGGGACCCGACCTTGATCTCGGCCTTGCAGTCAGCCGATTTTTCCCTGTCGACGCAGCGGCTTTTGTCCTTTGTTGAGGAAATCGGGGCCGCATCGCTGATGCTGCTCGATCGGGATGGTCGGGTCGTTGCCGCAACAGACCGCAATCGATTGGGCGAGTCCCATCGAAGTGACCCGTATTTCGTGAATGCCGTCAGGTCGAACGCAACGATCTTTTCCGAGATTGCGCGCGAGACTGGCAGTTATGGCTTTCTCTATTCCCGCAGGATCGAGGCCGGGTCGGAAATTCTGGGCGTGATCGTGGTCGAGGTTGATCTGCGCAAGTTCGAGAACGCATGGGCCGGGATCTCGGACGCGGTCATGGTGACCGACAGCACCGGAACGATCATTCTGTCGACCGAACCCCAGTGGCGCGGCCTGAACGAGACAGAGGCGTTGTTGCGGCAGCATCCGCAGGGTGCCATCCAGCGCGCAATTCGGGCGACTACCGATTGGACGGCCTTGCCACCGGACGCCTACGTTGCGGGCGAGGCCGTGATGCGGATGGAAACCCGCATCCCGTTCCGCGGCTGGAAGATGACCTCGTTCACGACCTATTCCTCGATCCGCGAAAAGGTGAACAGCGTGCTGGCGCTCGAGATCATGGGGTTTGCGATTCTCCTGGCGCTGACCTTCTATGCACTGAGCCGCAGGGCCACGTTCCGCATGGCGCTGTTCCAACGCGAGTCGGCGGAGCTTCGCGCATTGAACGCAAGGCTGCAGCGCGAAATCGCCGAACGCGAACGGGTTGAAAAGACGCTGGAAGTGGCGGAACAGACGTTGGCGCAAAGCTCGAAGCTGGCAGCTTTGGGCGAGATGTCGGCGGCCGTCAGTCACGAGTTGAACCAGCCGTTGGCGGCGATGAAGACCTATCTGGCGGGCGCGCGGCTGTTGCTGCGCCGAAACCGCCCCGAAGAGGCGCTGGCCAGCTTTGGTCGGATCGACGGTCTGATCGAGCGGATGGGCGCGATCACGCGGCAGCTCAAGTCTTATGCCCGGAAGGGTGCGGACGCGTTTTCGCCCGTAAATCTTGGGGAGGCGTTGGCGTCATCGCTGTCGATGATGGAACCGCAGCTGCGTCAGAGGCAGGTCAAGATCACCCAGATTCTGCCCGAAGAGCCGGTGATCGTGATGGGAGATCGGATGAGGATCGAACAGGTTATGGTCAACCTGTTGCGAAACGCGCTCGACGCCACCAAATCTGTTGCAGAGCCAGAGGTCGAGATCATTCTCGCCGCAGGCGAGACCGCCGTGCTGGCGGTGCGCGACAATGGCCACGGGATCGAGGATATCGAGAACCTGTTCGAGCCGTTCTACACCACCAAGCGGCCCGGAGACGGGGTCGGCTTGGGTCTTGCCATCTCGTCCGGGATCGTGAACGACCATGGCGGACGGCTGACCGCGCGCAACGGACAGAACGGCGGCGCGGTATTCGAGATGCAACTGCCCATTTTGGGACATGACGGCCTTGAGGCCGCAGAATAACGAGGACGTACCTATGGCACAGGCCATGAAAATTGCCATCGTGGATGATGAACAGGACATGCGCCAGTCGATCAGCCAATGGTTGGCGCTGTCCGGCTATGACACCGAAACCTTTGCCAGCGCCGAGGATGCGCTGAAGGTTCTGGGGCCGGATTACCCGGGGATCGTGATCTCGGACATCAAGATGCCCGGTATGGATGGCATTCAACTTTTGAAAAAGCTGATGGGTGCCGACAGTACCCTGCCGGTGATCATGATTACCGGTCACGGCGACGTGCCGATGGCGGTCGAGGCGATGCGGGTGGGGGCGTTCGATTTTCTGGAAAAGCCGTTCAACCCCGATCGGATGTCGGAACTTGCCAAACGCGCCAGCAACGCGCGGCGGCTGACGCTGGACAACCGGGCGCTGCGGCGCGAGCTGTCGGGCGGCACCCAGATAATGAACAAGCTGATCGGTGCCAGCCCGGTGATGGAGCGCCTGCGCGAGGATATTCTGGACCTGGGCCAGGCCGACGGGCATGTGCTGATCGACGGCGAAACCGGCACCGGCAAGACCCTGGTGGCGCACGCGTTGCATGCAGTGGGCAGCCGGGCGGGCAAGAAATTCGTTCTGGTCTCCTGTGCCGCGCTGGAAGAAGAGGCGCTGGCCAAGCGGTTGTTCGGCCCCATGATGCCGGAGGACACGCAGTTGCCCGCCATCGAAGAAGCCCGCGGCGGTACTCTGGTGCTGGAGGACATCGAGGCGCTGAGCGACACGCTGCAGGCGCGCTTGCTGAGCGTGATGAACGAGCAGGGGACGCCGGCTGAAACCCGGATCGTTGCGATCTCGAACCTGCAGGAAGCTGGCAAGACCAGCGAGGACGTGCTGCGGCCCGATCTGTTTTACCGGCTGGCGGCGCTGCGGATCACCATGCCGCCGCTGCGGCAGAGAGGCGAGGATATCCTGACGCTGTTCACCCGGCTGAGCGAGCAGTTTGCCGAGGAATATGGTTGTGAGGCGCCGCAAGTCAGTGCCCAGGAGGCCGCGCAGCTGCTGCAGGCCCCGTGGCCGGGCAACGTGCGCCAGTTGATCAACATCGCCGAACGCGCGGTTCTGCAGTCGCGGCGCGGCTCGGGCACCATCGCGTCACTGTTGATGTCCGATCACGAAGAGATGCAGCCGGTGATGACTACCGAGGGTAAGCCGCTGAAGGAATACGTTGAGGCGTTCGAACGGATGCTGATCGACAACACAATGCGGCGCCACAAGGGATCCATCGCCTCGGTGATGGAGGAACTTTGCCTGCCGCGCCGGACTTTGAACGAAAAAATGGCCAAGTACGGGTTGCAACGGGCGGACTATCTGTAGGCGAGGGGGCAATCCCTGTTGGCCTTCTGGCCAAAGTGCACCCGGGAAATTTGAAGCCGGAGGAAGCCCGACCTGTCCGTAGATCGGGTTCCTTTGCAGTTTGCCCATTGTGTTTTCCACAGGACTGCTTTTATTGTACCGGGACGGGTCGGGCGCATTTTTGTGCCTGAATGTCCCGAATCATTGAGTTTCGCTGCTTTGCTGCAGGTGGTGACCTTTCCCGCCCGGCCAAGCAGACCGATTGTGCCCCGTTACGGGGCAGTAGAGTACCTGAGCCCGAACTTCGGGCGAAAGGAATAATGGGCAGGCAGCGGCGTGTTCGCGCCTGTCGGAGAAGAACCGCGATGACGCGCGCGCTACGATTGAGTATACGGGCAGGGGGCCACAGCGCCGATCCCTGCCGTGCGCCGTCCGTAATCGCCCAGACAAGACACCACCCCAGATGCGCCTGTCCGCCTGGACAGGTCAGGACAACGCGTTTGGCGCGGTGCACCAAGGACACATGGCAAAGAAAATGCTTATCGATGCCACCCACGCGGAGGAGACCCGCGTCGTGGTGGTGGACGGAAACAAGGTCGAGGAGTTCGATTTTGAATCCGAAAACAAACGCCAGCTTGCTGGCAACATCTACCTGGCAAAAGTAACGCGCGTCGAACCTTCGCTGCAGGCGGCCTTTGTTGACTATGGCGGGAACCGGCATGGCTTCCTTGCGTTCTCGGAAATCCATCCGGACTACTATCAGATTCCGGTCGCAGACCGCGAAGCCCTGATGGAGGAAGAGCGCGCCTATGCCGAGGCAATGAAGGCGCGGGACGAGGCCGAAGAATCCAAGCCCAAGAAGCGCCGCTCGCGGTCGCGCTCGAAAGCGGCAGAGGTCAAGACGGACGATCCGGTCGAAACGCTGGACGTATCCGCCGAGCCGACAGGCATGGAAACCATCGACCTGCTTGAGGAAGAGGCCGCTGATCAGGATGTGCCCGAAGGTACGTCTCCGATGGAGACCGTCGCTGAAACTCCGGTCGAAGAGCCGAGTGAAGACGCGGGTGACGAACCGGCGGACGAAACGGCCGAAGCCGAAGTCTACGCCGCACCCGCGGAACCCGTCGAAGCAGACGAGCCCGACGCAGATCTAGCCGACGACACCGACGCCGAAGCTGATGAGGCCAAGCCGGATGCAGCGGCTAAGGATGACACAATCGAGTCGGTTGCGGATGATGATGATAGCGAGGACATCCGTCCTCCGCGCAAACCACGCCCGCGCCGCTACAAGATTCAGGAAGTCATCAAGGTGCGCCAGGTTCTGTTGGTGCAGGTCGTCAAGGAAGAACGTGGCAACAAGGGTGCCGCGCTGACCACTTACCTGTCGCTGGCCGGACGGTATTGTGTGTTGATGCCGAACACCGCGCGCGGGGGTGGCATCAGCCGCAAGATCACCAACGCCGCGGACCGCAAGAAGCTCAAGGAAATCGCATCCGAGATCGACGTGCCTACGGGCGCCGGTCTGATCATCCGTACAGCCGGTGCCAAGCGTACCAAGTCCGAGATCAAGCGCGACTACGAATACCTGCAGCGCCTGTGGGAGCAGATCCGCGAACTGACTTTGAAATCGATCGCCCCTGCGAAGATCTACGAGGAGGGCGACCTGATCAAGCGGTCGATCCGTGATCTTTACAATCGGGACATCGACGAGGTTCTGGTCGAAGGCGAAGGCGGCTACCGCATCGCCAAAGACTTCATGAAGATGATCATGCCGTCGCACGCCAAGAACGTGAAGCGGTACGAGGACCAACTGCCGCTGTTCGCGCGCTATCAGGTGGAAAGCTATCTGGCGGGAATGTTCAACCCGACGGTCCAGCTGAAATCGGGCGGATATATCGTGATCGGTGTGACCGAGGCGTTGGTTGCCATCGACGTGAACTCGGGCCGGGCCACCAAGGAAGGCTCGATCGAGGAAACTGCGCTGAAGACCAACCTTGAGGCCGCCGAGGAAGTTGCGCGCCAGCTGCGCCTGCGCGACCTGGCCGGTCTGATCGTCATCGACTTCATCGACATGGACGAGCGCAAGAACAACCTGGCGGTCGAAAAGCGCCTGAAGGACAAGCTGAAGACCGATCGGGCCCGTATTCAGGTCGGACGGATCTCGGGCTTTGGCCTGCTGGAGATGAGCCGCCAGCGCCTGCGCCCAGGAATGCTTGAGGCAACCACACAGCCTTGCCCGTCCTGCCATGGCACCGGTCTGATCCGCTCGGATGACAACATGGCGTTGTCGATCCTGCGTCAGATTGAAGAGGAAGGAACACGCCGCCGTTCGCGCGAGGTGCTGGTGCGGTGTCCGGTCAGCATTGCCAACTTCCTGATGAACCAGAAGCGCGAGCATATCGCGCAGATCGAGGCCCGCTATGGCCTGTCGGTTCGGATCGAAGGTGACATTCATCTGGTCAGCCCTGATTTCTCGATGGAAAAGTTCAAGACGGCCAGCCGGATCGTTCCCGAAGCGTCTGCGCCAGTGGTGTCCGCGACGGCATCCTTGATGGATCTGGTGGATTCCGAGGACGAGGTTGAGGACAGCGCCGTCGAGCCGGAACAGGCGGAAGAGGAAGCCAAGCCGAAGCGCAAGCGTCGCCGGCGTCGCCGCAAGAAGAACGGTGGGAACGGCGAGCAATCGGAGGCAACCACTTCTGACGAATCTGCGGAAGACAAGGCGAGCACTGAGGCGCAACCTGAGGACCCCGGGACGGAAAAGACCGCTGAGTCTGAAACCGCTCCGGCTGAGGCCGCAGAAGCTGGTGCTGAAAACGTGACCGAGGGTGAAGCGGAGCAGGCCGAGGAAAAACCGGACAAGCCCAAAAAACGTCGGGCACCGCGCCGCAAGAAAACGGCCGAGGTTGAAGAGGCGGCCGCGCCGGAACCCGAGGTGGCCGAGGAAGCGGTTCAGGCGGCAGCAGAAACGCCTGCCGATGAGGCGTCCCCTGCTGAGGACAATGCCCCCGAAGCGCAAGCTGAGGAGCCGGTCGAAGCGAGTGAGCCCGAGGTAGCGGCAGAAGTCGAAACGCCTGATGCCGAGCCCGTGGCGGAAGCGCCGGAGGCGGCAACAGAAGAAAAAGCCGAGGACACAGCAGAGCCGGTGCTTGAGACGGTAGCGGAAGAACCCGAGCCGTCCCCGTCCAAGCCCAAGCGGCGCGGTTGGTGGTCTCTGGGCCAATAAAACAACAAAGGCGGACAGTATTGTCCGCCTTTTTTCTTTCAGGCCCCGCCGTTTTTCCGAATGAGATAGATGTGGTGATCCGCAGCTTCTTCCATCCCGATCAGCTCGTGCCCGGACTCCGAGCAGAAATGAGGTACATCGACGATAGCGGCCGGATCGTCGGCAAGGACCCGGAGTAGGGAGCCCGCAGGCATGGCCTTGAGCCGTTTGCGGGCTTTCAGTACGGGCAGGGGGCACAGCAGGCCCAATGCATCCAGGGTTTCGGCTTCTTGTGTCATGGCTCTCAGATATTTGCACCGTGCACGGCTGTCCAGCCGGCAACCACGAGGATGTGACCGAATGGCCCCGTGACGCGCCCCATTGGATATCATATGTGCAGTGGCATGTTCGGAATCGATATCATCGACGCGGGGCTGCTGCCCGCCATGTTCATCGCGCTGGTCGGCGGGTTGATCAGCTTTCTGTCGCCCTGCGTTTTGCCGATCGTGCCGCCCTATCTGGCCTATATGAGCGGGGTGACCATCCACGAGATGCAAGATCAGGCGCAAGCCCGGCGCAAGGCGACCCTGTCGGCGCTGTTCTTCGTTCTTGGACTGTCGACGGTATTCCTGCTGCTGGGCTTCACCGCCTCGGCCTTCGGCGCATTCGTGCTGCAGAACCAGGAGCTGTTCGCCAAGGCCTCGGGTCTGGTGGTGATCGTCTTCGGCCTGCATTTCCTGAATGTGTTCCGCATTCCGATCCTGGACCGCGAAGCGCGGCTCGAAACCGGGGACTCAGGCGGCTCGGTTTTTGGGGCTTACATCCTGGGGTTGGCTTTCGCATTCGGCTGGACCCCGTGCATCGGCCCCCAGCTGGGCGCGATTCTGTCGCTGGCCGCGTCCGAGGCCTCGGTGGCACGGGGCACGCTGTTGCTGGGCGTCTACGCGGCGGGTCTGGGCATACCGTTCCTGCTGGCTGCGATGTTCCTGAACCGGTCGATGGCGGTGATGAACAAGCTGAAACCGCATATGGGAACGATCGAAAAAGTCATGGGTGGCTTGTTGCTGGTCGTCGGCATCATGCTCGTGACAGGTCTGTTCACCGAGTTCAGCTGGTGGCTGCTTGAGACATTCCCGGCACTGGCCACTCTGGGCTGACGCGGCGCCCGGTCGCGATGATCGGGCCTTACCTTGGCCACATCGCTGCGCTAACCTGCCCGCAACAAGGGCAAAGGCATGAGCAGTCAGGTTCCGCAATCTGGGGTACAACGACGCCGGGTGTTCTACATCCCCGGCTATGATCCGATCCATCCCCGTCGCTATCGCGAGCTCTACCGGACAGAGGGGCGCGCGCAGTCAGGGATATCCGGGTATCGGTTGGAGGTCTCGGCCAAGACGGGCGATGGCCCCTATGGCTGGTATGTCCGGTCGGAGCAGGACGGGGCCGAAATGCATACGGATGTCGAGGTTCTGGTCTGGTCCGACATCGTGCGCGAGAGCATGGACGGCTCGATCCCGGCGACCTACTGGCAATTGTTGCGCACGGCGTGGATCTACATCTCGACCGGCACGCTGTGGCGGCTGATGTGGCTGCGCAAGGGGCCGGTGATCGCGGCCCTTTATCCGGTGGCGATGTTGCTGGGGCAGTTGGCCCTTGCGGGATTGGTCTTCTACGGAGTGGCAATGTTGTCCGCGTCCGCAATGCATTGGTTGGCTGAAGCTGTAGAAGGACCCGCGCTGTTCGGACCCTATTTTGCGCCGCGGATGTATCTCAGCCTGGCGCTTGGCATGTTGGCGGGATGGTGGGTCTTGCGCTGGTTCCGCAAGATCGACAACCGCCTGTTCGCCTATTACCTGATGCATGACTATGCCTATTCTGCGCGGCTGCGGGGGGAAACGCCGCCTGAGTTGCAGGCCCGGATGGACGAATTCCGCGCCTTGATCGCAGATGCGTTGAAATCGCCGGTCGATGAGGTTCTGGTGGTGGGCCACAGTTCCGGCGCGCATCTTGGGGTCTCGGTTCTGGCCGACCTGCTGCGGCGGGGCGGGGTGCCGCCGAATGGCCCGGTCCTGTCCTTCCTGACATTGGGTCAGGTGGTGCCGATGGTGTCGTTCCTGCCGCGGGCCGATCGGTTGCGGTCCGACCTGCAGTTGCTGTCGCAGACCGAGCAGTTGACATGGGTCGACGTCTCGGCACCCGGGGATGGCTGCGCCTTTGCCCTATGTGATCCGGTTGCGGTCAGCGGGGTTGCCGGGCCGGGCAAACGCTGGCCTCTGGTCCTGTCGGCCGCTTTCACGCAAACCCTGTCGCCCGAACGCTGGGCCGCGCTGCGCTGGCGGTTCTTCCGTCTGCATTTCCAGTATCTTTGCGCGTTCGACCGGCCGGGCGACTATGACTATTTCCGCATCACCGCCGGGCCACTGACACTGGGCGAACGGTTCGCTGGGCGCGCGCCCTCGAAATCGCGGATTGAGCAGGCGGTGTCCAAGTACCGATCGGTGCGCGCATGACACCGCCCAAGCCACCCGCCAGACCGGACAAGGTATCGCTGTGGCAATACCTGCGCCTGTTCCGACGCGACATCCTGTCGGCCCAGCCGCAACGCCTGTACCGCGCCTGGATGGCCGAGTTCCGCACCCCGTTCTTCCGGTCTTACCTGATCAACCAGCCCGAGCTGATCGACCGCGTTCTGAAACACCGCCCCAAGGATTTCCCGAAATCCGACCGGATCAGCGAAGGCCTGCGCCCCTTGCTGGGTCAATCGGTATTCCTGACCAATGGTGCGACCTGGGAACGCCAGCGCCGCATCATCGACCCGGCCTTCGAGGGCGGACGGCTGAAGCAGACCTTTCCCGCGATGCTGGCCTCGGCCGAGGCTTGCGCCGATCGCCTGCGCGACAGGACGGGCGTGCCGATCGAGATCGAGGAGGTCACCAGCCATGCCGCCGCCGACGTGATCTTTCGCACCTTGTTCTCGGTGCCGATCGAGCACGAGGTCGCCGCGCAGGTGTTCGAGAAGTTCCGCGCCTATCAGCGGCAGCAACCGCTGCTGAACCTAGCGGCTTTCGTGCCGCTGCCCGGCTGGGTGCCCCGGATCCACGCGCGCAAGACCCGCGGTGCGGCAGTTGAAATCCGCGCCTTGATCGCCCGCCTGACCCGCGAGCGGGCCGCGCAGATCGCCGCCGGCACCGCGCCCGGCGATCTGGCTACCAAGATCATGACCACGCCCGACCCCCTGACCGGGCAGTGTTTCGATACCGATGAGATGATCGATCAGGTCGCCATCTTTTTCCTGGCCGGGCACGAGACCAGCGCCTCGGCCCTGGCATGGACGCTGTACCTGATGGCCGCCTATCCCGACTGGCAGGACCGCGTGGCCAAGGAAGCCCGCGCGCAGGACGAAATTAGCTTTGCCAGCATGTCCAGACTGCGCATCAGCCGCGATGTGTTCCGCGAGGCGCTGCGCCTCTATCCCCCGGTCCCGATGATGGTGCGCGAGGCCACATGCCCCGAACGTTTCCGCGACCGCGACGTGCCCAAGGGCGCTCAGATCGTGCTCAGCCCATGGCACCTGCACCGGCACGAACGGCTTTGGGAGGACCCCG
Source organism: Ruegeria sp. CRTD044 (assembly GCF_059613485.1). Taxonomy (NCBI): domain Bacteria; kingdom Pseudomonadati; phylum Pseudomonadota; class Alphaproteobacteria; order Rhodobacterales; family Roseobacteraceae; genus Ruegeria; species Ruegeria sp. CRTD044. Next base: position 113,216 of record NZ_JBXWSP010000017.1, on the reverse strand, counting down.
ACAGCTTTGACCCGTCCCGCTGGGCGACCGAAAACGGCAAAGCCTGCCAGCGGGCAGCCTTCATCCCGTTTTCGGCCGGGCCGCGCGTCTGCACCGGGGCGGGTTTTGCGATGGTCGAGGGGCCGTTGATCCTGTCGACCCTGCTGCGGCGGTACCGGTTCGAACCTGTTGAGGGCCGCACCCCGGTACCGGTGGCGCATCTGACGGTCCGGTCGCGAGATGGAATCTGGCTGCGTGTGGTTGAGCGCTAACAAACTATCATCGCCCCGCGCCATGCTGTATGCGGTTGGAAAAGCGGAATCATTACTGAACGGGAAAGTGTTATGTCCAAGGCTGAACAGCGCGAACAGATGATCAACGGTGCGGGCTTCATCGCGGCTCTGGATCAGAGCGGCGGCTCGACGCCCAAGGCGCTGGCGCTGTACGGGGTGGAGCCGTCCGACTATAGCTCGGACGAGGAAATGTTTGCCGAGATCCAGAAGATGCGCGCCCGGATCATCCTGGCCGATGACTTCACCCGCGACAAGGTGATCGGCGCGATCCTGTTCGAACGCACGCTGGGCGAGGAAATCGAGGGCCGCAAGGTGGCCGATTACCTGTGGTCGGTCAAAGGCATCGTGCCGTTCCTCAAGATCGACAAGGGGCTGGAGGACACTGCCAACGGTGTTCAGCTGATGAAGCCCATCCCGGGCCTGGCCGAGACGCTGGCCAAGGCCGAAGGCGTGTTCGGCACCAAGGAACGCTCGGTCATCCACGAGGCCAATGCCGAAGGCATCGCCGCCGTGGTGAAACAGCAATTCGACGTGGCCCGTGAGGTGATCGCCGCCGGCATGGTTCCGATCATCGAGCCCGAGGTGAACATTAAGTCGGACACCAAGGCCGAGGCCGAAGAGATCCTGAAGGCCGAGATCCTCAAGAACCTAGACGACCTGGGCGAGGGGCAGGACGTCATGCTGAAGCTGACCCTTCCCAGCAAGCATAACCTGTATGACGAAGCCGCCGACCACCCCCGCGTTCTGCGCGTGGTGGCGCTGTCGGGCGGCTATTCGACCGACGAGGCCTGTGACCTGCTGGCGCAGAACGGCAAGATGATCGCCTCTTTCTCGCGTGCGCTGACCGAGGGGCTGTCGAAACAGCAGTCGGATGCCGAGTTCAACGCGGCCCTGGGCAGCAATATCGACAAGATCTACCGCGCCTCGGTCTGAGGTCAGATAGGTTTGATGAACGAGCGGCGCATCTGCGCCGCTTTTTCGCGCATGGCGCAGCCGGTGGCGTGGTCATTCACCAGCCCCATCGCCTGCATGAAGGCAAACACCGTGGTGGGGCCGACAAATTTCCACCCGCGCTTTTTCAGATCCTTGGACATGGCAACCGACTCGGGCGAAGTCGAGGCCGTCTGCGGCGCAGGAGGGGTCTCGGGCTCGAACCGCCAGACATAGGCCGCCAGCGAGCCGGTTTCGGCCACCAGCTCCTGTGCGCGGCGGGCGTTGTTGATCACCGCCTCGATCTTGCCGCGATGGCGTATGATGCCGGAATCTTGCAGCAGGCGTTCAACGTCTGCATCAGAAAAACCGGCCATCACGTTGAAATCAAAATCGGAAAAGGCTTTCCGGAAGTTCTCGCGCTTGGCCAGAATGGTGCGCCAGCTGAGGCCAGACTGAAAACTCTCAAGGCAGAGTTTCTCGAACAGGCGCTGGTCGTCACCTACCGGATAACCCCATTCATTGTCGTGATAGTCAAAAAACTCCGGCGCGGCCTGACACCAGCCGCATCGCGGTTGGCCATCCGGCCCGGTCACGAGTTCGCGCATCGAATGTACCCCTTTTGTTCACCACCAGCCTAGACACCGACGGGGATCAGATCAAGGGCTGCGATGGGGTGACCGGTACCAGTTCAGAACAAAGACACGAATGGCCGACGCCAATCCAGTCTCAGGGTCGCGCGCGACATCAATTTCCGAGGCCAAAACATTGATTGGCAAGCCTTTTGCTTTGGCGATGTCCCGAAACGCCTGCCAGAACTCATCCTCGAGCGAAACCGAGGTTCTATGCCCCTTGAGGGTCAGCGATCGTTTGACGGGCGGGCCGCTCATTCGTCCAGCTCGTGATTGTCCAGATCGCGGCGGGCTTTGTTGGCACGGGCCTTGTCCAGCTGTTTGTCCGCTTTGCTGCGCCCGAACGCCGCCGCGTTCCGGTCGGCGCGGGCCTTTTTCTCGGCCCGCGCCTTTTCTTTGCGATACCGGTTCAGATTGACCGGCTTGCCCATCAGTCCTTGGGCCCGATCATCTGCTCGGGGCGCACCACGGCGTCAAAGGTCGCCTCGTCGACGAAGCCCAGCTTGATGGCCTCTTCCTTCAGCGTGGTGCCGTTCTTGTGCGCAGTCTTGGCGACCGTGGTGGCGTTGTCATAGCCGATGGTGGGGGCCAGGGCGGTCACCAGCATCAACGATTCTTTCATCAGCTTGTCGATGCGCGCCTCGTTGGCCTTGGTGCCCAGCAGCATACGCTCGGTAAAGCTGTCCGTTGCGTCGCCCAGCAGCTGGATCGACTGCAGCAGGTTGTAGGCCATCATCGGGTTGTAGACGTTCAGCTCGAAATGGCCCTGGCTGCCAGCGAACTTGATCGCGGCGTCGTTGCCCATCACGTGGGCTGCGACCTGGGTCAGCGCCTCGGCCTGGGTCGGGTTGACCTTGCCCGGCATGATCGACGAGCCGGGTTCGTTCTCCGGCAGGATCAGTTCACCCAGACCCGAGCGCGGACCCGAGCCGAGGAAACGGATGTCGTTGGCGATCTTGTAGCAGCTGCCCGCAACGGTGGCCAAGGCGCCCGACAGGAACACCATGGCGTCATGAGCGGCCAGCGACTCGAATTTGTTGGGCGCGGTGACGAAGGGCAGGCCGGTGATTTCGGCCATGTTGGCGGCGACGGCCTCGGCCCAGCCTTTCTGGGTGTTCAGCCCGGTACCGACGGCGGTGCCGCCTTGTGCCAACTCGTAGATGCCGGGCATGGCGGCGCTCACGCGGGCGATGCCCTGACGGATCTGATGGGCATAGCCGCTGAATTCCTGGCCCAGGGTCAGCGGAGTCGCGTCCTGCGTGTGGGTGCGCCCGATCTTGATGATGTCGTTGAATTCCTCGGACTTCTGCTCGAGCCCGGCGGCCAGCTTCTCCAGCCCCGGCAGCAGCACGTCACGCACGCTCATTGCAGTGGCGACATGCATTGCGGTGGGGAAGGTGTCGTTCGACGATTGCCCCATGTTACAGTGATCGTTCGGGTGTACCGGATCCTTCGAACCGATCACGCCGCCCAGGATCTCGATCGCGCGGTTCGCGATGACCTCGTTGGCGTTCATGTTCGACTGGGTGCCCGATCCGGTCTGCCAGACGACCAGAGGGAAATTGTCGTCGAACTTGCCCTCGATCACCTCGCCGGCGGCCTGGATGATGGCGTCGGCGATGCGTGCGTCCAGCTTGCTGGTGGCCTTGTTCTGCATGGCGCAGGCCTTCTTGACCACGCCCAGCGCGCGCACGATGGCGACGGGCTGCTTCTCCCATCCGATGGGGAAGTTCATGATCGAGCGCTGCGTCTGCGCCCCCCAATACTTGTCGGCAGGAACCTCGAGGGGGCCAAAACTGTCGGATTCGGTGCGGGTCTGAGACATCTGTCACTCCGTCTGGTATGCAGTCGCATGCCGTTTAGCCGCAGCCGGCCTGCGGCGCAATCGGCCAGTTGCGCGCACCTTAGTCCGAAGGGCAAAAAAGGTATAGCCATGCGGTGTGCGTCACTTTTCTTGGTCGGTCAAAGGGCCATACCATTGTGCCCGATCCCGGCTGAGCTAAGATAAAGAAGGCAACCGCGGAGAAAGAACAATGAATCGCTCAGACCGGACCTCATCTTTCGCGCTAATGGCCCGATGGCTGTCGGTACTGGCGATTGGGCTTTTGTTGGCGTCTCCAGGATGGGCGCAGGACATCGGTCCCTTTGTCGGCGACTATGTCGGATCTGCCGACGTGGTGGATGCGGACGGGTCGTCGACCCCGCGCGACATGAGCGTTTCGATCGCAGAGACCGGCGAAGGGTTCGTGGTCAAATGGAAGACTACCACCTACAAAGCCGACGGTCGGGTGAAAGAACAAAGCTTTTCGGTCGAGTTCCGACCTTCTGATCGGAACAACATCTATTCCGCAGCCATGAAGCGGAATGTCTTCGGTCATGAGGTTCCGCTGGACCCAATGAAGGGTGAGCCTTTTGTCTGGGGGCGGATCGAAGGGGAAACGCTGACCGTCTTCTCGCTGTTCATAGATGAGGACGGTGGGTACGAATTGCAGCAATATGACCGGACGCTGGCCGAGGATGGGCTGAACCTATCCTTTTCTCGGTTTAGAGATGGACAGAAGTCGCGCTCGGTCGAAACATTCCTGAAAAAACAATAGGCTCCGCCAAAAAAGCGAAGCCTTGTCCAATGGATGCGAATTACTTGCGGAAGCTGTCCAGCGATACGATATCCGCATCATGATGCGGCTCGTCTTCGGGTTCGACCTCGATCGACTCGGCATCGATTTCCGCCGGGTCCTCATCGTCTTCGTCCGAGCTTTCGAAGCGCAGCCCGAATTCGACCGACGGATCGACAAAGGTCTGGATGGCCGAATAGGGGATATACAGCGGCTCCGGAGCGTCACCAAAATTGAGCGTGATGGCAAATCCGTCCTCGCCAACCTCGAGATTTTCGAACCAGTGCTGCACCACGATCGTCATCTCATCAGGGTAGCGTTCGCGCAGCCAGTCAGCGATTTCGACGCCGGGCTCACGGGTATCGAACGTGATGAAGAAATGGTGCGCGCCGGGCAATCCGGTTTCGGAAACGCGCTTCAGAACAGTCTTGATCAGCCCGCGCATAGCGGTGTGCATCAAGTTGCCGTAGTCAATGCCTTGCGACATGTGTCATCCTCGAAAGTGGTTACCCCAAGCATAAGGGATTTGATCGGAAACGAAAGAGCGGGTTGCGTCTGATTGTTTAAACCAGATGCAGGATTGCGCCTGCTCCTATCATGATGCCCAGCGTCGTTGCCAGACCGGTTTTTCTTATGAAAATCAGGACTCCGGCAAGGGACGTCAATCCAACGGCTGTGATGTCCAAGGTCGAAAAAACCGGAATGGGCAGTGAGATCGGACCAAACTCGACTTCTCCGATGGTTCCAAACAGGACGTGCAGTCCGAACCACACCGACAGGTTGAGAATCACACCGACGACCGCCGCGGTAATTGCGCGCAATGCGCCCGACAGTCTTGGTCTTTGTGCTATGACGTCCAAGTAAGGCGCGGCAACGAATATCCACAGGAAGCACGGAACGAAGGTCGCCCACAGCGCAACGACCCCGGCTGCCAGCGCAAGGGACATCCCGCCCGCCAACTGCCCGGCGAGCATGGCGACGAATTGCGTGACCAGTATCAATGGGCCGGGGGTGGTTTCTGCCAGTCCCAGCGCATCGATCATCTGATCGGTAGAGATCCATTGATAGTTCTCGACGACCGTCTGGGTCATGTAGGCCAGCACCGCATAGGCCCCGCCGAAAGTAACTACGGCCAATCGTGCAAAGAACCAGCCCAGATCGCTTAGCAACGTCTGGCCGGAAAGGGTCAACAACACCAGCGGAGCCAACCAAAGAAACAGCCAGAGCGCTGCGGTCCGCGCGGGCCGAGCCAATGCGGTATCGACATTCTGTGAAACCGAAGGCTGCTCTGAAGGCTTACGTGAAAAGCCCCAGACAGCCGCGGCCAGAATGATCAGGGGGAAAGGTAGATTCAGAGCGAAGATCGCCAGGAACGCCAGTATCGCAAGAATCCCGGGCTCTGCCCCAGATAGAGTTTTGCGGGAAAGATTGAGCACCGCCTGGAGAACGATCACGATAACCGTGGCCTTGATCCCGAGAAATGCAGCCTGGACCACGGGAAGGTCTCCGTAGGCAGCATACAGGCCGACCAGCACGGCTATCACCAGCGCTCCGGGAAAAACGAACAGGCCGCCGGCAATCAGCCCGCCCGGCACGCCCCGCAGCCGCCAGCCGGCATAGGTGGCCAGTTGCATGGCTTCGGGGCCGGGCAGCAACATGCACAGCGAAAGCGCCCGCAGAAAGGTCTGCTCATCCAACCATGGCCGCCGTTCGACCAATTCTTGGTGCATCAATGAGATCTGTGCCGCTGGGCCACCAAATGAGAGGAGGCCAATTCGGCCGAAAACCCGAACCAGCTCTGACAGTGAGGGTTTCAATACCGGGGCTCCGTCACGCATGCGTCGGTTGCGGCGGTCCACGGGTGCTGTCCCCATCCGCTGTCCGGAGCATAGGTGCTGATCCGACCACCAGCGATCATTGAAACTGCGCAGCCATGCCATGTGCCCCTTTGGATCTGGAGACATGCGAACCCGGGCTGCCGCCGGGCAGGGCGTTCACATGCTGACCCCGTGTGCTCTTGCTACTCGGGGTCAGCACGCGCGGTCAAGAACCGGTTCAGGCCCAGTCCAGCCGTTGTCCTGTCATGCAAACAGGCAGAGTGTCCTGCGGGAACTGGCCGAGCTGTTCAAACAGGGAAACGAAGTCGAACTGGTTGTAGGCTTCGACCATCTTGTCACCTTTGAAGCGCGCCATCACTTGGCCTGTGACCTCCAAGGGCGCGCCGTTGTCCGCCCGCGAGGTCCGCACATGCAGAACGGCTGACGCCCAATCGCCGTTTTCGATAATTTTGGGCAAATCCACCTGAATTTCGCCCAGAACGTGCCGGAAGGCCATGACCAGGTCGCGAAAGTCGTCCGCGCCGACCTGCATTTCGGGTATCAGCCCTTCGGCCATCGTTTCCGGGGCAAAATACTGGTCGATCGCGTCAATATTGCCTTTTTCCCAGACCTCGGAATACCAGGCCCTGAGTATCTCTGAATGAGTCATCCCAACTCTCCTGTCTGTCTTCCGCTACTTTGAATGACAGGAGTGAACAGTTTCTGAATGGCTGCCGAATTTGGCGCACAAACTCAGACAAAATCTAGGGAAATGCAGGTTTCTGTTGCCAGGTACCTGCGAACCCCGCCTTACGCGGCTAGGCGCAAGGACTTAAGTTTCGGTCTGGTTACTGCTTACGCAGCAACGGCAACCGGAGCACGATTGTCATTTGCAATTGTACTGTTTTCGCCGGTAACGGTGGCAGACAGCCGGGACAAAGCTAACCCCTTTAGACGTTCGTCGATCCTGTTTCGGCCCCATGATCCCCAAATGAAGGATATATGGTGGAGCCGCCGGGTACCGCCCCCGGGTCCGATCCGCTTATTACGAGCGCGTTTATGTCCATAGTCCCGAAGGACAGCATTTATATAGGTGAGGATTTTTGCGGATGCAAACCCCCAAAGCGCGAGACGATCGCGATTTTTCAACCGTTCACGCGGGCTTGGAGAGGTTGGCGGCGATCAGCCAGATCGCCAGCACCAGCTCTATTCCGCCGAAGGTCAACGCTTTGGCCAAGGGGGGATTGTCCAGCAGAACGGACACGAACCGACCCAGCGCCGCGCCGGCATAGACCACGCCCAACATCGCGTAGGCCATCGGGTGGTTCAGCCACAATACGGCGATGCCGGTCACGACAAACAGCCCGCCGACTGAGGCCCGCATTTCGCTGAGGCCCATCGTGCTGTTGGTGGGCGCAAGGTCAAGCGAGGCCGCCGTCCAGGCCGGGGCCAAAAAGCCGAACAGGCCAAAGCCGATGGTCAGAAGGGCTGCGATGATGTTGAGTGTTCCGGTCATGGGGGCCTCGCGTTTCAAATGCCTGTCCGTCGAACCTAATCTGTTTCGGGGCAGGGGGAAGACCTCAGATTGCGGCCCAGAAGCCGAGCACGCCCACAAGGATCAAGCTGAGCGCCCAAACCATTTCCAGGTTGAACCAGCTGCGCGACAGAAACTGCAGGCCCAGCCAGCGATAGACCGCGAAGGCCAGCGCACCGCCGCCCAGCATCATTGCGCCGGTATGGACCGCGGCCACAGCCAGAACCAGCAAGCCATTGGTGCCCATGATCTCTGAAACGGCTCTGTGGCCGGTATCCAACTCGTCCAGCCCGCACAGACCCAGATAGATCGGGACAAGCATCAGCGCCGCACCATGCGCCAGAGCCACCAGAAACGACCACAGCGCCAGCCGACTGGGCGGGACGCGCGCCAGAAACCGTGGGTGACGACGGGTGATCGCAATGTAAAGGCCCATGGCGATCACGATCAGGGCCGCTCCGATCCGGATTTCGCGCTGATAGTCTACAAGGATGGTCATCAGCGCAAAGGGCAGCAGCACGCCCAGCATCGCCAGGAAATGCCCGCCCGCCAGCGCTGCCAACGCGCGCCAGAGGGCGGATTGGCGTTGCTCCATCAATGCCGCCGACACGGCCAGGGGCCAGCCCATACCGGGGTTCAACCCGTGATAGGCGCCGCTCAGAACAACGGCCAGCCAAAGGCCGGCCGTCGATGTCATCAAGACGTCCAATTCAGACCGAAGGGTAGCAGAAACTGTCGGTGGAGCAGTCTCCTCCCTCAAGCCGGATCTGGTGGCTGCGATACCCTTTCGGGAAATCCACCCAGAAATCCTTGTCCAGTGTCAGGCCGCCTTTTTCGCCCACATCCGCCTTGACCATCGCAGCGCCGCGATCGCCGGGATAGAATTGGTCATCCCACGTGGAATAGAGCGAATTGGTCCAGTAGACGCGTTTGCCGTCGCGGCTGATCTCGACCATCTGCGGGCCATAACCAAAGTCCTTGCCGTTGGGATGCTTGGTTTTCTTGACGATTCCGCCGATCTCGACCTTGCCGGCCAGCTTGGGTTTCATCGGGTCCGAAACATCGTATTGGTGCATTTCACCGGTGCCCCAGCACGCGACGTACAGATATTTGTCGTCCAGACTCAGATCGATGTCGGTCACCAGCGGCGGCACCGCCGAGAACCCTTTGAGTAGATCGGGAAGATCATTCGGATCAGCGGGTTGCGGATCGATCGTGATGGTCTTCTTGGCCTCGAAGCTGCCATCCTTGTTGCGCCACCAGGTAAAGATCGCACCCTGAAGATTGGTGGTGTCGACCACCACGCCGCAGAACCCGTATTGTTTGACCGGGTCATGCGCCGGCCGGATTTCCAGCGCCATCTGGTGGTTCTCGCCCAGGTCGATGGTCTGGATGTTGGTGCGGTCGCGCAGGTTCCAGAAATGGATCCGGTGGCCATATTTGTTCGACAGCAGATCTTCGGCCACGATCCCGTTTTCGAATTGCGGGGGCAGACCCCATTCGGAACTGACCATGTAGTCACGCGGCAGGTTCCACCAGAAATCATAGTGCTTGTCCTGCACGCCGCGCTCGATCTCGTAACGTCCGATGATGTCGAAGGTTTCGCAATCCATGATGAAGATGCCCGGAGGCCCATCGGTGCCATCTGGTCCGCCGCCGCCCAAGGTGCTGACATAGATACCTTCGGGTCCGCAATGGATCGTGTGGGGGCGGGAATATCCCGTCTTTGCAAAGACTTCTTCGGGTTCGATGATCTTGTGGATTTTGGCCTTCAGCGGCTCTTTCACGTCAATCACGTAGATCCGGCTGGAACGGATACCGGGGATGATCAAGTACCGGCGCTCAAGAAAAGCGTGGCCGGTCAGCGGAGACAGGGCCGAGGAACAGGCGTTCCATCCGAAATGGTGAAACTCGTCGCCCTTGTTGGGCATCATCACCTTGTGAACGATCTTGCCATAGTCGCCCGAAGTTGGGTCGACATTCACGACGGCCAGGCCATCGGGCTGCGAAAAATCGGGGCTGAGCATCAGTGTGAAGGCCAAGGTCTCGGGCGGGGCCTCCATGGCCATCTTGGCGGATGGATAGAATGTTGGATCCGGTCTTTTGTTCATAACGTCCTCCCGTAAGTCATTGAAAATCAATTTTATTGAGAGTGCCGGTCTTCCCGCCGGATGATGGTCTGCCTGCTCGAGTGTCCTTTCCGTTGATGTGATGCGTCAAGAAGTATTCAGAGTGTCTTCAGGCCGGTTTCCGCCGACGTTCGGCCACGTCATGAGCCAGGCGGCGTGTGTAGGTTTCCAGCTCGACCAGAGCGGCGTCGACTGTTTCGGCGTCCTGCGCCTCCAGCGCGTCGGCGATCTTGCTGTGCAGGCGGATGATCTCTTCGCGCGAGCGTGCGGTGAAGGTGATCATGTTCATCAGGGGCTGCATCGCTTCGACCGCGCCGGCCAGTTGATAGGACAGGACAGGGTTGCCCGCACCATCGACCAGCGCCCGGTGAAAGGCCACGTCCGACGCACAGAAGGCCTCATCCGTCAGGCCGGGCTGCGCCTGCCGGAAGATCTCCGCGCGCATGGTGGCCAATTGATCCGCGGTGCGCCGTTGGGCGGACAAGGGCGCGCAGGCCCGCTCCAACGCATAGCGGGCCTCGCAAGCGGTGTCGAAACTGACCTCGTTCATCGACAGCAGCAGCGTCGAAGTCGTGATCTGCTGGGAATAGGCGTCCTGGAAACTCAGCCGATTGACGAAGGCACCCCCCGTCGCGCCGCGCTGGGTGCGGATCAGCGATTGCGCCGCCAGCCGTTTCAGAGCCTCGCGCACAGTGGGGCGCGACACCTGGAACTGGTCCGCCAGCTCGGATTCCGAGGGCAGGCGCTCGTCCACGATCAGCTCTCCTGATACGATAGCATCACGGATGGCCTGGGCGATCTGTGCAGACAGGTCGGTGCTTTTCTGAGGATCGATTTTCATATTCTGCAGGCCGCCGTGAAAAATTTATTTGTCTGACATTTAAAAGTCTGACATTTGAAAAGCAAGCACCGAGTCGGGAGGGAACATGAGTCGGGCACTTCTACGCAACGGTTTGTGGCTGGGCTTTTTCGTCCTGATCCTGTGGGCCTGGTGGGTGATGTACACCATGAGCCGCGACATGGGCGTCGATTGGATTGGCCGACCCGGGCCGATGGCCGAAGCGATGCGTGCGATGGATCCCCGCATGGACATGTACATGCCGATGGCCGAGTTCGGCCCGCTGTTCGTGATGTGGGCGATCATGATGGCCGCGATGATGCTTCCGACGTTGGTTCCAACACTGAGAAGCTATGAGGATTTGATCCAGAGCGCCAATGGAACAAGGCTCGGGTGGGTCGGCGTTCTGTTGGGTTATTTCGTGGTCTGGGCCGGGTTCGCCGCGTTGATCACAGGTGTTCAGCTGGCGTTGCTGTTCGGAGGCGTGATCGACATGCTGGGCATTGCCAAATCTCCGCTCTTTGCTGCCGGCCTTCTGATCGCCGTCGGCGCCTTTCAGTTCACCCGAGCCAAGGAGGTGTGCCACGGGGTGTGTCATGCACCCATGACCTATTTCCTTGGACACTGGCGCACCGGATTCTCTGGCGGTCTGCGCATGGGGCTGGGGCTTGGCGCCTTTTGTGTCGGCTGCTGCTGGGGGTTCATGGCGCTTGGCTTCGTCGGAGGCGTGATGAGCCTGCTGTGGATGGGTTTGGCGACCCTGTTCATGGTGTTGGAGAAATTGCCCCAGGTCGGTCATGTTCTGACACGGCCGCTGGGTTTCGCTTTGATTGCAGGTGGCCTTGGGCTGCTGATCTACCCAATTGCATACGGAGGATAAGCCGATGGCAAAAAACAGAAAACCCGATGCCGACAAGCTGCCGGTCAGTCAGCGAATTGACAGCCGGATGCCCAATCCCAAGCGCCGAGAGATGAGCCCGACGGACTGGGCCATCAAGGGTGAGCTTATCCTGAACTGCTCCTGCGACGTGTTCTGCCCCTGCGTGGTTTCGCTGGGGGCGCATCCTCCGACCGAAGGGCATTGTCATGCGTGGATGGGCGTGATCATCGACGAAGGACACTATGAAGGTGAGGACTTGTCGGGTCTGAACGTCGGTCTGCTGGTCGATATTCCCGGCCGGATGGGCGAAGGCCAGTGGAAGGTCGCCGCTTACGTGGATGAGCGCGCAAGTGGCAAGGCGTACAACGGTCTGCTGCAGATTTTTAGCGGGCAAGCCGGTGGAACCACTGGGCTGTTCACGATGCTGGTGAGTGAAATTATCGGCGCCGAGCGTGCTCCGGTGCAGATCGAGCGCGACGGCAACAAACGCCGCATCGTCATCGGCCGCAAGATCCAGGGTGAGATCGAGATGCTGGCAGGCAAAGACCCCGAACATCCTGTCCTGGTTTCGAATTCCAAATATTGGATGGGTCCGGACATCATCGTGGCGCGTGGCACCAAGTCGAAGGTGCGCGACTATGGTCGTGTCTGGGATTTCGGCGGCAAATCGGCCGAAATCTGCCCGATCGACTGGCACGGACCCAAGTGATGATCACCGGCGCCTATGCTCGGCAGATGGCCCGCTATAACCGCTGGCAGAACAGCCAGTTGGCGGGTTTTCTTCAAGAGCTTTCGCCCGAGGAGTTGACCCGAGAACGCGGCGCGTTTTTCGGGTCGATCCTGGGGACTGCCAACCATCTGCTGTGGGGCGACTGGATTTGGATGTCCCGGTTTGACAAAGGGTCGGGGCCTGAAAGCAATCCGCATCGCAAGGGCGGCGGTATTCACGAAAGCGTCCACCTGTGCCCGGATCTGGTGCACTGGCTGCCGCTGCGCGAGACCATAGATGCGCGGATCGATGCTTGGGTTGAAACTCTGGGCGACGACCCGATCTCGTGTCCGTTTACTTGGTATTCCGCGGCAAAAGAAGACGACATTACATTACCTTACGCCGTGTGTGTGATGCATTTTTTCAATCATCAAACGCATCACCGGGGACAAATCCACAAAATGCTGACCGAGGCCGGGTCTGAGGCTCCGGTCAGTGATCTCGTTTTCTTGCCCGAGGAGGTCTAAGTGCCACAGATTTCTTTGTCGCGCCGGCTGCGGCGCACGCCGTTCTCCGACGGGGTCGAGGCGGCCGGTGTCAAAGGTTATACCGTTTACAACCGGATGTTGCTGCCGACGGTGTTTAAAAGCGTCGAGGCCGACTATCGGCATCTCAAGACCCATGTGCAGGTCTGGGACGTGTCTTGCGAGCGGCAGGTCGAACTGCGAGGCCCCGATGCCGCGCGGCTGATGCAGATGCTGACACCGCGCGACCTGCGCGGCATGTTGCCGGGCCAGTGCTACTATGTGCCAATCGTGGACGAAACCGGGGGAATGCTGAACGATCCCGTGGCGGTGAAACTGGCGGATGACCGCTGGTGGATTTCGATCGCAGACAGCGATTTGCTGTTGTGGGTCAAAGGCTTGGCCAACGGGTATCGACTGGATGTTCTGGTGGATGAGCCGGACGTGTCGCCTTTGGCGGTGCAGGGACCCAAGGCGGATGACCTGATGGCGCGGGTCTTTGGCGACCGGGTGCGAGATATCCGCTTCTTCAAGTTCGACATGTTCCAGTTCGAGGGGCGTGATCTGGCGATTGCGCGGTCGGGCTATTCCAAACAGGGCGGGTTCGAGATCTATGTCGAGGGCGGCGACATCGGCATGCCCTTGTGGAACGCGCTGTTTGCCGCCGGAGAGGACCTGCAGGTTCGGGCGGGCTGCCCCAACCTGATCGAGCGGATCGAGGGCGGGTTGCTGTCTTATGGCAACGACATGACTGACGACAACACGCCCCATGAGTGCGGGTTGGGCAAGTTCTGCAACACGCATACGGCCATTGGCTGCATCGGGCGGGACGCTCTGCTGCGGGTGGCCAAAGAGGGGCCGGTTCAGCAAATCCGCCCGATCGCGATCGAGGGAGATGCGGTGCCACCCTGTGATCGGCCGTGGCCGGTCTATGGTGGCGGCAAGCGCGTGGGTCAGGTGACCTCGGCCACCTGGTCGCCGGATTTCCAAACCAACGTGTCGATCGGTATGCTGCGGCTGAGCCACTGGGAACCGGGAACGCAGGTCGAAGTCGAAACGCCGTCTGGAATGCGGACTGCAATCGTGCAGGACAAGTTCTGGATTTGAGCCGGAAAGGGCGCTCGGGACGCGCCCGGGAAGTATTTGGGCCAGATGAGAGATCGGTCGGGCCACGGTCAAAGAAAGGAATTGGAATATGTTCAACGCTTTGGTGATGGAAAAGGACGAGGAAAGCGGACTGGCCAGCCCGGTGATCAAGCAGATCTCGGAAGATGACTTGCCGCATGGTGAAGTGCGTGTGGCCGTCGAGTTCTCGACCGTCAACTACAAGGATGGTTTGTGCATGTCGCCCATGGGCGGCGGTTTGGTGCGGAATTACCCGCATGTGCCGGGGATCGATTATGCCGGAACGGTCGAAGAGTCCTCGGACGACCGGTACAAACCCGGTGACAAGGTCGTGCTGACCGGTTGGCGCGTGGGTGAGGCGCATTGGGGCGGATACGCCCAGAAGGTCAGCGCCTTGGCCGATTGGCTGGTCCCTCTGCCCGAGGGGTTGAGCACGCGCCAGGCCATGGCCGTGGGAACTGCCGGTTTTACCGCGATGCTGGCGGTGATGGCGCTCGAAGATCACGGTTTGACGCCTGACCGCGGGCCGGTTCTGGTAACCGGTGCAGCCGGGGGCGTCGGCTCGGTTGCCACTGCGATTCTGGCCAATCTGGGATATGAAGTTGCGGCTGTGACCGGGCGGCCTGAAACCGAAGGCTATCTGAAGGCGCTTGGCGCCACGTCGATCGTGCCCCGTGACGAGTTGAACGAAACCACCAAACGTCCGCTGGAAAGCGAAACCTGGGCTGGCTGCGTTGATGCCGTCGGGGGCGCAATGCTGGCGCGCGTACTGGGCCAGATGAAGTATGGCGCCTCGGTGGCAGCGGTCGGTCTGGCCGGTGGCGCGGGCCTGCCGGCGACCGTCATTCCGTTCCTGCTGCGCGGCGTCAACCTGTTGGGAATCGACAGCGTGATGCAGCCGTTCGACAACCGACTGCGGGCTTGGCAGCGGGTAGCTTCGGATCTGCCGATGGACAAGCTGGAAGCGATGATCCAACCCGCCACTCTGAATGATCTTCCGAAGTTGGGTGCCGACATCCTCAACGGTCAGGTCAAGGGGCGCGTGGTCGTTGACCTGAACGCCTGAGGCTTGGTTTTTTCTGTGCCAGACCGGCCCGCCACAGGGCCGGTCTTTTTTGTCCGGGGGATCGGTTTTTTCGCGGAAACAACTCTGGTCATTGCCACATTTCCTGATCATGATTGCTATACATCCCAGGTGCGATGGCGTAAGAGCCATTCCAACATCACCTGAAGACGGGGAGTGAGCAGCATGTCTGACGATTTTGAACTGGACACCGATGATCTGAAACGCCGCATGGATGGCGCGATGGCCAACCTCAGAACCGAATTCGCGTCGCTGCGCACCGGACGTGCGTCGGCTTCGATGCTCGAGCCGGTTATGGTGGATGCGTATGGGTCGATGACACCGATCAACCAGGTCGGCACTGTAAACGTTCCCGAGCCGCGTATGGTCACCGTGAATGTTTGGGACAAGGCTTTGGTCGGCAAGGTTGAAAAGGCGATCCGGGAAAGCGGACTGGGCATCAACCCGCAGCTGAATGGCACGATCATCATGCTGCCGATCCCCGAGTTGAACGAAGAGCGCCGCCGCGAGCTGGGCAAAGTGGCCGGGCAATACGCCGAACACGCCCGCGTTGCTATTCGCAACGTGCGGCGCGATGGGATGGATCAGATCAAGAAAGCCAAGGCCGACGGCCTGTCGGAAGACGATCAGAAGTTCTGGGAAACCGAGGTTCAGGAACTGACCGATCAGATGATCAAGGCCGTCGATACGGCCCTCGAGGCCAAGCAGGCCGAAATCATGCAGGTTTGAGCGCAAGCCATGCCCGCTGATCCCCAAAACGAGCCCCCCTGTGGTCCGCGTCACGTGGCCATCATCATGGATGGCAACGGTAGGTGGGCCCAGGCGCGCGGCCGGCCACGGCTGTACGGGCATCACGCCGGTGCCCGTCGGGTGCGCGAAGTGGTCGAAGCCTGTCCGGGGCTGGGGATCAAGTACCTGACGATTTTTGCCTTTTCGACGGAAAACTGGAAACGGACCCAGGTCGAGGTTGCCGGTCTGATGAGCCTGTTCAAGCGCTACATCATTAAGGAAACCCGTACCTTGGCCCAAAACGGTATCCGCGTTCGATTCATTGGCGACAGGGTGCGGCTGGATGCCAAACTGATCGAGTTGATGGACACGCTGGAGCGCGAGACGGCCGAAAATGACCTTGTCCACCTGACCGTCGCTCTCAACTATGGTGGTCGGGACGAAGTGGCGCGGGCAACCAAGCGGCTGGCGCGGGACGTTGCCGCAGGCAACCTGCGACCCGAAGATGTCGACGAGGAAACGCTGCCCAGATATCTGGACACGCGCGTCCTGCCTGACCCCGATCTGGTCATTCGCACCAGTGGCGAGGCGCGGATATCGAATTTCCTACTCTGGCAATCCGCTTACTCGGAATACGAATTCATCGACACGCTCTGGCCCGACTTCACCGCGGCCGAGCTGGAACGGCTGTGCAAGAGCTTCGGGTCGCGCGAACGCCGGTTCGGAGCAGTTCCGGCATGACGGACGGCCGATGGTCCGACCTGACCACCCGGGTGTTGTCTGCCCTGGTGCTGGTCGCTATTGGAGCGGTCGAGGTTTGGCTGGGCGGACTATGGTTCGAGACATTTGTTGCTGCCGCGTGTGGTCTGATGACCTGGGAACTGGTTCGCATGATCGATTCCGATCGGGTGGGCGTCGCGGTTCAGTTAGGAATCCTGACCGGCGTTGCCGTCATGCTTAGCTATCATGTGCCACCGCTCTACAAACTGCCCTTTCTGATCGCACCCGCACTGGTCGGGGCAGGGCAGGTCTCGCACTCGCGCGGGATCTACGTGCTGTTTGCCATGTGGATTGCCTGTGCGGGTTACGGGTTCATCCAGATCCGCGAGACGATGGGGTTTGGCTGGATGGTCTGGTTGATCCTGGTCGTCGTTGCCACAGACGTAGCTGGGTACTTCGTGGGAAAGACGTTCGGAGGCCCGAAGTTCTGGCCGCGCGTCAGCCCCAAGAAAACCTGGTCGGGCACGGCGGGCGGCTGGGTGGCGGCCGCGCTGGTGGGCGCAGCCGTTGCCGCGTATGCCGGGTTTGGCTACCGGTTTGTTTTGGTTTCGGTCCTGGCCTCGATGGCCAGCCAAGCCGGTGATATCGTGGAAAGCGCTGTCAAGAGGCGGTTCGGGGTCAAGGACAGCTCGAACTTGGTGCCGGGGCACGGCGGTTTTCTGGATCGATTTGACGGCATGATGGGTGCATCGCTGATGGTTCTGATCGCGTCACTGGTCTATTCGCCCGGGGAAATCTGATGCGAAAGGTTTCGATATTCGGCGCGACCGGATCGATTGGCCAGAATACGATCGATCTGATTGCGCGAGCCCCGGAGGATTACAAGGTGGTCGCCGTCACCGGCGGGGCGAATGTCCGGCAGCTGGCGCAGGACGCCCGCCGGCTGGGCGCTGAAGTGGCGGTAACCGCCTTTGACCAGCATCTGGACGATCTGCGCGATGCTTTGTCCGGTACCGGGATCGAAGCCGCTGCGGGCGCAACCGCGCTGATCGAAGCGGCCGCTCGCCCGGCGGACTGGGTCATGTCCGCCATTGTTGGCTCGGCCGGTTTGGCGCCGGGGCTTGAGGCTTTGAAGCAGGGCGCGACCCTGGCCTTGGCGAACAAGGAAACGCTGGTGTGTGCCGGCCCGCTTGTTCTGGAAACCGCGGAACGCCAGGGCGCGCGTCTACTGCCTGTCGACAGCGAGCATTCGGCGGTCTTTCAGGCGCTTGTGGGTGAAGACATGGATGCGGTCGAACGCATCATCATCACCGCCAGCGGCGGCGCCTTTCGCGACTGGCCGGTCGAAAAGCTGGCCGGCGCTACGGTCGAGCAAGCTTCTAGCCACCCAAATTGGGACATGGGCCAGCGGATAACGATCGACAGCGCCTCGATGTTCAACAAGGCGCTGGAAGTGATCGAGACCAAAGAGTTTTTCGGGATAAACCCTGACCGTATCGAGGTTGTGGTTCACCCCGAATCCATCGTGCATGCTCTGGTCGGCTTTCGCGACGGCGCAATGATGGCGCATCTGGGCGCTCCTGATATGCGGCACGCGATCGGCTATGCACTGCATTGGCCCGAAAGGCGGGACCTGCCGGTGCCGCGCCTGGACCTGGCCAAGCTGGGTCAGCTGCGTTTTCGTGATCCGGACCCGGCGCGTTACCCGGCCCTACGGCTGGCCCGCGAGGTCATGCAACGCGGTGGCTTGTCAGGCGCGATCTTCAACGCCGCCAAGGAGCGTGCGTTGGATCATTTCATCGGTCAACGCATCGGCTTTCTGGACATGACCGACGCCGTGGCTGCCGTTCTGGACCGTTTCGACGACGCAGGCGGCCTTATTGATGCCCCTTTGACCCTTGATAACGTCCTGAAAACGGACCATCTCGCACGTCAATGGGTGGATGACGCCGTACTACGAAGAGCAGGATAGAATTTTGGACATACTCTCGCTGATCCCGCAATTTGGTGGGCTGGTCTATACGATTGCCGCATTCGTCGTGGCGTTGTCCGTCATCGTGGCGGTGCATGAATACGGGCATTACATCGTTGGCCGCTGGTCGGGGATCCACGCCGAGGTGTTCTCGTTGGGGTTTGGTCCGGTGCTTTGGAGCCGAATGGACAAACGCGGCACCAAATGGCAGATCGCTCTGTTGCCTTTTGGCGGTTATGTGAAATTCCTGGGCGATGCCAATGCGGCCTCGGGCAAGGATACCGAGACGATGGCCGAAATCACCACGCAAAGCCCCGAAGAATTGCGTCGGACGATGCATGGCGCACCGCTTTGGGCGCGGACTGCCACGGTTGCGGCCGGGCCGGTCTTCAATTTCGTTCTGTCGATCCTTGTCTTCGGCTTGATCTTCTGGTCGCAAGGCGTGACCCGCGAGCCACTGACGGTCGGATCGCTGAAACCTTTGCCGGGCACCGTGCAGGAGCTTCAGGAGGGGGACGAAATCGTTGCGATCGCTGGCATTCCCACGCCTGATTTCGATCAGGAGGGGGCCTGGACCGAGTTTACCGAGGCGCTGCCGGTGCAGCCGGTTCTCGAATACACCGTCATCCGCGACGGCCAAACCCTCGACGTGTCGGCCCCGTGGCTGTTCCCGCCCTTGATCCAGCAGGTCGCCCCGCGCAGTGCTGCGATGGATATCCAGTTGCAGGCGGGCGACGTCATCACCTCGGTTGATGGCGACCCGATTTTTGCTTTCG
The DNA here is from genome assembly GCF_059613485.1 of Ruegeria sp. CRTD044. Lineage (NCBI taxonomy): Bacteria > Pseudomonadati > Pseudomonadota > Alphaproteobacteria > Rhodobacterales > Roseobacteraceae > Ruegeria > Ruegeria sp. CRTD044. The sequence continues at coordinate 93,930 of NZ_JBXWSP010000017.1, read as the reverse complement.
AACAGCTTAAAGATAAGGTCGAAAGCTCGGACGGAAAGGTACTTTTGCTGGATGTCTGGCGCGACGGCGCCGAGTTGGAATTTGCACTGGCGCCGCGTCGCACGGATGAACCGCAGGCGGACGGCGGCTTCAAAACCGAATGGCGGATTGGAATCGTCGGCGGCATGATGCTGGTGCCGGCGACCGAACCCGCAGGTCTCGTTGACTCCCTGCATGGCGGAGTTATCCAGACCGGCCGCATCATCGAGGGGTCGCTGTCCGGCATATGGCACATGGTCACAGGTGCGATCAGCACCTGCAACATGTCCGGACCCATTGGTATCGCGGAAACCTCAGGCGCGATGGCGAGCCAAGGGGCACAAAGCTTCATCTTCTTCATCGCGGTTCTGTCCACTGCTGTAGGCTTGCTGAACTTGTTCCCAATCCCCGCATTGGACGGGGGACACCTGGTTTTTTACGCCTATGAAGCCGTCGCAGGGAAACCGCCCAGCGACCGTGCTTTGCAGCTGTTGATGGCGGTGGGCATCACGCTGATTCTCAGCCTCATGATCTTCTCGGTAAGCAACGACTTGTTCTGCTGATTGTGGCGGCATTGACGCGTTGCGGTCGCAAAATTGCCTCAATTCAAACCTAGTTTATTTGGGGTAATTTTGCCGAGACATGCAATTAAGCGGGCTGTGACCAATGACCAAGGCATTGCGGAATTCCTACCGAGGCTTCAGTTTCCTGTTCGTGTTGAACTGGGACGCGTTGCTCAGCTTTGGGCTGACCGCTCTGGCATTGGCCGGTGCCGCATATCTGGCCGGCATGTGATTCCCCATACCCAGCTGAACGAGCCGAGCGCGACCGATCCGGTCGCGTTTTTCGTTTGTGCTTTTGACAAGGCCCACCAGAGCGGCTACTCAACTTCTAAAGTCCGAAATTCTAGGTAGAGACAAAAATGGCTTACAGGAGAGGCGCGGGCACATCCTGCGGTACTGCGCAACCGCACGGCAACATTTTGTGGCGAGCACTAACGATTTTTTTCCTCTTTGCGGCAATGAGTTTTACGGCGGTACCGCAAGTCGCCCAGGCCCAGACCTACACGATTTCGTCGTTCGATGTTCAGGGCAACCGTCGCATTGAGACGTCCACCATCATCGCCCGGACAGGAATCACACCCGGCCAGTCAGTCACTGCGGGCCAGTTGAATGACGCCTACCAGCGTTTGCTTGACAGTGGTGTTTTTGAGACAGTCGAATTGACCCCGCGCGGGAATACTCTGGTGATCGAGGTCGCCGAGTATCCGACGATCAACAAGATCAGCATTGAGGGCAATCGCCGCGTCAAGGACGACGTGTTGATTCAGGCAATCTCGTCGCAGCCGCGCCGGGTGTTCACGCCGCAGGTCGCGGAATCCGATGCCGACAAGATCGCCGAGATCTACTCGGCGCAAGGTCGTGTGTCGGCCACAGTCATTCCGCGGATCATCCGCCGCAGCGACAACCGGGTGGATCTGGTTTTTGAAGTCGCCGAAGGCACCACGATTGAGATCGAGCGCGTCAGCTTTGTAGGAAACCGCGCCTATTCCGACCGTCGTCTGCGCCGTGTCCTTGAATCCAAGCAGGCCAACATCCTGCGCACCTTCCTGCGCGGTGACACATTCATTGCCGACCGCATCGAATTCGACAAACAAGTTCTGCGTGATTTCTACCTGTCGCGCGGCTATGTCGATTTTCGGATCAACAGCGCCAATGTCGAGTTCACGCGAGAGCGTGACGCCTTCTATCTGGTGATGAACATCACCGAAGGTCAGAAATTCTCGTTCGGCAACATCTCGACGGTCAGCGAAATCCCGGGCGTTGATGCGGCCGAGTATCAGAAGGCCCTCAAGATCAAACCTGGTGTCACGTATTCGCCCACGCTGATTGAGAATTCGATCGCGCGGCAGGAGCGTCTTGGCCTGAAGCAGGGCGTCGACTTCCTGCGCGTTGAGCCGCGTGTGACCCGCAACGACCGTGACCTGACGCTGGATGTTCAATTCGTGCTGACCAGAGGCCCGCGCATCTTTGTCGAACGGATCGACATCGAGGGCAACACGACCACTCTGGACCGGGTCATCCGGCGCCAGTTCGACACGGTCGAGGGTGACCCCTTCAACCCGCGCGAAATCCGGCAGAGCGCCGAACGCATCCGGGCCTTGGGTTTCTTCTCGGTCGCGGATGTGGAAACCCGCGAAGGGTCCAGCCCCAGCCAGGTGATCGTGGACGTGGATGTCCAGGAGCAGCCGACCGGTTCACTGGCGTTGGGCGGCAGCTACTCGGTTTCCGACGGTTTCGGGATCGCCATCCGGCTTGAGGAGCGAAACTTCCTCGGGCGTGGTCAAGAATTTGGCCTGACGCTGTCGACAGCGCAGGACTCTGAGCAGTACGTCATCAACTTTGCCGAACCATATCTGTTGGGCCGGAAACTGCGTTTCGATCTGGGCTTTGGTCTTTCAAGGACCAATTCCAGCTTTGCCAGCTATGACACCAAGAGCGTGTTCATCAATCCGCAGCTCAGCTATGCGATTGGCGAACTGTCCTCGTTGCGCCTGCGGTACAACTGGAACAAGTCCGAGATGTCGCAGCAGGACGACGAGGTCAACGGGGCAGTCATCGCGTCGGAAATCGCGCAAGGCAAGCGTTCGACAAGCTCGCTGGGGCTGGCCTATGTCTATGACAGCCGACTGGGTGGCCTGAACCCGAATGCAGGTGTTCTGTTCGAGGTCGGCGTGGACGCGGCTGGCCTTGGTGGAGACAACAAGTACTTCAAGACCTCGACCCGGGCGATTGCCCAAACAAAGGTCCTGAACGAGGAAATGACGCTGCGCGCGTCTTTCGAGGCCGGCGCGCTCCATTGGCAAGGTGACGACTTCAGCCGGGCAATTGACCGTTATGTCCTGGGTCCGACAACGTTCCGTGGCTTCGAGCCGGCCGGTATCGGCCCTCGTGACCTGTCGAACGGGCAGGATGATGCGATCGGCGGCAACTACTACTGGGTCGCCCGGTTTGAGTCGGACTTCCCGTTGGGTCTGCCCGAGGAGTTGGGGCTGCGCGGCGGTGTCTTCTATGACATCGGCAACCTGTACAACATTAACAATGTTGATACGACGGGTGCCAATATCGTCGGCGCAGACGGCTCGATCCGTCAGGTTATCGGCGTCTCGCTGCTGTGGGATACGCCGTTCGGTCCGCTGCGGTTCAACTTCTCACAAGCCGTGAAGAAGGAAGACTTCGACAAAGAGCAGAACTTCGACTTTACCATCCAGGCGCGGTTCTGACGTCCATGGTCAAGACGATATCGAAGTTTGTACAGGGCCCATTACGGGCCCTGTGTGTTTTGATCTTCCTAGTAGTGTCGTTCCCAGTGGCCGCCCAGCAGTTGGGGGTTCCGCAATCCGGCGTGCTGACCATCTCGAGCGACCGGATCTTCACCGAGTCAGCATTCGGGCGACGGGTTTTTGATGAGATCGAAGCAGAAAGTGCTGCGCTGGCCGCAGAAAATGAACGCATCGTTGCCGAACTGAGCCGCGAGGAAAAAGAGCTGACGCAAAAGCGCGAAGTTCTGAGCCCTGAGGAGTTCCGCCCGCTTGCGGAAGCCTTCGACCGAAAGGTCCAATCTCACCGCGAGGGGCAACGCGCGAAACTGGATGCTCTGGCGCGCCGCAGTGACGAGGCGCGCAATCAGTTCTTTGAGCTGGCGCAGCCCGTGCTCATCGACCTGCTGCGCGAAACAGGCGCATCCCTGATCATCGAACGATCCAACGTATTTCTCAGCTCGGACGCCTCGGATGTTACGGCCATCGCCATCCGCAAGATCGACGCTGCCATTGGCGATGGATCGCAGTTGGAAGAGGGCGACAAGCCATAGCGTGGCTTGCCCTTGGGTACGGGTATTGCTAACCACGCGTGAACGAGACCCCGAGAACAGGACATCCTGAAAATGACCACGGAAACCAAGAGCGCCGACATTCAGCTGATCCAGCGGATCCTGCCGCATCGCTATCCGTTCCTGCTGGTTGACAAGGTTGTCGAGATCGACGGCTATCAGTCGGCGGTCGGCATCAAGAACGTCACCATGAACGAGCCGCATTTCCAGGGCCATTTCCCCGGTACGCCGATCATGCCCGGCGTGACCATCGTCGAAGCGATGGCGCAAACCGCAGGTGTTATGCTGGGCGTCGGCATGGATGTCATCGACAGCGAACTGCTGATCTATTTCATGAATATCGACAAGTGCAAATTCCGCCGCAAAGTGGTGCCGGGTGACGTGCTGAAAATGCATGTCGAAACCGTGCGCGGCAAGAAGGGCGGCAAGATCTTCAAGTTCAGCGGCCGTGCAACCGTGGACGGCGAAGTGGCGGCCGAGGCCGAGTTCTCGGCCTATGTCGATTGGGATATGGAAAAAACAGCATGAGCCGAATTCATCCCAGCGCGATCATCGAAGACGGCGCTCAGATCGGCGAGGACTGCGTAATCGGCCCGTTCTGCCATGTGGGGCCACAGGTGCGTTTGGGCGACCGAGTCGAATTGAAGTCGCATGTGGTGGTCACCGGGGATACCTCAATCGGTGACGACTGCGTCATCTTCAACTTTTCGGTGATTGGTGAAATCCCGCAGGACCTCAAGTTCGGGGGCGAAAACACGCGGCTGGAAATCGGCAAGCGAAACCGCATCAGGGAACACGTTACGGTCAATACCGGCACCGAGGGTGGCGGCGGCGTGACCCGCATCGGCGATGACTGCCTGCTGATGGCCGGGGTTCATGTGGCGCATGACGTGCAGATCGGCAACCGAGTGATCATGGTGAACCATTCCGGCGCCGCCGGCCACTGCATCATCGAGGATGACGTGATCCTCGGCGGCATTTCCGGCTTGCATCAATGGGTGCGCGTGGGCCGCGGCGCCATCATCGGTGCGCTGACCATGGTGCCCAACGATGTTATCCCTTACGGCCTGGTTCAGGCCTCGCGTGGCGAATTGGAGGGGCTGAACCTTGTCGGCCTTAAACGCCGAGGCGTTTCCCGGGCGGACATTTCGGCGCTGCGTGCGGCCTTTCGCGAACTGTCCGAAGGCGAGGGCACCTTCATGGACCGCGCCAAGCGACTGGGCGACAGCACCGACAGCGACTATGTGCGTCAGATCGTGGAATTCGTGACGGGCGAAAGCGATCGTTCGTTCCTGACACCAAGGAAATAGGATCATGCTGGCTCTGATCGCGGGAACAGGGGTTTTGCCGGACGAACTGGTTGCGCACCTGCCGGAACGCCCCTTGGTTTGCGCGATGGAGGGATTTCAGCCTGACACTCTGACGCCAGACGTGACCTTCCCGCTGGAGCAGTTGGGCAGTTTTATCGCCGAGCTCAAAGCGCGCGGCGTCACAGATGTATGCCTCGCAGGTGCCGTTCGCAGGCCAGACATAAACCCCGCCCGGATTGACGCGCAGACCATGCCCTTGGTTCCGATCATACAGCAGGCGTTGATGTCGGGTGACGACGGAGCCTTGCGGGCGGTGATCGGCATTTTGGAGGACGCCGGACTGCGCGTGCGGGCCGCACACGAGATCGCTACGGGCCTGCTGCCTCCTCTCGGATGTCTGACCCAGGCACAGCCGACCGAGGCGGAGTTGGGCGATGCAAACCGGGCCGTGGGTGTCCTGCGGGCCATGGGGGCAGCGGATATCGGACAGGCTTGCGTTGTTCACAAAGGCCAGGTTCTGGTTGTCGAAGGGGCCTTCGGTACGGCCTGGATGCTGCAATCGCTGGCCGCGCGCCCGGATGCGGGCGGCGGTATTCTGTTCAAGGGCCCCAAGCCGGGCCAAGACCGACGTGCCGATCTGCCTGCCATCGGCCCCGACACCGTATCCAGCGCCGTTGCCGCCGGATTGTCCGGCATCGTCATCGAAAAGGGTGGGGTGATCGTGTTGGACCGGCCTCAAGTGATCGCGGAGTGCGACCGCCTGGGCCTGTTCCTGCACGTACATGAGCGGGCCGTCTGATGCGCGTCTTTCTGGTCGCCGGTGAACCGTCGGGCGACCGTCTGGGCGGTGCGCTGATGGAGGGGTTGCAGACCCTTGTTCCGGACGTCGAATTCGACGGGGTTGGCGGGCCGCTGATGCAGGCCCAGGGTCTGGTCAGCCGCTTTCCGATGTCCGAGCTCAGTGTGATGGGCCTGGTCGAGGTTCTGCCCAAGTTCTTTCACCTCAAGCGCCGCATCGCCGAAACCGCTCAGGCCGTTCTGGACACCCAGCCCGACGTTCTGATCACCATCGACAGCCCCGACTTTTCGCTGCGCGTGGCCAAGCAGGTCAAGGCGCGCAGCAGTATACGAACCGTGCATTATGTCGCGCCCAGCGTCTGGGCCTGGCGCCCCAAGAGGGCGGACAAGATGGCCAAGGTCATCGACCATGTTCTGGCCCTGCTGCCGTTCGAGCCACCCTATATGGAAAACGCCGGAATGGAATGCGATTTCGTCGGCCACCCGGTGGCCAGCGAGCCGGTTGCAACCGAAGCGCAGATCGAGCAGTTCCGCGCCGATCACGGTCTCGGCGACGCGCCGATCCTGCTGGCCTTGCCCGGCTCGCGCCGGGGCGAAGTCGATCGGCTGGCGCCCGTATTCGGCGCGGCGCTTGCCTTGTACCTGAAGGACCGCCCCGACATTCGGGTGGTAGTTCCGGCGGTCGCGCATGTGGCCGATACCGTGGCTGCCCATGTCCGGTCCTGGCCGGGCCAGCCGGTCGTGGTGGACCCGCGCAACATCGACACGGATCAGGCGGTGGCCACCAAGCGTGCGGCCTTTGCGGCCGCCGAGATCGCCCTCGCCGCGTCCGGCACGGTCTCGCTGGAACTGGCGGCCCAGTCCACGCCGATGGTGATTGCATACAAGCTGACCTGGCTGACCCAGAAGATCGCCGAGCGCATGGTCAAGCTGGATACGGTCACGCTGGTCAACCTTGTGTCCGAGACCCGAACGGTGCCGGAATGCCTGCTGGATGACTGCACGCCTGAAGCCATCGCCGCCGCGCTTGGCGCGGTGTCTGCCGCGCCGAACGCGCAGGAGCAGGCCATGGCCGTCACGATGGAACGTCTCGGCCGGGGTGGCGAAGCGCCCGGTCTTCGGGCCGCGCGTGCGGTGTTGGAGCGGATGACGCCGTGATGCTGGACTATGCGGTCTTTGCGGCCTCGGCCTTCATGGCGCAGGTGCTGACCAATCTCGACAACCTCATGGCGCTGGTCGCCCTGATGATCGTCACTGGGCCGCAACGCGCCGTTCTCGGGTTTCTGCTGGCACAGGGGCTGGTGATCGGCGCGGCTTTCCTGCTGGCGCTGGGGGTCGAGGATGTGGTGCCGCACTGGGCGGGCTACCTCGGCGCCATCCCGCTGGCCTTGGGGCTTTTCGGGGCCGTTCGACAGCTTCGCGGAGCAAATGGCCAGGACGCAACCGCTGTGCCGGGCAGCACCTCGGCGCTGGTGACAATGCTGTTGTTCACAAGCCTTTCGATGGACACGTTTGCAGTCCTCGCCCCCTTGCTGGCCGACTCGACCCCCGATTTCCGGCTGGCAGGTGTGCTTGGGGCAGGTCTCGCCGCGCTCTCTCTTGCGGGTGTGGGGCTGATCGGTGGGCGCGCCCAGATCATGACGGGGCGCCTGGCGCAACGGTTGGAGTACCTCGTGCCTTACGTCATGATCTGCGCCGGGCTTTATATCCTCAGCAATTCGTGGACCGACGCGGTTCAGTAACCGCGCCAGATCCAGCCACCGCCAAAGATGCGGCTGCCCCCGGTTTCATAGAACACGCAGGCCTGCCCGGGCGAGACACCTTCCTCGGGGGTCAGCAATTCGACCTCGGCGGTGGTGTCGGTCAGCGGACGGATGATCGCCTCGCGCGGGGGGCGGGTCGAGCGGACCTTGACCGAAACATGCCATTCCTTTTTCGAGGTGAAGGGTTCGTCGCCCAGCCAGTTGATCTCGCGTACGGGGATGGTGCGGGTGGCCAACAGTTCCTTGGGGCCGACGACAACCTGCTTGCGATCAACGTCCAGCTTGACGACATAGAGCGGCTCACTGAGCCCGCCGATGCCAAGGCCACGCCGCTGGCCGATCGTGTAGTGGATCACGCCGTCGTGCTGGCCTAGAACACGGCCGTCGGCGTGAACGATCTCGCCGGGCTCGGCCGCGCCGGGGCGCAGTTTCTCGATCACACTGGCATAGTTGCCGTTGGGCACGAAGCAAATGTCCTGACTGTCGGGCTTGTCGGCCACGCTCAGCCCGTATTGCGCGGCCATCTCGCGGGTTGCGTCCTTGGACGGCAGGTGCCCCAGCGGGAAGCGCAGGAATTCCAGCTGCTCGGGCGTGGTCGAGAACAGGAAATATGACTGGTCGCGGTTGGCATCCTCGGCGCAGTGCAGTTCAGGGCCATTGGGACCCATCTTGCGCTGGATGTAGTGGCCGGTCGCCATGCAGTCGGCTTCCAGATCCTTGGCGGTTTCCAGCAGGTCCTTGAACTTGACCCGCTCGTTGCAGCGGATGCAGGGCACCGGAGTCGCGCCGGCCAGATAGCTGTCGGCGAACTCGTCGATCACGGCGTCCTTGAAGATGTTTTCATAATCCAGAACGTAGTGCGGAAAGCCGCGTTCCTCGGCCACGCGGCGGGCGTCGTGGATGTCGATCCCGGCACAGCACGCGCCCTTCTTGGCCAGCGCCGCTCCGTGGTCGTAGAGCTGCAGCGTCACACCCACCACGTCATAACCCTGATCCGCCAGATACGCCGCCACGACCGAGCTGTCGACACCACCCGACATGGCGACGACCACCCGCGTTTCCGACGGGGGTTTGGCAAAGCCAAGCGAGTTGCGCGGAGTCTCGGTATCGAGGGCCATGGGCTGTTCCAGTCCGGGTTAAGAAAGACCGGCAGAATATAGGAAAATTCTACGCACTCTCAAGGGGCGGTTTCACCGCGCATTAAGTAGACTGCCGTCAGCTTTGTGGCACCAGAAAAAGGGTCAAAAGATGTATTTGCACAAAGTTGAGGGACCAAGGTCAGTTACCCTGCCGGATGGGTCTGTTTTGTCCCGAGCGGATTTGCCGCCTGCGGATACGAAACGCTGGGTCGCATCAAGAAAAGCGGTAGTCGTCCGAGGCGTGCTTTACGGATTGATCTCCTTGTCGGATGCCAAGAAACGATACGGCCTGAGTGACGAAGAGTTCAACACATGGGTGTCTGCGGTCGCCGAACACGGAATCGATGCCTTGAAAGTGACGGCGTTAAAAAAATATAGACAACCTAAAGGCGAAAGCGAATAAATGATTCAACGGTAACGTCAGATTAACCATTTGTGATCAGGGTTAACCAGAACTGGAATAGTTGACCTGAATTGGAGCAGTGCAATGCGAATTCTTCTTGTCGAGGATGATCCGACCACGTCCAAAAGCATCGAGCTGATGCTGACGCATGCCAACCTGAACGTGTATGCGACGGACCTGGGCGAGGAAGGCATAGATCTGGCCAAGCTGTATGACTACGATCTGATCCTGCTTGACCTGAACCTGCCGGACATGAACGGACATGAAGTCCTGCGTCAGTTGCGCATTGCAAGGGTTGAAACGCCGATCCTGATCCTGTCCGGAGCCGACGACACTGAAAGCAAGATCAAGGGCTTCGGTTTCGGGGCCGACGACTACCTGACCAAACCGTTCCACCGCGAGGAGTTGGTGGCGCGAATCCATGCGATCATCCGCCGATCCAAAGGTCATTCGCAATCGATTATCCGAACCGGACGAATCGCGGTCAATCTGGATGCCAAGACGGTCGAGGTTGACAATCAGGCGGTGCATCTAACCGGCAAGGAATACCAGATGCTTGAGCTTCTGAGCCTCCGCAAGGGCACGACCCTGACCAAGGAAATGTTCCTGAACCACCTTTACGGCGGCATGGATGAGCCGGAACTCAAAATCATCGACGTTTTCATCTGCAAGCTTCGTAAAAAGCTCAGCAACGCCACGGGCGGCGAGAACTACATCGAAACGGTGTGGGGCCGGGGGTATGTATTGCGCGATCCCCAGATGGACACGGTGGAAAACACTCGCTTGGCCGTCGGCGCCTGAAAATCTGACCCATCCGCCACCGCGGTCCAGGGTGGCACTCGCACTCACGGCTCAGCACATCTGGACCTGACCATGACCTCGCCCTATCACTGGGGTCCAAGACGATGTGACAGGGCGAGGCCATGAGCAATTTGATTGCAGTAGAAGATCTGACCGAGGACCAGGCTCGAGAGGAATTGGCACGCCTTGCGGAACTCTTGCAGCAGGCCAACGACCTGTATCACGGCCAGGACGCGCCCGAGATCTCGGATGCCGAATACGATGCCCTAAAACTTCGGAATCTCGAAATCGAGTCGCGGTTCCCGCAGCTAAAGCGCCCCGACAGCCCCAGCGATCAGGTTGGTGCGCGACCGGTGGACGGTTTCGGTAAAGTGACCCATGCGGTCCGCATGATGTCGCTTGGCAACGCATTCGACGATGAGGATGTTGCAGACTTCGTTCGGTCCGTTCGAAAATATCTTGGGCTGAGCGAAGAGGCGTCCCTCGAATTCACGGCCGAACCAAAGATCGACGGTTTGTCGCTGTCTCTGCGTTACGAGGACGGCGAACTGGTGCAGGCGGCAACACGGGGCGATGGTGAGGTCGGCGAAAACGTCACGGCCAATGCGTTGACCGTCTCAGATATCCCTCAACAGATCGCCGACGCGCCGGGGATTCTGGAGGTTCGCGGCGAAGTCTATATGTCTCATGACGATTTCGAGAAGCTGAATGCCAAGCAGGTAGAGGCGGGCGCGAAGCTGTTTGCGAATCCGAGAAATGCGGCCGCGGGTTCGCTACGCCAGCTCGACCCAGAAGTTACGCGCGCAAGGCCCCTGCGGTTCTTCGCCTATGCCTGGGGCGAAGTGTCCGAGCCGTTGGGAACCACTCAGTCATCTGCGTTGGATCGATTGAAGTCCCTTGGCTTTTCCACCAACGACCTAACTGCCGTATGCAGCTCGACCGCGCAAATGCTGGAGCACTACCGTGCAATCGAAGAGCAGCGCTCCACGCTTGGCTATGACATCGACGGCGTCGTCTACAAAGTGAACGATTTGTCGTTGCAGGCCCGTCTTGGGTTTCGCTCGACCACACCAAGATGGGCGATCGCTCATAAATTTCCTGCCGAACTCGCCTGGACCCGGCTTGAGGAGATTGACATTCAAGTTGGCCGAACCGGAGCGCTTAGCCCGGTTGCGCGGCTGCACCCGGTGACGGTTGGCGGTGTTGTGGTGTCAAATGCAACCTTGCACAACGAAGACTACATCGCCGGTCGGGATTCGAAAGGCGAACAGATCCGCGACGGCAAAGATATCCGGGTCGGCGATTGGGTGCAGGTGTACCGCGCCGGCGATGTGATCCCAAAAATAGCCGACGTCGACCTGAGCAAAAGGCCGGAACAAGCTGTCCCGTTTGAGTTTCCGACGAAATGTCCGGAATGCGGCAGCGACGCGATCCGCGAGGAAGGCGACTCGGTGCGCCGCTGTACCGGAGGGGTGATCTGCCCGGCGCAAGCGGTAGAGAAACTGAAGCACTTCGTTTCCCGCAAGGCGTTTGACATCGATGGGTTGGGGGCCAAGCAGATCGAAATGTTCTACAACGACCCGGACCTGCCGATCCGTACGCCGGCAGACATTTTCACATTGCAAAAGCGGGACGCTGCAAATCTGAACAAGCTGGCCAATCGAAAAGGCTGGGGCAGTCAGAGCGCCGCAAAACTCTTTGCCGCGATCGAGGAAAAGCGGACAATTCCACTGAGCCGCCTTCTGTTTGCCCTGGGTATTCGACACCTTGGTGAAGTCGCGTCGAACCTGATTGCCAATCACTACGGCACGTGGGATGCGTTCGAGCAGGCTGTCACGGCCGCCAGCCAATTCAGCGGACCCGAATGGGATGAGCTGCTGAATATCGACGGCGTCGGTGAAGTCATGGCCCGGACCCTGGTTTCGACATTTGCTCAGGACGCAGAGCGCCAAAGCATCGATGCGCTGGTCGCTCAACTGAACGTACAAGAGGCCAAACGGCCGGATACATCGGGCAGCCCCGTCGCGGGAAAAACGGTTGTCTTTACGGGTACGCTCGAAAAAATGACCCGGGCCGAAGCAAAGGCCCGCGCGGAAGCCCTGGGGGCCAAAGTGGCTGGGTCGGTCAGCGCAAAAACGGATTATCTGGTGGCCGGCCCCGGCGCAGGGTCCAAAGCCAAGAAGGCGGCAGAGCTGGGGATCGAAACCTTGGATGAAGACAGCTGGCTGCAGTTGATCGGGGACGCATGAGCGGCCGTCCAGAGCAACTGTACCCGCTTTTTGCAGGGCTCGAGACGCTGGATGGTATCGGTCCCAAGACCGCACGCCTGCTGGCGCAGATGGGGCTGGAAACGCCACGCGATCTGCTGTTTGCATTGCCATATGCGGTGGTTGACCGGCGGCGGCGTGATACGATCCGGGGCGTGGATTTGCCCAAAACACTTACGGTGGAAGTCACCGTTGGCGCCCACCGTCCGGCGCACAACAGGGGCGGAGCCTATCGGATTTTCGTGCAGGACAGTCAGACTGATTTTCAACTGGTCTTCTTTCATGCCCGGGCCGACTACCTGAAAAAGGTCCTGCCCGAAGGGGCGAGACGGGTGGTGTCCGGCAAGCTCGAACTGTTTGACGGAACTGCGCAGATGGTTCACCCGGACCACATTCTGCCGGTCGAGCAGGCGCATAACATCCCCGAGTTTGAACCCGTGTACCACCTAACCCAAGGTGTCACCCAGAAAACGGCCTACAAGGCGGCGCAAAGCGCGCTGGCACGCCTGCCAGATCTGGCGGAATGGGCGGATCCTGCACAGGTTGCCCGCCAGAGCTGGCCGACCTGGGCCAATGCCGTCCGGGCGGCCCACACACCGCAAGGTGCCGATGACGTGGCGGCCTTTGCTCCCGCGCGCGAACGTCTGGCCTATGACGAACTGTTCGCCCATCAACTGACTCTGGCTCTGGCCCGCCTGCGGGAACGCAAAACACGTGGGACCATAAGTGTCGCAACCGGGGCGTTGCAGACCCGTGTAATGGATGCGCTTCCGTACAAACCCACTGGGGCTCAGTTGCGTGCGATACGAGAGATAACCGAGGACATGGGCGCTCCGACCCGAATGAACCGCCTGCTGCAGGGGGACGTCGGATCAGGCAAGACACTGGTTGCGTTCATGGCGCTTCTGGTAGCGGTAGAGGCCGGTGGTCAGGGTGTCATGATGGCTCCGACCGAGATCCTCGCGCGCCAGCATCTGGAGGGCCTTCGCCCCCTGGCCGAAGACGCCGGCGTGGTTCTCGAAATCCTGACGGGACGGGACAAAGGGGCCGAGCGCAAGGCGAAGCTGGCCGCGCTCAAGGCGGGTGACATCCAAATTCTGGTGGGCACTCACGCGGTTTTCCAGAACGATGTGGCCTTCCATGACTTGCGTCTGGCCATTGTCGACGAGCAGCACAGGTTCGGGGTCCGTCAGCGGATGGAGCTCTCTGAGAAGGGGCAGGGGGCCGATGTTCTGGTCATGACGGCCACACCGATCCCACGCAGCCTTGCGCTTGCACAATATGGGGATATGGACGTCTCGGTCCTGGATGAGAAACCGCCGGGACGCAAACCGGTCAAAACGGCGATTGTCAGCACTACACGTATGGAAGAGGTGGTCGATCATCTGCGCCGCGCGATCGAAGACGGCAAGCAGTGTTATTGGGTCTGTCCGCTGGTCGACGAATCCGAGGTCTCCGACCTCACCGCGGCCGAGGAACGGTTCAAACACTTGCGGGCCCAGTTGGGTGACGGAATCGTCGGCCTTGTGCACGGACAGATGCCCCCGGCCGAGAAAGATGCGGCAATGGCCGCCTTTCAGGACGGGCGGACCAAGGTTTTGGTTGCGACGACGGTCATTGAGGTGGGGGTAAACGTCCCCAACGCCACGATCATGGTTATCGAGCGGGCGGAAATCTTCGGGCTGGCTCAGTTGCACCAGTTACGCGGTCGGGTCGGACGCGGGCATGATGCGTCGACCTGCCTGTTGATGTATCAAGCGCCGCTCAGCGAAGGGGGCCGACGACGGCTTGAAGTTTTGCGGGAAACCGAAGATGGATTCAGAATTGCCGAAACGGACCTCGAGATGCGCGGGGCAGGTGACCTGATCGGAACCGCGCAATCCGGTCTGCCCCGGTTCCAGATTGCCGATCTGGAACGGCAGGCTGGACTTATGGCTGTTGCCCAAACTGACGCGCGTGCGCTGCTGGCTTCGGATCCGAAATTGACCTCGGAACGAGGTCAGGCCGCCCGTGTTCTTCTTTGGTTGATGAAACAGGATCAGGCCATCCGTTTGATTTCAGTGGGTTAGCGGGTTGCGCGCAAAAAGTTCACAAATGTTCTCATAAAGTTCTTTACTGATCTCCGGAAATATGAGAACAAAAGGTCAACAAAGGATTAATTCCCGACCGGAGGTGAAACATGCTGACCCAGATCAAAAGTGCTTTCAGCCGTTCGCAAGCCACGCTTTTGCAGGATGCAGCCGGCGTGGCTTCGCTGGTTGTCATACTGATGGTGGCGCTTCACTTGCCCGTCGGGTTCTAAGCCTTTCTGCCTGCGATCTCGTGCCGATCAACCCGCGTATGTCATCCCCATTTCAGTCAAGGGTGACCTGCCTGTCCCAAACCCCTTGAAGGGGCCGTGCCTCGGCCCCACGCGGTAATCCGGACCCCACGCGAGAAACGCATTAACTGCCGCCGCCCTTTCCGCCCGGAAGGAGCGGCGGTTTTTTTTACAGTTGACCGGTTTTGAATATCTCAAGCAGGGCTGACAGGACCGAGTTGACGGCCACTGAAGCCAGTATCATTCCCATGACCCGGCTGATGATTGCTGCCCCCGAATGACCGATCAGCCGGATGATCGGCTCGGCCAGCAGCATCAACACGAAGGCACAGGCCAGTACGGACAGCATGACCAGCGCAGTAATGCCCTGATCCGCCACGCTGTAGCGGTGGTTGTCGGTCAGAATGACGATGGCCAGCATCGCACCGGGTGATGCCAATGACGGGACCGCCAACGGGAAGATCGCCGGGTTGTGCCTGTGCAGCTTGTCTTCCATGTCTTCTTCGGCCTGGCGCTGTTCGATTTCCTGTTTGCTTTCGCCAAAAATCATCGTCAGCGCGAACAGGAACAGGATGATCCCGCCGGCGACCTGAAACGAGTTGAGGCCGATATCCAGCGCTTCGATCAGCAATTGCCCAAAGACCAGAAAGAACAGAAGGATCCCGGCGCTGATCAGTGCGGCGAGCAGGGCAGTGCGCCGGCGCGCGGCGGCTTCGATACCCGCGGTGACGGCAATGAACACCGGGATGGTTCCGATCGGGTCGATGACGACCCACAAGGTTACAAAATGTTCCAGAAGGTTGTTCAATTGGCTTCTCCGTCAAATTGGTCAGGAGGTTAGCCGCCTTCGGATCAAAAGACCATGTTCAGGCGCAGTTGGCTTGTTCAGCCTTCTCGAAAGCCTCGGCGGTGGCGTCCAGCGCAAGCATGATCGACGCGTGCCGGTTCTTGTAATCGCGGGCGGGCCGCAGAACTTCCAACTCGTCAAACGGCGCATCCGGGGTAGGGCCATCACTCTTGAGCATGGCCGCCAACTGGTCGCGCGCGGTTTCGATTTGGGGGCGGGTTGCCCCGATGACCGATGCACCGACTACTGCCGCTGCGGCCTGACCCAGCGCGCAGGCTTTCACGTCCTGGCCAAACTCGGTGATCCTTCCGTCCCGCACTTTGATGTCCACGGCAACCGTCGAGCCGCACAAGGGCGACCGTTTCTTGACGGTCGCATCCGGATCTTCCAACCGCTGCAGGTGCGGAATGTCGGCCGCCAGCGCCAGAATGCGCCCGGAGTAGAGCTTGATCAGGTCGGTTTCGCCGGACATGGGTTTCCCTCGGTGGCTGTTCCCCATACATAGTGGCCATGTTCTGGGATGCAAAAGGTTTTTGCGATGTCGCGCTCTGCTACGTTCGACCCGTCTACACTCAAATTCAATGAGGCTGGGTTGGTCCCGGCCATCGCGCAGGAGGAGAGCACCGGCGAGGTTCTCATGATGGCCTGGATGAACGCCGAGGCGATCCGAAAGACGCTGGAAACCGGGCGCGTCACCTATTGGTCGCGCTCGCGCCAGTCCTTCTGGATCAAGGGAGAAAGCTCGGGCCACGTACAAGAGTTGGTGGATTTTCGCGTCGATTGCGATAGGGATTGCCTGTTGGTTCTGGTACGACAAAGCGGCCCCGCTTGCCACACAAACCGCCGAAGCTGCTTCTACACCGCCGTCCGGGATGGGGAAGAGGTCGAATTGATGTCGCCGATGGTTTGACGGCGCCTAGCGGACCTAAAGACCGACCATTGCGCGGACGTCTTCGGGCGTCGCTCCTTCGGCCCGGTATTTCGCAATCGCCCTGGCGTCATCTCGCTTGGCCAGCCGTTTTCCGGTTTCGTCCCGGATCAGTCGGTGATGGTGATAGGTTGGCGTCTCCAACCCCAACAAGCGCTGCAGCACCACGTGAATCCCGGTTGCGTCAAACAGATCCTGACCGCGAACCACATGTGAGATGTTCTGGGCCGCATCATCCAGTACGACTGACAGGTGATAAGACGTGCCCATACCCCGCCGGGCGAGGACGACATCGCCGACGCCGTGCAGCATCTGTTCGTCCGACAATTCTATCCAGCCAGTCGCGCCATCCGGACCGGACCCGGTCTCGTGAAACCTCAACCCGGTGGCGTCCCTCGCGATCCGGCGCAGCGCTTCGGACATATTGAGACGCAGGGCCACATCCTCCGGGATCGCGGACTGCACCTGATATGTCCATTTTTCACGGCATGTTCCGGGATATATGACGCCGTCAGGTCCGTGCAGAGGATACCCTTCCTGCGGCGCACTGGCGGCGGCCGCGATATCCTTGCGATTGCAGGTGCACGGATATAGCAGTCCTTGGGACCACAGCCGGTTCAAGGCCTGCCGATAGAGCGACATACGATCGGATTGCCGCAACACAGGGCGAGGCCACGTCAAACCCAACCACGTCAAATCGTCATAGATCTGATCCTCCCAATGCTGACGCGAACGGGACTGATCGATATCCTCGATCCGTAGCAGGAACGTGCCGGAGTTTCGGACAGCAAGGTCATACGCCAGCAAAGCCGAATACGCATGACCAAGATGCAATGGCCCGGTTGGAGATGGGGCAAATCTTGTGGTGAATTTCACGTCTTTTCAACGATATATACGTCGGATTTCAAGTCTAGCCCTGGCAGGTGCGGTCCGTGTTCGCGAAACAGAAGGCGCGCCGCTCCCATGTCCAGCCATTCGTTCAGGCGCCCGGTATAGCCGGGGTCTTCCAATGTATGGTCGTTGAACGAAAACGCCAGCAGGCCACCTTTGGGCAAGACTTTCATCAGCATGTCGAATGTCTGCGGCGGCGCGGCGCCGGCGCCGATCACTCCGATCGCGGCGATAGCCTTGTATGCCCCCGTCACCAAAGGGTTGGGATCGGTGATGTCGATTGCAGCAAGATTGCGGTAGACGCCCTTGGCAGCAGCACCTTTCAGCATCTCGGGTGTCGGATCGACGCCGTCGATTGCCCGGTATCCGACCTTGTGCAAGGCGACACCGGACAACCCGGTCCCGCAGCCATAATCAAGGATATGTGTGTCCGGTTGCGGCAATTTGGACCACAACGCCTCGGCAACGCGGCCCGGAGTGGCATATCCGTGCTCGGCCACCTCATCTTCGTAAGAGGCCGCCCATTTCTGATAATGCGCCTGGGTTTCCTGCGGCGTATTCAGATGATATGTGTTTTTGAGGAACTTCTCGCTCATGCCGTCAGTTTAGGCCCGTGGCCCGGTCTGCGTCCAGTCAGCTTTGCGTCAGCCACTGCTGCCATGCCTCCTTGGCGCGGTCGGTATAAGCCTTGTAGCGGTCCTTGCGGCCGCGCCGTCCGCCCTTCAACCCGTCGACCGGCCGGAACAGGCCGAAATTCACGTTCATCGGCTGAAAGGTCTTGGCCTCGGCCCCGCCGGTGATGTGATGGATCAGCGCGCCCATGGCACTGTCCTGCGGAACCGGGGGCAGGGAGTGGCCCAAGATCTCGGCCGCCGCGAGACGACCTGCAAGCAGGCCCATCGCGGCGCTCTCGACATATCCTTCAACCCCGGTGATCTGCCCGGCAAATCGGATGTTCGGCTTGGATTTCAGGCGCATCTGCGCATCCAGCAAGGTGGGCGAGTTGATGAAGGTGTTGCGATGGATGCCGCCCAGACGGGCAAAACTGGCATTCTCGAGCCCCGGAATCATCCGGAACACCTCGGTCTGTGCGCCATATTTCATCTTGGTCTGAAACCCAACGATGTTGAACAGCGTGCCCAAAGCGTTGTCGCGACGCAGTTGAACCACGGCATGAGGTTTTACGTCCGGCTGATGCGGATTGGTCAGGCCCACCGGTTTCATGGGCCCGTGGCGGAGGGTCTCGCGCCCACGCTCGGCCATCACCTCAATCGGCAGGCAGCCATCAAAATAGCCAGCTGTTTCACCTTCGTGGAACTCGGTCTTGTCGGCGGCCAGCAGGGCGTCGATGAAGGCCTCGTACTGGTCACGGTCCATCGGGCAGTTCAGATAGGCAGTACGCTCTTCCTCGGTCTCACCCTTGTCATAGCGCGACTGCATCCACGCCTTGCTCATATCAATCGTGTCAGCGTAGACGATCGGGGCGATCGCGTCGAAAAAGGCCAGCGCCTCGGCCCCGGTCTCGCGCTGGATCGCTGCGCCCAACGCTGGCGAGGTCAGCGGACCGGTGGCAAATATCCAATGCCCATCGTCCGGAAGCGTAGTGACCTCCTCACCGGTGACGGTGACGCGTGGATGCGCCTTCAGCTTGGCGGTCACCGTTTCGGCAAAGGGTTCACGGTCTACGGCAAGAGCGCCGCCCGCAGGAAGTCGGTGGGCGTCAGCGGTGGTCATGATCAACCCATTGGCCGCGCGCATTTCCCAATGCAGCAAACCAACGGCGTTCTGCTCGTCATCATCAGACCGGAACGAGTTGGAGCAGACCATCTCGCCCAGGTTGCCGGTTTGATGCGCAAAAGTGCCCACTTTGGGGCGCATTTCGTGAATCACGACGTCCACGCCCATTTCGGCGGCCTGCCAGGCGGCCTCGGATCCGGCCATTCCGCCGCCAACGATATGCAATTTCTGTGTCATGTGCGTCCAAATAGGGCAGGTGGCCGGCGCGTGCAACGGCCAACGAAAACAGCCGCCACTAGGGCAGCAAAGCTATGAAATTATTGGGAAGTCTTGGGGTCGCCGCTGCGGGAATGTCTGCGCCGGTGAGAGAAACCAGCTTGGAGGGACCTTCCGCCCACGGCGACCCAAAAGATAGTGAAGGCCTCAGCCCTGTCCCAGCTTTGCCACAGAGATGCCCTTTTGAAAAGTGCAAAAATGCGAACAGTCGATAATTTTAGCCATAACAATTGCGTCATTGGGTCCAATTTGGTGAGCGTTTTTCGATAAATGCGGAAATACCTTCCTCGGTATCCCGGTGCAGCATATTTTCGGCCATTACGCCGCCGGTATAGGCATATGCCTGATCCAAAGGCATCTGTAGTTGCTGATAAAACGCCTGTTTCCCGATCTTTACCGCCGCGCCCAGTTTGGACGCCAACTGCTCGGCCAACGACAGGGTTTCATGCTCCAGCAGCGTTTCCGGAACGACACGATTGACCAGGCCCAGTTCGGCGGCCCGCTCCGCTGGTATGAAATCACCGGTGGTCAGCATCTCAAACGCCAGTTTGCGCGGAATGTTGCGGCTCAGCGCCACCATCGGCGTCGAGCAGAAGAGACCGATGTTCACGCCATTGACGCCGAATCGCGTTCCTTCGGCTGCGACGGCCAGATCGCAGGTCGCCACCAGTTGGCAGCCGGCGGCCGTTGCAATGCCATGGACCTGCGCGATCACCGGTTGGGGCAGGGATTGAATCGACATCATCATTCGGGCGCAGCGATCGAACAGATCGGTGAAGTAGGCCTTGCCGCCATCTTCGGCCTGCCGGCCCACGGTCATCTGCTTGAGGTCATGACCGGCGCAAAACGCCTTGCCTGCCCCTGACAATATCACAGCGCGGATCGTGCGATCATCGCGCAGCGTATCCAATTCAGATTGCAGTGCCTCCAGCATTTCGTCGCTCAGGGCGTTCAGCCGCTCGGGCGTATTCATTTTCAGATGAGCGATCGCGCCCGTGTCGTTACGTTCCAAAATTGCCATCTTGCCCTCCTGCCGGCTGTGGGGCCAACTCTAGGTCGGCAAATCGAGGAGGGGAAGCATGTCATTGGCAATGAACAAGGAAGAGCTGACGGAATATTTGGCGCAGGTCTTCCCGCAGGTGCACAAGGATTTCGTCGTCATGGATCTGACCGACGACTCGATCCGCATGCGCCTCGTTGTCGAAGATCGGCATCTGCGTCCGGGCGGAACCGTGTCCGGGCCTTCGATGTTCGCCCTGGCCGATGTCTGTGTCTATTCAATGGTTCTGGCGCGAAAGGGTCGTCAATCCCTGGCCGTGACCACCAGCAGTTCCATGGATTTTCTGCGCAAACCTGCCGGTGGGGCCGACATGATTGCCGAGTGCAGGTTGCTGAAACTGGGGCGTACGCTGGCTGTTGGTGACGTCCTGATGTACTCGGAAGGGCAGGAGGCGCCGGTGGCACGCGCCAGCATGACCTACTCGCTGCCACCTGCCGGCTCCGCCGCAGCTGCGTTCGGATAAAAAATGCCGGGGACAAGCCCCGGCACAGGAAGAGGTCCCGTAATTGGGACTGGGGATATTCTAGCCAAGCCAGAATTGGCGGCGCGCTTCGCGGTCAGCCTCAAAGCGCGTCAGCCCGACATCCTTCAGCAGACGGTCATCCAGCCTGCTCAGGTTGACGCGGCTGCGGCGCCGGCGTTCCCATTGGGTGACAGTCGCCGCAAAACGCACGGCCAGCGCAGCGATCAGAGGCAGCCGGGGGCTGTCGTTCAGCAGCAAGAGGGCGGGGGTGTGCATTGCGCGTGTCATGGTAAGTATCCTTTCAAATTGTATTGACACAAAGCATAAATGTTCGGTACATTGTTGTGATACATTCAGGATTGTACTGAACGCAAAGGAAGAATTGTAATGGATACAATTTGGCCGACAGAGCTGCCAAAATCCAAGGGGCCAAAGTACACACTGGTCGCAGATACAATTCGAAAAGCTATCGAAAACAAGCAGCTGGAAGTCGGGGTGAAACTTCCTCCGGTGCGGGAACTGGCGTATCGACTGCAAATCACACCGGGAACGGTCGCCCGGGCTTATTCCATTCTGACCGAGGAGGGGTTGCTGCAGGCCGAGGTCGGGCGTGGTACATTCGTGGCACCACCGAAAATGCCATTGTTGGACGATGTCTGGTCACGGCAGCTTCATCTTCGGGACGACAAGTATGACGCCAATGTCAGCCTGTTCAGCCCGCGACTGCCAGATGTGGGGCAGGTGTCGCTGATACGGTCATGCCTTGCCAAGGTTGCGCAGGGGGATCCGAAGATGTTCATGAACTATCCCACCCGCGACGCTTACCTACCTGTGCGCCAGGCGGTCGTAGATTGGCTCTCCGACTTGCCGCTGGGTGCTTTGAACGCCGATGACATCGTTCTTACGCATGGCGGGCAAAGCGGACTGTGCGTCGTGTTCCAAACCGTTCTGCGTGAACCGAAACCCGTTGTTCTGGTCGAGGACCTCTCATATGCGGGATTCCGTCGCGCCGGTGAGTTGATGCGCGCCGAAGTTGTCGGTGTGAAAATGGACAAATGGGGTATCAGCCCGGATGCGCTGGACCACATCCTTCGTCAAACTCGGGCGCAAGCGATTTGCGTGTCGCCCGAAGTTCAGAATCCGACTGGTGGGCATTCTCCTCTTGAACGCCGAAACGAGGTGATCGAGATCGCCCGCCGCCACGATCTGCAAATCATCGAAGACGATTGCTATCGTATGGGCGAGGCCCGCGCACCCAGCTACAGGGCTCTTGCACCTGAACGGGGCTGGCACGTGTCGTCGATTTCCAAGACCCTCACGCCGGCGTTGCGCGTGGGGTTCGCCATCGCTCCGCGGGAACGCAGCGGAGACCTGCGCCGATCGGCGGAATACGGGTATTTCGGGTTGGCGCAGCCATTGGCCGAATTGACCCGCTTGCTCCTCAGTCACCCTCAATCCCGGCAAATAGCACGGGATGTTCGCGCGAAGATGGGTGAATATGTACGGGTGGCCGTCAATGCACTGGGTGGCTTCAATCTGAACTGGGACCCCGATATTCCCTTTGTCTGGCTGAGCCTGCCGTCCGGCTGGCGTGCTGCAGCTTTCAGCAGGGCTGCCGAGCGTGAAGGCATTCAACTCCGATCGGCAGATGAATTCGCGCTGAGGGATGGAAGGGCGCCAAATGCCGTGCGCATTGCGATGAACGGGCATGTCTCGCTGAAGCAGTTCGAATCCGCCATGTTGCGTCTGCGCGCCTTGCTGGACAATCCGCCCGAACAAATCAGTGTTTGATTTGGGGTAAATAGATACCTATTTTTTAAGCTACTGTTTTTTAGCCTTAAATTGGACATTACCGTTCTTGACGTGCACTTTCGAGCCATCTAAATACCCAATCATCGAATTCGGGCCGCTCCGCCTTGGGGGCGGTCTTTCACATCAAACAGGATTGTCCTGACATGAAAACCTTCTCTGCAACACCTGCAGACATCGACAAGAAGTGGATCCTGATCGACGCTGAGGGCGTTGTTCTGGGCCGTCTTGCCTCGATCGTCGCCATGCGCCTGCGTGGCAAGCACAAGCCGTCGTTCACCCCGAACATGGACATGGGCGACAACGTCATCGTCATCAACGCCGACAAGATCCAGATGACCGGCAAGAAGCGCGACGAGCACTTCTACTGGCACACTGGCCACCCGGGCGGCATCAAATCGCGCACAAAACAGCAGATCCTGGAAGGCGCGCACCCCGAGCGTGTGGTCTTTCAGGCCGTCAAGCGCATGCTGCCGGGCAACCGTCTGTCGCGTCAGCAGATGACCAACCTGCGCATCTACGCCGGTGCCGAGCACCCGCACGAAGCCCAGGCCCCCGAAGTTCTGGATGTCAAATCCATGAACAAGAAAAACACCCGGAGCTAATGACCGATGGCTGATCAGATCAATACTCTCGAAGAGCTGAGCGCCGTCGCAGGCGTTGAAACCGTGGCCGAAGAAGTTGTTGTGCGCGAGCCCGTGCGTGATGAACTGGGTCGCTCCTATGCAACCGGCAAGCGTAAAGACGCTGTTGCCCGCGTTTGGATCAAGACGGGTTCCGGCAAAGTCACCGTGAACGGCAAGGACCAGGACGTGTATTTCGCACGGCCCGTTCTGCAGCTGATCCTGCGCCAGCCGTTCCAGGTTGCCGGTGTCGAAGGTGAATTCGACGTTGTGGCAACCGTCAAGGGCGGTGGCCTGACCGGTCAGGCCGGTGCGGTCAAGCACGGCATCTCGAAAGCGCTGCAGCTGTACGATCCCAGCCTGCGCGGCGCGCTGAAAGCCGCGGGCTTCCTGACCCGCGACAGCCGCGTCGTGGAACGCAAGAAATACGGCAAGCGCAAAGCCCGCCGTTCGTTCCAGTTCTCGAAGCGTTAATCGCTACCGAGTTTTTCAAATGCAAAGGGCTCGCATCCGCGAGCCCTTTTTTCGTTGTGTTTCTTTGGTTTTACTCTTCGTAGACCATTTTCCACGCGCCGTTTTCCACCACGTTGACGTAGACCGTATCGGCGCCCTGATGGTCATCGGGTCCAAAGGTCATGTGGTTGCCGACCAGTTCATCCTGATAGTCCAGCGTCTCCATTGCAGCGATAAAGCTTTCCTGGGTCAGGTCGGGGCCGGCGGCCTCCAGCGCCTTGACCATCATTTCGGCCGCGGCATATCCCAGCATTGAAAAGCCCACCGGGTCTTCGCCGGTGGCAGCCTTGTATTCCTCGATGAAGACCTTGGGGGCGGGTTCATCCGCGCGGGCCCACAGGTCCTGCCACGAGGCGGCGGCGTAGAAGCCATCGGTCACGCCACCCGGCACCTGTGCCACCACGGTCAGGAAACTGGCCGAGGTGCCCAGGAACTTCATGTCCGTCAGGCCCATCTTCTTGGCGGTGCCGACCACGGTGATGGCCTGCCGTACGCCCAGGGCGATGGTGACGATGTCGCAGCCTTCTTCCTTCAGCTTGCTCAGCGAGCCCACGAAATCGGTTTCGTCAGGTTTATGAGTGGTTTCCGCGGCAAAGGTAATGCCGGATTCCTTGGCGCCTTCCTGGCTGCCTTCCAGGATTTCCTTGCCGAAATCGGTGGGCAGATACATCGTGCAGACCTTGTCGCCGCCGAATTCCTGCGCCAGATATTTCACGCCCACGCGCGCCTGGTCGTAATAGCTGGAAAACGAGGTGAACTTGTTCTTCATCGGTTCCTGCAGCATCTGCCGTGCGGCCGACAAGGGGGCGACGTTGGGAATGCCCTTCGGATCCAGCAGCTTGAACCCGGCCAGGTTCATCGGCGTGCCCAGCGATTGCAGCATGGCAAACACCTTGTCGCGGTTCAGCAGCTTGTTGTAGCCCTGCATCGCGCGCGGCATCTGGTATCCGTTGTCCTCGACCACATAGCGGATCTTGCGGCCATGCACGCCGCCATTTGCGTTGACCCGGTCGAACACCACGTTCGCGCCCTTGGTGGCCGGAACCCCCACGGCGGCGAAAATGCCGCTGAGGTCATTGACCGAGCCGATGACGATTTCGTCGTCGGTCACGCCTTGCGTTTCGGCCCAGCCCATCGAGGCCAGGGCGGACAGGGCGGTTGCCGCCGCCAGCCGTCTGATTGCTTTGGTCATGTTTCTTCCTCCCTTGGGATTGATCCCTGTTCTATTTGTACATGTCTTCAATGAGATGCGCGTGTTTCTTTTCCACCAAGCTGCGTTTCAGTTTCATCGTCGCGGTCAGTTCGTCATCTTCGGCGGTCAGCAGCACGTCGATCAGGCGGAAATCCTTGATCTGCTCGACCCGCGCGAATTCCTTGTTCACCGCCGCCACTTCGGCACCGATCAGTTCGCGCACCTCGGCGGCGGCGCAGAGCGAGGCGAAGTTCGAAAACGGCACCTTGCGGTCCTGCGCGAACTTCTCGACGTTTTCCTGATCGATCATCACCAGCGCCGTCAGGTACTTGCGGCGGTCGCCGATGATCACTGCGTCCGAGATGTAATGCGAGAACTTCAGCCGGCTTTCGATCTCGGCCGGGGTGATGTTCTTTCCGCCGGCGGTGATGATGATGTCTTTGAGGCGGCCGGTGATGGTGACATAGCCGTCCGCGTCCACGTGCCCCATATCGCCTGTGCGCAGCCAGCCGTCGGCGGTGAAGGTCTCGGCGGTTTTGGCATTGTTGCGCCAATAGCCCTGGAACACGTTCAGGCAGCGGATCTGGATTTCGCCCTCGTCCGAGATGCGTAGGTCGATCCCCGGTGCGGGCTTGCCGATGGTACCGATGTGGTTGGCTTCGGGTGTGTTCAGCGTGGCGATTCCCGAGGTCTCGGTCATGCCGAAACCTTCGACCAGCGGCACGCCGATGGCCCAGTACCATTTCAGCAGCTCGGGCGAGATCGGGGCCGCACCGGACCCGCCGCGCCGCAGCCGATCCATGCCCAGCATCCGGCGCAGGTTGCGCAGCACCAGCCGGTCCCACAGCCAGAAATTCGCGGCCACCGCCGGTGGCACCGGTTTGCCCTGCAGGATGTATTCGGCCCGCTTCAACCCGGCCTTCAACGCCATGCCAAAGGCGGCGCGCCCTGCCGGGGTGGCCTCTTGCGCCATGATCAGCACCTGCGAATAGATCTTCTCCCACACGCGCGGCACGGCGGTGAAGGTCGAGGGCGACACTTCCTGAAGGTTGGCAAAGACCGTCTCGGGGCTTTCGGCGAAGTTCACCGTGCATTTCGAGGCCAGCGGGAAATAGATCGAAACATCGCGTTCAAGGATATGACACAGCGGCAGAAAGCAAAGCTGCTCGTCCGTTTCCAGCGCGGGCAGGCAGCGTGCGCCGCATTCGATCGCGGCCATGATGTTTTCGTTGCTCAGCATCGCGCCTTTGGGCATGCCGGTGGTGCCCGAGGTATAGATCAGCAGCGCCGTGTCCTGCGGCGTGGCCAGTGCGATTTCGGCTTCGAACCGGCCCGGTTCTTCGCGCTCGGCCGCGCGGCCGAGGGCATAGAGATCCTCGATCATCATGCAGCGGGGATGGGCCAGGTCGTGCAGGCCTTCGTCCTCGAGGATGATGACCTTCAACAGGCCGGGCACCTCGTCTTCTATGTCCAGAAACTTGTCCAGCTGCTCTTCGTCTTCGACGATCAGAAAGCGGCTGTCGCTGTCATTGACCAGGTATCTCAACTGGCTGGCGGAATCGGTGGTGTAGACGCCCGAGGCGATGCCGCCGACGCATTGGATGCCCAGATCGAACCACGCCCACTCCTTGCGGTCCTCGGACAGGATCGAGACGACCTCGCCGCGTTGCAGCCCCAGCTTGCGCAGCGCCAGACCGATCCACTTGGCGTGCTGCCAATAGTCGGCCCAGGAGTAGGATTTCCAGATGCCTAGATCTTTTTCCCGATGCGCGGTGCGGTCGCCCAGGGCGGCGCAGCGTTTCTGGAACAGCTCCGGGATGGTGACGCAGCCATCGACCCGCACGGGGCGCTGGCCGGGGGTGGCGTTGAACTGAACGCCGTTGATGGTGGTCTGCGGGGGCAGGGTGGTCATGTTCATCCGGCTCACCTCCACGTCTTCTTGCGTTTCCAGCGGCGGTTTTCCCGCGCGCCTTCCTCCTGCACGCCCAGATAGAAGTTCTGGATGTCCTCGGACCGCATCAACACGTCGGCGAGGCCGTCCATCACGATGCGCCCGACCTCCATGACATAGCCATGATCGGCCAGTTCCATCGCGGCGTTGGCGTTCTGCTCGACCAGCATCATGGTCATGTTCTGCTCGTCATTCAGGCGTCTGAGGATGCCGAAGATCTCTTGGACCAGCAGCGGCGACAGGCCCAGCGAGGGTTCGTCCAGCAGCATGATGCGCGGGTTGGCCATCAGACCGCGTCCGATGGCCAGCATCTGCTGCTGCCCGCCCGACAGGGTGCCGGCCTCTTGATTGCGGCGTTCCTTCAGAACCGGGAAGTAGGAAAACACCAACTCGCGATCGCGCTCGATCTGGGCCTTGTCATGCAGGGTGTAGGCCCCGAGGCTGAGGTTTTCGTTCACCGTCAGCAGCGGAAACACCTCACGCCCCTCGGGCACATGCACGATCCCCTTCTGGACGATCTTGTGCGGCTCCAGCCCCTGAATTTCCTCGCCGTCGAAGGTGATCGTTCCCTTTTCCGGGTCCATCACGCCCGAGACGGTCTTCATCAGCGTCGTCTTGCCCGCCCCGTTGGCACCCAGGATCGAGACGATCTGGCCCGGATGCACGTCCAGCGACACGCCACGGATTGCCATGATCGGGCCATAGAAGCTTTCGATGTTGCGGATGCTCAGGATCGGTGCGCTCATGAGGCTTTACCCAGATAGGCTTCGACGACGGCGGGGTGCGATTGCACCTGCGCTGGTGTCCCAAGGGCCAGTTTCGCCCCATCGGCCATGGCCAGCACCCGGTCGGACACTCCCGAGACCAGCCCCATGTCATGTTCGACCATCAACACCGTGATCCCCATCTGCCGCCGGATGTCGTCGATCCACCAGCGCATGTCTGTTGTTTCCTCGACCGACAGCCCCGAGGCCGGTTCATCCAGCAGCAGCAGCTTGGGGTCGGTGGCCAGCGCACGCGCGACCTCGACCACCTTGCGGACGCCGTAGGGCAGGCCGGCGATCATCTTGTCGCGATAGGCCTGCAGATCGAGGAAATCGATGATCTCTTCGACCTTCTCGCGGTTCTCCAGCTCTTGCAGGCGGGCCGAGGGGGTAAAGAACACCTCGGACAGCAGGTTGGTACGCCGGTGGCGGTGCCGCCCGACCAGCAGGTTCTGCAACACGGTTGCATGTTCGAACAACTCGATGTTCTGGAAGGTGCGCGCGACGCCATAGGCGGCCACGCCCGAGGGCTTGACCTGCAGCAGATCGTGCCCGTCGAACCGGATCTGGCCCGCGAACGGGTCGTAAAAGCGCGAAATCAAGTTGAACACCGTGGATTTGCCGGCCCCGTTCGGGCCGACGATGGCAAAGACCTCGCCTTCCTCGACCGAAAAGGACAGATCGTTCACCGCCGTCAGGCCACCGAATTTCAGGGTGACGTTCTCGAATTCCAGCAAGCTCATCTCAGGCGCTCCGTCTTGAGATAGGATTTCTGCCGCTTGAACATGTCCTTGCGGTAGAAAGGGAACAGCTCGAACCAGGTGCGGATTTTCAGCCAGCGGCCATAGATACCCATCGGCTCGAACAGGATGAACCCGATCAGGATCATGCCGAAGATGCCGAATTCCAGCCCCGGAATGGCGACGGTTCCGCCACCGAACAGGGCGCCTGCGTATTCCTTGGCGATCGACAGGAACTGCGGCAGAAACCCGATGACGATGGCGCCCAGAAACGCGCCGTGGATCGAACCCAGCCCGCCGATCACGATCATCATCAGCAGCTGGATCGAGATCACCACGCTGAAGGTTTCGTTGTTGAAGGCCCCGGCATAGAGGCCCATCAGCGCCCCCGCCCATCCGGTCACGGCGCAGGACAGGGCAAAGGACACGGTCTTGGTACGCGCGATGTCGATGCCCATCGCCTGCGCGGACACTTCCGAGTCGCGCACCGCGATGAAGCTGCGCCCCAGAGGCGTGCGCAGAAGGTTGATATAGCCCAGCGTGACCAGAACCGTGACGGCCAGCACCAGCCAGTAGAACTGCTCGGGCGTGCCCCAGCGATCGACCAGATGGCCAAATATTTCGACCCCGCCCATGTACTTGCCCGCCACGCCGCCGGTGATCGGCTCGGCCAGAACGATGAGGTCGTCCATCAGGATCGACAGGGCTAGGGTGAAGATCGCCAGATAGATGCCGTGCAGCCGCAGGGCAGGGATGGCGACCGTGACCCCGGCGATGCCGGTCAGAATGCCGGCCAGCGGAAAGGCCACCAGAAACGGAACGCCGGCCTCGATCAGGATCACGTTGGCATAGCAGCCAAAGGCCAGAAACGCCGCGTGGCCCAGGCTGGCCTGGCCGGTGTGCCCGGTCAGGATCATCAGGCCCAGCCCGGCTATGGCCCAGATCAGAACGTTGGTCAGCTCTCCCAGATAGAACGCGTCCAGCCACCACGGCGCGGCAATGACCACCGCAAGCAGGATCAGGTAGAGCGACAACTGGTATCCGTCCTTCCACGGTCGGATGTCCTGCATATAGTCGGTTTTGAAAACGATCCTCATGCGCTCAGACCTTCTTGACCCGGACCTGGCTGAACAGGCCGTGCGGGCGGAAGATCAGCACCGCCAGCAACAGCGCATAGGGCGCGATCTGGCTGTATCCTGCGGCGATGTAGCGGCTGGCGAAGGGTTCGATCACGCCGACGATCAGACCGCCCGCCAAGGCTCCGGGCAGGCTGCCGAACCCGCCGATGACCGCGGCCGCAAAGGCCTTGATCCCCAGCAGCCCGGTGGTCGGATCGACCGAGCCCTTGGCGGCGAACAGGATGCCCGCGATCCCGGCCACGACACCGGCCAACCCCCAGATGAATCCCTGCACGCGCTTGACCGGGATGCCCATGTAATAGGCCGCCAACTGGTTCTGCGAGGCGCCCTGCATCGCCAGACCCAGCTTGGTCTTGCTGAAAAACACATACAGCCCCCACGTCAGCAGCACCGTCACGACGATGACCGCCACGTCCTCCATCCCCAGAACCAGCCCGCCAAAACGGACCTCCTTGCCGGCCAGCGGATTTTCCAGCGTCTGTGGCTCGTGGCCCCAGATCAGCCCGGCGACAAAGCGGATCACGAAACCCAGGGCGATGGTCAGGATGACCACTGCAGTCTGGCTTTCCCCGAACAGGCGGCGGATGATCAGCCGGTCCAGCAGATACCCCAGCGCGCCCATGATCCCCAGCGAGATGGGCAGGGCCAGCCAGAAGGGCAGGCCCATATATTCGGTATTGGTCAGCCCGATGGTGACGAAGGCGCCCAGCATCATGAAATCGCCCTGGGCGAAGTTCACGGCCTCGGTCGCCTTGTAGATCAGAACGAAGCCAAGCGCGATCAGGCCGTAGACACAGCCATTCGCCAGCCCGCTGATCAGCAGCTGTGCGTTGTCCAAATTCTCCTCCCCATGCCGGTTTGCCCGGCGTCCTAACGCCCCGGATCTCCTCCAATCACCGGGGCGCCTGTTCTACTATGGCGTGATTATTACCTTACCGTCACTCTTTTTCAGTGCAACTGCCAGATCGGAAACGATTTTGTTCAGCGGGACATGCGCCGAGACATCCGTTTTCCACCGTCCGTCTGCAAAGCGGGCCTGCACCTCGGCAACCGCGCGCATCTGCGCTTCGGGTGGCGTGGACATCATCCATTTGGTCAGCCAGAAGCCCTCGATCTGCTTGCTCATGAAGATCAACTGGCCCATCTGGGTCAGCTTCGGCAGCTCGCTGCTGAGTTTGCCATAAGACACCCAGCGCGCGCCGTTGGGCATGGCGCAGAATACTTGCTCGGACAGCTGATCCGAGACCGCATCCAGAAACACCCGCGGCTTGAGCTGAGCGCTGATGGCAGCAAATTTGGAGACGGCATCGCCTTCGGTGGTTACGATAACCTCGGCCGCTCCGTGGCTTTTGAGCAAGTCGACCGTTTCGGGGCGCCGCACCATCGCAATCGGCTTCAGGCCAAGGTCTCGGCCCAGCCCGCACATCAGCTTGCCCAACTGGCTGGTGGCCGCAGAGACGACAAAGGCCTCACCTTCGGAACGCGCGATCTCAACCATTGCCATGGCGGTCAGCGGATTGACGATCTGTGCGGCACCGTCATCGTCCGAGATCTCGGGCCGCAAGGGAATGCACATCTGCGCCTGTGTCAGGGCATACTCGGCCCATGCACCGGACCCGGAGGCGACGAAGGCGACCCTTTGCCCCTTCAGCGCCTCGGCGCCCGCGCCGGTGGCCACGACGTCCCCGCAACCTTCGAAACCGGCCGGGGCACCCTTGACTCGCGGCTGACCGTACTCACCCTTGATGAAATGGAGGTCCGAGGGGTTCACCGATGCGGTGCGCAATTTGATCAGCACCTGGCCGGGGCCCGGCGTGGGCACCGGGATCTCGGCATTCTCAACCCAGTCGGCGGCGTCATCGATCGCCGGGCCCGTGGCCGTACCGGAGTATCCGTCGAATTTCTGGATCACGGCAAACATCGATTTGGGGAGGTCAGTCATTCTTTTTCCTTTGTTTCCGACACTTTCAAGCAAACGGGTCGATCCGAGTGCACGCCCCAGGGCAGGGCGCACCGATGCCGACAATAGGTCGTCCCGACTTGATGCGACTGGTTGAGCCAAGCCAAACAAATGGCACCGGACAGGTCAATCGACCACAGGGTTAACGTTGGGGAATTGGGAAGCCGGTGCAGGTGTGACAAGGCCGGAAAAATGCCGGCCTTGTCGAAGGCCTTATTGCGTCAACAGGTTGCGCAGTTCCTGGATCTTGAGCGCAGCCGTTTCCGGCGCTTCCTTGATGCCATCGAGGATCTTGATCACCTGGTCCTGAATCTCCTGGCTCAGCTGACTGTTCTTCACGGATTCAACCATCGCGTCATAGTTGAACTGCTCGGCCGACAGCATTCCTTCGTCAACCCAGGTATTCAGCAACATCTGCCCTTGGGCAGTAAGTGCTGCAACCTGATCGCCTGCCTGGTTGGCCAGATCCGTGGCTGCATCGCCGGCCTGGTTTGCCAGATCCGTGGCTGTCTGACCGGCTTGCTCGGCGGCTTCACCGGCCTGTTCGACGGCGGCCGAGGCTGCGTCACCCGCTTGTTGCGTCGCCGTCGACAACGCCTCGCTGGCGGCTTCCTGAGCTGCGGTTGCGGCCTCGCCGACGGCCTCGCCGGCTTCTTTGGCGGCAGATTGCAGTTTCTCGGCCGGGGTGGGCTTGGGCTGATTCAGGTAGAAATACGCGCCGGCACCCAATCCGGCGATGATAATCAGGATGATAATGCGGGACATTGGGGTCTCCTTTTCGGATGTGTGCCGCTGATGTGGGGAGAAACTACCTGAGATCAAAGGGGAAATCCCAAAAATTCGGCGCATGTTCGGGGTTTGGGCCACTCGGCGCTGATCAATCAGACTATCGGCGGCAACAACACGCCACCGGCGAAAATACACGGTTGCAACCATCAGGCGAACAAGAAAGGGGGGCGTCATTGGGAAGTAATGGCGGAGAGACAGGGATTCGAACCCTGGGTGGGCTTGCACCCACAACGGTTTTCGAGACCGCCCCGTTCGACCACTCCGGCACCTCTCCGCGGGGGTCTGTGAGGGGGGGATTTAGTTGTGATCGCCGAGGGGTGCAAGCAGAAAATTCCCGAATTCGCCAAACCGAGGATTTTCCATTGCCAGTCCGACGAAATCTCCTAGGCTGACATGTATGAGACATCTTCTGCACCGCATTTCGCTTCTGCTCATCCTGCCCGTGTTCGCGTTCGCTCTGACGGCTCAGAACGCCTTGTCCGCCAGTCGGGATCGGATCGAGGCTTTTCTGACCACGACGGGTTTTGACGTGGCGCTGGAAAGCATCGCACTGGCCTCGGCCTCGGCGCCTCAGATGCTGGGGATCGACCCCGAGGGTTTTGGCTCGCAATGGACGCGTCTGACGGAAGAGGTGTTTGACACCGATGACATGCATGAAACAGCGGTTGCGATTCTCGAACAGACGCTGAGCGACGAGGCCCTGAACCACGCGGTCGAGTTTTATGCCTCGGATCTGGGGCAACGGCTTGTCGAGGCGGAAAATGCCTCGCACCTTGTCGAGGATGACGAAGCCAAGCAACTAGAGGGGCAGGAGATCATATCCGATCTGGTCAAGTCCGGTTCGAGCCGCATCGAAAGCCTGAAGCGGATGAACAGCGCCATCGATGCCAGCGAAACCTCGTTGCGGGCGCTGCAGGAGATCCAGCTTCGGTTCCTTCTGGCCGCCAGCGCCGCCGGAGTGATCGACCTGCAATTGGACGCGGACGGGCTGCGCCAGATGATGAAGCTGAACGAACCCGAGATGCGGCAGTCGCTGCAACTGTCCGCCTTGGCCAACGCGGCCTACACCTATCAGGATTTCTCTGACGCGGATGTCGACGCCTATACCAAAGCGCTGGAACAGCCGCTGATGCAAGAAGTCTATGAGCTGTTGAACGCCATCCAGTACGAGATCATGGCCATGCGGTTTGAAGTGCTGGCGGCGCGCATGGCCGAGCTGCGTCCGGCTCAGGACATCTAATGCGGTTGCTACTGGCTCTGTGGCTGGTTCTGGCTGGTTGGGCCAGTGCGGTCACGGCAGATGAGGTCGACCGTCTGACCAAGGCCATGCATTTGTCCGACGTGATGCAGATTCTGCGTGATGAGGGTGTCGCGCAGGGGCGCGAACTGGACAAAAGCCTGCTGGACGGTGAGGGCGGATCGTTTTTCGAGGCCCAGGTTGAAGATTTGTACGACAAGGCCTGGATGCAGGCCAAGATTCATGATGCGCTGGCTGGCGGTATGTCCGAAGGGCAATTGGAGCAGGCCGCGCTGTTTTTCGAAAGCGACCTGGGCCGCGCCGTTGTGTCTTTGGAAAACTCGGCCCGCCGAACGTTTTCCGACGAAGCCATCGAAGAGATGGCCATGGCCGCCTATCGGGAGGCCGATCGTGATGCGGCCTATTTTCGCCTGATCGATGAGTATGTCGAGATCAACGACCTTGTTGATCGGAACGTGCGTGGAGCGTTGCAGGCCGATTACAATTTCTTCCGTGGGTTGGCGGACGGGCAGGGCATCACAGGCGACGACGGCGAAATGTTGGCCCAATTGCTGGCGCAGGGTGCGCAGTCCGAGCAACAAACCCGCGAGTGGCTGTACTCATTCCTTTTGTTTGCGTACCAACCGCTCAGCGAGGCCCAGCTGCGCGAGAATATCGCCTTTTCACGTACCGAGGCCGGGCAGGCCTTGAACAACGCCTTGTTCGCTGGTCTGGACACCATGTTCAACGAGTTGTCATACCAGCTGGGCGTGACGGTGGCGCAGGTTCTGCAAGCGTCGGATCTTTAGGCCGGTTTGCTGTTGACTTTGCCCTGTGATCCGTGGATAAGCGCGCATCCCGGCCGGAACCTCCGCGCCGGGTATCGTTATTGTTGGCCTGACGGGTGCGCCCTGACGGTCGTTCATCCGCCCGAAAAGGGCGCGCTGTTCGAGGTGGCCTTGGCCGAAACACCCGTCTGACGGGGACCACAGAACGCGGTAGAAAAAGGAAAGACGCATGTTTGCAGTCCTCAAGACTGGCGGCAAGCAGTACAAGGTTCAGGCGGGCGACGTGCTCCGCGTTGAAAAACTGGCTGCCGACGCAGGTGAAAAAGTCCAATTCAACGACGTTTTGATGCTGGGTGGCGATGCTCCCGTTGTCGGTGCGCCGTTCATCGATGGCGCGGGCGTTCAGGCGGAAGTGATCGAACAGATCAAAGGTGACAAGGTCATCAAATTCGTCAAGCGCCGCCGCAAGCACAGCTCGAAGCGCACCGTTGGTCACCGTCAGAAGCTGACCCTGGTCAAGATCACCGACATCCTGCCCTCGGGCGCGGACAAGTCGGGCGTCAAGGCCGCTACCGGTTCGGCTCCGGCAGGTGAAGTTGCGAAAGCAGCGAAACCCGCCAAGAAAGCCGCTGCCAAGGCAGAGGCTCCGGCCGCTGCTGCTGCCGCTGACGATCTGACCCAGATCACCGGCGTTGGCCCCGCAGCTGCCAAGAAACTGGCCGAAGCTGGTATCGAAAGCTTTGCCGCTCTGGCCGCCTTGTCGGACGAGCAGATTGCTGCTATCGAGACGGTCAAAGTGAAACCCGAATGGGTTGAGCAGGCCAAAGAGCTGGCCAAAGGCTAAGGAGAGAGAGAATGGCACATAAAAAAGCTGGCGGTTCCTCCCGTAACGGCCGCGACTCAGCGGGTCGTCGCCTTGGCGTGAAACTGTATGGTGGCCAGGCCGCCGTTGCAGGCAACATCATCGTGCGTCAGCGCGGCACCAAGTTCTGGCCGGGCGAAGGCGTGGGCATGGGCAAGGATCACACCATCTTTGCAACTGTCGATGGCGCCGTGAAGTTCCACAAGGGACTGAAAAACCGCACCTTTATTTCGGTCCTGCCAGTGGCGGAGGCCGCAGAGTAAGCCGAAACCCAGAAGGTTTAAGAAAAATTCATGGGGGACCGGCACAAAGTGCCGGTCCCCTTTCTCGTTTTGACGCAGATTTGATCGAAAGCCCCGATGCCCGTTGCAACCACCAGTTTCCTGATCTTTGCCGCCAGCCAGGTCGGCACGCCGGGACCGGCCAACATGGTCCTGTTGGGAACGGGTGCGCGCTATGGGTTCCGCGCGGCGCTGCCTTTCGTGGCGGGCGTAATTCTCGGCAAGCAGCTGATCATCTGGCCGCTGGGCTTTGGCCTTCTGCAACTGGCAGAACAGGCTCCGACAGCGTTCGCGGTTCTGAAATATGCTTCGGCGGCCTATATTTGCTGGCTTGCGTGGAAAATCGCCAACCTGCGCCTGTCGCATCAGGACGCGGGCGAGGCGGTTCCCGGATTCTGGGCCGGGTTGGTGGTCCATCCGCTGAACCCCAAGGCCTGGGCGATGATCATCGCTGGATTCACCGGGTTCGTCGCGGCGGGAACATCGGTGCTGAGTGCGACGCTCACGATCGCGCTCGTTTTGTTGACCTGCCAGGTGGTCCTGCACCCGATCTGGACCTTTGCGGGCGATAGAATTGCCCGCGTGGTTGCGGGACGGCCGGCGGAAAAATATCTGATGTGGACTCTCGCGGGTCTGACTGTTGCATCCGTACTTTTCGTGTTGTTCGGAGGAGGAACACACCAATGAAACTTGAGGCAATCATAAATCAGCCGGTCATTGAAACCGAGCGGTTCGACCTGCGCCCGCTGCGCCGGTCAGATATGGGCCTGATCGAGCACTACGCAGGGGACGAGCGCGTGGCGCGCATGACCACGTCGATCCCGCACCCCTTGCCGCCCGGTTCGATCGAAGCTTTCGTCACCCGCGCCATGGCCGAGGACCGGGACGAGGACGTCTGGGCGATGGACGCCACCAAGGACGGCGGTCCCGAGTTGATCGGGGTGATCTCGCTCAAGCGGCTGGATCGCAATCAGTCCGAAGTGGGCTATTGGGTCGCGCCCTTGTATTGGAATACGGGCATCGCCTCGCTGGCGGTGGAAACGCTGGTTCATTCGAACCCGCTGGAAAACGCCACGATGTTTGCCAGCGTGTTTCAGGACAATCCCGCCTCGGCGCGGGTCCTGACTCATTGCGGGTTCCAGTACCTTGGCGATGCCGAAAGTTTCTCGGTGGCGCGCGACGCAAATGTGCCCACCTGGACGTACAGCAAAAAACTCTGACTTGTGGCCGATGGGGCCTTTGCAGTAGGGGACTGACATGAAATTTCTCGATCTTGCAAAGGTCTACATCCGGTCCGGGGCCGGCGGTAGCGGGTGCGTCAGCTTTCGACGCGAAAAGTACATCGAATACGGCGGCCCCGATGGCGGGGACGGCGGCAAAGGCGGGTCCGTCTGGGCTGAGGTCGTGGACGGGCTGAACACCCTGATCGACTTCCGCTATCAGCAGCATTTCTTTGCCAAGAACGGACAGCCCGGCCGGGGCCAGCAACGCACCGGCAAGGATGGCGACGACATCATCCTGCGCGTGCCCGTCGGAATCGAGATCCTGGACGAGGATCAGGAGACGGTGATCGCCGACCTGACCGAAGTGGGGCAACGTGTCCTTCTGGCGCGGGGCGGCAATGGCGGTTTCGGCAACCTGCATTTCAAATCGGCCACCAACCAGGCGCCGCGCCGTGCCAATCCGGGGCAGCCGGGCGTGGACCGTACGATCTGGCTGCGTCTGAAGCTGATTGCCGATGTGGGCCTGCTCGGCCTGCCGAATGCGGGCAAGTCAACCTTTCTGGCCGCCACCTCGAACGCCCGGCCCAAGATCGCCGACTATCCCTTTACCACGCTGCACCCAAATCTGGGCGTCGTCGGCGTGGACAACGTGGAATTCGTGGTGGCCGACATTCCCGGCCTGATCGAAGGCGCGCATGAAGGCCGCGGCATCGGCGACCGTTTTCTGGGCCATGTCGAACGCTGCGCGGTGTTGCTGCATCTGGTCGATGGCACGTCTGAGACCATCGCGCAGGACTATCACACCATCATCCACGAGCTTGAGGCCTATGGCGGCGCGCTGGCCGACAAGCCCCGGATCACCGTGTTGAACAAGATCGACGCGCTGGACGAAGAACAACTCGAACTGGCCAAGGCCGAGTTGGAAGAGGCCGTGGGCGGCCCGGTCATGACAATGTCGGGCGTGGCCCGACAGGGCGTGACCGAGGTTCTGCGGGCCCTGCGCTCCCAGATCGACGAAAACCGCCTGCGCCAGAAACCCACCGAGGAGCGCGAGACGTGGCAGCCCTGACCGACGCAAAGCGCCTGGTGGTCAAGATCGGCTCGGCGTTGCTGGTCGATCGTGCGACCGGCAAGCTGCGTTCGGACTGGTTGCATTCGCTGGCGCAGGACGTGGCGTGGCTCAAGGGGCAGGGGGCCGATGTGGTTCTGGTCTCCTCCGGGTCGATCGCCCTGGGGCGCGGTGTTCTGGGCCTGCCCGCAACCACCCTTTCGTTGGAGCAGTCCCAGGCCGCCGCCGCCGTCGGGCAGATCAGGCTGGCGCGGGCCTATGAAGAGGCGTTGGCCCCCCACAACATCACCACGGCGCAGGTTCTGGTGACGCTTGAGGACAGCGAGAACCGCCGCCGGTACCTAAACTCGCGCGCGACGCTGGAAACTCTGCTGGGGTTGGGTGTCGTGCCCATCGTGAACGAAAATGACACGGTGGCCACGGATGAAATCCGTTACGGCGACAATGATCGCCTGGCCGCGCAGATCGCCGTGACCGTCGGTGCGGATCAATTGATTCTGCTGTCCGATGTCGATGGGTTCTACACCGGCAACCCCGCCGAGGACCCGTCCGCCACCCGGTTTGCCGTGATCGACGCGATCACGCCCGAGATCGAGGCGATGGCCGGTGATGCCGGTTCGGGGCTGTCCAAGGGCGGCATGAAGACCAAGCTGATGGCCGCGCAGATGGCGACGGCGGCGGGCTCTGACATGGCGATTACGGAAGGATCGCCGTTGAACCCACTGAAACTGCTGAACAATGGCGCGAACAGCACTTGGTTCAAAGCCAAGTTGGACCCGCATGCGGCGCGCAAACGCTGGATCTCGGCGATGAAGCCGCGGGGCGAGATCACGGTCGACGCAGGGGCCGCGCGGGCGCTGGAGAATGGCAAAAGCCTGTTGCCGGCCGGCATCGTCGAGGTGACGGGCGATTTCGGACGGGGCGACCCGGTGGCCATCAAGGACCACGAGGGCCGGCGTCTGGGATTGGGCCTCAGCCGCTATACCGCGCACGAGGCCGACGCCATCAAGGGGCGCAAATCCTCCGAGATCGAGGACGCACTCGGCTATCCCGGCCGTGCGGTGATGATCCACCGTGATGATCTGGCATTGTAGCGGCGAAAACTGATAGATTTGGCTGGTCCGACGACCGGAAAGGCAGATGACATGAAGGACTTTAACAGCATTCCCGCCCTGATGGCCGATCTTGGCAAGCGCGCCAAGGATGCGTCTCGGGATCTGGCCTTCGCCTCGGCCGAGCGCAAACACGCCGCGTTGATCGCCGCCGCCGACGCCGTGTGGAAGAACCGCGCGCAGATCATCGAGGCCAACAAGAAAGACTTGGACTATGGCCGCGAAAAGGGGCTGAGCCCGGCCATGATGGACCGCCTGATGCTGGACGAGGCGCGCATTCAGGGCATGGTCGACGGGTTGCGCACCGTGGCCGAGCAGACCGATCCGGTGGGTGAGGTTCTGGCCGAATGGGATATGCCCTCGGGGCTGAACATCCGCCGCGTACGCACCCCGCTGGGCGTGATCGGCGTGATCTATGAAAGCCGCCCGAACGTGACCGCGGATGCAGGGGCGCTGTGCCTCAAGTCGGGCAATGCCGTGATCCTGCGCGGCGGGTCGGAAAGCTTTCATTCCTCGACCGCGATCCACGCCTGTCTGGTCGAGGGTTTGAAGGCGGCCAACCTGCCCGAGGATGCGATCCAACTGGTGCCGACCCGTGACCGGGCCGCAGTGCAGGAATTGCTGACCATGACCGACTATGTCGACGTCATCGTGCCGCGCGGCGGCAAGGGGCTGGTTGGGCTGGTCCAGCGCGAGGCGCGGGTGCCGGTCTTTGCCCATCTTGAAGGGATCGTGCACATCTACATCGACAAGGCGGCGGATCCGCAGAAAACGCTGGACGTGGTGCTGAACGCCAAGACTCGCCGCACTGGCATCTGCGGGGCGGCCGAATGCCTGCTGGTGCATCAGGATATCGCGGAAACGCTGGGGCGCGACGTGATCGCCGCGCTGCTGGCCGCGGGCGTCGAGGTCCATGCCGCAGGTGCGCTGGCCATCGACGGCACCGTGCCGGCCAGCGATGACGATTGGGGTAAGGAGTTTCTGGACAGCATCATCGCCGCAAAACCGGTGGCTGATATCGACGAGGCAATTGCGCATATCCGGCAATACGGATCGAACCACACCGATTGCATCATGACCGAGGATCAGTCCGCCGCCGACCGCTTCTTTGAACGGCTCGACAGTGCGATCCTGATGCACAACGCTTCGACCCAGTTTGCCGACGGTGGTGAGTTCGGAATGGGCGCCGAGATCGGAATCGCCACGGGCAAGATGCACGCGCGCGGCCCGGTGGGGGCGGCGCAGCTGACCAGTTTCAAATACCTGGTTCGCGGCAACGGCACGACGCGCGCCTGAGGCGCCGGGTCAGAACCGCAGCACCACGCGGGTCGCGCCCGTCTCGGCCGAAACTCGACGGTCCTGCGCTGCCGCCGTCTGCGGCAGCAGGGCGAACTGGACCTGCGCCGGTGTCACATTGTTGGCGAAGGTGCCGGTCGGGAGACCTTTCCACAGGTCCGGATCGACATTCATGCGGTCGGCCGTACCGGTGACCGTCCATTTGTCGCCCACGCTGTCAATTTTGACCTCGCCGCCCATGGGCATGGCGCTTTCGCAGCACATGATGGCCAGAAAGGCCAGTTTGATCTGATTGCGCGGCATCGCCTCGGTGACGTTCCAATGCACCCGGACTCGGCCCGCACGCTCGACATCGCGCAGCAGATCCGTCACTTCGCTGCGGCCCAGCGGCTGATCGCTGGCCGCGCCAAAGGCCACGCGGAAAAACCGGATCCGCGCCCCGGCGCTGCCGACGCTGCCGGTAATCAGCTCCATCTCGGGGCCCTGGGTGCCGCCAACCATCTCCAACAGTTCCAGACCGTTCGTGATTGCGCCGATCGGGCTGATCAGATCGTGGCAGATCCGAGAGCCGATCAACTCGGCCAGGTTGACGTTGGTGTCGCCCATGCGTACCTCCTGTGGTATCCGCCCATGCCCGACCCGGAGCCGCCGCATGACAGATCTGAATGCCATTCTTGCACCGGGCATGTATGTCCGCCATCCCGATTTCCCCGACTGGGGCGTCGGACAGGTCCAGTCCAACATCGGGGGCAAGATCACCGTGAACTTTCGCGACCAGGGCAAAGTGGTGATTGACGGAACACGCATCGCCTTGATGCCGGTTCTTGATCCCTGAAACTGGTTTAGGAAAGGTTAACGGGGCTCGCCACCCGGTTCGTGTTGCCATTCGCCGCGCAGCTGCGGTATCAGCGCTGGGATCGCAACAAGACGACGACCATTCCACATGCCGGATACGGGCCCTTCATTCACTGTCAAACTTGCCGAAACCGACGAGGAACTGCGCGCGGCGCAGCGGCTGCGTTATGACGTCTTCGTGCGTGAACTGGGCGGCGGCGGCGAGATGGTCGATCACGCCGAAGGTCTGGAGCGCGACCAGTTCGACCCGTATTTTGATCACATGCTGGCCTATGACGACGCCACCGGACAAGTGGTCGGTGTCTACCGGCTGTTGCCGGGTGACCGCGTAGCTGAAGTCGGACGGTTCTACTCCGAGGATGAATACGACCTTACCGTTCTGAAAAACAGCGGCCGCAAATTGCTGGAACTCGGCCGGTCCTGCCTGCATCCGGACTATCGCGGCGGAACCGCAATGTATCATTTGTGGAATGGCCTCGCGAAATATGTGTCCGAACGGGAGATCGAGGTTCTGTTCGGCGTTGCCAGTTTTCATGGCACAGACGTCAAGCACCTTGCCCAGCCTCTGTCGATGCTGCATCACAACCACTTGGCGCCACCCGAGCTGCGGGTGCGGGCGCAGCTGGATGTTTTTCAGAACATGAACCTGGTTCCGAAAGATGCGCTGGATCGACGGGGTGCGATGTTGCAAGTTCCGGCCTTGATCAAGGCCTATCTTCGATTGGGTGGGTTTGTGGGCGAGGGGGCATTCATCGATCATGCGTTCAACACCACCGACGTTTGCCTGATCCTCGACACCACTCGGATGAACGAAAGACAGAGACGCATCTATGGCGGAGCGTGACGTGCCAAACGGCGCTGTCTGGCACAGCTCGGACGACCCGGACCCGGTTGAATTGGGCGTGTCGGGTTGGATTTTGGTGATCCTGCGGGGGCTTCCTCTGGCTGTGCTGGTGTTCGGTGGTCTGATCGTTCTGTTGCTTGTGCGCCTGGTCGAAAGACCAATCTTTGGCCTGCGTCGGCCGGTAACGCCGTTCATTGCCCAATTCGTATGTCGCAATGCGTTTCGAATTCTTGGTATCGGATTTTCCAGCTCGGGTGAGTTGATGCAGCAGCGCGGGGCAGTTGTGGCCAATCACACGTCCTGGCTGGATATCTTCGCGCTCAACGCCCGCAAGCGTGTATACTTCGTGTCCAAGGCCGAGGTGGCGAATTGGCCCGGCATCGGTTGGCTGGCCCGGGCCACCGGAACCGTGTTCATCGAACGTAATCCAAAAAAAGCGCGCGAGCAGACCAGATTGTTCGAAGACCGTCTGAAGGCCGGGCACAAGCTGTTGTTTTTTCCAGAGGGCACATCGACAGATGGCCTTCGGGTTTTGCCATTCAAAACAACGCTTTTTGCGGCATTCTTTGCAGATGAACTGCGTGATTTTATGTATGTTCAGCCGGTTTCGGTTGTCTACCACGCGCCCGATGGGCAGCCGGACCGGTTCTATGGCTGGTGGGGGGACATGGATTTTGCCCCGCATCTTCTGAAGACGCTGGGCGCGCGGCGGCAGGGGCGGGTCGAATTGATTTATCATTCTCCGGCGCGGGTCAGCGATTTCGACAACCGCAAGGCTTTGGCCGCGCATTGCGAGCAGGCCGTTCGCCACGGGCATGCCTTGGCGCGGCCAGAAAAATAGGGGTAAAAGCCCCTTGCACCATCAGTCAACCTGCCGTATACGCGCGGCATTCAAATCCGCAGGCGGGGTTTGGTCGTTTTGAGGGAGACATCCTCATCAAGGCCGCCGGTTGGAGCAAACGCTTCTTTCACCCCCGCCAAGGCGAAAACCGGAAAAGGAAAAAATAGCATGGCTCTTCCCGAGTTCACCATGCGTCAGCTGCTGGAAGCTGGCGTTCACTTTGGTCACCAAACACAGCGTTGGAACCCCCGCATGGCGCCGTTCATCTATGGCGCGCGCAACGGCATCCACATCATGGACCTGACCCAGACCGTTCCGATGCTGGACCAGGCGCTGCAGGCGGTGCGTGACACCGTCGCCAAAGGTGGCCGCGTTCTGTTTGTCGGCACCAAGCGTCAGGCAGCACAGCCGATCGCCGAAGCCGCTGAAAAGTCGGCCCAGTATTACATGAACCACCGCTGGCTGGGCGGCACGCTGACCAACTGGAAAACCGTTTCCCAGTCGATCAACCGTCTGAACCAGATCGACGAAGCCATGGAATCGGGCGCTGAAGGCCTGACGAAGAAAGAGCGTCTGGGCATGGAGCGTGACCAGGCCAAGCTGCAGGCTTCGCTGGGCGGCATCCGCGAGATGGGCGGCGTTCCTGACCTGCTGTTCGTCATCGACGTCAAGAAAGAAGCCCTGGCCATCGCCGAAGCCAACAAGCTGGGTATCCCGGTTGTGGCTGTCGTCGACACCAACTGCTCGCCGGATGGTGTGGACTACATCATCCCCGGCAACGACGATGCTGCCCGTGCAATCGCACTGTATTGCGACCTGGCCGCACGTGCTGCGCTGGACGGCATGACCGCACAGCTGGGCGCCGCCGGCGTCGACCTAGGCGAGTTCGAAGAAGCACCGGTTGAAGAAGCCGTTGCAGAAGAAGCCGAAGCGTCGGCCGAAGCGTAAGCTGCCCGTCACGTAAATGACATATGGGGCAGGGTAGACCTGCCCCAATTCCGTTTGAATTGAGGAGAGCCAAGAGATGGCAATCACTGCAGCAATGGTGAAAGAACTGCGCGACTCGACCGGCGCAGGCATGATGGACGCGAAAAAAGCGCTGACCGAA
Organism: Ruegeria sp. CRTD044; assembly: GCF_059613485.1. Lineage (NCBI taxonomy): Bacteria > Pseudomonadati > Pseudomonadota > Alphaproteobacteria > Rhodobacterales > Roseobacteraceae > Ruegeria > Ruegeria sp. CRTD044. Next base: position 50,022 of record NZ_JBXWSP010000017.1, on the reverse strand, counting down.
ACCGGCGGCAACATGGACGAGGCCGTTGACTGGCTGCGCACCAAAGGTCTGGCAAAGGCCGCAAAGAAATCCGGCCGTACCGCAGCAGAAGGCTTGGTTGCCGTTCACGTCGAAGGCGGCAACGGTGTTGCTGTCGAAGTGAACTCGGAAACCGACTTTGTCGCGAAGAACGCCGAGTTCCAGGAAATGGTCGACAAGATCACCTATGCAGCCCAGGGCGTTGACTCGGTTGAGGAACTGCTGGCTGCTGATCTGGGCGGCAAGTCGGTTGCCGACACGCTGACCGACAAGATCGCCACCATCGGCGAAAACATGTCGGTCCGCCGCATGGCCAAACTGTCGGGCGACACCGTAGTCTCGTATGTCCACAACGCGGCGACCAACGGCATGGGCAAGATCGGTGTTCTGGTTGCTCTTTCGGGCGGCGATGAAGCCATCGGCAAGCAGGTCGCGATGCACATCGCAGCCGTGAACCCGGCCGCTCTGTCCGAAGCCGACCTGGATCCGGCCGTTGTCGAAAAAGAAAAGCAGGTCCAGATGGACATCGCGCGCGAATCCGGCAAGCCCGAGCAGGTCATCGAAAAGATGATCGAGGGCCGCATGAAGAAATTCGTCGCGGAATCGACCCTGCTGAGCCAGCAGTTCGTTGTGAACCCCGACCTGACCGTGGAAGCAGCGGCCAAGGAAGCCGGCGCAACCATCACCGGTTTTGTACGTCTGGAAGTTGGCGAAGGCATCGTGGTCGAAAAAGAAGACTTTGCTGCCGAAGTCGCCAAAGCGGCTCAGGGCTGACGCCTGTTCAGCCCGGGTTTTCCGGGCTGCTCCAAAAACATCCGAAACCGGTTGCGCGACGCGCGACCGGTTTTTTATTGGCGAGTTTCCGATTGATCAGAGTAGTAATTGGAGGGCCCCGCAAGATGGGGATGGTCGAGGCCCCCCAAAATTTCCGACATCGGCACGCGGACGAATAAGCGCCCTTTGTCAGAGCGAACGGAGAGCCTTGGGAATACAAAGATCCGTCCAAATGTTCCTTGGCTAAAGCCACCACTCACGGAACGGGATCAATGTGCAATTTCTGCGCAGTTTTAGGAAGTCATGTATTCCTTACCTAAGGTCAACTGTCGTGCGACAGCGGCTTCAAACCTCCATTACGAACATCTGATTCTGCAGCGAAGCCTTCAAAACCGCCTGTGCGGTCGTTTCGACGGAAAGAGCCTCGCGCGCCAGCCTGAGGTGTTTTTCAACAGTTGCCGAAGTCAGTCCCATCAGCAGGGCAATGTCCTGGGTCGTTTTGCCGTCACCCACCCATTCCAGAGCCTCGCGCTGCCGCTTGGTCAAGGCGCGGTTCGGGGGATTGTAGGGTAGGGTCAGGATCTTGAGATGGGCGATGTTGTTCATCAGCAGGATGTCATCACCATGCTCGGCCCACATCTCGTCCATCTCGTCCTGGCTGCGGTTCAGAGCGGCCAGCGAAATTGCCCCCTTCGACCGCATGGACACCGAAGTGAAACTGATCGTGTAACCGACAGTGATCCCTTTCGAGCGGTTGAACTCGTACACCTTGCGTTCTTCGTTGGTCATCGTGCCGCTGGACATCATCTCACGGATCATGCTCCAGCTCGCGGCCCCTTCGTGATCCAGTGCCCATTTCAGCATGGGCGCATGGAAATACAGACCATCCCGAAGGAAACCGTCCATGTATTCCTTGCAGTGATTGGTTAGGATCACGAAATCTTCGGGGTCGCCCAAAGACGTTTGGGTGCGGTATTGTGTATGTCCGTACAACAGGCGGTCAAAACCATACTTGGCCATCTGTTCGGTGTGCGCGGCCCAAAGCTCCTCGAGGGTTTTCACATAGCTCAGAAAGTTGAGGTATTCCTTGAGCGTCATCATGCGCCGCCACCCTCCTGAAGATGCGCGGCCAGCGCTTCCAGCGCCAGAACATAGCTTTGAGCGCCAAAGCCGCAGATCTGCCCGATGGCGACGGCCGAGATGTAGGACTTGTGCCGAAATGCCTCGCGGGCGTGGATATTGGACAGGTGAACCTCGACCACCGGCAGTTGCGCCGACGAAATGGCGTCCATCAACGCTATTGACGTATGGGTATACGCGCCGGCGTTCAGGACGATCCCGTCATGGGTCCCGCGCGCGGCGTGGATGGCATCGATCAACACACCTTCATGGTTTGATTGGGCGCACTCGACACGCAACCCGATCGATGCGCCATGCGAAACGCACAAGTCTTCGATCATCTTCAAGGTGGTATGACCATAAACCTCGGGCTGCCGTGTGCCCAAAAGGTTCAGGTTAGGTCCGTTCAATACAAGAATACTACGCATTATTTTTCTGTCCCCATACCTGTTTCATAGCCGCGAATTGAAAACGCGTCTACCGGCTTTGCTCTCATGAGGCGAGCGGGTGCAGGTCAGGTCATGGGGTCATGCTGTGAAACGACCGTGAATGTCGTTCCTAGTCGATGGACACAACAACTTTGCCGAGAACCGACCGATCGCCCAACATCTCCAAAGCTTCGGCGGCGCGGGGCAAGGAAAAGCGGGCGCTGATACGCGGCTTTATCTTGCCGCCATGATACATGGCAAACAGTTCCCGCAAGTTTTCGGCATGTCCGGCCGGATCGCGGAATACGGACGCGCCCCAGAACACGCCGACGATCTCACAGCCTTTGAGCAAAGGCAGATTCAACGGGATGTTGGGGATACCGGCCGGAAAGCCAACGACCAGAAACCGCCCCTTCCAAGCCATCGCGCGCAATGCTGGCTCGGCGTAGTCGCCGCCAACCGCATCATAGACCACATCAACGCCATCACCGCCCGCCAGCTTCTTGATTTCTGACGAGAACGCTTTTTGCGCCTCTCGCGTCATCTCTTTGGAGTAGACGATCGCCTCATCAGCGCCCAAATCCTTGCAGAACTGAGCTTTGTCTTCCGTGGACACCGCGGCAATTACACGCGCGCCCATCGCTTTGCCCAACTCAACCGCGGCCGAGCCGACACCACCGGCGGCCCCAAGAACCAACAAGGTCTCACCGCCCTTGAGCCCGGCGCGATCCTTCAGCGCATGGTAGGACGTTCCGTAGGTGAAGATGAAACAAGCCGCATCCTCGTACGGCATGGACTCCGGGATCGGAACGGCGCTGGCGGCCGGAATGCACAGCTGCTCGGCGAAACCTCCGTGGCCTGTCAGGGCCAGAACACGGTCACCGATCTTCAGATCGGAAACACCATCTCCGACGGCGATCACATCGCCTGACACTTCCCCTCCGGGCGCGAACGGGCGCGGTGGTTTCATCTGGTACAAATCGCGGATGATCAGCGTGTCAGGATAATTCACACCTGCCGCACGTACCCGGATCAGCACCTGACCCTTTTTGGGCGTTGGATCGGGCAGGGTGGTCAGTTCCAGTGTTTCCGGACCACCCGGGGCGACGCTGAGTAATGCTTGCATTTCGTATTCCGATCCTCGCCATTTGTCGGCCCGAAGGTCGGGTCCTGACACCATGTTGTCAAGGCAGATGTGAAATGCAATTCTGCACAGTGAAACTGACCCGACCTGAAATAGAACTCAGGACGCAACAAAAACGAATTATGGGGAGAGGCCGATGACACCGGAGAACTTATTTTCGCTAGCGGGCAAGACTGCTCTGGTCACGGGCGGCGCGACCGGCATTGGTCGGATGGCAGCCGAGGCTTTGCTGCGCGCGGGTGCGCGGGTGCTGATCGCCTCGCGCAAGGGCGAAGCTTGCGAAGCTGTAGCCGCCGAACTGAACGCGCTGGATGCTCTCGGAACCGCAGTAGGGTTTGCAGGTGACGTCAGCAGCGAGGCCGGCATTGACGCGCTGGTCGAAGAGGTGAGCAACCGCACCCAAAGGCTTGATATCCTTATGAACAATGCCGGCGTGTCATGGGGTGCGCCTATGGGACAGTTTCCCTATGACGCCTGGGACAAAGTCATGTCCGTGAATGTTGCCGGCATCTTTCACCTGACCCAGAAGCTGCTGCCTCTGCTGATGCAATCAGGCTCGGACGATGATCCTGCACGGGTGATCAACGTCGCATCGGTGATGGGAGAGGTTCCCATGGGAGATGGCGCCTACAGCTATTCCGCGTCCAAGGCGGCCGTCATCCATCTGACCAAGATCATGGCAAAGGAGCTGTCGCCCTACCGCGTGACCGTGAATGCCTTGGCGCCGGGACCGTTCGTTTCGCGCATGACCGCCTTTGCCACGGCTGACGAGGAAAAACGCGAGAAAGTGGGCAAGTCGGTCCCGCTGGGCCGTGTCGGGCGCGACGAGGACATCGCGGGCTGTATGCTGTTCCTCAGCGGGCGCGGTGGCAGTTACGTGACCGGCGCCGTGATCCCGGTTTCGGGTGGAATCAACGTTCTGACCGGAGGAAACATCTTTGCCGATGCCCTGTGAAACCCGGTCCAGTATCAAGCGAGGCCGATCGCATGAGCGATGACCCGAACACCCTCGACCTTGTCGCCGTAGATGCCTATCTGCGCGCCAACCTGCAAGGCTATGCCGGTCCGCTTGAGGCGACGAAGTTCACGGTTGGTCAGTCCAATCCGACCTACGAACTGCGCACGCCGGGCAAATCCTATGTTCTGCGGCGTAAACCGCCCGGAGTTCTGCTGAAATCCGCCCACGCGGTCGACCGCGAATTCCGTGTTCAGACCGCGTTGGCGCACAGCAATGTACCGGTGCCGCGCATGTACGTGCTGTGCGAGGATGACAGCATCATCGGCTCTGCCTTCTATGTCATGGAGCGTCTTGTCGGCCGGAATTTTCTGGAACCGACCATGAAGGGCGAAACCAACGAAACCCGCAGCGCCGTTCTGGATGAGATGAACCGGGTTCTGGCCGAATTGCACATGGTCGACATCGACGCCGTGGGCCTGTCCGACTATGGACCGACCGGCAACTACTTTGAACGCCAGATCGCGCGCTGGACCAAACAGTATCGCGCCTCGGAAACCGAAACGGTTGCCGACATGGATGCGCTGATCGATGCGCTGGAAAGCTCGATCCCGGCGGATGATGGTCAACGAACGCTGGTTCATGGCGACTATCGCATCGATAATCTGATGTTCGAGCGTGACGGCACCACCTGCATCGGGGTCCTTGATTGGGAACTGTCCACCATCGGCCATCCCTATGCCGATCTGGCGGCCGTAATCATGCAATGGCAGATGCCGCCGAGCAAAGAGGGTCGGGGGCTGGCCGGCGTTGATCGCGGCAGCCTCGGGCTGCCCAGCGATCAGCAGTTCATCGCCTCATATTGTCAGCGGCGCGGATTGGCGGGGATCGACAATTTCGGTTTCTATCTCGCGTTCAACTTCTTTCGCATGGCCGGAATTCTTCAAGGCGTCTACAAACGCGCCCTGGACGGGAACGCCTCCGATCCGGCCCGGGCGCGTGCATTCGGAGCCTATGTGCCGATGTTCGCCAAACATGGTCTGGCAGCGCTGGGATAGAGGGGCGGGCGTGGTATCCGAGACATCATCAAGCGCCGACTCTGGCAAGGATCGGAACTTCGTCACTGCACTGGCGCGGGGGCTTGAACTGCTGCGTTGCTTTCGCCACGGCGAAACGGCCCTGACCAACACGGATTTTGCGGAACGCACGGGTTTGCCCAAGCCAACGATCTCGCGGTTGACCCATACGCTGTGCCAACTGGGTTATCTTGTTCAGGATCACGCAGGCGGTTCTTATCGGCTTGGTGTCGGAGTGCTGCGGCTGGGATTTGGAGTTCTGGGGGCGGCTGACATATGCGAACGTGCCGTCGAGGTACTGAGGGAACTGCGCGATGGAGCCAATCCGTACCTGACGGCCGCCCTGGGCGAAGCGCATCGGGCCGAGGTCGTATACGTCGCGGTCAGCAGGTCGACGCAGAACGTGGCGCTTACCATGCATGTCGGATCCCGGCTGCCGTTGTTCTCCTCGGCCATGGGGCGGGCCATTCTGGTTGGCATGACCGAGGATCAAAGGGAAACCGCGGTTTACGCTGCACGACGCGATCTGAACCTGCCCGAAAATCACCTGCGCGACTCGATAAAAACCGCGTTGGATGAGTACGATACACAAGGTTATTGTACCGGATATTCTCTGTGGCGGGACGACGTCCATGCCATTTCCGTTCCAGTAGCCACCGCCAGCGACGGGCGGGTATTTGGATTGAATATCGGCGGGCCCAGCTTTTACGTGACCCCGGAAGAGCTTGAAAAAGACCACGCGCACAAGCTTATTGATGCTGCCCGGCAATTGGGACTGCGTCCTTGAAACCTCAGTGCAACGCCTCGAGTTCGAGTTCTACGTTGGCCAGGCTGTTCTTACCAAAAAACATCTCGGAACCGACAAACAAGCTAGGCACCCCAAAAACTCCGCGGCGAACGGCCGCCTTTGTCTGATCCTTCAGAGTCTGCTTGCCCAAATCGCCGGTGATCGCCTCGCGGATTTTTCGTACGGGCAGGTCACGTTCTTGAACGATGTCGGTCAACACATTCAGGTCGTCAATCTTCTGCCCGTGCACCCATATTGCGTCAAAAACGGCATCTATGTATCTGCCTTCCCAAGGTTTTCCCATCGCCGCGACTGCCCCACGCATAGCGAACTTCGTGTTCAGCGGATAATAGGGGCTCATATGAAAGTTCAGGCCTCGCCGCCGCGCAAAGCGGTGCAGGTCATGGGTCAGATACGCCGATTTCTTCCGATTCTCCGAAAACGCCTGAAATGGGTTCTGGTTGTTCGTCGCCTTGAAGACTGTGCTCAGCAGAACCGGCACATATCGGATCCTGGCCGCGTGCCGCGCGGCGAGATCTGGCAAAACCTTATGAGCGAGGTAAGCGTTCGGGCTGCAAAAGTCGTATACGAATTCCACGTTCTGCGTCATCTGGCACCTCCGGCCGGTGGCGAAATCAGGGGGTAACGGCTGCAAATCACGAATCCAGAACGCCGTCAGTCTAACAGCGTCGTGGGTCGTGGCCGAGAGCAGACTTGCTGATCGCCCGCCCGGCAATTTTTGCCGGCTTTGTTTTTTGGGCTGTTTTTCTCTGCCACGGGGCGGCAGGATTGCGCGTAGGTGACAAAAAAAGGGGGAAATTTCGGCCAATGCAGTTTGATCGGACGAGGCTGAACCGCATTCGGACATGGATGCAAAGGTATGTGGACGAACGAAAATACCCCGGGTGCGCCTTTCTGTTGAAGCAGCACGGGCGCGAAGAGTTCTTTCACGATTGCGGATTGCGTAGTCTCGAGGGTGATTTGCCATTCGACCGCCAGACCTTGGTTCGCATCTACTCGATGACCAAGCCAGTAACCACGACAGCGCTGATGATGCTGATAGAACAAGGTCTAATGCACCTTGAGGCGCCGGTGTCCGAGTTTCTGCCGGAATTCGCCGACATGAAGGCGTTGCGGAAAGACGCGCAATCCATTGATCAAACAGAAGACTCGACGTCGCCGACCCTGCATCAACTGCTGACACACACCAGCGGGCTAAGCTATCCATTCAACCCGGGCAATCTGCCCGCTGCGATGGATGCTCAGGACCTGATGTTCAAGCCGGATCAGGGTCTGCTGGCCGATCAGGTTCGGGCCGTGGCTGCATTGCCGCTTGCATTTCAACCCGGCAGCCGCTGGGAGTATTCGGTTGGCATCGACGTTATCGGACGGGTGGTCGAAGTCGTGTCCGGCAGGAGTCTGGACCAATTCTTTGCCGATGAGATCTTTGGGCCGCTTGAGATGGACGAAACCGGGTTTTCGGTTCCCAAAGAGGCTGGGGACCGGTTCGCCTCGCTCTACACACCGCTCGAGGGAGACGCGATGGCCCTGAACGCGGCCAGGTCCGGCGGTGAAACGTTGCGATTGGTGGATCAGGCCGGAGACTCGCCATTCGAAGCGGCCACGCTGTTTTCCGGCGGTGGTGGGCTGGTCAGCTCGATCGACGATTTTGCCCGTTTCGCCGAGATGCTGCGCGCAAAAGGGCAGGTGGGCGATCAACGACTGCTGGGCCCGAGCACAGTGGACTTCATGATGCGCAACCACTTGCCGGGCGACATCGCGTCCATGGGACCCCAAAGCTTTGCAGAACAGCCAATGGACGGCATGGGGTTCGGGCTTGGCGGCGCTGTGGTTTTGGACCCGGGCCGTGCACATACCCCCGGATCGGTTGGAGATTTCAGTTGGGGCGGCATGGCGTCGACCTTTTTCTGGGTCGACCAAAAGAACGACCTGTCGGCTGTTTTCTTTACTCAGTTGTCGCCCTCCAGCTCTTACCCGTCACGCTCAGAACTCAAAGCCCTGGTTCACGCCGCCCTCATTGAATGACCCGCGCGGGCCTGCTAGGCCGATCACGAACAGAACCAGAGAGAGTCGAATGACCGAAGCCGAACGCATCCTGTTGGATTTGCTGGACATTGAACGCCTTGAGGTAGACTTGTTCCGAGGCACCGGGTCCGGCGGTGAAACGCCCACGCGGATATTTGGTGGTCAGGTCATCGCACAGGCTCTGGCGGCCGCGTACCGAACAGTCGAAAACCGCCTTTGCCATTCGCTGCATGCCTATTTCATCCGTCCGGGAGATCCGGAAATTCCGGTTATCTATCAGGTGGATCGCGCACGGGATGGCGGGTCGTTCACCACACGGCGCGTGGTGGCAATCCAGCACGGCAAGCAGATCCTCAACATGTCGGCCTCGTTCCACATTCAGGATGAAGGCTGGGACCATCAGCACGCGATGCCTGATGTCCCAGCGCCCGAAACGCAACCGTCCCGCGATGAATTGCGGCAGAAATACCTGAACCGCGTTCCCGAAAGGCTACGCGCCGAATTGCTGCGCGAACGTCCGATCGAGGTGCGCGAGATTGATCCCCTGGACATATTTCAGCCCGAGAAAAGCGACGACCGAAACCATCTGTGGTTCCGCATGGGAGCAGCGGAACAGGCTGATCACGTGACCCAACACCTATTGCTGGCCTATGCCTCGGACATGGCGCTGCTGAGTTCCGGCATGCGTCCGCACGGGTTGAGCTGGTTCACGGGCGAAATCAATGGCGCGAGCCTGGATCACGCAATCTGGTTTCATGCGCCGGTTCAATTCCAGAACTGGCATCTCTATTCCATGGAGTCGCCATGGACGGGGCAGGGACGCAGCTTCAACCGCGGGTCAATCTATGCGCAGGACGGTACTTTGGTCGCGTCCGTCGCGCAGGAAGGCCTTCTGCGCCGCGCTCGTAACAAAGACTAGGTATCGCCTGCAAATTGCTGATTCAACTTGTTCATTCCCGAAATCCAACGGTCGTAATCGGCGGTTTTCAAGCGCATGTAGTCCAGAACCTGCGGGTGCGGCAGAACCAGAAAGGTCTCGGTGCCAATGGCCTCGACACATGCCTGTGCCACGTCCTCGGGTTCAAGCATGCCATCAATCGCGGCAACTGAGTTTTCAAACCCTTTGGTCATTTCCGATCGGACGGCCTGAGGACACAAGACCGAAACCCGGATTCCTTTGTCGGCATAGGTCAAAGCCAGCCATTCCGCGAAACCAACCGCCGCATGTTTGGTGACGCCGTATGGCGCGGCTCCGGGCTGGTTGAGCAGCCCCGCAGCGGAAGCGGTGATCAATATGTAGCCGCCGCCGCGCGCAATCATCCGCGGCACCAGATGGCGTGCCGTCCACACATGAGACATAACGTTGATCTTCCAGATCCTGTCCCAATGCGCATCGGGAACATCGAGACCGCCAAGCGTCAGGATGCCGGCGTTCGCGCAGAACAGATCAATGGGGCCGATGCTGGATTCGACGCTTTCGATCATTGCCTGGATTTCGTGTTCGTCGGCCACATCGCATTTGAACGAATGCCCGCCAATGTCCTGGGCGACGGCTTCTGCGCCGGTTTCATCAATATCTGCACAGATCACACGCGCGCCATCCGCGGCGAAGCGCGTCGCCATTCCTTTACCGATGCCTTGGGCTGCACCGGTAACAACTACGATTTTGCCTTGAAGGTCCATCACCGCATCCTGTCTTGGTTTCACACAGGACCGTAACAGGTTGAAATAGCACCGCCAACGCGAACGTGGCGGTGCCAGGCACTGCAGTTTCATTACATAATACCGATTACGCGAACTTTAGACTGCGGTTCAGTAGAATGCCTGCAACCCGGTCTGCGCCCGCCCAAGGATCAGCGCATGAACATCATGCGTGCCCTCGTAGGTATTGACGGTCTCAAGGTTGACCATGTGACGAATGACTTGGAACTCCAACGAGATCCCGTTGCCACCATGCATGTCCCGCGCCATCCGCGCGATATCCAACGCCTTGCCGCAATTGTTCCGCTTGATGATCGAGATCATCTCAGGCGCGGCTTCGGCTTTGTCCATCAGCCGTCCGACCGTCAGGCTGGCCTGCAAACCCAACGCGACTTCAGTCTGCATGTCCGCCAGTTTCTTCTGGAATAGCTGTGTCTGCGCCAAAGGACGATTGAACTGCTTGCGATCCAATCCATACTGACGCGCCGCGTGCCAGCAGCATTCTGCGGCCCCCATGACACCCCAACTGATGCCATAGCGCGCTCGGTTCAAGCATCCGAACGGTCCCTTCAGGCCCTGGACGTGCGGCAACAACGCACTGTCGTCGACCTCAACGCCATCCATCACGATTTCGCCGGTGATTGACGCGCGCAGGCTAAGCTTGTTTTGGATCTTGGGCGCGCTCAGACCCTTGGCGCCTTTTTCAAGTACGAAGCCGCGGATCTTTCCGTCATGCGCATCGGACTTGGCCCAGACAACAAACACATCAGCGATTGGCGCGTTTGAAATCCACATCTTGCTGCCGGTCAGACGGTAGCCGCCGTCGATCTTTTCTGCCCGGGTTTTCATACCAGCCGGATCAGACCCCGCATCCGGTTCGGTCAGGCCAAAGCAACCGATCCATTCACCACTGGCCAGTTTCGGCAGGTATTTCCGGCGCTGCTCTTCGCTGCCATAGGCATAGATCGGATACATCACCAGCGAGCTTTGCACCGACATCATCGAGCGATAGCCGGAATCCACACGTTCGACCTCGCGCGCGACAAGACCGTAGGTTACGTAACCGGCTCCAATCCCACCGTATTCCTCGGGAATGGTGGTGCCCAGCAGGCCCATTTCGCCCATCTCGCGGAAGATTTCAGGATCGGTTTCCTCGTTCTGAAACGCCTGAGTTACCCGAGGTTGCAGCTTTTCCTGCGCATACGCACGAGCGCTGTCAGCGATCAGGCGTTCATCCTCGGTCAGTTGATCAGACAGGCGGAACGGATCGTCCCAGGTAAAGCGGCCAAGATCGGGCGCATCCTTTGCGCGCAATGCAGGTTTGGTGTCGGGGGCGTTCATCTTCTGGCTCCAAACTGAATTTCATACGCACCCTACCCTGCAATTTACGCAAAAAACAGCGAGACATTTGCAAGTTTTCATGAGTAAAACGCATAGATGGATACGCCTCGTCGACTCTTTCCGTCAATTTCTTCGCTTCGCGCGCTCGAAGCGTTGGACCGGCTGGGTTCTGCCTCGGCCGCCGCGGAAGAGCTTGCTCTGACCCAGAGCGCCGTCAGCCGGCAACTGCAAACGCTCGAGACCCAATTGGGCGTGCAGCTCATTCTGCGTGACAAGAAGCGATTGGCGTTGACGCCGGTGGCGCAGGACTATGTCGCGGAAATACGACAAGGTCTGAACCAAATTGCGCAGGCCTCCCTGAAACTGCACGTCGCGCCAGTGGGTGGAACGCTGAATCTGGCAATCCTGCCGACATTCGGAATGCGTTGGCTGGTGCCACGGCTGCCGGATTTCGCCCGTTTGCATCCTGACATCACGATCAACATGTCCACGCGTCTGAGACCGTTCAACTTCTCATCGGAACCCTTTGATGCCGCTTTACATTTCGGGGAGCCGGATTGGCCCGGAACCGAGCGTCTTCTGCTGAAGGTGGAAAGGGTTCTGCCGGTATGCGCACCCTCGCTGCTGCCAGGAGGCGCGCCGGACGATCCGCGCGAATTGCTGAAACTGCCCCTGCTTCACATCCAGACTCGCCCGCGCGCCTGGCAAGACTGGTTCAAGCAAATGGGCGTTCCGCATACGGGCGCCCTGCCCGGCACGGTGCACGATCAATTCACGACCATCAATCAGGCCGCCCTGCATGGGCTGGGCGTCGCCTTGCTGCCCAACTACCTGATCGAGCAAGACTTGGCGACCGGCAGGCTTGTTGCGGCCTGCAAGGATCCGGTTGAAACCATGGGGGCCTATTACCTGGTCTGGCCAAGCTCAAAGTCCGAAGATCCGACACTTCGGCACTTCCGTCACTGGTTGGCTTCTCAGGCCCAAAACGACGAAACACTGCCTAGGTAGGCTAATCCAGCGCGTATCCAGCACCTCGAACCGTTCGAAGGGGGTCGGATCCGCCGAATGCCGTCAACGCCTTGCGCAATCGACCAATATGGACATCCACGGTGCGGGAGTCGACATAGACGTCACGCCCCCAGGCACGGTCCAATAGCTGATCGCGACTGAACACGCGCCCCGGCTTTTCCATGAAGGTGCACAGCAGCCGGAATTCGGTTGGTCCCATCCGGAGCGGCTTGCCGGCCCGACTGGCCTTGTGGCTTTCGAGGTCCACGATGATGTCGTCGTATTCTAGGGTTTCCGCAGCCGCCGCCGGGCTTACCCGACGCAGTTGAGCTCGGATCCGCGCCATCAACTCCGCCATCGAATACGGTTTGGCCACATAGTCATCGGCCCCCGTCTCCAAACCGCGCACCTTGTCCGCCTCATCGGACCGCGCCGACAGCATGATAATCGGAATCGCGCGGGTCTGCGGGCGTGCCTTTAACTGACGACACAACGCAATCCCGCTGAGATTTGGCATCATCCAGTCAAGAACGATCAGATCAGGCTTCACCTCTTGGACCAGCACCAGGGCTTCTTCGCCGCTTGCCGCCTGAACCACTTCGTACCCGGCGGACTGCATGTTGTAGGCCAGCACCTCGCGCAGCGCCGGCTCATCATCGACGATCAGGATAGTCGGCTGGCCCGTCGGCATGCCGGCCACTCCCTACAGAGATTGCGAGGTGTTGTCTGCTTTCGGGCGCGCTTCGGTCGGCCGTTCGCCGGTCACCAGATAGATCACCTGTTCAGCGATGGCAGTGACGTGGTCACCCATCCGCTCGATGTTCTTGGCGATGAAATGCAGATGCATGCATGCCGTGATGTTGCGCGGGTCTTCTGCCATGAAGGTCAGCAACTCGCGGAACAGGCCGTTGTACATCTGGTCCACTTCCTGGTCCCGATCGATGACGTCACGGGCCAGCTCAGCATCCCTTTGAATATAGGCATCCAATGCGTCACGCAGCATCCGCTCGACCTCACGCGCCATGCGGCGCAGCGCGGCGGTACTGCCGCCGATCTGGTTGGCCTCGACCAGAATGGTGGTACGCTTGGCGATGTTCTTTGCGTAATCGCCGATGCGTTCCAGGTTGGCCGAAACCTTGAGAACCGACAGCACCAACCGCAGGTCGCCGGCGGTGGGCGCCCGCAAAGCGATCACCCGGGCGGTTTCTTCGTTGATCAGGTCCTCAAGCGCATCAATGGCCTTGTCGCCCTGCCGCACCTGCTGCGCCAGTTCCTCGTCCCGTGTTTCCAGCGAACGGGCCGCACCTGTGATCGCGGCCTCGACCAGACCACCCATTTTCATGATGTGGGCTTGAACCGCCTCAAGATCGCGGTCGAAGGCAGATGCAATATGTTGTTCGCTCATGGTCTTTTACCTGTTCTCAGCCGATACGGCCGGTGATGTAGCTTTCGGTACGCGGGTCTTCGGGGTTGGTGAAGATTTGGGCGGTATCACCGAACTCGACAAGATTGCCCAAGTGAAAAAACGCCGTTTTCTGGCTGACGCGCGCCGCCTGTTGCATCGAGTGGGTGACAATCACGACCGAAAACCTCTCACGCAGTTCATCAATCAGCTCTTCGACCTGGGCGGTGGCAATCGGATCCAGCGCCGAACAGGGCTCGTCCATCAACAGAACTTCGGGTGCTGTGGCGATGGCGCGGGCGATACACAGGCGCTGTTGTTGCCCCCCTGACAAACCAGTACCAGGGGCATCCAGGCGATCCTTCACCTCGTCCCAGATGGCACCGCGGCGTAGGGATTTCTCGACGATCTCGTCAAGTTCGGCCTTGGTCTTGGCCAGACCGTGAATGCGCGGGCCGTATGCGATGTTGTCATAGATCGACTTTGGAAAAGGGTTGGGTTTCTGAAACACCATGCCGACCTTGGCGCGCAGTTGCACGGGGTCGATCCGCCTGTCATAGATGTCATCCCCATCCAAGCGAATTTCCCCCTCGACCCGACAGATGTCGATGGTGTCGTTCATCCGGTTCAGACATCGCAAAAAGGTAGACTTGCCGCACCCCGAGGGCCCGATGAACGCCGTAACGGTCTTGTCTTGGATTTCTACATTCACGTCTTTGATGGCGTGCGTGTCACCATAGAACACGTTCACGTTCCTGGCTGAGACCTTCAGGGTTTCGGGTTCCAATGCGCTATCCACGGGTGGCGGGTCCTTCGTTTTTTGGTCCGAGTGCTCGGCTTGACCGTTCCTAGCCTATCACGCGCCGGTCTTACATGGGCAATATGACGGTGAACACCGCGCCCTTTCCCAAATCACTTTCCACCCGCAACCGGCCGCGGTGGCGGTTGATGATGTGCTTGACGATAGCTAGGCCCAGCCCCGTACCCCCCAGTTCGCGCGAGCGATGGCTGTCGGCGCGGTAAAACCGTTCGGTAAGCCGGGGCAGATGAACCGGGTCAATGCCAGGGCCCTTGTCGATGACCCTCACCCGGGCGGCCGGTCCCCGGATGGCGGTATCCTGATCTGAGACCGACACTTGCACATCCACACTGCCACCGCTGCCACCATATTTGATTGCGTTTTCAACAAGGTTTGTGAAAACCTGCCGCAGCTGATCATTGTCGCCCGGAAGGCGAACGGGGTTTTCCGGGGCGCTCAGATTCAGGGAAACGCCCGCGTCATCAGCCAAGGGGCGTAGCGTCTCGAGCGTCACGCGCAGCAGCTCGACCAGTTCGATCTGCTGCCTTGGCCGAATGCGCTCTTCGCTT
Organism: Ruegeria sp. CRTD044; assembly: GCF_059613485.1. NCBI lineage: Bacteria > Pseudomonadati > Pseudomonadota > Alphaproteobacteria > Rhodobacterales > Roseobacteraceae > Ruegeria > Ruegeria sp. CRTD044. Next base: position 34,855 of record NZ_JBXWSP010000017.1, on the reverse strand, counting down.
TCGACCCGATTCAACGACAACAGGTCACCAACCAGACGATTCATCCGGTTGGCCTCGGATGTCATGATCTTCAGGAATCTGTCCCGGGCGGCCGCGTCATCCTTCGCTGGTCCTTGCAAGGTCTCGATGAAGCCCATCAGAGCGGTCAGTGGGGTACGAAGTTCGTGGCTGACATTGGCAACGAAGTCACGACGCATCTGGCTGGCCTGCTCGAGGTGGGTCACATCCATAAACGTTGCCAGAACCGCGCCACCGGAAACCGCGCCGACGCCCTGCATGTACCGACAGTGGACCTGAAACGCAGTGTCCTGTGCGCCGTCGTTCGCCAGATGCCGGCTGTTGGCCGGCCCCTTGCTTCGCAAGCTTTTCTCCATCGCTTCGATGACCTGCGGCTGTCGCAGGATCGTCGCAAAATGGCGACCGTCGATGTTTCGGCCCAACAACGCACGCGCATCCGCGTTCGAAGCGATGATCCGCTCGGTCTGATCGACCATCAATGCGGGCATCGGCAAGGCAGAGACGACTTCGGCAAGCAATTCGTTGCTCATGACCGGTTCACAGGACCTATGCGCCGGGCGAAACAGGCGTCAGCGTTTCCCGGAACTTGCGCATGTTCTCTTGATAGTGGAGCGCGCTGAACGTGATCCGCTGAGCCGCCGCCTCGTCCAGTTGCCGGACCACCTTGCCCGGGGCTCCCATCACCAGAGAGTTTTCGGGGATCTCCTTGCCTTCCGTGATCAGGGCCCCTGCCCCGATCAGGCAGTTCCGGCCGATCTTCGCGCCGTTCAAAACGATGGCCCCCATACCAATCAGGCTGTTGTCACCGATGGTGCAGCCATGCAGCATCACTTTGTGGCCGATGGTGCAATTCTTCCCGATCGTCAGCGGAAATCCGGCGTCGATATGCATCACGCAGTTCTCCTGCACGTTGCTGCCCTCGCCCACGCGGATTTCTTCGTGATCGGCGCGGATCGTGCACCCGAACCAAACAGATGCACCTTGTTCCAGGACGACTTTGCCGATCAGGTTCGCGTCCGGTGCAACCCAGCTGTCTTCGTGAATCTGCGGGACGTCCTGTCCCAATGCGTAAATGGTCATGACATGCTCTCGAATTCGTATTGCAGGGCGCGGACGTGATCCTGCAACCGGGGCTGCTGAATACGGCGCATCCGCTCGGCGCTGACGATCGTCTTCAGCTTTTCCTCGGTTGTGGCCAGATCGTCATTGATCAACACATAGTCGTAGTAGCCCCAATGGCTGATTTCGTCCCAGCTTTTCATCATGCGCTTGGAAATGACGTCGGCGCTGTCCTGACCGCGAGTTTCAAGCCGGCGGCGCAGCTCTTTGATCGATGGCGGTAGAATGAAAATGGACAACGCATGTTTGCCCAGCTCGGAATTCCGTATCTGCACTTCACCCTGCCAGTCCACGTCAAACAGCACGTCCCGCCCGCTCTGGATCGCTTCGCGCACTGGACCAGCTGGTGAGCCGTAGAAATTGCCGAACACATGGGCATGTTCCAGCATCTGCCCATTTGATACCTGCTGGCGGAAATCATCTTCGCTGAGAAAATAGTATTCGCGTCCATGTTCCTCACCCGGGCGCGGAGCGCGTGTGGTGGCCGAGATCGAAAATTCGAGATCGGTGTCCCACTCCATCAGGCGACGGGCCAAAGTGGATTTTCCGGCACCCGAGGGCGACGACAGGATGATGAGTAGACCGCGGCGATCCGCCATTACACTTTTCCTTGCTTATTCAACATTTTGCACCTGCTCTCTCAACTGGTCGATCACCGCCTTCAACTCCAGACCGACCGATGTCAGTTCCGAGTTCTGGGATTTGGAGCACAGCGTGTTGGCCTCACGGTTGAACTCCTGCATCAGGAAATCCAGCTTGCGGCCGACCGGGGCCTCCTGCTCCAGCAGTGCGCGCGCGGCTACGACATGCGCGGCCAGGCGGTCCAGTTCTTCGGTGATATCCGCTTTGACCGCGATCAGGGCCAACTCCTGCGCCACCCGGTCGGGATCAGCGCCCTGGCTGTTTTCCATGACCCGCGCTAGGTTCTGGCGCAGAGTGTCGGACATGGCTTCTGTGCGCCGCTCGGCCAGCTCGGTGGCCTGCTCGGTCAGGGTCTGGATCTGATCCAACTGGGCCGACAGGATGGAAGCCAGGGCTTGGCCCTCATCCCGGCGCATTTCCACAAACTCGGCCAGCAGACTGCCAAATTCGGATTTCAACGCCTCGACCAGCGGCGCGGGATCGTCGTCTTCGGCTGCCGCGTCCAGCATCCCTTTGATCATCAGCAGATCGCTGCCCTTTGACGGTGCAAGCGCGACGCCCTTGTTGACCGCCAATTCCTCGGCATGCGCCAACGCATCCAGCGCAGCGCTCATTGCGCCTTCGTTCAGCTTCAACTCGGCAGCGGTTTCCTCGCGGGCGACGCGCAGGCTCAGCGTCACGTTGCCCCGGCTGATCTGTTTGGACATATCCGCGCGCAGCGCAGCCTCAAGTCCTGTAAGCCAGTCCGGCACCCGCAACCGCATGTCCAGCCCCTTGCCGTTGACACTGCGCAGTTCCCAGCTCCAGCTGTGCGGCCCCAATGCGCCCTTTCCGGATGCAAAACCGGTCATGGATTTGATCATGCCTGCCCTTTCCCACTGCTGCGCAGCCTTGTTCTGCTGCACCTAAAGCTATCGTACCCCATAGGGCAAGACCTTGCCGGATGTGCAATTCAACGCAAGAAGTTAACCATTCCTTAAAGATTTGGTCCAAAATTGAATAAACCCGTGTCAATCTGTCAGTCGAAGGATGGGTCGGCCGCTATCGCTTTGCATGGCGCACGGACCGGATGGCAGCCAATCGACACGAGGTGCATGGTAATGAAAACCTTCTTCTGGAATGGTTCCGGGTCGAAAGCTGGAAAGATCATCGCAATGGATCGCTTTGACAGTGGGCGCAGTCTGTCCCCCATCCGTCAGGCTGAAGCGTATTGGACCGCGCTGCTGAGCGGCGACGGCGTTCCCAAGCGTTCCCAGATCGACCCACGCGGCCTCGAAAACATTCTGGAATACACATTTATTCTGGAACGCATCGCGCCTGGCCTCGCCCGGTTTCGACTGGCGGGAAGTCATCTGAACAAGATCGCGGGGATGGAGGTGCGCGGAATGCCCCTGACCGCCTTCTTTGATCCCAGCGCCCGTGATCAGGTGTCAGAGGCGCTGGAAGAGGTGTTCGCCGCTCCGGCGATCGGTGAGTTCAGCCTTTATTCAAAAGGCAAGCTCGGCCGGACGCGGCTGCAGGCCCGCATGATCCTGTTGCCCCTCAGAAGCGATCTGGGTGATGTCAGCCGAGTGCTGGGTGTGATGGTCAGCGATGGCACGATCGGCGCTACACCGCGCCGGTTCGGAATCGAGGACACTCGGATCCGCGCACTGGTGAACATTCAGGATCAGGCCCACAACAGCCGGCCTGTCGAGGCGGGCTTTGCCGAGGATCAGGCCGATTTCAAGAGACCGGCGAAACACCTGCGGCTAGTATTCTCTCGCGACGAGTGAAATGCAGAACGGCGGACCCGAGGGCCCGCCGTTTGCGTTTCAATCCGACATGCCTCAGCTTGCCGCGCGGTCCTTTCGGTCACGGCGCAGGTTGGTCAGCTCTTCAGCCACCAGGAACGCCAGCTCCAGCGACTGCGACGCGTTCAGACGCGGATCGCAGGCGGTGTGGTAGCGGTCCGACAGGTCCTCTTCGCTGACGGCGCGGACGCCGCCGGTGCATTCGGTCACGTCCAGACCGGTCATCTCGAAATGCACGCCGCCGGGGATCGTGCCCTCGGCCTGATGCACGCCGAAGAAATCCCGCACCTCGCGCAGGACCGATTCGAACGGACGGGTCTTGTAGCCGGTGGCCGACTTGATCGTGTTGCCGTGCATCGGGTCGCAGACCCAGGTCACCTTGGCGCCCTCTTCCTTGACGGCCTTGATCAGGCGCGGCAGGTGCTCGCCCGCCTTGCCCGCGCCAAAGCGCGCGATCAGGGTCAGACGGCCTTCTTCGTTGTCCGGGTTCAGCTTGGACATCAGAACCTTGAGGTCCTCGGCCGTGGTGGTCGGGCCGCATTTCAAGCCGATTGGGTTCAGCACGCCGCGGCAGAATTCGACATGCGCGCCGTCGGGCTGACGGGTGCGGTCGCCGATCCAGATCATGTGGCCCGAGCCGGCCAGCCACTTGCCCGAGGTCGAATCCAGTCGCGTCAGCGCCTCTTCGTATTCCAGCAACAGCCCTTCGTGGCTGGTGTAGAACTCGACGGTCGAGAATTCATGGGTGGTATCCGCGGTGATGCCGGCGGCCTCCATGAAGTCGATCGTGTCCTGAATGCGGTCGGCGATCTCGGAGTATTTCTGCACGTCCTGTTCGTTGGTAAAGCCCAAGGTCCAGGAATGCACACGGCTCATGTCCGCAAAACCGCCGGTCGAGAACGCGCGCAGCAGGTTCAGAGTGGCTGCAGCCTGGGTATAGGCCTGCAGCATCTTTTCCGGGTTCGGGATACGCGCTTCGGGCGTGAAGGCCAACTCGTTGATGATATCACCACGGTAGCTGGGCAGTTCCACGCCATCGACCACCTCGGTCGGCGCGCTGCGCGGCTTGGCGAACTGGCCGGCCATACGGCCCACTTTGACCACCGGAACCTTGGCACCATAGGTCAGAACCATCGCCATCTGCAGCATCACCTTGAAGGTGTCGCGGATCGCATCGGCGCTGAACTGGTCGAAGCTTTCGGCGCAGTCCCCACCCTGCAGCAGGAAGGCCTCGCCACGGCCGGCCGCGCCCAAATGCTGTTTGAGACGTCGGGCCTCGCCCGCAAAAACCAGCGGGGGATACTGCGAAAGCTTGGCCTCGACTTTGGCCAGCGCGGCCGCGTCGGTATACTCTGGCATCTGAACCCGCGGCTTGCTGCGCCAGTTCGTTTTTTGCCACTCGGTCATAGCTTTGATCTCCGCTGAGGTAATTCAGGTGGTCTCTATACAAAATCCATAGACCAGAGACCATATCCGATTTGCGCCTCTTGACGTCGGAAACAAGCTTTGAGCATGGTGTCGGTCAAATTCGCCGCAGGCCTCGGGCCTCGGCCCGCCGAATCAAGGACAGTTCGCCATGCAAGAGCAACGCCAAGTTGTCACTGTGGACAAGCGCGCGGCCAAGCCGCTCAATTTCGTATTCGTGTTGCTCGACAAGTTTTCGTTGCTGTCTTTTGCCTCGGCACTGGACAGCCTTCGGATTGCAAATCGTATGGCGGATCAGCAGATCTATACCTGGTCGCTGGCCGGCGAAGGCGGAGAGGTCGTCACCTGCTCGGCCGGCACGACGTTCGAGCTTGACCGCGACCTGGACGAACTGCAGCGGGACGAGGTGATCCTTGTTTGTGGCGGCGTCGATGTTCAGGCGGCGACCACCAAAAAGGTTCTGAACTGGCTGCGCCGCGAGGCCCGCAAAGGCCTGAAGATCGGTGGCTTGTGCACGGCGGCCTATACCCTTGCCAAGGCCGGCCTGCTGGACGGCAAACGTGCCACCATCCACTGGGAAAACGCCGACAGCTTTGCGGAAGAGTTCGAAAATGTCGAACTGACGAAATCCGTCTTTCTGATCGACGGCAACCGGATGACAACGGCTGGTGGCACCTCGTCAATCGACCTGATGTTGAAGCTGATCGCCGATGATTACGGCGAGGAGTTGGCCAATGCGGTGGCCGACCAGATGATCTATTCCTCGATCCGCACCGATCAGGACACCCAGCGCCTGTCGACGCCCACGCGGATCGGCGTGCGTCACCCCAAGCTGAGCCAGGTCATCCTGATGATGGAGAAGAACATCGAGGAGCCGATTTCTCCCTCGATCCTGGCCAAGGATGTTGGCATGTCGACCCGCCAGCTCGAACGGTTGTTCCGTCGGTATCTGAGCCGTTCGCCCAAGCGCTATTACATGGAACTGCGGTTGCACAAGGCGCGCAACCTGCTGATGCAGACCGACATGAGCGTGATCAACGTGGCCTTGGCCTGCGGTTTTGCAAGCCCTAGCCATTTCTCGAAATGCTACCGCGCGCATTACAACACCACGCCCTATCGCGAGCGTGGGACGCAGAGCGGGCGGCTGTCGGTCTGACGCCTAGAACATGCCCAGAATGGGCTCGGCGCGCGTGTTGATGCTGAACTGCAGAACTATCACGCCGTCGTCGCGTTGATGCAAAAGAGCGTAATAGTAGAGATAGCTGTTCTTGTCGTTCCAGTAGATCCGCATTTCCTGCGCGAACCCGTTCTCAAGCTCGACCCGTTTGGCAACGTCGGCATTGGTCAGGTAGTACGGAACAAGGTCACTTAGCTGCCCTTGCAGGACTTGCATCTGCTGCGGCGTGTATTCGTCGGCGCCGCCCAACCGGGTGATGACGTTCGAGAACTCGCGGTTCTTGACCTTGGTGTCGACGAAAGTTTCGTAATCGGCATAGGTCGGAAAGACCTCGTCGGCCGCGGCGGGAAGTGTCGAAAGGGACAAAAATATCGCTGCGAGAATGCGGAGCATATTAATCCTCTTAGAAGTCTATCGCTGCACTCCTAGGACGAACGGGAAATCCTGAAAACCGCACCCTGCCCGACCGAGATGAACCAGATCGCACCGTCTGGGGCCTGCACGATGTCACGGACCCGTTCGGTCTCGGCGCCTTTGATCTGCTCGACCTCGCGCAACGGGTTTCCGGACAATCGTGCAATATAGTCGAATTTCAGCGAGCCCACGAAAATGTCACCGCGCCATTCGGGAAACATCCCGCCCGAATAGACCATCAAGCCCGACGGAGCGATGGACGGATCCCAATACAAGCGCGGCTGTTCCATTCCGGCCTTGCTGGTGCCTTCGCCAATCTTCTCTCCAGAATAATGCGTCCCGTAGGAAATGACCGGCCAACCGTAGTTAGCGCCGGGTTTCACAAGGTTCACCTCGTCCCCGCCCTTTGCGCCATGTTCCGATACCCACAACCGGCCGCTCGTATCAACATCAGCGCCTTGCGGGTTGCGATGACCAAAGGACCAGATCTCGGGGCGGATGCCTTCTTGCGCGACAAACGGATTATCCGCCGGGATCGAACCATCGCGGTTGATTCGAATGACCGTCCCCATGTGGTTCGAGCGGTCCTGCGCACTTGGCCTGTCGCCACGATCCCCCAAAGTGATGAACAGCGTCCCGTCCTGCGCCTCGACCACGCGCGATCCGAAATGCCGGCCGCCCGAGCCGCCGGGAACCGCTTCGAATATCACATTCAGGTTGGCCAGCCTCTTGCCGTTCTCGGACAGGCGCGCCACGGCGACCGCCGTACCGGCCCCGCCGCTCTGTGGCTTCGAGAAAGAAAGAAACACCTCTCTTGTGCGGTCAAAATCGCGGGCGACGGTTACGTCCAGCAGACCGCCCTGCCCTTGCGCTGCGACCTTTGGAACGCCCTGGACCTTGGTGGCCTTGCCATCACGCGCCAAAAGCAGCTGGCCGTCGCGCTCGGTGACCAAGAAACTGCCATCCGGCAGCAGGCCGATCGCCCAGGGTGTATCGAGGCCGGCAAGCATGGTCGTGACCGAGACCTCGCCTGCGGATGTCTTCAATGACTCCGCCCACGCGACGCTGCCGCAAATCATCAGAATGAGAATCGTAAAAACCCTAATCATATCTATCGCTCCAATCCCGGTCAGAATGAGCCGCCCGGGAACCAAACCTTAGAAAACAAATAGAGTTGTTCAGCCAAAAGACACATTCCTGTTTGGACTTTTCTTTTCTGAACAGCTTGCCTAGGGTCTTGCTCAGAACGAATACGTTCCAACAAGGGAGTAACCTAATGAAAAAGCTGCTTACTGCGACTGCAGCAACCGCATTGCTGGCCGGTGCCGCAATGGCCGAAGACGTCAAACTGGGCGTTCTGTTCGGATTTACCGGGCCGATTGAATCGCTGGCCCCCGCAATGGGCGCGGGCGCCGAACTGGCAATCGCCGAAGTTACCGAATCCGGCAAGCTGCTGGGCGGCGCCACCGTGACACCGATGCGCGCCGATACCGGCTGCATCGACAACGGTCTGGCCACCTCGAACGGCGAACGCATGATCGCCGATGGCGTTGCCGGCATCATCGGCGGCGACTGTTCCGGTGTGACTGGCGCAATCCTGCAGAACGTCGCTATTCCGAATGGCATGGTCATGATCTCGCCGTCGGCGACCTCGCCCGGTCTGTCGACGATGGAAGACAACGGGCTGTTCTTCCGCACCGCCCCGTCGGATGCGCGTGAAGGTCAGGTTATGGCCGACATTCTGAAAGATCGCGGCATCAAATCGATCGCTCTGACCTATACCAACAACGACTACGGCAAAGGTCTGGCCGACGCGATCCAGTCGTCGTTCGAGGCCGTGGGCGGTGAAGTGACCATCGTCGCAGCACATGAAGACGGCAAGGCGGACTATTCGGCCGAAGTCGGCGCATTGGCCTCGGCGGGTGGTGACATCCTCGTGGTTGCCGGCTACCTGGATCAGGGTGGCCTGGGCATCATCCAGTCGGCCCTGGACAGCGGAGCATTCGACACGTTCGGTCTGCCGGGCGGCATGATCGGTGACTCGCTGCCTGCGAATGTCGGCCCTGATCTGGATGGATCGTTTGGTCAGATCGCCGGTTCGGGCGGTGAAGGCGCCGAGAAATATTTCGCCATGGCCGAAGCCGCGGGCTTTGACGGCTCGTCGCCCTATTCGCCTGAAAGCTATGACGCAGCCGCGCTGTTCATGCTGGCCATGCAGGCCGCAGGGTCGGCCGATCCCGCCCAATACGGTGGCAAGATCCTGGATGTGGCCAACGCCCCCGGCGAGAAGATCTATCCGGGTGAACTGGCCAAGGGTCTGGAACTGCTGGCAGCTGGTCAGGACATCGACTATGTCGGCGCTTCGGGTGTCGAACTGATCGGTCCGGGCGAAAGCGCTGGGTCCTACCGCGAGATCGAAGTGAAAGACGGCAAGAACGAGACCGTCAAGTTCCGTTGATCCGTTAGCTGACCGCATGATACCAAGCAGCCCGGGCCTTGTGCCCGGGCTGTTTCAATGACAAAAGGCGCCACCTTATCTTGGGGATGGGGCAACACGAAGAACCGCGAAAGCCGCGGACAGGGGAACACATGATCGTCGTCGAGGACGTGCACAAGCATTTCGGCGGTTTCCACGCGGTGGACGGGGCATCGCTGGAGATCGAAAAGGGCTCGATTACCGGCCTGATCGGTCCAAACGGGGCCGGAAAAACCACTCTTTTCAATGTGATCGCGGGCGTTCTGCCACCGACCAGCGGCAAGGTCTGGATGGACGGCGAAGACATCACCGGCCTGCCGCCCCATGATCTGTTTCACAAGGGGCTGTTGCGCACGTTCCAGATCGCGCACGAGTTCTCGTCGATGACATGCCGCGAAAACCTGATGATGGTCCCCGGTGGCCAATCCGGTGAATCGCTGTGGAACACATGGTTCGGCCGCAAGCGGATTGCGGATGAGGAACGCGCCCTGCGCGCCAAGGCCGACGAGGTGCTGGAGTTCCTGACCATCGAACACTTGGCCGACCACAAGGCGGGTCAGGTCTCGGGCGGCCAGAAAAAGCTGCTGGAACTGGGTCGCACGATGATGGTGGACGCCAAGATCGTGTTTCTGGACGAGGTCGGCGCAGGCGTCAACCGCACCCTGCTGATGACCATCGCCGATACGATCCTGCGTCTGAACAAGGAACGCGGCTATACCTTCGTCGTGATCGAACACGACATGGATTTCATCGGCAAGATCTGCGACCCGGTGATCTGCATGGCCGAGGGCAAAGTTCTGGCACAAGGCACGCTGGACGAGATCAAGGCCAATGAGCACGTCATCGAGGCCTATCTGGGTACTGGGCTCAAGAACAAAGACCAGTTGGAGGCCGGGGCATGAGCGACAATCCCTATCAGGACGACAAGGGCAACAAGGACGCCTCGATCACCAACGCGCATGGCATTGGCACGATGACGCCCGCCCATCGGGTCAGCGGCAAGTCCCACCGGGTAGAAGGCGGTCCATTCCTGATCGGTGACACCATGACCGGCGGGTACGGCAAAGGCCCCGACATTCTGCACGATTGCACGATCGCCGTGGACAAGGGCGAAATCGCCGTGATCGTTGGCCCCAACGGCGCTGGTAAATCCACCGCGATGAAGGCCGTTTTTGGCATGCTGGACGTGCGCGCCGGATCGGTGCGGCTGGATGGCGAGGACATCACCAACCTCAGCCCCCAGGACCGGGTGATCAAGGGCATGGGCTTTGTACCCCAAACGCAGAACATTTTCACCTCGATGACGGTTCAAGAAAATCTGGAAATGGGCGCGTTCATTCGCACGGATGATTTCTCGGACACGATGGAACAGGTGTTCGAGCTGTTCCCGATCCTGAGAGACAAACGCAACCAGGCGGCGGGCGAGCTCTCGGGCGGACAGCGCCAGCAAGTGGCCGTCGGCCGCGCGCTTATGACCAAGCCGAAGGTGTTGATGCTGGACGAACCGACCGCGGGCGTTTCGCCGATCGTGATGGACGAGCTGTTCGACCGCATCATCGAAGTGTCGCGCACCGGCCTTCCGATCCTGATGGTGGAACAGAACGCCCGCCAGGCGCTTGAGATCGCGGACAAGGGTTATGTGCTGGTCCAGGGGCGCAACGCATACACTGGTACCGGCAAGGAACTGCTGGCGGACGAGGAAGTGCGCAAGTCGTTTTTGGGCGGCTAACCGACGCTTTTCAGAAATCGGTTTTTTCATGGGGCCGGTCGGGATTCTCGACTGGCCCTTTTGCTTGATCGCTTTGCGCAAAATTGAAGGCCAGAAGATGGCAATCGGTGTTTCCAGCTATGCCCTTCTTCCTGAGAACCCTTATTAGGCATCTGAAAAATATAAATTATTTCCTGGCAGCGCACCGGTTCAAAAAGCCTGTGGAATTTCCCAGAATGCCAATCTGCTGCTTTAATCAGGTCAAATTTCAAAAATATCGCTGCGCCCGAACCACCACACCAATCCCCGAAACGCGCCCCAGTTGGGGGCACAGAAATTGGAAGTCAAAATGAAGAAATGGATGATCGCCGCACTGGTCGCACACTTGGCAACTGGCGCTGTGGCTCAGCAACGCGAATTTGTGTGCATATCGGATATTGATGGAACCGAGTACCGGCTGACGCGGCTTGAAGGCAAGCAAAAGGGATCGGTCAAATTCGGTGACACGACAGGGGATGCTCAGGTGTTTCCTGGCCTGAACAACATGACGTTCATCCTGGCGACCGAACAGCATGTCATGACCTTCTTCGTCAAAAGCCCGGATCTGTCCTACAACCTGTCCATTCGCCGTCCGGTCCTTCAGAATGACCGCGGCCAATGCACGGAAACCGGTGCCTAGCCCCGCAATCATCTGTGATTTCAGGCCGCGCCCCACATGGTGGCGCGGTCTTTTTCTTTCGGGGATCAGCAGACGGTTGGAGCGCGCGTGATCAATGTTCGCCAAACCGCATAAAAACATGCACAAAGCCGCAAAAATCATGCTCCAAATTGTTGTGTCTTTCGTCGGCGTCGTGCCATAAAGCCGCACCCGGACAGTGAGAAGAACATAATGGACCTACTGAATGCGCTTGTTGCGCTTGCGAACTTTGTGATCGTGCCTGCGGTTGCCTATGGCAGCCAGTTGGCACTTGGGGCGCTGGGGGTCACCCTGATCTACGGCATCCTGCGATTTTCCAACTTTGCCCACGGGGATACGATGGCCTTCGGCGCAATGATCGCCGTGCTGGTCACCTGGGGTCTTCAGGCAGCAGGGATCGGGTTCGGGCCCCTGCCGACGGCGCTTCTGGCGCTTCCGTTTGCGATCCTCGGGTGCATCCTTCTGGTGCTGATCACCGACAGGCTGGTCTATCGTTTCTATCGCGAGCAAAAAGCCAAACCTGTGATCCTGGTGATCGTATCCATGGGTGTGATGTTCATCATGAATGGGCTGGTGCGTTTCATCATCGGCCCCGATGACCAACGGTTCTCGGATGGGGCTCGGTTCCTGATTTCTGCGCGGGATTTCAAAAAGATGACCGGGCTGGATGAGGGGCTTGCGATCAAGACCTCGCAGGGCATCACCGTGATCGTCGCCGTCGTTGCCGTAGCCTTGCTGTTCTGGTTCCTCAACAAGACCCGCACTGGTAAGTCGATGCGCGCTTATTCCGACAACGAGGATCTGGCCTTGTTGTCCGGCATCAACCCGGAACGTGTGGTGATGATCACCTGGATCATCGTTGCGGCGCTGGCCACGACGGCCGGGGTTCTCTATGGACTGGACAAGAGTTTCAAGCCATTCGTCTATTTCCAGCTGCTTCTGCCGATCTTTGCTTCGGCCATCGTGGGCGGATTGGGTAACCCGATTGGGGCTATCGCAGGCGGATTCATCATCGCCTTCTCCGAAGTCACGATCACTTACGCATGGAAGAAGGTGCTGACTTACCTTGCCCCGGAAAGCCTCGAACCTTCGGGCCTGGTGCAGTTCCTGTCCACCGATTACAAATTCGCCGTCAGCTTCGTCATCCTGCTGATCGTGCTTCTGTTCAAGCCAACGGGTCTGTTCAAGGGGAAAGCGGTATGAACGAAGCAGTCAAAAACACCCTGCTTTTCGTGATTGTCGGCGGGCTGATCCTGCTGACCGGTTTCGTCCAAAGCTGGAACACGGCGATCCTGATTCTGAACATGGGTCTGATTTCCGCGATCATGGCGATCGGTGTGAACCTGCAATGGGGCTTTGCCGGACTGTTCAATGTCGGCGTCATGGGTTTTGTCGCGCTGGGCGGACTTGCGGTTGTGCTGGTCTCGACCCCGCCGACACCCGGAGCCTGGTCCGCAGGCGGGTATGGGATCGTGCTGGCGCTTCTGCTGGGGGCAGCGACCGTTGTCGCAGCCGTGATGGCCGCGCAAAAGATGCCCAAGGGCCGGGCACGAACGCTGGCAATCATCGCAATCCTCGTCGTCGGGTTCTTCGTCTATCGCGCGGTGTTCGACCCGAGCATCGCTGCCGTCGAAGCCATCGACCCAGCCATTGCCGGAAATATCGGCGGGCTGAATCTTCCGGTGCTGCTTGCATGGCCGGCGGGTGGGCTGTTGGCCGCGGGCGCTGCCTGGCTGATTGGCAAGACGGCCTTGGGTCTGCGCTCGGACTATCTTGCGATTGCCACGCTGGGTATCGCCGAGATCATCATTGCGATCATGAAAAACGAGGACTGGCTGGCCCGAGGGGTCAAGAACGTCTACGGCATTCCCCGCCCTTCACCCGTCGTAGGCTATGAGATTGACCTGCAGAGCGATCCGACCTTCGTCGAACGTGCAGCCTCATTCGGGCTGGACCCGGTGACCGCTTCGACCCTGTGGGTGAAACTGGGTTATGCATTCCTGTTTCTGATCGTGCTTCTCATCCTGCTCTGGATGGCTCAGATGGCGCTCAAAAGCCCGTGGGGCCGCATGATGCGCGCGATCCGCGACAACGAGATCGCTGCCGAAGCCATGGGCAAGGACGTCACCCGTCGCCATCTGCAGATCTTCGTTCTGGGCTCGGCCATCTGTGGCATTGCCGGGGCGATGATGACGACGCTGGACGGGCAGCTGACACCAAGCGCTTACCAACCGCTCCGGTTCACCTTCCTTGTTTGGGTGATGGTGATCGTCGGTGGTTCCGGCAACAATTTTGGCTCAGTCCTGGGAGCCTTTCTGATCTGGTTCCTGTGGGTCGAGGTCGAACCGATCGGTCTGTGGCTTATGAACCTGATCACTTCCAGCATGCCGGACGGCAGCGCGTTGAAGGCCCACCTGATCGAAAGCACGGCACATATGCGCCTGTTTACGATGGGGCTTATCCTGCTGATTGTTCTCAGATTCAGCCCAAGGGGCCTGATCCCCGAAAAGTAGACATCTTTCATCACGAAACCGTCAGGCCGCGCCATGCAAATGGCGCGGTTTCTTGATTGCGGCTTGAAAAATCAATAGACGCATTCACACACTATCAACCATACCGGCGCATATTGTTCGAAACACCACTCACCTGATGCGCCGTTCTTAACGAGTAAACTCTGACCCAGAAGAAAAGCTTTTTTGCACCATGAAGACTTCCACAAAGAAAATTGCCCTTATGGTTCCGGTCCTGGCTGTTGTGGCCGGATGTATCCCAAGCCCCCGTGAACTGGAAACCACACCCGTTCAGGTACAGACGCCCAAGGGCGTCGTGACCTGCCAACTGTATCGCCAGGATCGGGTTGACTGGGATCGCGCGATTGATTTCCCGGCCACCAAGATGTCGGTTCCCGAAGCTGACGCCTATTGTCAGCAGGAAGGACAGCGGCGCCTCAAGCGCTGATGCGGCACGCCCCGCCGGTTCGGTTGGCAGGGCGATGATGTTCAGCGGTTGCGAAACAGCCCGCCCAGGATGCCGCGAACGATGCGGCGTCCTGTGGTTCCCTTCAGCTCTTTGATGACTGCCTCGCTCATGGCAGAGGCAAAGCTGTCTTGCTTTCGGACCGATCGCGCAGACGATCGCCCTACCCTGCTGCCGCTGTATCTGCGCGCCGCCGAATACTCCCGCTCGGACACCGACCGGGTGTCGTCTTGCTCCTCGGGTTCGGCTTCCTCGGCCTCGGCCGCGGCCTTCGCCGCGCGCGCCTGCAGGATTTCGAATGCCGATTTGCGATCTAGAAGCGTTTCGTACTTTCCGGCCATCGGAGACGCCGCCATCACAGCCTTGCGCTCGGCGTCGGCAATCGGCCCCAGTTGTGAACCCGGCGGACGTATCAACGTCCGCTCGACCATACCGGGCGCACCCTTCCGTTCGAGCATCGAGGTCAACGCCTCGCCCACTCCGACTTCCCGGATCGCGGTTTCCGTGTCGAAGGCCGGGTTTTCCCGATAGGTTTCCGCGGCCAGCCGCAAATTCTTGCGATCGCGCGCGGTGAATGCGCGCAAAGCATGTTGGACGCGGTTGCCCAACTGCCCGAGGATATCTTCGGGAATATCGGCCGGGTTCTGAGTAATGAAGTAAACTCCAACGCCCTTGGATCGGATCAATCGCGCGACCTGCTCGACCTTGTCCACCAGAACCTTGGGCGCATCATCGAACAACAGATGGGCTTCGTCGAAGAAAAAGACCAGCTTGGGCTTGTCGGGATCGCCGACTTCGGGCAGTTCTTCGAACAGTTCGCTCAGCAGCCACAAAAGGAACGTGGCATACAGCCCGGGCGCGCCCATCAGCTTGTCAGAAGCGAGGATGTTGACCATCCCGTGGCCGTTTTCATCCAGGCGCATCAAATCCGAAAGTTCGAGCGCAGGCTCACCAAACAGCCGTGCGCCGCCTTGGTTCTCCAGCACAAGCAATCGGCGCTGTATGGCGCCAATCGAAGCGGTCGAGACATTTCCATAGCGCAGGGACAACTGCGACCGGTTTTCGCCAATCCAGACCAGAAGAGCCTGCAGGTCCTTGAGATCCAGCAGCGGCATCCCTTCTTCATCCGCAACCCGGAAGGCGATGTTCAGCACACCTTCCTGCGCTTCGCTCAGGTCCAGAAGCCGGGAAAACAACAGCGGCCCCATCTCGGTAACCGTTGTCCGGACAGGGTGGCCTTGCTCACCAAACAGATCCCAGAACGTGACTGGGCACGCGGCATAGGAATAGTCGGCAAACCCGATGCGTTGGGCACGGTCCATGAAGGCCTGGTGCAACTTGTGATCGGGGCTACCGGGACGCGCCAGTCCGGACAGGTCACCTTTGACGTCTGACAGGAAAACAGGAACGCCCTGCTGCGAGAACCCTTCGGCCAGGATTTGCAGGGTCACGGTCTTGCCCGTCCCCGTTGCACCGGCAATCAGACCGTGCCGGTTTGCATATTTCAGCGTCAAACCCTGCGGCTGCTCGTAATCAACACCGCCACCGCCGACAAAAACGTTTTCCGTCATATTGATACGTCCCAAAACTTAGCGTCCCGGCACCACCATACAAACTTAACCTTTGACTGCGATAGTGATTTTGCCCGCCTCGCAATTCCCTCGTGTGGTGGGCAAACTTCCTCCCTGTCGACTGGCTGTGCTTTCGGGCACAGCCCTTTTTTTGAAATTGCCAAGTTTCTGCTTGTGGAAACATTAAATTTCGCTGTTAGCAGTTGACCACTGGGTTCGCCTCTCGTAACGTTCGGGCATAACTAAGTCGGCCAGTCCGACGGGGAGATACATTGATTGAAGGGAGCCGCACGTACGGCTCCCTTTGTCGTTTGTACTCAAAGGCTTCTCGGCGTCACTTCAGGTGGCCTCCGATGGGTCGGCGAAAATCCGTCCAATCCCGCGTGCAGCGCGCGCTTTGCAACTGACATGGCCGAGCAGGAATGCTAGAGACGTTTGAAAAAGCTGTATCAGCACAATGAGGCACTGATGATCACCAAACTTGTTCCAGCCACCCTGGTAACGGCTGCATTGCTGGGCTCAGGCGCGTTCGCCCAGGAAGCCACGACTGAGACTCAAGAGCAGACCCAAGCCGGTCAGACCACGGATACCGGCTCCGACCTGGATCTGGGTCAAAGCGGCCCGCGTGTCGGCGAGCAATATGTCCGCGAGAAGTCGGGCGACTGGGAGATCTCCTGCATCAAGGCGCAATCCGGCGATGACCCCTGCGCGATGGTTCAGATTCTCAACGGTGCGCAGAATGAACCTCTGGCTGAGATCACCGTTGGCAAGCTGCCCGCCGGTGGTGCCGCCGCAGCCTGGGCGAACGTTATTGTTCCGCTGGAAACCCTGCTGCAGGCACAACTGGCCATCTCGATCGATGGCGCACCGCGCAAGCTGTACAACTATCATCACTGTGTTCCGGTCGGTTGTGTTGCACAGCTGGGTCTGACGCAGGGCGACATTGACGCGATGAAAGCAGGAACGAAGGCTACCATTTCACTGGTGCCCGCACGCGCGCCCGATCAGGTTATCAACATGGATCTGTCGCTGAGCGGATTTACCGCTGCCTTTGACGGCCTGGAGGTCAACACCAACTGATCACGCCAAGATGAATGACCAAAGCCGCCATCCCCCGATGGCGGCTTTTTTCATACCTTCTTGAGGGCTAAGACCGCGTTCAGACCGCCAAACGCAAAGGCGTTGCTCAATGCCACATTCACCTCGGCCTCGCGCGCCTCGTTTGGTACGACGTCCAAAGCGCATTCCGGGTCGGGTTCTTCATACCCTATGGTCGGCGCTATCACGCCGTCACGGACAGCCATGATACAGGCCAGCAGTTCAACCGCGCCGGTTCCGCCGATAAGGTGGCCGTGCATGGATTTGGTCGACGAGATCATCAGATCGTCGGCATGGCGTCCGAACACATCCGCTACTGCTGCGCATTCGGTCTTGTCATTGGCGGCGGTTCCGGTGCCGTGGGCGTTGATATAGCCCACGTCACTTGCGTTCAGCCCGGCGTCCTTCAAGGCCCCGGCCATGGCACGGGCCGCGCCCTGCTTGCTGGGCATCACGATATCCGTCGCGTCCGAAGACATCGCATAGCCCGCAACCTCACACAGAATTTCAGCGCCTCGAGCACGCGCATGTTCGTATTCCTCGAATACGAACACACCGGCGCCCTCGCCCTGAACCATGCCATTGCGATTTGCGCTGAACGGCCGGCAGGCGTCCTTCGACATAACCCGAAGGCCTTCCCAGGCCTTGACCCCGCCAAAACACAACATGGATTCCGACCCGCCGGTAATCATCGCCGGGGCGGCGCCACTGCGCACCATCTGGAACGCCAGCGCCATCGCGTGGTTGGACGATGCACAGGCCGTCGAAACGGTGAAGCTGGGGCCTTTGAGGTTGTGCTCCATCGAAATGTGGCTTGCCGCCGCGTTGTTCATCAGCTTCGGCACGACGAATGGATGGACCCGGTTCTTCCCGTCTTCGTAAACCGAGCGGTAGTTGTCATCCCAGGTCGAAACACCACCGCCGGCCGTTCCCAGAACGACCCCCGACCGCACGGCCAATTCGCCGTGAAACTCCAGCCCCGACTGGTCGATCGCCTCTTTGGCCGCAGTCAGAGTGAATTGCGTGAAACGGTCATACAGCGCCATCTGCTGGCGATTGAACCGACCCTCGGCCTCGAACCCGCGGACCTGGCCGCCAATTTTGATGCTCAGTCGGTCGACATCACGAAATTCAAGCTCGGAAATGCCGCAACGGCCTTCGCGCATCGCTTCCAGGGTGTCGGGCACGGAATGGCCCAGCGAATTGATCGTGCCAGCGCCGGTGATGACAACCCGTTTCATGACCGCGGATCAAACCTTTTCCGCGACCAGCTTTTCGATCCCGGCAATGATCGCCGCAACATTCGAAATGTCGAAATCACTTGCCGTCGGTTCGTTGGCGTTGAAGGGGATCGAGATGTCGAATTCTTCCTCGATGGCAAAGATGCTTTCAACGAGGCCCATGCTATCGATCCCGAGATCTTCAAGAGAGCTTTCGGGCGTCACGTCGGACGGCTCCAGCACGGCCTGCTCTGCAATGATTGCGATGACGCGGTCGCTGATGCTCATGTCGTTCCCCTGATTGTCGCGTTGCGGTTGATTTAGTCGCTCGACGAGGGTTTGAAAACCGTCTTTTTAAGCGCCTCTACGTCACGGGCCATGCGTGGAAGCCGACGCTGCGCCTTGTAGATTTCGGTGTGCGTTTCCATTTTCACGCCCGGATAGCCCATGATCACACGACCTGCCGGGACATTCGAAAGTATCTTGGTTCCACCGCCCGCGATCACGCCGTCACCGATGAAAATATTGTCGACGACTCCGGTCTGGCCACCCAAAACCACGTTGTTGCCGATCTCGACCGAACCGGACACGCCGGTTTGACCGCACAGCAGACAGTCCCTGCCGACCTGGGTGTTGTGCCCGACATGAACAAGATTGTCCAACTTGGAGCCGTCTGCGATGACGGTGTTGCGGATCGTACCGTTGTCGATGGTGCAGTTCGCGCCGACCTCGACATCATTGCCGATCTGGACCGCACCGAGCGAATGGATGCGCAACCAGCTCTGCGCCTTGGCGTCTCCGGCGTCGCCCATGGTCTTGCGCACGTTTTCCACCCCGGACACCTCGGGCGTGACAAAGCTGAACCCATCCCCGCCGATCCTCGCTCCGGGCTGCGCAATAAAGCGATCGCCGATGATGGCGCGCGCACCGATGCTGACCATTTCGCGCAACAGGCAGTTCTCGCCCAGCACGACATCCATACCCACGTGGCACTGGGCGCCGATCACCGTTCCGGACCCGATGCGGGCCCGGGGGCCGACAACGGCCAGAGGCCCGATGGACACATCTCCGGCGATCTCGGCCGTCGGGTCCACGACCGCCGAAGGATGGATCCCGGGTGCGACGCCCTGCCCCCGGTCCAGCATCGTGGTAATTCCGGCCATTGCCATACGGGGGCGGCCGACAAACACGGCGCCCTCCAGACCCAGTGCGCGCCAGTCGGCACCTTCCCACAGAACAGCACAGCGCGCCTGACCCTCAGCCAGCGCCTGGGCGTATTTCGGAGCCATCGCCATAGCCAAATCGGTCGGACCGGCATCCTTGGGCTCGGCCGCCCTCAGAATCGTCAGGCTGGTGTTTCCCTCGGCCGGCGCCCCCAGAGCATCGGCGATTTGCTGTAAGGTGAACTGCATCGCGGGCTTCCTTGTCGCAGGATTTGCGCCCCGTGCTTACCCCTGAACGTTCGGCAGGGCCACCCCTGCTTTTTGCAGGGCATCCCAAATCTTCTGATCCCGCCCATAGACATCGCGCCGATACTGCACGTCGCCCTTCGGCCCGACGAATGCGGTGCGGTAAATCAGATGAACCGGGACCGGCTGCTTGAGGTCAACCTTGGTTTCACGCCCGGTGCCCAGAACCCTGTGGAAAAAGGTCTTGGGGTCCTCTTCCTGTTTTGCCAGCAAAGCATATGCGAAATCAAAGGGTTGCGCCAAACGAATGCACCCGTGAGAGAAGGCGCGCACTTCGCGTGCGAACAGGCTCTTCTGCGGGGTATCGTGCAGATAGATGTTGTACTTGTTGGGGAACATGAACTTGACCAGCCCCAGAGCGTTGCTCTGCCCCGGAGGCTGGCGCATCGCAAACGGGAAGCTGCGAGCCGTGAACTGGTTGAAGTCCACAGCATTGCGGTTCACCTGTCGCCCACGCCGATCGGTTATCTCTAGATGCCGCACGGCATTGGGGTTGGCCCGCAACTTCGGCAGGTATTCCTTGGTGATGATCGAGCGCGGCACATGCCAACTGGGATTGATCACCATGTGCTCCATCACATCCGAAAACTCGGGGCTTTGGCGATCGCTGGTGTTTTTGCCGATCACCGCACGTGTTTCAAATGTCACCCGACCATCGTCGACGATTTTCGCGGAAAAGTCGGCCTGATTGACCAGTACATGCCGTTCACCCCTCTCGCGAGGGAGCCAGCGTTCACGTTCCATCGCAACCATCACCGCCTTGAGCCGGTCAGAAGGTGAACGGTTGATTTCGGCAATCGTTCCCTGGCCTGCGACACCATCTGGTTCAAGTCCATGGGCGCGTTGGAAGGCTTGCACCGCGGCCACCATAGAGTCGTCATATTCCGGGCTGGCCGTGGGCTTGAGGAACCCCATCGCAACCAGACGATTACGCAGCCTTAGTACACTCGGCCCTGTATCGCCGCGTTCGTATTTTCCGGTTGGAATGGTCGGCCCCCATTCACCATGTTCGTTCAGTGACTGCAGCGCCATCTTCTGCTTGAGCAGCGCCCGGTACTGACTGGACTGCGGCGGAAGCTGCGCGAGATAAGAGCCGTCGGAGGACTTCATCATCGCCGCAAGATGTTCCGAGGCCGGCTTCCGTTCGACCGCACGCACGAGGCCGGCGTCGATCTGAGCCGGGCGCAGCAGCCCGGACTGAATATCCTGTGCATAGCGGACAAACGCCTCGCTCAATGCCGCTTCAAGCGCTCCGAGATCGCGGTTTGACCGAGCGCTCTGCATCTGCGCCATCAGGCCATCAACGTCATATCGTTCGGCCGGAAGACCGTGCATCTGAGCATGGGACAATGCTTTGATAAGTGTCGATCGGCGTGCCGCGTGACCAGAGGTAGCACCGACCCAAATCGGCGCGAACTCCTGTTCTCGGTAAAAGGACGCGATTTCCGGGGTTGTCCCTGCACTTTCCGCGACAGCCATCCGAAAGGCGAAACTCTCAGGCTGGGTCGGAGCCGCCTGAACGGATGTGGCCGACACGGCGATGCTTGCGGCAAACAGAAAAATCGTAC
This sequence comes from Ruegeria sp. CRTD044, assembly GCF_059613485.1. NCBI lineage: Bacteria > Pseudomonadati > Pseudomonadota > Alphaproteobacteria > Rhodobacterales > Roseobacteraceae > Ruegeria > Ruegeria sp. CRTD044. Next base: position 13,484 of record NZ_JBXWSP010000017.1, on the reverse strand, counting down.
AGGTCCGACGGACAGAATTCATGGGATAGCCTTGGTTTTCAATAACTTGGAACATTAGTTTTTGCGCCCGACAATTATGTTTCACGCGTCGGGGGATTGTCCACTCACATTTCCAACAGCACATCACACCGCTGGCCCCCTGATGCGCGTTTGCATCGTTTGAAAAAAAAACGAAAGGGATTCAGGCCTGTTCGCCACATTTTTTGTCACTTGCGCAGATTTTCGCCGAAAATTCCCCGTAAGAAGGCACAAGACCAAAAGATCACTTGGCGCAAGAATCCCTCTGTGGCATAAAATCCGCATCTGGGATGGGAAAGAATTAAGAAAGCGCACGTAACATCGTGTGCAGGCAGGAACTGTACGGGACGAAACACGCTATGACCAAGAGCAGTACCTCGGGGATGACCCGGCGTGCCCTATTGGGCGCATTCGCGGCAACGGCAGTTGTTGCAGCACCAACCTACTCAAACGCAGCAGGCTTCCTTCGCGGGGGCGGAGACATCCGCAGGATCCGTATGTATTCGGGTCGTACCGGCGAGCGTTTGGACATGATCTACTGGGTCGATGGCAAATACGTCAAAGACGCGGTCAAGGAAATCAACCACTTCATGCGTGACTGGCGCACCGATCAGTCAAAGGACATGGATCTGCGCACGATCGACATCATGGCCGCGGCCCACAACCTTCTGGATGTGAACGAGCCCTACATGCTGTTGTCGGGCTACCGCTCTCCGCAGACCAACGCCATGCTGCGCCGCCGGTCGCGCGGCGTCGCCAAGAACTCTCTCCACGTCAAAGGCCAGGCTGCGGATCTGCGGCTTGCCTCCCGCTCGGTCTCACAGATGGCCAAGGCAGCCATTTCGTGCCGTGCCGGCGGTGTCGGCCAATACTATGGATCAAATTTCGTGCACATGGACTGCGGCGACGTTCGCTCCTGGCGCGGCTAATTCACTACCACTCACCAACCCCGCAAAAGGCCCCGGCGCATCACTGCCCGGGGCTTTTTGCTGCGCAGCGCCCATCCGGCAGTGGCGGACACAGGCGCAGAAGCGCTACGCCTTGAAACTCTGGCAGAAAGTGGCGCACCTGAGAGGATTCGAACCTCTGGCCTCTGCCTTCGGAGGGCAGCGCTCTATCCAGCTGAGCTACAGGTGCGTTGGCCGTTAGCTAACCTTGTTCCGATCCGGGTGCAACTGGATTTTGCACGTCCGAACGCGGTTTAGCGACGAACAATCAGGCAAACAATTCGTGCGCCAGTTCCAGCGCATCGATCAGCGTGTCGACCTCATCGGTGGTGTTGTACAGACCAAAACTCGCGCGGCAGGTGGCCGTAACCCCGAGATGATCCATCAATGGTCCGGCGCAATGATGCCCCGCCCGAACGGCGACGCCCTTCTTGTCGAGAATGGTGGATACATCGTGCGCGTGGCCCGCACCATCCAGCGTAAAGCTGAAGATAGCGGCCTTGTCAGGCGTCGTCCCCTGAACCTGCAGCCAGTTCAGCCCGGTCAGGCGCTGCATTGCGTAGTCGCGCAAGCCCGCCTCATGGGCCGCGATATTATCCATCCCCAAACTCATCATGTAGTCCAGCGCAACGCCCATGCCGATTGTCTGGACGATACCCGGAGTTCCGGCCTCGAATTTCATCGGCGGATCGTTGTAGGTCACCGTGTCTTTCGACACCTCCTTGATCATATCGCCTCCTCCGATGAAGGGGCGCATCTCGGCCATGCGTTCCGATTTGATGAAGATCGCGCCAGATCCCGACGGACCATACAGCTTGTGTCCGGTAATAGCGTAGAAATCACACCCGATATCCTGCAGATCCACCGGCATGTGAACCGCGCCCTGGCTTCCGTCGACCAGCACAGGCACGCCTTTGGCATGGGCGCCTTCGGTAATCGCCTTAACGTCAACCACGGTACCCAGAACGTTGGAACACTGGGTCACCGCCACCAGTTTGGTCTTGGGCCCGATGGCGTCGATCACGGCCTGCGGATCCAGCGCACCACTTGCATCCACGTCCACCCATTTCAGAACGACGCCCTGGCGTTCGCGCAGAAAATGCCAGGGTACGATGTTGGCATGATGCTCCATGACGCTCAGAACGATTTCGTCGCCGGCCTGCATCCGCGGCATGGCCCACCCATAGGCGACAAGGTTGATCCCCTCGGTCGTCCCGGAATTCAGGACGATCTCATCCTCATTCGCGACATTCAAAAACCGGGCGACGGTCCCGCGCACGGATTCGTATTTTTCGGTCGCTAGGTTCGACAGGTAGTGCAATCCGCGATGCACGTTCGAATACTCGTGCGCATAGGCATTGGTAACCGCATCTATCACCACCTGAGGTTTCTGCGCCGAGGCCCCGTTGTCGAGATAGGTCAGGGGTTTCCCGTTCACCTCACGCGAGAGGATCGGGAAATCGGCGCGGATTTTCTGGACGTCATACATGATCGAATTCCCTAAACAGGCCCGCTTGGGGTCATCAACAGGACGAAAGGTATCGCCAGCAATCCCGAGATGAGGATGACCACAAAGGATTTGCCCAGCGAGTCGAAATGGTGCGCCTGATTGATGAAATGCAGGCTGATGTAGAGGCTGTACAGGCTCATCCCCAATACGAGGATCAGGAACATAGTCGGCGCAATCATCACCATGACGAAGATGATCAATTGGCCCAGAATCTGCAGGAATTGCAGCCAGACCATCAGCAGCATCATACCGTCCAGGCTGCCGGTGCCGCCAATCATCCTGCCGACAAAATGAAACGCGAAGATGCCCAAGAGAACGGCTCCGGCCGAAGTCGCCAACGACTGCACGACCGGTTCAAACGCCATATCCAGCGATGGATCAAGCGCCGGAAACACAAGGGTCGATAGTGATTGAGACAAAGCGTTCAGGACAACGACCAATGCCAGCGCTGTCCAAAGCACATCCCGACCGGGTACTCCGGCCAACAGACGCCTTGCCGCCTCGGCCGGATTTGCCAATGTCAGAACGGCCAGATGTCCCAGAAATGCGGCGTTCATGCCCGCGCCCTTCGTGTTTGAGAAAACCCGGAAAACCAGAACCAGACGAATACCGCAACCCAAAGGGCTCCGGTCAGTGTCTGGACAGGGCCCGGACCGATGAAACCAGCCACCAGCCCGTTCAACAACACCAGCGGTGATGAGGCGAGCAGAGCCCAGAACAGCGCAAGCCGCGCCTGATAGGACGTGGTTGCACCGCCGAACATGCGAGAAATCAGGTGAGTCCCCCATGCAAGGACGTAAAACAGCAACGGCAGAATGAAGACCGACCCCAACAGGGCCCCACCCATCAGCATGTTCAGGTCCAGCCCCTCAAGATGGGCACGGCGCGCAAGGCCCGGCAACTGTGCGATAAAGCCAATCACACAGAACGCCATGACAAAGGCCAGCGCGCGGTCTTCGCGCGGGCCCATGTCCAGAAGTCGACGCACAACTCGACCGGGCCCGCGATACGAGGCGACGATATCGGTGGTCACCGGCATCAGCTGTGCCGCGCCAACCAGCCTTCCAGCCGCGAGACGATGTCCTCGGCCAGCGCTTCGTCTTCGATCTCTTCCACGGCTTCTGCCAAAAAGGCCAGCGTCAGCATGTTGGTCGCGTCCTTGGCCGGAACCCCGCGCGAACGCAGATAGAACATCGCGGTCTCGTCGATCGCACCCGAGGTCGACCCGTGCGAACAGGCCACGTCATCGGCATAGATCTCAAGCTCGGGCTTGGCCAGAAACTGACTGTCGTCATCCAACAGCAAAGACTGGCTGATCTGGTAACCGTCGGTCTTCTGGGCGCCTTCCTTGACCAGGATCTTGCCCTGGAACACGCCGGTCGCGCCGTTGCGCAGAACCTTCTTGAACACCTGACGGCTTTCGCAGTTCACCGCGTCATGGGTGATGAACACCGTGTCGTCATGGTGGAAGTCGCCATCGCCCACACAGGCGCCGGCCACATGCGCCACCGCGTCGTCACCGGTCAGCTCGACCACCTGTTCATTGCGCGTCAGCACACCATTCACGGTCAGGGTGAAGGATTTGTAGACGGATTCCTTGCCCAACCGGGTGAACATATGCGTCGCGGCGCGGCGCTGATGGTCCCTGCCCTGCGCCCGGACATGGTGCAGCGTGCCGCCATCGGCGATGTCGATCTCGATGCATTTGTTGAACCGCGAGGCCGCCGGACCATTCTCGAGAATTGTCACCTCGGCGCCGCTTTCCACGCGGATCACGTGGTGCAGGATCGCGTCCGAGGTCTCGGAGTCGTGGCGATAGATCAGGCTGATCGGCTTGGACGGTTTACCGGTCACATGGATCGCCACGCCGTCCTGCGCAAAGGCGGTGTTCAAGGCCGCGAGCGGGCGCTGAACCGGGGTCTGGCCCCTTTCTTCCAGCACGCCATACAGCTGCTTGGCCCAGTGGATGTCCTTGCAGCAGATATCCTCAAGCCGGTCGATGCTCACGCCCTCCAGCGTCAGATCATCGCTGTCCTCGGGGCTGAATACGCCATCGACGAAGACGATCTTCAAGCGGTCAAACCCGTCAAAGACCATCGGCTCGTCGGTGTGGAATACCTCGGCCACCGGAACCTCGGGCGAGATCAGCGTATCGGGACGCGTGTATTTCCAATACTCGTCGCGCCGCCCGGGCAGACCCATGGCGCGCAGCCGGGCCAGGGCCACCTCACGCGCTTCGCGGGTGCAGCCGGCTTCGGGCATGCGCAGCGTGGCGAGCCGCGCCTCGGTCGCGGATTGTTTCACATCGGGCAAGGCCATCAGTTCACCTCGGCAAGAATGTCGGCGTAACCGTTGTTTTCGACCTCCAGCGCAAGCTCAGGCCCGCCGGTCTTGACGATCCGGCCATCGGCCATGATGTGCACCACGTCGGGTTTGATGTGGTCCAGCAGGCGCTGATAGTGCGTGATCACCAGAAACCCGCGGCCTTCGTCGCGCAGTGCGTTCACGCCCTCGGCCACCAGCTTCATCGCATCCACGTCGAGGCCCGAGTCGGTCTCGTCCAGGATGCACATCTTGGGCTCGAGCATGGCCATCTGCAGGATTTCGTTGCGCTTCTTCTCACCGCCCGAGAAACCAACGTTCACGGGGCGTTTCAGCATGTCGGCGTCAATCTTCAGCGACTTGGCCTTTTCGCGCACCAGTTTGAGGAAATCCGCAGCCGAGAGTTCTTCTTCGCCGCGCGCCTTGCGCTGGGCGTTCACGGCGGTGCGCAGGAAGGTCATGTTGCCCACGCCCGGGATCTCGACCGGGTACTGGAACGCGAGGAACACGCCGGCGGCGGCACGCTCTTCCGGCTCCATCTCCAGCAGGTCGGCGCCATCCAGAGTCGCCGAACCCTCGGTTACCTCATACCCGTCACGGCCCGAAAGCACATAGCTGAGCGTCGACTTGCCCGAGCCGTTCGGCCCCATGATCGCGTGTACCTTGCCGGCCTCGACCGTCAGGTCCACGCCCTTGAGGATCTGCTTTTCCTCTTCCTCAAGTTTGACGTGCAGGTTCTTGATTTCCAGCATGTTTTTTCCTTTTGCGTATCGTCGGGACGCGCCGGCCCCGGTTTGTCCCTATCCCAGCACTCTGCGCAGCAGCCGCGCCGCGATCCATCCCAGGACCGCCCCGCCGCCGATTGCCCAGACCGGGTTGATGAAATCGGTGTAGTTGACGTTGACATAGGCCACGCCCAGCAAGCCGCCCAGAACCGGCAGCGCATAAGACGCTGCGGTCAACGCATCATCCCTGCGGTTGCGCGGCGAGCGGGCCATCAGCCGACCGAGCCTTCCAGCGAGATCGCGACAAGCTGCTGGGCTTCCATGGCGAACTCCATCGGCAGCGCCTGCAGCACGTCCTTGCAGAACCCGTTGACCACCAGCGCCACGGCCTCTTCCTCGTCCATGCCGCGCTGGCGGCAATAGAACAGCTGATCGTCATCGACTTTCGAGGTGGTGGCCTCGTGCTCGACCCGGCTGCTGTTGTTCTTGACCTCGATATACGGAACGGTGTGCGCCCCGCATTTGTCGCCGATCAGCAGGCTGTCGCACTGGGTATAGTTGCGGCTGTTCTTGGCCTTGGGGTGCATCGACACCAGCCCGCGATAGGTGTTCTGGGCCTTGCCCGCGCTAATGCCCTTGGACACGATACGCGACTTGGTGTTCTTGCCCAGATGGATCATCTTGGTGCCGGTATCGGCCTGCTGGTAATTGTTGGTGATGGCGATCGAGTAGAACTCGCCCTGGCTGTCATCGCCGCGCAGGATGCAGGACGGGTATTTCCAGGTCACGGCACTGCCGGTCTCGACCTGCGTCCACATCACCTTTGACCGGTCGCCCCGGCAATCGGCGCGCTTGGTCACGAAGTTGTAGATGCCGCCCTTGCCGTTCTCATCCCCCGGGAACCAGTTCTGAACGGTCGAGTATTTCACCTCGGCATCTTCTTCGACGATGATTTCGACCACTGCGGCGTGCAGCTGCGCGGTATCACGCTGCGGCGCGGTACAGCCTTCCAGATAGGACACGTACGAGCCCTTGTCGGCGATGATCAGCGTCCGCTCGAACTGCCCCGTGTTTTCTGCGTTGATGCGGAAATAGGTGCTCAGCTCCATCGGGCAGCGCACGCCGGGCGGCACATAGACGAAAGATCCATCCGAGAACACGGCCGAGTTCAGCGTGGCGTAGAAATTGTCCGAAACCGGAACCACCGAGCCCAGATATTTCTTGACCAGTTCGGGGTGCTCCTTGATCGCCTCGGAGATCGAGCAGAAGATGACGCCGGCCTTCTTCAGCTCGGCCTGGAAGGTCGTACCCACCGAAACCGAGTCGAACACTGCATCCACCGCGACCTTGCGGCCCTCGGCCGGAGCATCCTCGGCGCCTTCGACGCCTGCCAGAATCATCTGCTCTTTCAGCGGGATACCCAGCTTTTCGTAAGTGGCCAGCAGCTTGGGATCGACCTCGTCCAGCGACTTGGGCTTGGTCTCCATCGACTTGGGCCGGGCATAGTAATACTGGTCCTGAAAGTCGATTTCAGGATAGTGGACCATTGCCCATTTGGGCTCTTCCATCTGGGACCAGCGCTCGAAGGCCTTCAGACGCCATTCAGTCATCCACTCGGGCTCTTCGTTCTTTTCCGAGATCAGTTTTACGATATCGGGGTTCACGCCCTTGGGCGCATACTCCATCTCGATATCCGTATCCCACCCGTATTTGTAGGTTCCGACCTCGCGTACCGCGTCAACGGTTTCCTGATCGACACCTTCTTTTACCTGGGTCTGGTCCAAAGCGGCCATGTTCCACCCTCCGTCAGATCACGCGGCCCGCGCGCGATGCTTTTTCTCTTTTTCCAGCCACGTTTCGGCGAAACGCAACACGTCTTCTTCACTCGTCTCGGGGCCCAGCGAAACGCGCACCGCGCTGGCCGCCGTGGCCTCGTCATATCCCATCGCGGTCAGTACCGCGCTTGCCCTCACCTTGCCGCTGGAGCAGGCCGAACCGGCGCTGATCGCAAAGCCCGACAGATCCATCTGCATCACCTGCGTTTCGCCCTTCCAGCCGGGCGTCGCAAAACACAGGGTGTTGGGCAACCGATCCTGATCTTTCCCGACAAAAATAGTAGATTTAGAACCAGCCTCAAGGGCCTTCTCTAGAATATTTCTAAGTTCTGCAACCTTTTCCCAAATCCCGTTTGCTAGATCCCGCGCCGCCGCTTCAGCCGCAGCGCCGAACCCCGCGATTCCAATGACATTTTCCGTTCCCGAGCGGCGCCCCATTTCCTGGCCACCGCCCTTGATCCGGGCCTCAAGATCGGTGCCGCGTTTCATCACCACCGCGCCCACACCCTTTGGCCCGCCCATCTTGTGCGCCGAGACCAACGCCATCTGCACATCCAGCCAGTTGAAGGCGATCGGCAGTTTCCCGAACGCCTGCGTGGCATCTGTGACAGCCAGTCCCTTGGGCAGGGCCTGAATGATTCCGGTTTCAGAATTGGCGAGCTGCAACGTGGACCGGGCCGGGTCGGCCACGGTGACAACGCCTTGGCTCGAGACCGGTAGATCCTCGACGGTCCAAGCCCTTACGGCATCATGTTCGATCGCCGCGCCATGCAGGTCTCGCCCCTCCAAGGCCAGCGCCGCGCCTTCCGTCGACCCGGATGTGAACACGATATCGGCCCCATCCGCCCCAAAGGCCGCGGCCACCTGCGCACGCGCCTTTTCGATGACGGCCTTGGCCGCTCGCCCCTCGGCATGCACCGAGGACGGGTTCCCGCAGACCTCCATCGCGGCGATCATCGCGTCGCGTGCCTCGGGGCGCAGCGGGGTCGTGGCGTTGTGATCCAGGTAAACACGTCTCATGGACTCACCTTTTCATCCACGGCCACACCCTTCGAGATTCCCAATCCACTCACCGGTCAATCATCCACGACCGAGAACAGCCCAGGCACCGCTGGACACGGCGCAAGGTCGTTCTGGATCACATCGGACAAGCGTGTCTGGTGCAGGAACACGTAGACATGCGCGCTGAGACTTTCCCACAGGCGGTTGGTCAACGACTGCGCTCGGCTGCCCGAGGATCCCCCCGAAGCCCCGGCCCCCTTGTGCATGGCATCAACTGTTTCATCCACGGCTGACAGAATCTCGACCACGCGGATCTCCGACGCCGGCCGCGCCAAACGATAGCCGCCGCCCGGCCCGCGCACGGATGCAACCAGATCGGCACGGCGCAGCTTGACGAACAGCTGCTCCAGATAGGGCAGCGAAATGTCCTGACGCTCGGAAATCTCTCCCAGGGTCACCAGCGTGTCGGCGGGCTGAAGCGCGATGTCCGCCAACGCAACCATCGCGTAACGGCCCTTGGTTGACAGCTTCATTCTTCGATCCTCGTGGCTTGAACCGCGTGAAAACATTGACGTCGCCGCGGTCAGTGCGTATCTCCGACTGACAGCGTGTTCACGCTGCGATACTCAATTAGAACCGTTCTAAGGTGCCTGACGATAACCGTCAAGTATATCCCGGCGCCCGCGAGAAAAAGACAGGACAACCGCACACATGCCCGAGGTGATTTTTCCCGGACCTGAAGGCCGACTGGAAGGCCGTTACCACCCCCAAAAGGAAAAAGACGCACCGATCGCCATCGTGCTGCATCCGCACCCCCAGTTCGGCGGGACCATGAACAACAAGGTCGTCTACAACCTGCACTACGCGTTCTACAACATGGGCTTTACCGTCCTGCGCTTCAATTTCCGGGGCGTCGGCCGCAGCCAGGGCGAGTATGACCAGGGCGTCGGAGAACTCAGCGACGCGGCATCGGCGCTGGACTATCTGCAGTCGATGAACAACAACTCGAAACACTGCTGGGTCGCAGGCTTTTCGTTCGGAGCCTGGATCGGCATGCAGTTGCTGATGCGTCGCCCCGAGATCACCGGCTTCATCAGCGTGTCGCCGCCCGCGAACATGTATGATTTTTCGTTCCTTGCCCCCTGCCCCTCGTCCGGGCTGATCATCAACGGAACGGCCGACCGTGTGGCACCGCCGGCGGACACCACCGCACTGGTCGGAAAACTGCACGAACAGAAGGGTATCACAATCACCCATACCGAGGTTGAAGGAGCCGACCACTTCTTCCAGGGTGAGCACATGGATACGCTGATGACCAACGTGACCGACTACGTCAAACGCCGCCTGACCGAGAACACACGCTGATGTCCGACACCATCACCATTCTCGCGGCGAAACTGGCCGAGGATACGATGAAGGTCATGGACGAAACCGGCCAGGATCGGTTCTACGTCGAAGTCGGTGACGTGCTGGGCGCAGCCTCCCAATCGCTTGAGGAGGCTTTCCTCACCGAAATCCGTGTCCGGTTGGCCGAGCGCAAGGCGCGGCAATTCCTGATCAAGAGGCTGTCGGATCACCGGTCCAAAGTGAAGGCGATCGAAAAGCAATAGGCGCACAAAAAAGGAGCCCGCGGGCTCCTTTTTCGTTTCATTCGTGGCGTTCAAACTGTTGTTGCGCTTGACCTATCAACCAATTTGGCTGCGTCAGTATCGACGGACCCCCCGTCAGCAAGCCACCCAATCGCCACGATTATTGCCGAAGCAAATACGACCGTTTTTGCAAATGTCGTCATGAAACACACTCGTTAAAAAAGTAATCGAAAACGTGTATTAGTTTACACGCTTTATGGCCTTGCCATAGTCGGGTTTACCTGACCCTAGGTGAACCAACGAAAGGGGCGACTGCCTGAATTTCCTTGCACCGTTTCTGAATTCTGTGCTCAACGTCGCAGCAGATGCATCAAGGGTTCAAGAACCATGCCCCAAGCCTACCTGATCCTCCTTCTCGCTGTTATTGCCGAGACAATCGGAACGACCGCACTGCAGGCCAGCCAGCAATTCACCCGGTTCTGGCCCTCGGTGCTGGTAGTGGTGGGCTATGGGTTTGCCTTTTACCTGATGGCGCTGACGCTGAAGGTAATGCCCGTCGGCATCGTTTATGCAATCTGGTCCGGGCTTGGCATCGCTCTGATTGCGCTGATCGGCTTTGTGGTTTTTGGCCAACGGCTGGACTGGCCCGCGGTTCTGGGCCTTGCGATGATTCTAGGCGGCATTCTGGTCATCCACCTCTTTTCGCAGACTGCGGGCCACTGATCGCGCGTTAGGGCTGGTAACTTGTGCCGCGCCGCGTTATGCGCGCGGCAACTTCCCGTTCAAAGGCTGACCTCATGGACCTGCGCAACATCGCAATCATCGCTCACGTGGACCACGGCAAAACGACCCTGGTGGACGAGCTACTGAAACAATCCGGTGCATTCCGGGAAAACCAGGCCGTGGCCGAGCGTGCCATGGACAGCAACGATCTCGAACGTGAACGCGGCATCACCATTCTGGCCAAAGCCACCAGTGTCGAGTGGAAAGGCACGCGCATCAACATCGTTGACACCCCCGGCCACGCCGATTTCGGCGGCGAGGTCGAGCGTATTCTCAGCATGGTTGACGGCGTCGTGCTGTTGGTCGATGCCGCCGAAGGCCCGATGCCCCAGACGAAATTCGTGACCTCGAAGGCGCTGGCGCTGGGTCTGCGTCCGATCGTGGTGCTGAACAAGGTCGACAAGCCTGATGCCGAGCCCGACCGCGCGCTGGACGAGTGCTTTGACCTGTTCGCCAACCTCGGCGCCGACGATGACCAGTTGGATTTCCCCGCCATGTATGCCTCGGGGCGGTCGGGCTGGGCCGACATGGAACTGGACGGCCCACGCAAGGACCTGTCCGCCCTGTTCGATCTGGTAGTCGACCACGTTCCCGCCCCCAAACAAGCTGAGCGCAAGGATGAACCCTTCCGCATGTTGGCGACCACGCTGGGCAGCGACCCGTTCATCGGTCGCATTCTGACCGGCCGTGTGGAAAGCGGCACGCTCAAAGCGGGTGACAGCCTCAAAGCGCTCAGCCGTGACGGCAAGCTGATCGAGAATTTCCGGGCCACCAAGATCCTGGCCTTCCGTGGTCTCAGCCAGCAACCGATCGACGTCGCCGAAGCGGGCGACATCGTAACCATCGCAGGCATGAGCAAGGCCACCGTGGCGGATTCGCTGGTGGCGCCCCAGGTGGATGAGGCCCTGCCCGCCCAGCCGATCGACCCGCCGACCATCACGGTGACCTTCGGCATCAACGACTCGCCGCTGGCGGGTCGGGACGGCAAGAAGGTCCAGTCGCGCGTCATCCGCGACCGCCTGATGAAAGAGGCCGAATCGAACGTGGCCATCCAGATCACGGACACCCCCGGCGGCGAAGCCTTCGAGGTCGCGGGCCGCGGTGAATTGCAGATGGGCGTTCTGATCGAGAACATGCGTCGCGAAGGATTCGAACTCAGCATCTCGCGTCCGCAGGTTCTGTTCCGCGAGGAAGACGGCCAACGCCTGGAGCCTATCGAGGAAGTCACCATCGACGTGGATGACGAATTCTCGGGCGCAGTCATCGAAAAGGTGACAGGCGCGCGCAAGGGCGAGTTGGTTGAGATGCGCCCCGCAGGCGTTGGCAAAACCCGCATTATCGCGCATGTACCGTCGCGCGGTCTGATTGGCTATCACGGTGAATTCCTGACCGACACCCGCGGGACCGGCGTTCTGAACCGCGTGTTCCACGGCTGGGCACCGCACAAGGGCCCGATCCCCGGACGGCGTGCCGGCGTTCTGATCTCGATGGAGAACGGCCAGGCCGTCGCATACGCGCTGTGGAACCTGGAGGAGCGTGGGCGGATGTTCGTCGGCCCCCAGACCGATGTGTACCAGGGCATGATCATCGGCGAACACTCGCGGGACAATGACCTTGAGGTGAACCCGCTGAAAGGCAAGAAACTGACCAACGTGCGGGCCAGCGGTTCGGACGATGCCGTTCGCCTGACACCGCATGTCCAGTTCTCGCTGGAGGAGGCAATCGCCTACATCGATGACGATGAGCTGGTCGAAGTAACCCCGAACGCGATCCGGCTGCGAAAGCGGTTCCTTGACCCGCACGAACGCAAGCGCATGGCCAAGTCAGCCTGACTTCGGTCCGTTCGATTTTGAACGGGTCGGAAACAATGGCGCGAATGTGACATTTTTGCGTCCATCTGAAACGGTGTTTTCTCAGGGAAGCCATGAATGGTTCATGGCTTCCCTTTTGTTTTACCTGCAATTTCGTCCATAAGATGAGTTAATTCCGCATCGCTATCGCGGTGTTGCCCTTGAAAATGCGCCGTGATAGGGGTGTATTTGTGTTCAAAGTGTGTCATCGCCAGGTTGTTCGGTGATGAGTTTAACGAGTTTAAGGAGGCGCGATATGCGCATCAAATCCCGTCTACTGACAATAGTATTTGCTTCAGCTTCATTGCCTCTGATGTCCGGTGGACCTGTTGTCGCCGCGGACAAGTGTACGATCCAGACAGCCCGGCAGTCGGTTTCCACAGAAACCCTGTGTGCCTGTACGGTCGTGGATGCACGGATGCTGCGTTACATCCAGCGTCGTGCCGATTTCGAAGACATTCTTGCACGCACTTTGCAGACCTGTCCTGCCTTTGCGGCCGTACTGACGGATTTCCCGACCGCGTCGATTGGTACGGTTGATCAAAGATCCGGCGACGGCCCTTCGGAACAGAGCGGGAGCTCAGGCGGTGGTAGCTCCAGCGGCGGTAGCTCCAGCGGTGGCAGCTCCAGTGGAGGCGGTTCCAGTGGTGGCAATCCTCCACCGGCGGCACCTCCGGGAGGTTCAGGCGGTAGCTCCAGTGGTGGCAGCTCCAGCGGTGGTAGCTCCAGCGGTGGTAGCGCCAGCGGTGGTAGCTCCAGCGGTGGTAGCTCAAGCGGCGGCAGCTCCAGTGGTGGGTCCGGCGACGGCGGTGGCAGCTCCAGCGGCGGCAGCTCCAGCGGCGGTTCTGGCGATGGTGGAAGCTCCAGCGGAGGCAGCTCCAGCGGCGGTTCTGGCGATGGTGG
>NZ_JBXWSP010000016.1:0-601211 GCF_059613485.1 Ruegeria sp. CRTD044 | reverse complement strand
TTCGGCGTCGAGCTGATCGCCCCGATCGCCATGGAAAACGGTCTGCGCTTCGCCATCCGCGAAGGCGGCCGCACCGTCGGCGCAGGCGTCGTGTCCAAAATCATCGAGTAAGGCGCATCAGCGCATACTGATGGAAAGGGCGTCCCTTGGGGCGCCCTTTTTCTTATTGTGAAGCCGATCAGACTGTTTCAAGTCTGCCAGTGTTTTCGATTTGATGGTGCCGCAACCCTTGGCTTTAGTAATCTTAACCATCCGCCCATCTGCTCCAGATGCTGAATGTCTACGTGATGAGCAACGCCGACAGCGACCTATGCACGCTCGGCAGAATGCCCGAACAGCAGGAGGACGCGATGTTTGGCTTTGAGTTTCTGAACTACGGGGCGCAAATCCTTCACAACAAGGACCTGGAAGATATGCGCGAGGCCATTCTCAGCGATGATGATCACGAAGTCGACTGCACCGTCAGCGATTTTTGTCGGGAACGCAGAAAGTTTGGGGCCAAGCAAACCGGCGCCTTGCGCGGTGACTTTTGCGGAAAGCAGGCGGGCTGATCAGAGCTTTGGTTCCCAAGGAGTGCGGCCGACCATACGATCCGCCTCGGCGGTGATATCATTCATGTGCTTCTCGAGGCTTTGGCGCAGTTGCTCGATCTGCTCGTCCGTGGCCTTGCGGGGTACGGTCTCAGTCCATTCGCGGCACAGAAAGACGCCTTCGTTGCGCCAGGGGCGCGGCAGCAGCAGCCGGTCCCAGGTGCCGGCCTCACGGCCATGGCGGGCCGAATAGGTGATGCCAAAAATGCGTTTGCCCGAGCTGCGCGCCCAGACCAGCGGGACGGTCGAGCACACCCGTTCCGGGCCGCGCGGACCGTCGGCAGCTATGCCGATCGAGATCCCCTGTTTCATCTTGCCCAACACTTCACGCGACAGGGCCACGTGACGCTTGTGGCTGGACATGGCGATGGTGTCCATGCCGAAGAGTTTCTGCACCCGGCCCACCATGCTGCCGGCGCGCGCGGCCGATGTGATCGAGCAGATGCGCCCCTTGTCCAGCGGAAAGAAATAGGGCGACTGGGCCAGCCGCTGGTGCCACAGCACGACGATGACCGGCTCGCCCTGTTCCGCGAGCTTGTCCAACTCATCATAGCCGATCCGCTGCCATTTGGTGTTGCGATGGACCATCCTGATGTAGCTGGCGATGCGGCGCGCGGCCCAGTTCAGGGTTGTCTCGCTGTCGGCAATCTTCTTGCGAAGGCTCAAGGGTAATTTCCTCTCGGTGGGCCGAACCTTGTCTTATAGAACTGCACGACGCACGCAACTTCTTTGTCGATTGCATATGTGTCCGAGAAACTGAAAAAGCCTCTTGAGTCCGTCGCGCCGCTGGCATATCTGATGGCGCACCACAGGGGTATAGCTCAGTTGGTAGAGCGACGGTCTCCAAAACCGTAGGTCGCGGGTTCGAACCCTGCTGCCCCTGCCATTCTCCAAGCAATTCAGCAATGCTGCCTCCACGGTCAACCGTGCTGCGCCGGTTTGGTGCGCCAAACCTCTTGACGTGCGGGTAAAGAACGAAAAGGCTGTTCAGTCAGTTGGATAATGAACGGGCCACGGTTTGCGACGCGCGATCTGCGCGGGTTGGACCGTGCCAAAACAATCCGGCGTTGGACAGGCCGTTGGGGGAGAAATGACGGATATCGCCGCTTTTCTGGAGAAGTTGGGGCTGTCCAAATACGCGCCCGCCTTCGCTGCGGCAGAAGTGGCCTTGTCCGACCTCGTTCATCTGTCCGAGCATGATCTGATCGATCTCGGGCTACCACTGGGTCCCCGGCGTCGCCTGCTTGCCGCAACCGCGCGTTTTGCCCAGGACACGGCCGGTGACGCCGTACACACCCGCCGACAGGGCAAAATCGTGGCCGAGCGCCGGCAGTTGACGGTCATGTTCGTTGATCTCGTCGGCTCGACGGCAATGTCCGAGCGCCTGGATCCGGAAGATCTGGGCGAGCTGGTGCGGCGATTCAAAGAGACTTGCACAACCGCCGTCTCGAAATTCGGTGGTCACATCGCCTGTTTCATGGGGGATGGTGCGATGATCTATTTCGGCTATCCGCACGCGCAGGAGGATGCGGCCTCGCGCGCGATCGAGGCCGGGTTGCAGATTTTGGACGAACTGCCCGCGATCGACCGAAAGGAAGAGCTGCAGGCGCGGATCGGAATCGCCACGGGACTTGTGGTGGTCGGCACCATCTATGGGGACGGGTTGCGGGAAAACGACGTGGTCATGGGGCGGACGCCGAATCTGGCCGCCCGCCTGCAGGGTCTGGCCGAACCAAATTCGCTGATCATCAGCCCCTCGACGCGCCGCCTGATCGGTGGCGCTTTCCGGCTGAAGGATTCCGGCAGGCATGTTCTGAAGGGGTTTGCGGACGAGATTCAGGCCTGGATCGTGGAGGGTACCGCACGGATCGAACGGCGGTTCGAGATCAATCCCGAAGCGGGTTCCGGCCGACTGATCGGGCGCAGCTCTGAGTTTCGCAAGCTGTGTGACAAGTGGAACGAAGCCAGTCACGGGGCGGGTCAATCCGTTCTGATCTCAGGTGAGGCGGGGATCGGAAAGTCGCGGCTGATCGAAGGGTTGGCGCACGAGTTGCAGGGGCAGGATATTCTGCGTCTGAATTTCCAATGTTCGCCGCTGCACTCAAGCAGTGCCTTGTATCCGATCGTGCAGCAACTGGAACGTTCAGCCGGGTTCGCGCCGGCGGATACGGACGCCCAAAAGCTGGACAAGCTTCTGCCGCTGCTGCGGTATCTGACGTCCGAACAACAGCGCCTTATTGCTGATCTGTTGAGCATCGATGCCGATGATGCATTGGGGCCCTTGGACCTGCCGCCGCAGGTCAAGTTGGAAAAGACGCTGGAAGCCGTAACGCAGCAATTGGTGTCGATGGCCCGAAGCAAACCCGTTCTGTTGCTGTTCGAAGACGCGCATTGGGTGGACCCGACCACGCTTTCGCTGACGGATAGGGTAATCGAGCAGATCCGTGACCTGCCGGTTCTTATCGTGGTCACGGCCCGGCAGGGGTTCGACCCCAGCTGGGGGCACCACCACAACACGTTGCACATCCCCCTGACCCGATTGTCGAATGCCGAGGTGGCGGAAATCGTCACGGATGTCGCGGGGGGCAAGCCTTTGCCGGGACCGGTCTGCGACCTGATTGCCGCCAAGACCGATGGGATCCCGCTCTTTGTACAGGAGGTGACGCGCGGCCTTCTGGAATCCGGCCAGTTGCGGCTGACCGAGGATGGCTATGTCCTGCGCGGTCCGCTGCCGTCGCTGTCGGTACCCAGCACGCTCAAGGATTCGCTGATGGAGCGTCTCGACCGCCTGGGTATGGCAAAGGACGTGGCGCAGACCGGCGCCGTGTTCGGGCGACGCTTTTCGGTGGCTCTGGTCGCGGCGGTCTCCATGCTGCCGGCGGTGTCGATGCAGGCCAGCCTGGAACAATTGGCCATGGCGGGCATCATCCAGCGGCCACCGGACGGGGCCGAGGACGAATACCTGTTTCGCCATGCCCTGATCCGGGACATGGCCTATGACAGCCTTCTGCGATCCGAGCGGCAGGTCCTGCACGACCAGGCTGCGGGTGTATTGCTGGACCAGCAACCCTATCTTGCACAGACCCAGCCCGAAGTTCTGGCCCAGCACTATACGCTGGCAAATCGCCCCGAAGAGGCCGTTACTCATTGGCAAAACGCCGGTCAGAGAGCGATCGAGCGGTCGGCCCTGTCCGAAGCACTGACCCATTTGTCCAAGGCGCTCGTTCTTGTCTCAGACCTGCCGAAAAGCCGCGACCGCGACTTGCGCGAGATTGATCTGCAAGTGCTTCGGGCGGGTGTCTTGCGCTCGACTGACGGGATTGCGGGCGAAGCGACAGGCGAGGCCTATGGCCGGCTGCGCGAGCTGTGCCGTCGGGCCCGCGAGACGGAACGCCTTTTCCCGGTTCTCAATGGGCTTTATGCGTTTCACCTTGTGCGGGCCGAGTACCGCCTGGCCGGTGAGGTGGCGGACCAGATCCTGGACCTGGCTGAAGTCAGCGGCCGGACCGAGCACCGGATGGTAGGGCACCGCGCCATGGGGGCCGTACAATTGCACATCGGCAATCTGACGGATGCCCGGGCGCACCTGGAGCAGGCCTGGACCCTTTACGATTTCAAAACACATGGGAAGCTGGCCTATGTCTATGGCACCGACCATGCGGCCATCACAGCTGGCTTCCTGGGGGTCTGTTACAGCCTGATGGGTGAGCCGGCCCGTGCGCGAAAGGTTCAGGCGCAGGCTTTGGACTGGGCCAATGAATTGCAACACGCGCACAGCGTAGCCCAAGTCTTGACCTATACGTGCATGGTCCATCTGTTGCACCGTGATATCGACGCACTGATCGCGACCGTCGCACCGCTGGAGGAGATTTCTCGCGAGCACAGGTTGGCCTTCATGTCGATCACCGCCCGCATGTGGCTCGGTTGGGCGCGGGCGCACCGGACCCCGGACGCCGAGCACATCGCGGCCCTGCGGCAGGCGTCGGATGACTGGTGGTCTAGTGGCGCCGGAAACTACAAAAGCTTCTTTCTATCGCTGATCGCGGAACTTCTGGTGCGTGCCGGGGGGCTCAAGGCCGCCAAGCAGGCGCTGACGCAGGCTGAACTTTGGCGCAAAGATACCGACGAAGGCTGGGCCGATGCCGAGGTTTTCAGGGTCCGCTCGTTGCTTGACGATCATGAGCGGAAAGATCCTGAACCGATACTCAAACAAGCGGTGTCCGAGGCGCGCAAATGCGGGGCCAGCCTGTTCGAACTGCGCGCAGCCGTGGCGCTGACGCGCCACGTTTCCAAAACCGCGGGGAAGCCGGGGCCATGGCTGTCGGATGCCCTGGAACGTTTCGACCCAAAGGCCGACATCCCGGAATTGCTTGAAGCCCGGGCATTGCTTGAAACGATCTCTTGACCGGTACGGAAGCTTTCTGCCAGCTTGGGACGGGCAGAAATGGGTTGATGGAAAGACCGTAAAACGTGCGCGCAGTGTTTTTTCCCTGCGCGTTCTGCATGTTATGCCAAGGGAGCGTCCATCATGCGCAAGATAAGCAAGACTATTCTGGCCAAGGATCGCGTCGCCTCCAGCCGAACGGACCTATCGCTGCAGCGCTATCATCCGATTACGCCCGAGCAGATACGGGAGTTTGAAAAAGGCCTGGTTGGGTCGGTCGTTTTGCCGACGGACCCGAACTACAACACGGATCGCCAACTTTGGAACCCGGCCTTTCAGGACTACCCGGAAATCATTGTCTATTGCGAAACCATTCAGGACGTGCGGGCCAGTCTGGCCTTCGCGCGGGCCCATGATCTGTGGGTGGTCAGCCGATCGGGCCGGCACAGCACGGCGGGGTACTCGGTCAACAATGCGATGGTGCTGGATACCAGCAGGATGTGTTACGTGACGGTCGATCCAGATACCCCGATGGCCTATGTCGGCCCCGGTACCCCGTTCAAGGTCCTGAACTCGGTGCTGGATTCCTATCACCTGCATGTGCCGGGTGGCGCGTGTCAGGATGTCTGCGTGGCCGGATTCATGATGGGCGGAGGATACGGGTTCACGTCGCGCCTGTTCGGAATGGCCTGCGACAATGTCCTGGGCGTGACGGTTATGCTGTGGGATGGCAGTATCGTGATCGCGGATGACACGACCAACCCCGATCTTTTCTGGGCGATCCGGGGAGGCACCGGCAACAATTTCGGGGTGCTTCTGGAAATCCGGTTCAAGCTGCACAACCTTTACGAAGTTTGGGGCGTTCATATCAAATGGCCGCTGGACAGGGCTGCCAAGGCTTTGGAGTTTCTGCAGGCCAACTACATGAAGGACGGACTCTCGGACAAATTTGGGGCCTACATCTTTCTGGCTTATCAAGGAGACCAGAAGGTTCTTTTGGTCTCGGCCCTATATCACGGCCCCGAAGTCGAAGGGCGCCGGGTCATCCAGCCGCTGCTGGACGAACCCATCGGCGGCCACATGGAAAACAGCAAGACAGGAACCTACCAGCAGATCAATTCCTGGCTGTATGACGAGAAATACGACATCCCGGTGGTCCCGGATCAAGCCCGCGAAGACAAGCAGGGCGGGTATATCGCCCGCCAGTTGTCGCAAGATGAATGGCAAAGGGTCGTCGATTATCTGGACAGCACGCCAAACGCCTACGGGGCCGCGGCGATAGAGCCGTATGGCGGGGCGATCAACCGAATGCCGGTTGGCAAACAGGGAAACGCCTTCATTCACCGCGACGTGTCGATGAATTTCTACGTTGACGTGTTCTGGTTGTCCGAGGATGAGAAAGACGTCGTGGTCCCCTGGCTGGATGGGTTCATGCAGATGATGACGGACGAGGGCTTCTTCATCGACCGCTGTTATCAAAATTATCCGCGGCGTACTCAGTTGAACTATCGATGGCTCTATTGGGGCGACAACTTCAACTCACTTCTGTTCGTGAAGCAGAAATTCGACCCCCAGAACTTCTTCCACTACCAGCAGAGCATTTCTCCGGTTCCGGACGACGCGCCGCCGGACATCATTCGGGATAAGTCGACTCCGTTCTTCTCGGACCCGACGATCACCTATCAAAGCTATTCGTACCCCTGAAAACAGGGTGCGGACCGGCATGGCCAAACTGGAGAGGGCCCGGCATGGACACGATACAGGAAATCTTCTTTCTGCCGCCGATGGCCGTTGCCAGGCTTGGTCCGGGGGCGACCCCGCTGGAAAGCTACGAATGGCAGCAGGATCTGGACGCGCATGGCAACAACAAGACGGTCATACGCTCGAACGTGACTTTACGGGAAAACGAGGATGGGAGTGTCTCGGCCTACCTGCCGGACCCGCGGAAGATCCGATTTCGGGATGAAGGCACCGGCGCCCTGCGCCCGGTCGCGCCGTTCTTTGAGCTGTGGGCGCGGATGTTCGATGCTGAAACCGGCGAGGCCTATGAAACTCCTGTCACTCTGAACCTTCTTGAAGGGCAGGGGCTGTCGCTGAAGAACATCCGCTACACGGTCGCTGTGGGCAATCAGAAAGCCGCCCGCCGCACCGGAGATGCAGCCTGCGGGTTTCGTACACGGGTCGAGATCGCGGCCGAGGATTTTACTCCCAAACCTTTGCTGGCCTTCAGTCCGCACACGTCGGAACAACAGCCGCTGGTCTATGAACACAACCCGATCCCGCTGGGCTCGGTGCGGGTTGTCCGCCCGGTCCAAGGGACGGACGAGCCGGTGCCCGGCGAGATGGTGGACCGCAGTCTTCTGCGTTTGCGGTTCACTCCGCCCAAGGGCGAGGTATACGGCCCGCCCGATGCCGCCTTCGGCCCTGCAACCCTTGCTGTGCCGGGATACAAGAATGACCCGCCCAAATCAGAATATGGCCGGATTCATGAGATCGTGCCGGCGCAGAACCGCATCCTGAACCCGGACACGCCCTGGTCGAAATGGATCATGATGTCGGGGTTGTCTGATGATCCCGAACCGCATGACAGTTATGATGGTGCCAGGGTCGGCAACGATCAGTCCTGGGGGGTGGTTGACGACACGTGTGATGGAACGATCGAAGCCACGCTGGCTGTTCGAGGTCAGCGTTTGGTCGCCCGGGCGCGCATCTTCACCGGACCGCCGGATTTCGCACCGGATTGCCGGCCTTTCTACAGTCTCGAAGACGATCTGGCGGATCGCGACATGTCGTTGATCTCGGTCACCGCCGAAAACTACCTTGATGCAAAAACCGAAGTGGTCGACATCTTCCGAAGGGCGTTCGAGACCAACAGCCTGATCAATCTGGATGACATCCGGGCACAGGGCCTCAAGGACAATGCCTCTCTTCAGGCGCAGACCAATATCGCACCCACACCGGGCCTGCCGTCCACCGATGCGGCATCGATGACGGAAAAGGACGCGGTGCCTCCCGACAAAATCGACGAGTTGATCCGCCCACAGCCGGTGTCGGTTTTCTCGAACTCGGTCCCGAATGAACAGCTGCCCTATACGGTCGCCACCAAGTTTGTGCACGAGCAGTTGATCGATGAGGAAAACCTTTTGGATTTTCTACGCCGCAGGCCTGATTTCGTGCGGCGATTGATGCGCCCGCCCTTTGGCGTTCTGGCCCAGTTCGAAGAGGACCCGAACCCTGACCAGACACCCGATCCCGCCTTCCGCGACCCGCGGATCGTGCGCGACATGATGCACGACGCCCGCATGCCGCCCTACATGCGGGATTCAAACTATTTTCCGCTCTCGCTGTCACGGCGGCAGTACCATCTGGTGATGTCTTTCATCGATTACCTCGAGGCGCACCCGCCCGCGCCCGGAACCGAACCGGTAGGAGAGCCTCGGGATGTCTGACAAACCAGCGCCGATCCGCATCAAACCCCGCAATCTGACGGCCCGTGCGGCCTACAAGGTGCCCGGCAACCCTGACAACACTCGGCTGGACGGGTCGGTCGGAAATTGTTTCCCGGGGCTGGAAATGGACGTACGCGACCTTGATCGCCGGTTCTTTCCGGGATTGGTATTCAATGCCGTACGTGTCCCGCTGAACCCGGTTCCGGAAGCACCCGAAAACACGCAAGGGTTTCATCTGGTCTATGTCGACTATTTCTATGACCCGATGTTGCCCGATGACAGTTCGGCACCTTGGGTGCAGGACTTGCTGGACGCCTATCGTGGTGACATCGGCGCCGAGCTGTCCAGCGGCCGGTGGTTTCTGGCCTGGGTCGAGCAAGGCGGTCGACGTATCTCGTTCCGTGATGACAAGGGCAAACCCTACGACGGCATGCTGGTCTGGCGGTTCATCCGCAGCCTTGAATGCGGTGAAGACCATCCGGTGACCATCGCACTGGAGCGGCGCAATCACGACGGTGTCGTCGACGCACCGCCGGTCGTCCTGCACGGATACCGCCGGCAGTACCGCACCGAAGCCGGCGTGTTCGATACGGCCTACGACCCCGGAGAGCTGACCCAAAGTCTGTGCAATCCCTGGTCGCATGACTTTCGGGATTGCGGCTGCCACTACTGGCCATCAAACCACCCGGATGTGGTCACTGCCGAAGTACCGCATGACACCCGGCTGCCCACTGGTGCGCCCGACGATCCGGTTGTGGCCGAAACCTATCTGGATTGGCTGCGTTCGGACAAATCGCCCTCGGGCAATGTGGCGGCGTTGAATACCGTCGAACAGAACCGCCCGTTCCAGATCGACCACTACGAGGTCAACCAGATGTGGAGCGACCTGCCGATCGTCGTCGAGGGACGCGAGACCGGCGAAGTCTATGAGGCCGACACGGACCTGCCCGGTGTCGAACCGTATGAAAGCGTTGCTGCGATGGTTCAGGACTTGCAGACCCGTCTGGCGCCGATGGAGATGACGCTCAGCCTGCAATACCTCTATGCCTATTTCTCGCTGGCCGATCCCGAAACCGTCGATTCCGAGCGCTGGCCAACGCTGAAGGATGATCTGATCTTTGCGCGGCGCGCCCTGCTTGAAGTTGCGATCGGCGAGATGACCCACATGCGCTGGGCCAACCAGTTGCTGTGGTCGTTGCAGGGCAAGGATTACAAGCCAGTGCTGACGCCCGCGCTTGCCCTGCCCATCGGACCCAAGCGGATCATCCCACGGTCATTGCGCCCCTTAACGCCCGAGGCCATCGGCGACTTCATCGAGATCGAACGCCCCGACGGGTTCATCGACCGCGCTTATGCCCAGTGCGTGGCGACACTGGAAAACAAGGCGTTCACCGATCGACGCCTGTATGCTTTGGCCGTGCGGATCGACACCGACGGCGACGAGCATTTTCTGCGGTTCCGCCAGATGAAGGACGTTCTGGCCAAATACCAAACGGGCCGCGGCACACCTACCTATCTGCGCCCGATCCAAGTGGGCTCGGAAACGCAGGCGCAAGAGGCACTGGATCTGTTCCGCCGCATCACCGATGGGCTGGAACAGGCCTATCAAAACGAGGCTCAGAACCGATTTACCGAAGCGCAGGAGTATATCCAGCAGGTGCGCGACACGATGAAAAGCTTTCGGGTCGCCGGTGAAGCCTTGGCGGAAAAGGGTATCGGTATCCCGTTCTGGCCCGAGGTCGAGACATGACCGACCCATCTGCCGAGGTGCATTTTTTCGAATCGACCTTGGGCGAGCACATGCTGGCCGTAGATGGCTCGCGCGTGTTCGACGTGCCCGATGGAACGGCGGATCACTTCGCCCGTATGACCGCCGAAGGACAGCGAGAGTTTCTGACGCAGATGGGTCTTGATGGTGTGCCGTTCATTGACGACACGCCGCCGCGCCGCATGCCTGTCAGGTCTTTGTCGCTGGCGGTCGCGCAGAAATGCAACTTGGCATGCACATATTGCTATGCCTCGCAGGGCAGCTTTGGTGGTCCTGCCCGAAGTATGGAATGGGAGGTCGCGAAAGCCTCGGTCGATCGGCTGATCATGGACGCGGAACCTGGCACCCGGATCAATCTGGCCTTTCTTGGAGGCGAGCCGTTGATCAATCGCGACCTGATCCGAAAAACGACGGTTTATGCTGCCGAACAAGCGCAACTCTACAACGTGGATGTGGGCTTTTCGATCACGACGAACGGCACGTTGCTGCGCCTGGAAGACGCTGAGTTTTTTGAAGACCACGCCTTTGCCGTTACCATCAGTCTGGATGGCGTTGGCAAGGCACATGACCGGCTGCGCCCCAATCAGGGTGGGCGCGGCAGCTACGACACCATTCTGCGCAAGGTGCAGCCGTTGCTGGACAAACAGCATCGCATGCAGGTGGGCGCTCGGGTCACAGTGACACCGCGCAACATCGAACTGCCTGAAACCCTGAGCCATTTCATAGGCTTGGGTTTCCACTCGGTCGGGTTCTCACCCATGCTGGCTTCGCCAACCGGGCGCGAAGAAATGAGCAGCAAGGACATGGCCGAAATGCTTTCGCAGATGATCCGCTGCGGACGCGTTTTCGAAGACGCAGTGCTGCAGGGCCGCCGATTCCCCTTCTCGAACATGGCCGCCGCAATGCACGAGATCCACCGTGGCACGCACCGGCCCTACGCTTGCGGAGCCGGTGGCGGATATTTCGGGGTTTCGGCGGATGGCGATCTGTTCGCCTGCCATCGCTTCGTCGAGGATGACGTGGCCGCGATGGGCAACGTCCATGACGGCCCGGATGCGCGGCGAGAAGCCTGGCTGGCCGAGCGCCACGTCCACAACCAATCGCCGTGCAACACCTGTTGGGCACGGTACATGTGCGGTGGCGGTTGCCATCACGAGGTCATTCATCGTGGCCGCCCGGCATGTGATTATATCCGCGGTTGGCTGGATTATTGCTTGCAGGCCTATGTCCGGCTGTCGGCTGCCTGCCCGGATTTCTTCGGCGACGCTGCCCGCCGTTCGGCCTGAGGGCGCAGCGGATGGCGGCCGAGATTGAAGCCGAGATCTGCGTGATCGGCGGTGGCCCGGCTGGAGCAGTGACCGCGATGCGCCTGGCGCAGCTGGGGCGACGGGTCTGTCTGCTGGAACGCGCCATCTTCCCACGCCCACACATCGGCGAGTCACTTCCTTCCTCCATCTGGCCCATTCTGCGGTTTCTGGGTGTGGACGATGCGATGAAAGCTGCGGGATTCCTGCAATCGTCGGGTTCCGTCCTTATGTGGGGCGGGGCGTTTGAAAGGCGGGGTGAACCAGTCGACGATCCGGGCCTTCTGGTGGATCGCGGCCAGTTTGATGCCATCCTGCTGGACGCTGCACGCCAGTCGGGTGTTCGTGTGTTGCAACCCGCACGCGCTTATCGACCACGGCGCACCTGGGCCGGTTGGGAGGTTCCGATCCTGACGGCGCAGGGAAAAAGCCGGCTGCGCGCTGACCTATTGGTGGATGCGGCGGGCAAGCATGCGGGACTCGGTCGGAGATTCCGCCCGGCCTCAGCGCTGTTGACTGCGCTCTATGCCTATTGGCAAGCCCCTCCGGGTTTTGGCGCGCAGGCCCGCGTGGAGGCTGGTGATGCCCATTGGTATTGGGGCGCAGCACAGCCGGATGGTACGGTCAACGCTTGCGTTTTCATCGACCCGTCGGATTGCACTGGTTTGTCGCCGGCGGCCCGGCGTGATCTGTATCTGAATCTTCTGGCACGATCGACTCTTCTGGCCTGCTGTCTGGAGCAGGTGCGAATGGGCCCGGTGCGCCGGTGCGATGCCAGCAGCCAATGTGAATTGACCCCGCCCGCCTATGATCTGCTGCGCGTAGGCGAAGCGAGTTTCTCGGTCGATGCGCTGTCATCGCAAGGGGTGCAGCTGGCTATGGCGCAGGCCATGCAGGCAGCAGTGGTTGCAAACACGATTCTGAGCCGGCCCAGCGACACCAACATCGCGCTGGGATTCTATTCGGAACGACAGCGCGAACGCGTCGAAACCCACGCCGAACTGGCGGCGGCATTCTATGCACGTCACCACGAGGTCTCCTCTGGGCCGTTCTGGAGTCAGCGCGCGCAGCCGCTGGACTGGCTTCGCCGCCAGCCTGCAGACCTGCAGAATGCGGAGCTGTCCAAGGGCGAGGTGCTTCGCCGGTCGCCGGAGGCGAAGCTGATACAGGGCGGTGTGCAAGGCGACGCATATGTTGTGCGGTCAGAGATTCTGACCCACCCCAATCTGCCGCGCCCGGTCCACTCGCTGGCGGGGGCCGAGCTGGCGCCGTTGATATCCGATCTGCGCGACCCACTCTCTGTGCCCGATATTTTGCAGCGATGGTCGAGCCGCATCGGACCCACCTCGGCGGCACAGGTCCTGCGGTGGCTGTGGCACACCAAAATCCTTGTGCCGGCCGGTGAACTGGGGCGCAATCGCGGTTCCCCTTGACTGGCGAATGGCCTAATGTCCCGCCAGGATAAAACAGCCGAAAGAGGTCACATGTCGCGCTTTGATGGGTATTTCCTGCGGCAGCTACTGGTTCTTTTCGGCTTTTTCACGCTTGTTCTGGTGGGCGTGTTCTGGATCACCCGCTCGGTCAGCCTGTTCGAACACGTCATCAGTGGCGGCCAGTCGGCTATGGTGTTTCTGGAGTTCACGGCGCTGACCCTGCCAACACTTGTCCGAACGGTCATGCCGATGGCGGTCTTTGCCGCCGCAGTCTATGCCACCAACCGGCTGAGCCGGGAAAGCGAGCTGACCGTGATGCTGGCCACCGGGTCCAGCCCATGGCGGCTGGGCCGGGCGGTGTTGTTGTTTGGCCTCGTGGCGGGGCTAATGATGGCGATCGTCAGCGTCATTCTGCGGCCCGCATCCGTTGAACAGCTGGAATTGCGCCAGGCAGAGGTAGCAGGTGACATTACCGCGCAGTTGCTCAACGAGGGTGAGTTCATGCACCCGGCTCGCGGCGTGACCGTCTATATCGGTCGGATTGATCTGGATGGCACATTGCACGAGGTGTTCGTGTCCGACCGTCGCGATCAGGAAAACCCCGCCACATACTCCAGCACGTCCGCCTATCTGGTGAACAACGGATCCGGCGTTCATCTGGTCATGGTGGATGGGGTTGCACTGCGGCTGAACAAGGAAGGCAAGACGCTGTCGTCGACCCTTTTCGACGATGCATCATACGACATTTCGGAGCTGTCTCGAAACACCGACAATGGACGCCGCAGTCTTGAGGCGATTCCGACGATCGAGTTGTTGGGCGATCTTGACGCTGTCGCTGCGGCGGATGGCTACCCGTTGGGGGAATTGGTGGAAGAGCTGCACCAGCGGTTCTCCTGGATCGCGATCTGCATCACCGTGGCGCTGGTGGGGTATTCGACGCTGATGCTGGGCAGTTTTTCCCGGTTCGGCCTTTGGCCACAGATATTCGCAGCATTCACGATTCTTGTCTTGTTGGAAGGTGTGCGTGGGTTCGTGTCTCCGGTGGTGATCAAGGATGCGAAACTTTGGCCGATGCTCTATGGTCCAGCCGTTGTCGGGTTCGCAATATCGGCCGTGTTCCTGGCTTTCGCCGGAAGACCGATCATTCGCCGGCGGGTGAGAGCCGCCGCACCCGCGCCATCCCCGGTCTGAGATTAGCCCCGCAACTCCGACAGGCACTGGTGTAATTCACCCAACAGTTTTTGGTGGTCATCCTCTGCGCGCGAGACAAGGTGGACTGGTAGAATTAGCGGTGCCGCTTCGTCGACCTTGCGAAGCGCGCCATTCGCAAGGTGCGGGGCGACGACGCTGTGCGGGAAAAAACCGCGCCCGCCGCGTTGCAGGATATAGCGCAGTGCCATCATGCAATTGCCCAGAAACACGGTTTGCCCAGCAGACAACCGGGCCAGACCGCGTACATGCTCCTGATAGCCTTCACCAAGTTCGAGGTTGATGAAAACAGGATCGCTGCCGGACTTAGCCAGATGGGGCGTCTCGACAAGGATCAAATGCTCGGGCGGCAAGTCCTGGCACGAGATCCCGGACCGCGATGGCCTCTCATGTGTCAAAGCTACGTCCAGAACGTGCGAAGCAACGGCCTCGACCATGTTCAGCGTGTGGTCATAATTGAGCGTCAACAGAAGTTTGCCAAACCTCTGCTCAAAGCGGACGGCCAGATCGACCAGAAGCGGGTCCCAGATGCTGAGCTGAGCGCCCAGGCGAAGGGCCACACGACCTTGACTTTGGGCCGGCAGGTCCTGCGAGGCGAAGGACCAAAGCGACAGCATCTGTTCGGCATAGGGTTTGAACTGCGCCCCGAAGTCGGTGAGGCTGGTACCGCCGGCACCACGTGAAAACAGGGCTTTGCCCGTGGCCGCCTCAAGCTGGCGGATCCGTGCACTGACAGCCGTCTGTGTCACGTTCATTCGTCGGGCCGCAGCATGGAAACCACCGGCTTCCGCCACGCATAAAAACGTTTCGAGCTCACGCATCTGCATGTGAAACTATTTTTTGATCAGCGTGATAAAATCAATTCATTTTTTCTATTGGGTGGTCGCGACTAGTCTGGCAGTGACCCGCAGCCAAAGGACCCGCCATGCTGGACAAAAGCCACAAACCCACCTGGACCAGTTTCGAAGAGGCCACCAAGGCCGACTGGGACGCCGTCATGGAATACGAAGAGGCCTATAACGCGGCTTTGCCCGACCGGATTCTGGACGCGATCCGGTCCTTGGACGAGGAATGGACACCCTACCCGGTCAACCGGTATCAGCACAGCCTGCAGGCCGCGACGCGGGCCTACGAGGATGGCGCGGATGAGGAACTGGTCGTTGCTGCCCTGATCCATGACACCGGGGACATCCTGTCGCCGTACAACCACGGTGAGCTGTCAGCGGCGATGATGAAGCCCTATGTCAGCGAACGCACACATTGGATCCTGAAACATCACTGCGTGTTCCAGGGCTATTACTACAATCACCATCTGGGTGGGGACCGCAACGCGCGGGACAAATACCGCGACAGCCCCTATTGGGAGGACTGCCGCTATTTTTGCCACGAATACGACCAAAAGGCGTTCGACCCGGACTATCCGACCAGGCCGCTGGAGTTCTTCGAGCCCATGCTGCGTCGCGTCCTGAACAAGGGCGAGGGGCATATGGAACTGAACGAAACCGCGGACGCCTAGCAGGAGGCCATCAGGCGATAGACAATCTGTGCCGCGGTGAAATCCCACGCCGCGTTGCCGTCCGGGGCCAGTTCGACCACGTCGAAGCCCACGCAGCGGCGGCCTTTCAAGGCGTGGTCGACAAGATGCAGCGCCTGATAGTATCCCAGACCGCCCGGAACCGGTGTGCCGGTGGCGGGCATCAGCGACGGATCAAGCCCGTCGACGTCAAAGCTGACATAGACCAGTTCGGGAAAATCCTCAGGTAGGTCGACGGCATGGATGTTGCCGGTCACCAGTTCTTCGGCATCCACATGGAAGACACGGTTCCTCAGACGACTTTTGGCTTCTTCGGTCGAGAAGGCGCGTACGCCGAATTGCGCCAGACGGACGCCTTCCTCGGCCAGCAGATGCATGACCGAGGCGTGGCTGTGTTTCTCGCCCTGATATGCGTTGCGCAGGTCGGCATGGGCGTCGATTTGCACGATGCCGAGGGGCTGACCCAATGCGCGGGCCACGCCCATCACCGCGCCATAGCTCAGCGAGTGTTCGCCGCCCAGCGTGACCGGCACCTTGCCGGCGCGGATCGCGGCCTCGGTGCGCTGGGCCAGACGCTCCATGACGTCCGGCATCGGGCCGGTGCAATCCAGCGAAGGTTCGGTGAAGATGCCATCGACACAGGGTTCGGAATGGCCCGTGATGCGTTCGAGTTCGTTGCTGGCTGCGATGATCGCGGCGGGGCCGCCTGCCGTGCCCGAACCGTAGGAGACCGTGCGTTCAAGCGGCACCGGGATGACACGGAACCGGGCGTCTTCGCTGCGTTCGTCCTCGGTCAGTTCGCTGTCGAGGTAAATGCTCATGATAGCCTCTCTTTGAAGTCGTCGTAGCCGAATTGCTTGATGATCTTCAGATCATCGGTTTCGCTGTTCCAAAGGGCGATGGTGGGCAGGGGCACGCCGTTGAACGTGTTGGTCTTGACCATCGAGTAGTGCGCCTGATCGAGGAAGGCAAAGCGCTGCCCGATCCGCAGCGGCTCGGCCCAGGTGTAGTCGCCTATCACGTCGCCCGCCAGGCAGGAGGGGCCGCCCAGGCGATAGGTGTGGCCCGCCTCGGCCTCGTCCATCAGGGCGGGGCGGTAGGGGGCCTCGATCACGTCGGGCATGTGGCAGGTGGCCGAGATGTCGGTGATTGCCAGATCCATGCCGTTGTGCGGCAGGTCGAGGATTTCGCCCACCAGGATGCCCGCGTCCAGCGCCACGGCCTCGCCGGGTTCCAGATAGACCTCGACGCCGTATTTGGCGCGGATGGCCTTGATGAACTCCACCAGCCCGTCACGGTCATAGTCGCTGCGGGTGATGTGGTGGCCGCCGCCGAAATTCAGCCATTTCAGGCCCTTCAGGAAGGGGGCGAGCTTCGGTTTGACCGCCGCCCAGGTGCGGGCCAGCGGTTCGAACCCCTGTTCGCAGAGCGTGTGCATGTGCAGGCCATCCACGCCCTCCAGCGCCTTGGCGTCCAGTTGGCTGACCGGGGTGCCGAGGCGCGAGCACGGGGCGCAGGGGTCGTATTTCGCAACCTCGCCTTCGGAGTGTTCAGGGTTGATGCGCAGCCCGACCTGCCGCCCGGCGGCCTGTGCCTTGGCCAAGAAGCGGTCTTTCTGCGCGGGGCTGTTGAAGATGATGTGGTCCGAGAGCGCGAGGATTTCGTCGATGTCGGACTCCTTGTAGCCCGCGCAGAATGTGGCGACCTCGCCGCCATATTCCTCGCGGCCCAGCCGGGCCTCGTAGATGCCGCTGGCGCAGGTGCCGCCGAGATACTGGCGGACAAGCGGGGCCAAGGCGAACATGGAAAAGGCCTTGAGGGCGGTCAGGACATGCGCGCCAGAGCGCTCGCCGATATCGGCCAGTACCGCCAGATTTCGCTCCACCGCCTTTTCGTCCACGACGAAGCAGGGGGAAGGGACGCGTGTCAGGTCGAAGTGGCGGAAGGGGCCGGCGTCTCCGGCCTGTGTCTGCATCAGTTGGGTCATGTCCGGCGTCTCCAATTGGTGGATAGGCCGGGGGTGCGACTTGTCGCCATTGTCGCTCGGACCAATGGCGACCCCCCGGGATGTTTTGGGCCAGATGAAGCAGGGCGGTCGCGCGGACCGCCCCGAGGGATCAGAATTCGACCGGGCCGTCGAATTCGTGGACCTGCCAAGGCAGGCCGTGCTTGTTCAGCATGTCCATGAAGTCATCCGGGTCGAGCTGCTCCATGTTCCACACGCCCGGCTCGCGCCAGTTGCCTTTCAGCACCTGGGCCGCGCCAATCATGGCGGGGACGCCGGTGGTGTAGCTGACGGCCTGGCTGCCGACCTCGCGGTAGCATTCCTCGTGGTCGCAGATGTTGTAGATGTAGTAGGTCTTTTCGCCCGAGCCGTCCTTGGCCTGGCCGGTGGCGATGTCGCCGATGCAGGCCTTGCCCTTGGTCTCGGCGCCCAGGTCGCCGGGATCGGGCAGCAGGGTTTTCAGGAACTGGATCGGGATGATCTCGACCCCGTTGTGGACCACCGGGTCGATCCGGGTCATGCCGACATTCTGCAGCACCTTGGCATGGGTGATGTAGGCATCGCCGAAGGTCATCCAGAAACGGGCGCGTTCGATCTCGGGGAAGTGGGTCGAGAGAGACTCGAGCTCCTCGTGATACATCAGGTACATGTTCTTGGGTCCGATGCCGGGGAAGTCGAACTCGACCTTGTGGGTCATGGCCGGTGTCACTTTCCACTCGCCGCCTTCCCAGTGGCGGGCGTCGGCCAGAACCTCGCGCAGGTTGATCTCGGGGTTGAAGTTGGTGGCGAATTCCTGATCGTTCTGGCCGCCATTGGCGTCCAGCACGTCGATCTGGCGGATCGTGTCCAGCTTGTGCGTCTTGAGCCATTTGGCGAAGACGCTGGTCACGCCCGGATCGAAGCCCGAGCCCAGGATAGCGGTTAGGCCGGCCTGCTTGAACCTGTCCTGATAGGCCCATTGCCAGTGGTATTCGAACTTGGCCTCGTCCTCGGGCTCGTAATTGGCAGTGTCGAGGTAGTGGCAGCCGGCCTCGAGGCAGGCATCCATCAGAACCAGGTCCTGATAGGGCAGGGCCAGGTTCACTAGAAGCTCGGCCCCGGTGTCCTTGATCAGCTTGACGGTGTCGGCGACCTTGTAGGCGTCAAGCTCGGCAGTCTTGATGTCGACGCCGGTGCGTTCCTTGACCGATTTGGCGATGGCGTCGCATTTCGCCTTGGTGCGGCTGGCCAGCGTGATCTCGGTGAAGATGTCGGAATTCATCGCCATCTTGTGCACGGCGGCGTGGCTGACGCCACCTGCGCCAACAACCAGTGTCTTGCCCATGGGAAATTCTCCTTTCGCCGGGGTTATTCGTAGTAGGTATAGCCGTTGATGCTGTCGCGGTAAGCGCTCATCAGGGTTTTGCGGTCCTTGGCCTGAAGCGTGCCGGTCGAGATCGCCTCGTCCACCATCTTGCGGAAGGCGGCGATGCAGTCGCTTGGGTCGAACTCGACATAGGACAGGACTTCGCTGATCGTGTCACCCTCTTGTTCGTGCAGCAGGTCGAACCCGCCGTCGGCGCGCAGGTCAATGGTGACCACGTTCGTGTCGCCGAACAAGTTGTGCAGATCGCCCAGTGTTTCCTGATAGGCGCCGACGAAAAATACGCCCATGTAATAGTCGCGATCTTCGGGCAGGGAATGCACGGGCAGGCTGGGCGAGACGCCCTCGGCCAGGATGAACCGGTCGATCTTGCCGTCACTGTCGCAGGTGATGTCGGACAGCACCGCGCGGCGGTCGGGGGGCTGGTTCAGCATCTGCAGCGGCACGATCGGGTGCAGCTGGTCGATCGCCCAGACATCGGGCAGCGACTGGAACAACGAGAAGTTGCAGTGATAGATATCGGCCAACTTTTCCAGCTGGTCGTCCACATCAGTTTCGACCTCGTCCGAGGCCGCCAACGCCTTGATCCGCGCCATCAGCGACAGGTAGATGCGCTCGGCCCGGGCCATCTGGCGCAGGTCCACGTAACCGCGGCGAAACAGGGCGCGCAACTCGTTGCGATAGAAGGTGGCGTCGTTCCAGCATTCCTGCAGGCGGTCGTGGCTGAGATAACCGTTCACCGCCGCCAGATCGGACACCATGTGGTGGTCGTCGGGTTCCACCTCGGGGCCATCGGGCGCGTCATACAGCGTGCTTTCCAGCACGTTGAACACCAGCATCGACGAAGTCGCCACTACCGCGCGCCCGCTCTCGGTCACCAGCGTGGGGTGGTCCACTTCGGCTTCGTCCATGGCATAGGCCACGGTTTCCACCACATTGGCGCAGTATTCCTCGACCGTGTAGTTGATCGAGTTCTCGGTGGCCTTCTTTTCGCCCGTGTAGTCGACGCCCATGCCGCCGCCCAGATCCAAGTGCGTCAGCGGTACGCCTTCGCGGGTCAGCTCAGTGTAATAACGGCAGGCCTCACCCACGGCGCGGCGTACGTCGTTCACGTCGGGCACCTGGCTGCCCAGATGCGAATGCTGCAGCTTCAGGCAATGCAGCAGGCCCGCATCGCGCAGCTTGTCGACGACCGCGACCAGCTGATCGGTGTTCATGCCAAAGGTCGACCGATCCCCCGAGCTTTCCTGCCATTTGCCGCTGATCTGGTTGGTCAGTTTCACCCGCACGCCCAGCAGCGGCTCGATGCCCAGCCGTTCGTAGACCTCGATGACCGTGTCGGCCTCTTTCGGGCTCTCCAACACGATGACCGTGTTGAACCCGATCTTGCGGCTGAGAATGGCCAACTCGATGAACTCTGCGTCCTTGACTCCGTTGCACACGATCAGCGCCTCGGGGGCCAGACGGTGCGCCAGTGCGATCACCAGTTCGGGCTTCGAACCGGCCTCGAGCCCGTAATTGTATTGCTTGCCGAACTCGACGATCCGGTCGACGACCTGCGCCTGCTGGTTCACCTTGATCGGGAACACGCCGCGATAGGACCCCTTGTAGCCGGTGCGCGCAATCGCATCGCGGAAGCTTTCGTTGATATGCGCGATCTCGTGCTCCAGATACGAGCTGATGCGCAGGATCATCGGCGCCTTGATCCCGCGCTGATCAAGGTCGTGCAGAATGCCAGGCAGGCTGATGGCCGCCGCATCGGGTGCCATGGGATTGCGCAGACCGATCTCGCCGTCCTCCGTCACCTCGATGAGGCCCTTGCCCCATTTTTCAACTCCGTAGATGGAATGCGGTGCGACGGGCGTCTGTTTCAATCAAGTCAGTCCTTGCGTTGCAGGCGTGGAAATTTCGCCCGCCAATACGGCAGCCGTTCGATTCTTCCAAGTGTAATCTGTATCGGAGGTTAGCCCAATTCAGATCGCAGGGCGAATGGGAACCAGATGGTTGTCCCAGTGGACCCGAGGATGTGGCGACACAGCCGGGTTTGGCCCGACCAAATGCCCCACATCGCCGTGCCCGGTGGTAAAGACAAAGCCGGATGGCCCGGGGCCCAACCCGCACACGTCGCTGAGCGAATGGGCGCGTTCAAAACGGGCTGCCTCGGCATCAAAGACGTGCAGCGCGTTGCCGCGCGGGCAGGTGATGGCGACCTGCCGCCCCTCGGCGGAAAAGGCGACACTGCCTGCATAGCCGACCAGCGTCGCCTGTATGTCTTCCGGAGCGGACAGAAGGTGGTAACGGTCACTCCGCCGATGCAGCCCCAACAGGGCCGGCTTGTGGGACAGGTCGCCTTGCCACTGCATCGCAAAGGCCAGCAGGCCATCCGCGCGAACGGCCAGATGCCGGATCGAATTCTTGTGCAGCGCCGCAGGCAGTTCGACCTGTTCCAGAACCGATCCGTCGAGGCTGACATAAGTCAGGTTCGTGCGCATGGTAGGCAGGTTCAGCTTGGTGCGCCCGGTATCCGGATGGGTTTCGATGCCGCCGTTGGCAATGGCCAGAGATTTGCCGTCGGGCATCAACACCACGTCATGGGGGCCGACCCCCGCCGAAGAAAACTCGCCCATCCGGGCATAGCCCTTGGCAGCGTCCCAGACGCCGATGACACCGGTGCCTGCCTCATAGTCGTTTTCGGTGGTGAACAACCGGCGGCCGTCGGGCGAAAACGCGCCGTGGCCGTAGAAGTGACGCCCGTCTGGCGCCTCGAGCCGGGCAAGCTGGTCCCCGGTCGCGCAATCGATCACCAGCGCAAACCGCCCCGGACGGCGCGCAAATGCAACGGCCCGCGCCAGATGGGGATGGGCGGCGGCGGCATGCCCGCGGCCGGGCAGGGGGATCGAGAACCGAACCTCCCCTGAAATGGTCAACCCGACCAGGCGGTACGACCCATCGTCGAACAGCGCAGCTGACAGGAAATCGGGCGAACCGACCGCAGCCCAGCCCGGCAGGGGGGCCAGAGTGGCCGCTGCCAAACCGGCCAGAAATCCTCGGCGGCTGGTCATGGGTCAGTCTCCGTCCAGCGAATTGAACCCGGCACTGATACCCAAGGTCGGACCCAACTGCGCGGCGGCAAGGCCGCGGATGTCGTTGATCGACTGCTGCAGCGCCTCGACCCGCAGCCGCCCCTGTGGCTCAGCCACGCCGGCCAGCGCGGGATCGTCCAGCGCCAGCGCCCGGGTGATGCTGCGGGCAAAGGCATCGTCCAGCGAGGCGGCAATCTGCGGGTGGTCGGCCGCCAGCCGCGCCGCCAGATCGCGCAGCGCCACCAGCGACAGTTCCACATGCCGCAGCGACCGCAGCGACCGCCGGGCCTCGGCCCGGTTGGGGCGGGGGCGGTCGAAACTGCCCATCGGGCGGCCCAGGCGCGTATCGGCTGTGAATTCGAGCCCGGTGACAAGGGCCTTGTAGAGCTCCTGCAGGGCTTCGTCTTCCGATCGGTAAACGCTGCCGGTACCGGGCTGGGTCAAGTTCGCTGCATAATCTGCCCAGTCGGCAGCGATCGCGGCGGCATTTCGGTGAATGTCGGACGCAATCGCACGGATCAGGTCGCAGTGATATGCTGCATCTCCCCGCCTGGAAAATTCGGGGTCGTACAACATGAGCTCCAGTGCAAAAAAGCCGCGCCCCGCGATCGATGTTTCGGCAAACGCAACTGCATCGGTGACCGCAGGATCCTGGGCCGAGATCATTCCGGTCAGAGCTTTGGGCGTAAAGCCCTTGGTGTCCGGCCAGAAGGCAAGGGCAAAAGCGCGATCATCGACTTCGGACGGACCAAATCGCAAATGGCTGGCAGAAATCCATGCATCGAACGCCGAATGGAATGCAGCGCGGAGGTTTTCGGAGACCGAAGAACAGTCCTGTTGCGCAACCTCGGAGAGTTCGGTCGACCTTTCGGAAAGCTGTTCAAATCTTGGAAGGATGTGGTTCTGCGCAACGTCTTCAGGAATGGTCGCCCGATCTTGAGCGGCCGCAGCCAAGGGAAACAGAATGGCGATGATCAGGGGGACAAGGCGCATCGGTCATAGGCTTTCAAGAAATTCGATCAGGGCGTCCCGATCTGGTTTTGGCATGGAAACGACCGCATCGCGCGCGGCTTGGGCCTCGCCCCCGTGCCACAGGACCGCTTCGAGCAGCGAGCGCGCGCGGCCGTCATGCAGGAACTGAGTGTGCCCCGAGACCCGTTCGGTCAAGCCGATGCCCCACAGCGGCGCGGTGCGCCATTCTCGGCCCGTTGCGCGGGCTTCGGGGCGGTTGTCGGCCAGTCCTTCGCCCATGTCGTGCAGCAGCAGGTCACTGTAGGGCCAGATCAGCTGGAAACTGTGCTCGGGCCGGTCGGGCAGGCGGTGGGTGACGAAAGCGGGCGAGTGACAGGACGCGCAGCCAATGGTGTGGAACACCTCCTTCCCGCGCAGAACCTGCGGGTCATTCACATCGCGCCGGGCGGGAACGCCCAGGTTGCCGCTGTAGAAGGCCACCAAATCCATGCCCTGCTGGTCGATCTCGAAGCCGCGTTCGTCGCCGTCACCATGCGGGGCGGCCTGGCAATCGGCCTGCGCCGGGGTGCAATCGCCAAAAGGCGCGGGGTAAAGCGGGCTGGAAATGCCGATATCGCCCGCGAAGGCCGCGGCCGACTGTTCCATGATCGTCGGCATGCCCGCCTTGTGCCCGAACCGGCCCAGCATGGGTTCGCCGAATTCCGTCGACCACACGATGTTGGGCCGCCCCGAGATCCCGTCTCCATCGGCGTCGTCCGGGTCGGCCTTGGCCAGGATATCCTCGGCCGGGATCGCCTCGAGCAGGCCCAGACCGATCATCTGCGGCGCCACGCGCGGACTGAGCATCGCGTCGGGGTGCAACGGCCCATAGCCTAGATCGGCCGCCCTGTAGGTAGGCTTGCGCAGCGACACGGTTTCGCCATCGGACAGCTCCACTGGTATTTCCTCGTAGGTGATGTCCAGCCGGTATTCGGCCTTGTGGCCGGGTAGGGCGAAATCCTGCATCTGGCCGCCATAGCTGGGTTCGGGCAGGGTGGCGAGATACCCCTCGATCCCTTCCGGCGCGTCCGCGGGCGTCCCGGGGATGGAAACGCGCAGGAACATCGAAATGGCGTTGTCCTCCGGTCCGGCAGGGGTGTGGCCACGCCCGTCCTTGATGTGACAGCGCTGACACGACCGCGCGTTGAACAGCGGCCCCAACCCATCCGAGGCCAGGGTCGAGGACGGGGACGACACCCAGACCTTCTTGAACAGCCCGTTGCCGACTTTGAAATCCAGCTCCTGCTCAAAGCTCAGGTTGGCCGAGGGTTGCGAGAATGCATCCGCATCGGTCCGGGCGCGCACCGTCGCGGCGCCTGCCGGCAGGTCCTCATAGCGCTGGGGCTGGGTGAAATCCGACGGCGCTGCGGTAACTGTGGCGATCCGTGCCCGTTCAGCGTCGGTTCGGGGGAGGGGGTTCAAATGACTGTCCCGCAGATCTTGAGACAGGGAAGGGGTGGCCGCAAGGACGGCCACCGCCAGAAAACCAGACCTATTCGGCCTCGTCCATTTTCGATGCATTGAGTTGCGCATAATTTGCTTCGCCGAGTCTTTCGTACAGATCGAGCTGGGTTTCGAGGAAATCGATATGGCCTTCTTCATCGGCCATCAGTTGTTCGAACAGCGCCATCGACACGAAGTCGCCGGCCTGTTGGCAGTATTCGCGCGCTTCCTTGTACAGGGCCCGGGCGTCGATCTCGGCCGCCAGGTCGCATTCCAGGGTTTCCTTGGGCGTCTGGCCGATGCGCAGCGGGTCGAGCTTCTGCAGGTTGGGGTGGCCGCCCAGAAAGATGATCCGCTCGATCAGCTTGTCCGCGTGCTGCATCTCTTCGATGCTTTCCTCGCGGCTTTTCTTGGCCATGTGGCCCAGGCCCCAGTCCTCCTGCAGGCGGTAATGCAGCCAGTACTGGCTGACTGCGGTCAATTCATGCCGCAGGGACTTGTTTAGGTATTCGATGACTTTGGGGTCGCCCTTCATCTGCACTCTCCTGTGTAGCATCCACGCGCAGGGCGCGGAGTTGCATGGGTACTTCGAGGTTATCGGTTGCGCGCATCGTGTCCAGAAACAGCGGCATACACCCGCCACAATCCGCCGATTTTCCCAAAGCATGGTAAATCTTGCCCGGCGTGATGATGGTTTGAGGATCTGCCGCGCGCATCCAGTCGATTGCCGCGCGGATGTCGTGATCCGTGATGTTGGTGCAGTGGCAGACGATCATGGCGACTCGGCTCTTTTTAATTCCTAGTCAAATAGTAGGGTATTTGCTTCGGGTCCAGACACAGCTTGCCGCAGGGCCGGGCGCAAGCGGTCGCTACGCCCGGCCGCTTTGGTTCATCAGTGGAAAACGGCGTCGGGGTTGTCGAGGCTGTCGGACCCTTCGAATGCGACATTGCCCAAGCCCAGCACGGACACGATGCGTTCGATCGTCTTGGTCTGATCGATCAGACCTTCGACGCCGCCCATGATCAGCGTTTCGCCACCGACGTTCCCGCGCTCGAGCATCTGATCGTATGCAAATCCGGCCTCGGCTGCGGTTTTGATCTGGCCGAGCGCGTACATTGTGGTGGCCAGCTTGGTCTTCATCTCGGTGTCCAGAGCCGGGTCCGAGGCTGCAACCAGATCCGACAGGGACGGACCCGAAACCGGAGTGCCGTCAATCCGGATATACCGACCCAGATAGACGTTCTGAATCCCCAAACCGTCATAATAGTGGCTGTTGTGCGTGTTGTCCGAGAAACAGTCATGCTCTTCTTCGGGGTCGTTCAGCATCAGTCCAAGACGCATGCGCTCACCGGCCTGTTCGCCATAGGACAGGGATCCCATGCCTGTCAGAATTGCACTGATGCCCGAGTCGGCGTCGTCGGTCAGAGCCGCGCGCGCGGCACCGTCGTCCTGCCATTGCGCGGCCATCCACTCCAGATCCGAAACCAGCAGGTCGGTCGCCGCCACCAGATACTGGGCTCGGCGATCGCAGTTGCCGCCGGTGCAGGACTCGTCTTGCGCATAATCCGTCCAAGGACGGTTGCCGGCGCCCTCGCCGTGACCATTCAGATCCTGGCCCCACAGCAGGAACTCGATGGCGTGATAACCAGTTGCCACATTGGCCTCGATCCCGTCGGCCTCGTGCAGGGTCTCAGACAGCAGCTCGGGCGTGATCTCGGTCGCGTCGACCGGCTGGCCAGACAGCTCAAAGCTGGGTGAGGCAATCACGTTCAGAACCGCAAGCTCGTTTTCGTCCGTCGCGCCGCCATAGGCCGCATCCACATAGTCGATCAGACCCTCGTCCAGAGGCCACGCGTTCACCTTGCCTTCCCATTCGTCGACGATGGGATTGCCGAAGCGATAGACCTCGGTCTGTTGGTACGGAACGCGCGCCGCAATCCAGGCCTGGCGTGCGGCGGTCAGGTTTTCAGCAGAAGGCTGTTCAACCAGTGCGGCAACGGCGGCCTGCAACTTGCGGGCAGCACGCAGACTGTCGTCATATTTTGCTTCGGCAATGTCAGCATAGGTGTCCAGAATGTCGACCTTGGCGGGGGCGTCGCCGGCGGCTGCTGCTGTTGCCATCAGCAAGGCTGCCAGGCTGGTCGTCGAAAATACGCGGGTCATGAAGTTCAGGCCTTCCTGTCGAAATAAATGGGCAAGAGCACCCGGTGCGGGTGCAGAGATGAATATTAACTGAGTGAAATTGTAAGTTATGTCAACCCGAGTCTTTGAGTCGGGAATTAATTGGGAAACACGCCGCTGTTTTGGCCAAATGCGGGTTGGCTGGATGGGTTCTCCGGATCTGTCTAGCCATTTCCGGCGGGGTCAGACGAGGTTGCGCGCCGTTGCCTGGGGATGGCGCGAAGATACAATGATGGTGTGATTCTTGAGTTGGTGGTGGTTGCGTGATGAGATCCCTGGCGTTTGCCCTTTGCGTGTTTCCCGTTGCGTTGGACGCGCAGCAGGAAGAGGCGCCAAAACCCGCAGCACTGGAGATCGCGTTTTTGGCTTCGGGGTACACGCTGTCTCTGTCTGTTCCCGCGTCAGAAATCGTTGACTTTGATCTTCCCGCTTCGAGCGCAGAGGAAAAGGCGAAGGTCGCGGTCGCCATTTCGGACCTGTCACAGCCCATGACCCTGTTCGCGGTCACGGCCGAGGCGGGTTGTGCCACGGCCACGGCGAACGTGGCGCTGGTGGGCGGTGAAGCCGGGTCGGCCTTGGGGTCTGACGATCACCGGCCCGAATTTCAGGCCGAATACACGATCAGGTGCAGCAACCTTCAGGCGCTTGGTGAAATGAGATTTGATTACTTCGACCGGTTTTCGCAGGCTGAACGCGTGGACGTGCGGGTTCAGTCCCCGGGTGGTAGTCACGCCGTCGCGGTCACACGAGAGACCCCGTTGGTTGATCTCTCCGAGTTGATGTGACCGGGGTTTCTTTCATTCCTTGTGGTGAAAGATGAAGCCGATGAAGTTCAGCAACAGCTGCGCGGCAAGGATCTGCGTGCTTTCAGTCGGGTCATAGGCCGGTGCAACTTCTACAAGGTCGATGCCGGCGACCTGCCCTTTCCGGGCAAGGCCCTGCAGGATTTCCAGAACGTCGTAGTACAAAAAACCGCCGTGGCTTGGTGTTCCGGTGCCCGGTGCAATGGATGGGCAAAACGCGTCAATGTCGATGGTCACGTAGTATCGGACGCCCGAGGGGATGCGGTCCAATACCCCCTGGGTCCCCAGGTTGCGGACCTGCCGGACCGACAAGATGTCGGAGCCGCGCGCGCGTGCATCCTCGTAACCTTCTTTCGCGGTCGATGAGACATTGCGGATGCCCAGTTGGGTCATACCCGAGACATAGTCCTTTTCGATCGCCCGCCGCATCGGGTTTCCATGGCCCGCCGTAACGCCATGACGCTCGTCCACAAAATCCAGATGTGCGTCGATCTGGACCACGTGAATGGGACCGTTTCGGGCGCAGTCTTGATCAAAGGCGTTGATGCAAGGAATGTTGACGGAATGGTCACCACCGATCGTCACGGGCAGAGCGCCGGCCTCAAGGATCTTGCGCACCCCGTATTCGATATTCGCGTGGCTGGCTTCGGTTTTGGTGTGGATGATGTCTGCATCCCCCAGATCGACGATGCGCACCTCTTCGCCCAAATAGGTGGCATCGTCCTCGTGATCATAAGCACCTGCATGACCAAAGCTGAACAGAGTCGATGCCTCGCGCACCGCACGCGGGCCGAACCGGGCTCCGGACCGGTATTGGCAGCCGAAGTCGAACGGGGCGCCCAGGATGGCGACATCGGCATCGATCCGGTCCCAATCCTGCACATATGGCTTCTTACCGAATGTGGCGATGCCGACGAATGGCAGATTCAGGCGGCCGGATTCATATCCATGTTTTGACATTGGGGGCTCCGTTGCTTTGAACCGGCCGCGGGTCTGGCGGGTTGCTTGCACGTTGGCGTCTATCACCCGATCAATCAAGGCCGCTTTGCCGCAGCGGCGCATCAAGTTGCGAAGCCGGGTAAACCCCACAATCCCAGTGATTTTTCTACAAATCTGTACTAAGAATGCAGGTATCGCTCGTATTGCCTGTGCAAATTGAGGGGTGGAGTCAGCATTGAATGGCGCCACGCGTCGGGCGGTCTGCCGTTTGTCCGGCGGGGGAGACTGCAAAGTGCAAATGCTGATTTCAGGAAAGTGACCACGAAATACGAAACCATTGCGCCACTGACTTTTTGGGGGAGGAACTGGCCGTGACCACACAAACGATTTCCAATTCAAAACCGATTGAAGCCACATCTGCCGATTGGGAGAAGATATTCGCCGTCTTGCCCGGCGAAAAGGTGCGGCAGAGCGCCGAGCGGCTCAGGCAGCATTTCGATCTGTTCGAAGTTCTTGAGAACACGGTACTACCGCCGCGCGGGATGTATGTGGTTTTGGACGGCATCGTGAAGCTGCGCCAGAACGACGTCGATCTGGCGACCGCCGATACCGGGGACTATTTCTACGAAGAGCATCTGGAGATCCGCGACATACCGGTCAGCCTGCAGGCCGTGGCCTTGCCCGGCACTCGGCTTGCCTTTCTGGCTAGTAACGAGTGGCTGGATATTCCCGCGGAAATTCGACGCGAATGCTACGCCACGCTGTTCGGCGATCTGGTCAGTGTGCATCTTCAGAATTTCCAGCAGCCGATCAACTGCTGCAGCGTGACCGCGGCCGCGCTGAGCATGTCGGCGCTGGGCTTCAGTTGTGAGGTGAACGACATCTTCCGGGTCTGCGAACTGCCCACCAGCTTTGTCGTCAATGACGGCATCTCGCTGGGTGAACTGTTCGACGTGGCCTGCACTTACATTCATTCACAGGGTCTGCGCGACCTTGTGCAGGTCCAAGCCTATTTCATGGACGAGGCGACGACCTCGGTGCCGCTGCTGCTTGAAGCGATTGACGAATCCAACCGACTGGGTGGGGACAACGACATTCTGGTGGCGAATTTTCAGGTTGGGGTCGCGCATGGAAAGCCGACAATGCCCGGAGGTCATTTCGCGGTGATCGCCAAGTGCAACCCCAGCACCGGGTTGGTGCACATGATGGACGTGCATCCCGAAAAATACGGCAAGCTGTGGGTCACCACGATCGACCGCCTGTACGCGGCCATGTCCGACCGTGACGGCACCTCGATGCGAGCGCGCGGGTTGTTGCGGTTTTCCGCGCGCGAGGCGGTCAAGACCACGTTGCAGACTTTCCGGCAGGACTGCAACTATGTGGACAGCACCCGGTATCTGGCCCGCGACCCCAAGAAGCGCCGCAACCTGTTCCGGCGGGCCAGCCCAAACATGAACAGCCTAGGCGTTCTGGCCGAAAGCCTGCAGATACTGGGCGATGTCCAGGTCACCGAAGACAAGCTGCTGATCGCGACCCAGACCTCGTACACCGAGGCACTGAGCCGGGTTTCGACCGCCAAGAAGATGAGCGAGATGGCTCAACGGTATCTGGCTGGAACGTCCGAGGTGCATATCGGCAGCACGTTCCGCAGTTACGCGGAACGACCCGGCAAGGACAAAAGGTCGCCGCAAGACTGGTTCCGCGATCAGCTGCGCAGTCTGAACGAACATGAGGGGCGCCACCTGATGATCAACATCGACTTCAACCGCGTGTTGGGGTTCGAGGTGATCCGGCCGCCCGAAAACGTGTTCCGCGAGACGGCGCTGCTGGAAGAGTTCTGGTGCCTGTGCGTGGCCTATGACGAAAAGGCCGACCTTGTCACCGTCGTCGACATGAGCCCGGCCACATCGCAGGTCTGGCAGGCGCCACGCGGGCATATCTTTCGCGGGCTGCGCGACCTGAAAAGCCCGGCCATGCTGGTGATCGAAGAGACCCAGGCCCCGGAAGACCCCAGCGACGTGGCGCGGATCGTCCGGGAAAACCCGCTGGTTCTGTTCTACGAGGATGAGGACCCGTGGTCGAA
Organism: Ruegeria sp. CRTD044; assembly: GCF_059613485.1. Lineage (NCBI taxonomy): Bacteria > Pseudomonadati > Pseudomonadota > Alphaproteobacteria > Rhodobacterales > Roseobacteraceae > Ruegeria > Ruegeria sp. CRTD044. The sequence continues at coordinate 570,628 of NZ_JBXWSP010000016.1, read as the reverse complement.
CATGCTGAAGAACATTCTGGCCAATATCGGCGCGACAGGTCTGAAACTGGTCGATGTCGCCGGACACGGGGCCAACGCCATGAAAATGCGCCGGCAACTGGTGGCCGAAAGCAGCAAGGAAAAGGTGCCTTACCTGTTCTTCCAAGGGAAATGCCTGGGCAAGCGCAGCGACATCGTCGACATGATCCTGGACGGCAGCCTGCAGGAAGACATGAAGAAAGCCGGTCTGCCTGTCTTGCTGCGCCACGAGTCGCCGAGCCTCGACAAGAACATATTCGGATATCCCAAGGGTGGATTGACGGCCCCGCCAAACGGTCGCCGGAACGTTCTGCTGTGCGCCTGCGGCTCGTCGGCTGCGGACAAGGTGCCTCAGTTGGTCGCCCGGATCACCGAGGCAGGTCACAATGTGAAACTGATCCCTTCGGTTTCGGCCGAAAAGTTCTTTCGCGATATTGGGACCGACAAGGCCAGCGAGGCCCGCAAGGCAAAAAAGACCGGGAAGAAAACCAAAACGGTCGACGACTACATCACCCACAACGATTACTACCGCGACGATGACGAGTGGAACTTTCGCTATACCGAGTTCGGGATGCCCTTGCGCGCCTCGCATCTTGCGCTGTGCGACTGGGCCGATTGCGTGATCGTCGCGCCGGTCACCTGCAACACGATGGGCAAGATCGCCAACGGCATTGCCGATAACCTGCTGACCTCGGTCTTTGTGGCCTGGCAATACCGCAACAAGCCGGCGATCCTCTGTCCGGCTTGCAACACCAACATGTGGAACAACGTCACCACCCAGAACAATGTCGAAAAGCTGCGCGATCTGGGGATCGATCTTGTCGGCCCCCGCAAGGGGCGCTTGTCGAACGGGATGATGGGCATCGGCATGATGGCCACGCCCGACCAGATCATGGAGGTGTTGGAAGAAGCCTTCGAAGAGCTGGAAAACCACGAACACAACATCTGCAAATGGGCGCAGGATGCTGCGGCCTCGGATGACTTCGCCCAATGGGAGCCGGTGTTTCAGGCCATAGATGATGGGGTCGCCGGTATCGACATTGTCGATGACCATAATGGCGACACGCTGCTGCACTATGCGGCCGGGGGCGAGGGCGAGCTGACCGAGAACGGGCAAGATCTGGGAAAACCGGACATCGAGGCGGCCAAGGCCCTGATCGCAAGAGGTATCAACGTGAACGCGGTCAATGACCACGGATTTACCAGCCTGCATGTCGCCGTGATGAACAACTCGGCCGAGATGGTCGAAACCCTGCTGGCGGCGGAGAGCATCGATGCAAGCCCTCTGATCCACTTTCTGCAGGATCCGGTGCGGTCCAGGGGCATCAGGGTGTCGGACGAGATCCGCGCGATGTTGGACGAATGGGCCAACACGCACGCCCTGTCAGAACCGGAAGAGGTTGAAGACGAAGACGACCTGATCGATGAACGCGAAAAGACCTACCTGTATTTCACCTACGGATCGCTCAAGAAAGGATTTCCTAACCACGACGCTCATGCGGACGTTCTGGATGATTTCGTTGGACAGGCGGTCACTCGGCAGCCCATGCCCCTGATCGTTCCGAAAGAGCCGTTTTGCGACAACCCCAACTGTGCCTATCTGCACCGCATGGCCACACTGGTGGATCGCAAGGGCACTGGCCGTCCGATCAAGGGCGAGGTCTACCGGGTCACCTCGGGCGGGTTGAAGGAGTTGGACAAGCTCGAGGGCTTTCACGGACCGGGCGCGGCTGACAATGTCTATGTCCGCAAGCGGATCAATGTTCTGATGGATGGGGTCAAAAAACCGGCCTATGTCTACGTCATCGCCAATCCGGAAAAATACCTTGCCGAACTGGAAAGTGGTGCGTCCGAGTTGGTCGACGAATACTCGATCGACATGGCCACCGGGACGCTCAAGCCCGGGTATGAGGCGGCCGCTAGCCGTCCTGATGCGTGATGGCCTCGGGTACATCCCTTGACGGAGGTGACTTGAGGCTGAGGTTGTAGGCGGTGATCGCGATCATGCAGCTCAGGACAAATGGCCAGAACGCGGCCTTTGGAATCAGGTTGTCACGATAGTGGATCAAGCGCAGCGACGGCGCGGACTCGGAGACGAACAGATAGGTGTTCACCGACACCACAAGCAGCATGAAATACATCAGGAAAAAGAACGACTCCATGTAGATCACCGGTGACCCAGCAAAACCCTCGCGCAATTGCACATGCGCCAGCAGGATCACGAAGAACAGGACCGAGCAGGTGCCGATCACGCTTGAGGTGCTGAAATCGTGCCGTTCGACCAGGTTCGGCTTCCGCGTCACCGTCATTACGGCGCCGAACAGAAGCATCGTGACCACGATCAATGGGATCATGTGAACCACGAAGGCGTTCGCAAAGTTGCGTTTTATGACAAAGTTGTAGTGCAGTTCGGGCAGTCTGGTCTGAAACTCGTTCTGGTTGATGCCCAGCGTCGTGTCCAAATCAGACAGCTTGTAGTCAAAATAGGTATTTTCGCGTTCCCAGGTGCCCATGACGATGCGGTTGTCGATCCCGAAAATGTCCTTTGGCCCAGTCGCGGGATAGGCGTCGAAGTCGGGAACCAAGGCGACGTTCACGTTAAATCGGCCCGGCCAGAACCTTACCCAGACGGTTTTGTGGTCGAAAGGATAGCTGGTGTAGTCGAAGGATTGGCGCAGGGTCTGCTCAAAGTACCAGCCGATCACTTCGCCACCGGGTTCTGGCATCCGGTAGGCTTCTTCGATGAGCCCGCTCCCGACATCCACGGACTCGGGCAGAAGGAACCCGGCCTGACCGGGTTCGGGTTTGATCGCATCATGGACGCCGGTTCGATAGTGTTGCCAGACATAGCCCGTGACGTGGATATCGCTTGCATCGACGAAACTGAAGGATTTGAGGAATATTCCCGTCCTGACCCGATAATCCGGCGCGTTCTCCAGCGACTCGAGATAGGTATCGACCGAGGCCTGATCCGGCAATTGGGTCGGGTCCTGCTCGAAATGGTTCAGCGATGCCCAAAGGTAGAACAATACGGCCGTCAGTATCAGCGACACGAGGCCTGACAGGCCCCAGACCATTTTCTCGACCGTCATTCCGCGCCCTGTTTCTTCCTGTTGTTCTATCGTCATGCGGTTCATGCCGTCGGTTGACCGGCCATCCCGGCCACCGGGAAATCCAGATGCCCCATCAGCGACCGCACCACGCCCAGGTCATCGAACTGCGATCGAAGTTCGGGAAACTCGGCGTGGTTAGACAGGGCGAGGCCCTGTTGCCCGGTCGCAGCCAGAAGGCGCGTGTGACGGATGGACAGATCGGCCATCGGCAGCGGTTCTGGGGCGGTGAACTCGGACAAGGCGTCGGCAAAGCGGATCGCGCGGTCCCAATCCTGGCGGGCCAGCATCACGGCGCAGGCATCTGCGTAGAAATGCAAGTGGCTATGCCCAACGCAGCCTTCACCCAGTATCCTGACGCCCTGATCCAACAAATCATCCTGGGCATCCGGATCGTCCAAAGCCAAGGCCAATGCCGACAGTGCCTTGGGGCCGACAAAGTTGCGGCCATGTTCCAATGCGATTTCCACGGCGCGCCGCCCCACCTGTTCAGCCTCGTGCCTTTGCCCGGCATAAACCTGCGCCCGGGCCAGATGTTCCAGCGCCTGAGCCTCGAGTCGCTTGGCACCGACGCGCTGGGCGATATCGGCGGATCGGATGAAGGCCTGCAGCGCGCCGTCCATGTCATCCTGAAAGGTGCACGCGACGCCCAAGCAGGTCTGCGCGACACATTCCGGCACGAAGGCAAAGTACTTCTGCGAGATTTCGATGGCTTCCTGCGCATCGGCCCGGCCCTGCGCCACGTCACCTGAGTAACTGCGGGCAACACTGAGATTGTGAAGGTTGGCGGCCAAGTCCCGGACCAATCCTTTGTCCCGCGCTCTTTCGACGGCCTGAGTGTAGAACCCTGCGGCGGTGCGCATTGCGGCATTCATGAAATTTGCATCGCCAAAGCCGCTGAGCGCGCCGACCTCAAGCCGAACGGATTCCAGCTTGCGCGCCAGCGTCAGCGCTTTTTCGTTGCTTTGCAGAGCATCCGAGACCCGTCCCAGCGGGAAATAGATGTTTCCGCGGACATAGCTGATCTGGGCCAGATCCCGTTCCGATCCTATACGGTCAGCGGCGGCCTCGGCGATGTCGAGGCTGTGCAGCGCATCCTCGTACAGGCTGGCCTGGCGCGCGGCCTGTGCCAGACCGATATGAACGCGGCAGATCTGCGCGTCAGTCTCGGCCAGGGCGGCGGCTTCGTTGAACTCGCTCAGGGCCTTGTCCGACAGGCCCTGAAGGCGATGGGTTTCCGCCCGGGCACACATCAGGTCAAACCGGATACCCGGCGGCGCCGAAAGCTCGAGCGCGCGTTCGATCAGCGGGCTGGCCTCGTCAAACTGGAAGGCCTGGATCAGGTTTTCAGCGGCCTCCAGATAGGCTTCGGCTGCGTTGGAGGCGTCGGCACGGTCCAGGTGTTGGGCGCGCAAGGTGGCGTCCTTGCCTTCGTACCAGCTTGCTGCCTGCCGGTGCAGCCGGGCGCGCTCGGACTTGACCAACGTGGCGTAGGATCCGTCGCGGATCAGAGCATGCGCAAACATCAGATCTGCCCCGGCCTCGCGGATCAGGGCCGAGCGGATCAGGTCGGACGTGTCCAGATGGCCTTCACCCAGCAGATAATTCAGAACTTCGGGCGAGAACCGCTGCCCCAGAACCGATGCTGCCTGAATCGCCGTTCTGCTACGACGATCCAACCCGTCCAGACGGGATTGCACGATGCCTTGGATGCTGCCGGGGACAGTGTCGCGGGTCAGGCCGTCGATATTGCGCAGCAGTTGCTCGAGAAACAGGGGATTGCCTCCGGCGCGTTGCACGCAGGTTTCCAACAGCTCTGGGTCGATGGCGGTGAATTCCTCGACCAGTTTCCGCGCCTGTTCGTCACCCATCGGTGACAGCTCCAGCTTGGATACCAGCGCACCGTCCGTTCCCATCTGCCATTCCCGATCGATCGGATCGCCTTCGACCCGACTGGTCATCATCAGAACGCAAGGCAAGTCCCGCGTCGCGGCAGCCATGTAAGAACACATGGTCAGAATGTCCGGTGGCGCCCAATGGATGTCCTCGACCTGGAGCAGAAGGGGGGCCTCGCGGCTGCGGGCCTGCAGCAGTTCGTCGATGACCTGTCGCCGACCCCGCATGCGTGCGGCGTTGTCCATCGCGGCATAGACTTCGGCCAGCCCGGGATCCTGTTCAAGTTCGAGCAGGGCGCTCAGATGGGCTGAACTGGCGGGGTTGATCCACCCCCGGTCGATCGCGTCATGAGCGGCCGCGGTGCTGGCATCGGAGTTGTCGGTCGGGTCGAGGCCCAGAAGGCTGCGGGCGATGGACTGGATGGCCGAATGTCCCTCGCGTGTGCCGAAATCCATCACCACGCCCCCGTGGATCGAATAGGACCGGTTTGCGGCCAGCTCGGCCACCTGTTCCGAAAAGTGGGTCTTGCCGATACCGGGTTCGCCAAGAATGATGTGAACCTCACCCTTTCCATGGCGCTGGCACCGGTCGAATGTTGCCGAGAACAGCGACATCTCGCGTTCCCGCCCGATGAATTTGTGGCGCCGCGTGCGAATGTTCCGGGCCAGACGGTCCAGACGCCAGATTCCGACCTCCTTGTTAAGGCCCTTGATTGCCTTGGTGCCGATCGCCTCGCCAACGAACAGTGGGCCAAGCGCGCGCTGGATGTCATCCGACACCAGCGTCTGACCCGGCGCAGATATGTCGGTCAGGCGGGACGCAAGATTCACGCCGTCCCCGGTCACGGTGTATTCGGTATGGGCCTCGCTTCCGGTGGTGCTGGCAATGACCTGCCCCGAGGCGATGCCGATATGGCACGACAGGGGCGGGTCAAGTGTGGGCAGCGCGGCGTGAATCTCCAACGCTGCGCGGGCCGCCCGTTCGGTGTCATTGGTGTGCGAGATCGGCGCCCCGAACACCGCCATGACGGCGTCTCCGATATGCTTGTCGATCCGGCCTCCAAATTTCTCGACGGCGCGGTCGACCTTGCGAAAGAACGCATTCAGCAGCGCGTGCATGTCTTCGGCGTCGTGTTCGCTGGACAATTTGGTAAAGCCGGTCAGGTCCGCGAAAAGAACAGTGACCTGACGTTTCGCCGGTTCCAGTTCGACCTCGGGTTCAAACGCGCCGACGGTTTCCGGGACGTCCAGCTCGGATATCGCGCGCAGCAACCGGCGACGGTCGCCGACGGCAGTCACCCCGATCTCGCGCAAATCCTCGCCCGTAAGTTCAGGAAGAATTGCAAAGTCGATTTTGTTTTCCGCGAACGCTTGGGCGTAATCGGACAACCCAAGGGCGCTCAGCCATTCCCTTAGGTCGCCAGACATTGGTGCCCTCAGAAGTATCCACCCGCAGGCAGCCTAGTACAGACCACCGGGTCGAGTCTGCATTTTTTATAGTAATATTCGATTATGACTGCGCAATCCGCCGTTTCCGGTTTTTCGGATCAGCTTTGTGCCGCGCCTTTCCAGAGTTGGATTTCAGGAAGGATTCGTTTGCTCAATCCATGAGCAAATCTGATCAAGATCAAGTCAGAGTTGACTCGTATCCGCTATCCACGCAGCATGAACGGAGTACCACAAATGTTTCTAGAACAGGTGGGCGGCACATGTCTGCAGTAGCCAGCAGGCGCGCGTTCCTGACAGGACGCCTGCCTCGCGAAGACGACAGCGTGAAGCGGCCGCCAGGAGCGGCGCGCGAAAACTTCCACGATCTCTGCACTCGATGCGGCGACTGTGTCTCGGTTTGCCCCGAGGATGTTTTGGCGATGGACGACGCGGGCTTGCCGGTGTTTCAGCCGCAGCAGGGTGGCTGCACCTTTTGTGGAGACTGCGCGGTTGCCTGCAAGACCGACGCATTGAGCCCGGACCGGTTCGCCGAGTGGCCGTGGCGCGCGAAAGTGTCCGACACCTGCCTTTCGGCAAATGGAGTCAGTTGCCGGGTGTGCCAGGACAGCTGCGATCAAGGGGCCATCCGATTCCGCCTGAAAACCGGAGGCCGCGCCGAAGTGAACCTGGACCTGGCATCATGTGTCGGTTGCGGGGCCTGCTCGGCCGCATGCCCGACCGGTGCCGTTTCCCTCGAGAGATACCAGCCCGCCACAGTGGAGGTGCGTGAATGAATATCTGTGGATGCCTGGTGCATGTCGCGCCGGACCAGACCTCAGCGGCACGGTCGGCGATGACCGCGTTCGACGGGGTCGAAATCCATGCCGAATCCGACGACAGCCGGTTCGTTGTCGTCGTCGAGGACACGCCGACACGGCTAGCGTCCGAGATCATCATGGACCTGCACCAGATCCCCGGGGTCGTCTCGCTGACCCTGACCTATCACCATTTCGAAGATCTAGCGGAGACCCGTCCGCGTGCCGAAACTCCCAGCCAAAATTCCAGCCGGAGGCCCTTGTCATGACCATTTCCGAATCTCGCCGTACGTTTCTGAAAGCAACCGCCGCCGCAGCGACAGCGTCCGCGGCCGGTATCCCGCTGGCGACTGGCCAAGCTGCCGCCCAAGTCGCCAATGCCGACATCCGCTGGGATAAGGCGCCTTGCCGGTTCTGCGGCACGGGCTGCTCGGTTCTGGTGGGCACCAAGGAAGACCGCGTGGTTGCCACGCAAGGCGACCCGGACGCTCCGGTGAACCGGGGGCTGAACTGCATCAAGGGCTATTTCCTGTCCAAGATCATGTACGGCAAGGACCGTCTGACCACCCCGTTGCTGCGCAAGTCGAACGGCGTCTATGACAAGAACGGTGACTTCGAACCTGTCAGCTGGGACGAAGCCTTCGACGTGATGGCCGAGAAGTGGAAAGAGGCGCTGGCCAAGAAAGGCCCGACCAGTGTGGGCATGTTCGGCTCGGGACAGTGGACCGTGTGGGAAGGCTATGCCGCCGCCAAGTTGATGAAGGCCGGGTTCCGCACGAACAACATCGACCCGAACGCGCGGCACTGCATGGCCTCGGCCGTGGTGGGCTTCATGCGTACCTTCGGCATTGATGAACCGATGGGCTGCTATGACGACCTCGAACATGCCGACACGTTCGTGCTGTGGGGCTCGAACATGGCCGAGATGCATCCGATCCTGTGGTCGCGCCTGACCGATACCCGCTTGACCAAGCCGGGCGCGCAGGTGCACGTGCTGTCGACTTTCGAGCACCGCTCGTTCGAGCTGGCCGACAACGGTATCATCTTCAAGCCGCAGACCGATCTGGCGATCCTGAACTACATCGCAAACCACATCATCCAGACCGGCGCGGTGAACGAGGAGTTCGTCAAGAACCACGTCAACATCACCAAGACCGCCACCGACATCGGTTACGGCCTGCGCGAGACCAACCCGCTGCAACAGGCCGCTGCGAACCCGGACTCGGGCAAGCTGGAGCCGATCTCGTTCGAGGAATACGCCGCCTCGGTTGCCGACTACACGCTGGAGTACGTCTCCGAGTTGTCGGGCGTGCCGGCGAACCAGCTTGAGCAACTGGCCAAGGAATATGCCGACCCGAACCGCAAGGTCATGAGTCTGTGGACCATGGGCTTCAATCAGCACACCCGCGGGTCCTGGGTGAACTCGTTGATGTACAACGTGCACCTGCTGGTGGGCAAAATCTCCGAGCCGGGCAACTCGCCGTTCTCGCTGACCGGTCAGCCTTCGGCCTGTGGCACCGCGCGCGAGGTTGGCACTTTTGCACACCGTCTGCCCGCCGACATGGTGGTGACCAATGATGAACACCGCAAGATCACCGAGACCAAGTGGAACATTCCCGCAGGCACCATTCCGCCCAAGCCGGGTTTCCACGCGGTTCTGCAGAACCGCAAGCTGAAGGATGGTGACCTGAACGTCTATTGGGTGCAGTGCAACAACAACATGCAGGCCGCGCCCAATATCAACGAGGAAGGCTATCCCGGCTATCGCAACCCAGAAAACTTCATCGTCGTATCGGATCCGTACCCAACGGTGACTGCCGTTGCGGCCGACCTGATCCTGCCCACCGCCATGTGGGTCGAGAAAGAAGGCGCCTATGGCAACGCCGAACGCCGCACCCAGTTCTGGCGTCAGCAGGTCAAGGCCCCGGGCGAGGCCAAGTCGGACCTGTGGCAGCTGATGGAGTTCTCGAAACGCTTCACCGTCGAGGAGGTTTGGGACGAAGAGCTGCTGGCCAAGATGCCCGAGCATCGCGGCAAGACCCTGTTCGACGTGCTGTTTGCCAACGGCAAGATCGACCAGTATCCGCTGTCGGAAACCGCCGAAGGGTTCCACAACGACGAATCCGAGCATTTCGGTTTCTACGTTCAAAAGGGCCTGTTCGAGGAATATGCCAGCTTTGGCCGCGGCAAGGCGCATGACCTTGCACCCTTCGAAACCTACCATCAGGCGCGCGGGCTGCGCTGGCCTGTCGTAGACGGGAAAGAAACGCTCTATCGCTTCCGCGAAGGCTATGACCCGTATGTGCCCGAAGGCTCAGAGGTCAAATTCTATGGCCACAAGGACGGGAAGGCCAAGATCATCTTTGCGCCTTACGAGCCGGCAGCAGAGGAGCCGGACGAAGAGTTTGATCTCTGGCTGTGCACCGGCCGGGTGCTGGAGCACTGGCATTCCGGGTCGATGACCCGCCGCGTGCCCGAGCTGCACCGCGCCTTCCCCGCCGCCGTTGTGTTCATGCACCCCGAGGACGCAAAGGAACGCGGCGTGCGCCGCGGGCAGGAGATCGTGCTGTCCACCCGCCGCGGCGAGGTGATCAGCCGTGTCGAGACCCGTGGTCGCAACAAGGTGCCGCGTGGCCTCGTGTTCATGCCTTGGTTCGACGAGGGCCAGCTGACCAACAAGCTGACGCTGGATGCGACCTGCCCGCTGTCCAAAGAGACGGACTTCAAGAAATGCGCCTGCAAGGTCGAGCGGGCGTAAGGGCAGGGATCGCAAAGGTCGCGTGTAATGTCTCTGGTCGGCAAACCTCTTTCGCCGCAACGGCGCCGGTTCCTGCAGGACTCGGCGCGCGCGGCGGGTGGCTGTCTGGTCGCCGGGTCGGTGCTGGCCTATCTGGCCCGGGACGCCCGCGCCCTGCCAGCCGAGGCCTTGCGACCGCCGGGGGCATTGCCCGAAAATGATTTTATGGGTGCCTGCATCCGCTGCGGGCTGTGCGTCCGCGATTGCCCCTATGACACGCTGAAGCTGGCCGAGTTGGGAGTCGATGCGATGGCGACCGGTACGCCGTATTTCATCGCCCGCGACGTGCCCTGCGAGATGTGCGAAGATATCCCCTGTGTTGCGGCCTGCCCGACTGGGGCGCTGGACAAGGGGTTGCAGGATATCGACGGCGCCAAGATGGGTGTTGCGGTTCTGGTCGATCAGGAGAACTGCCTGAACTTCCTGGGGCTGCGCTGCGACGTGTGCTATCGCGTGTGCCCCGTGATCGACGAGGCGATCACGCTGGAACTGTCGCACAACGACCGGTCCGGCCACCACGCGATCTTTGCGCCGACGGTTCATGCCGACCGCTGCACCGGCTGTGGCGTCTGCGAGAAAAGCTGCGTTCTGCCCGAGGCGGCGATCAAGGTTTTGCCCGCACGGCTGGCGCGCGGCAGTTCGGCCGAGCATTACCGCAAGGGATGGGAAGAAAAGGCCGAAAAGGGCGGGCCGCTGGTCGAAGGCATCATCGACCTGCCCGATCGCCTGCCCGGACCGGGCGCGGACAACCTTGCCGCGCCGGGCGGGTACGAACCGGGCTACAACCTTCCGGGGGCAGGCCAATGACGGCGCGGACACATATGCCCGTCGGGCACGAGGCCCGCGAGGTCAAGGGATGGGTCGGCGCCCATCGGTTCCTGCTGCTGCGGCGGTTCAGTCAGGTGTTCTTTCTGGCGCTGTTCCTGTTGGGACCGTGGTTCGGCATCTGGATCGTCAAGGGCACGCTGGCCGGATCGTTGACGCTGGACGTGCTGCCGCTGACCGATCCGTTCATCCTGCTGCAGGGGCTGGTGGCCGGCCACTGGCCGGAAATGACCGCGCTGATCGGCGGGCTGATCGTTCTGGTGGCCTATGCGCTGATCGGAGGGCGGGTCTATTGCTCGTGGGTGTGCCCGATCAACCCGGTCACGGATGCCGCGCATTGGCTGCACCGTCGGCTGGACCTGTCCAAAGGCTGGCAGCCCAAACGCAGCACCCGATTGTGGATATTGGCGACCGTTCTGATCGTGTCCGCCCTGACCGGCGTGATTGCATGGGAACTGGTGAACCCCATCACCATGCTGCACCGCGGGCTGGTCTTTGGCATGGGTTTTGTCTGGGCGATGGTCGTGGCGATCTTTGTCTTTGACCTGTTCGTGGCCCGGCACGGATGGTGCGGCCATATCTGCCCGGTCGGTGCCTTCTACGGCCTGATCGGCGCCAAGAGCCTGCTGCGGGTCAGCGCGACCAATCGCGCCGCCTGTGACGACTGCATGGATTGCTATGCGGTCTGTCCAGAAAACCAGGTGATCTCGCCCGCACTGAAGGGCAAGCCGGGATCCAGCCCGCTGATCCTGTCGCCCGATTGCACCACATGCGGCCGCTGCATCGACGTGTGCTCGGTCGACGTATTCAAACTTACCCACCGGTTCGATGACGCCGTCGTCGCGCCACCCGATCCAGCCGCCGCGCCAGAACCGCGCGCCGCCAGACCTGCTTAAGGGAGTGCCAAGATGAAAAAATCAATAGCGACAGGCGCAATAGCCCTGATCCCTGTTCTTCTTGTGACCGGGCTTGCCTTTGCGCAATCCGCGTCCGTGACCACGTTGCGAGGCGTGGATATCGATGATCCGGCCATCCTAGATGATGTGCACCGCAACATCGAAGGGCGCATGCAGCGCAACTATCGCCAGCAGCCGCCGCTGATTCCGCACAAGATCGACCAGTACCAGATCGACATCCGCACCAATCAGTGCCTGTCCTGCCACGACTGGACCAAGGCCGGTGAGCGCAACGCGCCGACCCTGTCGATGACCCACTATCTGGATCGCGAAGGCAACGAGCTCGATCAGATCGCGGGCACCCGGTATTTCTGCAACCAGTGCCATGTGCCGCAGGCGGATGCGCCGGCCCTGGTCGACAACCTGTTCCAGCCCTCGGCCGGAAACTGATCCAGCTTTGGACTGAAAGGAGCACCAAATATGGCAGACTCTCCTGAAAAGCGCGGCTTGATCGGCCGCATCTGGGCGTGGATCTGGACTCCGGCCGCCGCGTTCAGCGCAGGCTTTCTGGTTCTGGCGGGCTTTCTGGCCGGCATCCTGTTCTGGGGTGGGTTCCACTGGACCCTTGAGATGACGAATACCGAAGAATTCTGCGTCTCGTGCCACACGATGGAAACCAACCTTGGCGAATACCGGGAAACGATCCACTACAACAACCATTCCGGCGTACGGGCCATCTGTTCCGATTGCCACGTGCCCAAGGAATGGAGCTTCAAGATCGAAGCCAAGATCATGGCAGTGAAAGACGTCTATCACGAGCTGGTCGGCACCATCAGCACGCCCGAGAAATACGAGGATCACCGCCTGCAGATGGCCTCGGCCGTGTGGAAAAAGATGAAGGCCTCGGACAGCCGCGAATGCCGCAACTGTCACAATTTCGAATACATGGACTTCACCATTCAGGAGACGCGCGCCGCAAACGAACACCAGCGTGCGATCGACGAGAACATGACCTGCATCGACTGCCACCAGGGCATCGCGCACAGCCTGCCGCCGGGCTATCTGGAGGAGTATCAGAAAGTGGTCGCCTCGCTGGATCCGGTGACCGGCACCGAGGTGGCGCAGAGTACCGGCGCGGCCGAGATCCGGTCATTTCTGAACAGCACATCCGACTAGGAGTGGCACGACATGCTTGAGATTCTTGGAACAATCGGCGGCAACATCCTGAGCCTGCCCGGCATTCTGGGCCTTGCGGTGGGCATGATGACCCGCCAACTGTGGTTGGCCGCGACCATGGGCGCGGTGATCGGAATACTGGAAACGCTGGCTTTTGCGCATTGGACCTTTGCCAAGGTCGAGCCCATGGAACTGATCATCGGCGTTTTGGTCGGTGTGTGCGCCAGCAGCATTGGTTGTCTGATCCGCCAAAAAGGAGCGACGGTCTAGGGCGGCAGTCGCCGCCTACTCTTTGCGGTTCTTCAGGTGTTTCAGAACGGCGCTTGCGATCATTGTCACCAACCCGGGGGCAATCGTTCCCAGAGGGTCGCGCGAGACGGTTTTCAGGTCGCGAACCGTCTCGCGAGCCTCTGACATCATGTCTTGAACCTCGGCCTCGATATCGCCGATCGCCATGTCGCGCAGCTCTGCTACTGGCGTAGTGTCGGCCTCGGCGCTGACCGAGTTGGCGATGGCCGCGAGTATCAGCGCCACGATCAGGTTGATCATGGCGATGACCAGTGCAGCCAACGGCTTGGTCATCACTGACGCCAGAGCAAGATAGCCTGCGACATTCAGCATGATTATGGCCAACCCGCCCGCCAATCCGGCTGCGGCGAAAAAGCCTGCGCGTTTGGCCAAGACGGTCATGTTCCGCTGAGCGATCAGCCGTTCGGTGCGCAGGATGATGGAAATGTTTCGGGAAATACGGCTCATCTGACTGTCTCCTACCTGGACCGACCGATCAAGTAGCCCAGAGCAAAAACGCCTAGGGCGAACAGGATGGCTTTCTTGTGTGCCATGGCATCCAGCTCGGCCAGCGCGGTCTCTATCTCACCGGACCAGTCTTCGAACTCGGCCGACAACTTATCGGGAATGTCCTGGACGGCCTCTTTCACCTTTTCGCCCGCGTTGCGCGCGCCCGACTTTTTGTCCTCGGCCTGCTCCTCAAGCTGTCGCTTCAACTCAGCGACCTGCTGTTCAAGTTCCGCTTTGGTAACCATTGGCGTTGTCCTTTCGTGAAGCGGCCAGTCGCGCGGGCGATGGGCCGATAATCCGGTTTGGCGGCATCGAGATCAGTCTTTGGGACCCACGCGGCCATCGCCCGACATAAGTATGGCGATGGGGCGTGTGGCTGGAATGTGGGTCAGAATGATCATGATGCAGACAGTGATCGGCACGCTCATCAGCGCACCTGGAATGCCCCAGATCGCGGTCCAGAATGTCAGAGCCAGTATGACCATGAGCGGGGACAGGTTCAGGCTTTTGCCCAGCAAGGTCGGCTCGAGAATATTGCCGACCGAGAATTGCACGGCCCCGCACCCCAACAACACCATCAGGAACGGGCTGAGTTCCTCGAACTGGACAAGAGCGACCAGAGAGGGCAGGGCGACACCGATGATCGAGCCGACCGTGGGAATGAAATTCAACAGAAAGGCCAGAACCGCCCAGGTCTCGGCGAAATCCAACCCGACCGCCCACATGACAAGAAAGCTGCCGAACCCGGTTAGCGCGCTGACGAAAGTCTTGATCCCGACATAGCGCTGGATGCTGGCGGACGTGCTGTGCAGCACGTTGCGAACTTTGTTGGCAAGAGTTGGATCCGAGATCGCGAGGTCAATCTTGGTCTGCATCGGCAGGCGTTCGACCAGCATGAACGGCACATAGAGCAGCACAAGGAAAAAGGCGCTGAGAAAGGCGCCAGCGGACCCGATGATGCTGCCGGCAAAACCCGACAGGTTGATCTGGCTCAGCGCCTTCTGGGCCGCGGCATAGTTCTCGTTGCCGACGAGGGCGACAAGTTTTGCCAGAATACCGGACAGGCGCTCTTCGTATTTCGGAAAAGCCTCGGACACCAGACCGGCCTGGCTGGACAGGATCGACAGGATGATCAGCAATCCAAACAGGATCAGGCACAAGGCCCCAAGATGCGCCATCCATTTCGGTACGGAATGGCCCAGAATGACGATCCGGTGGATCCGGTCAGATGTTGCAGTGAGCAGCACAAACAACAGTATGGCGAAGGAAAGCGGTATCAGAACCGAGGACGCCAGCACCAATGACGCGATGGTCAGAAACAGCAGAACAACCAGCTGATACCAGAAGGTCAGCCCAAGCTTGCCCGCGCGCTGGTTGTCGGCCTTGGGTTGAGTTGCCATGCACGTCTCCTGCGGGCTCAGCGCCGTTGCGGCCCGCCACCGTTGGTCGGTTCCGCCATTAGGCACAGATATTCGGCTGTTCTCAAACAAAATTCTCGAAAGAGTTGATTTCTGGACAGGTTGCAAGCGGGTCTCTACGCTCGGCTTTGGATCAAATCCAAGGACCAAAGCCCATGCGCCGCACATCTACCAACTCGCTGCTTGTCATCGCGCTTGCGATCAGCGCAGGCATTGCGATTTGGGGTCTTGTCGACCCGGCGGGGCTGGGCCGGTTGGCGTCTGCCGCGGTTGCGACGCAGTTCGTAAGCCGGGGTTGGTTCATCATGCTCGAGGCCAGCGGCCTGTTGTTCGTTGCGCTGTTTCTGGCCTTTTCGCGCTTTGGGCGCATCCGGTTGGGGCCGGATGGTGCCGAGCCTGAGTTTTCGACTCCCGCATGGATCGCCATGCTGTTCGCGGCCGGGATGGGGGTTGGGCTGCTGTTTTATGGTGCGGCCGAGCCGCTGACTCATTTCGAAGAGCTCAGAAAATACGAGCCAGATCCGAGGGCCGCCGGAAACGCTCTGTTCGTAACCTACCTGAACTGGGGCTTTCATGCCTGGGCAATCTACGGGGTGGTCGGTCTGATCATTGCCTATTTCGCCTTCCGCCGTGGGGGCACTCTGCTGCTGAGCGCGCCGTTGAACGACGCTCTGGGGTCGGCCCCGTGGGTACGGGCGATGGGCTGGGGCTGTGATCTTCTGTCAATCGTCGCCATTGCCGTGGGGTTGGCTGGCTCGCTGGCCATGGGGGTGTTTCAGGTGCAAACCGGGCTGGCCGGATTGCTTGGCGTGGCGGATTCGGCGGCTCTGACGCTTCCGGTCTTTTTCGCCATGTGTGTGGCCTTTGTCATCCCTCTGCGCCGGGATTTGGGGGACGGCATGGCCAAACTGTCCAATGCTGCGATGCTTATCGCCGTGGCAATGATGATCTATCTGTTGATCCTTGGCCCCACCTCATACCTGATGAACGGTATCGTGAGCGGCTTCGGGCGATACGTGTTCCACGTTCTGCCCGCAGGGTTTGCCACGGCCGAGTTCTTTGGTGACGACCTCGTCAACTGGTTCCAGGATTGGACTCTGAACTACATGATCTGGTGGCTGGCCTGGTCGCCATTCGTCGGTATCTTCATCGCCCGGATTTCCCGGGGTCGAACGATCCGGGCGTTTCTTTTGGGTGTGATCGTCGCGCCAACCTTGTTCTCGATCCTTTGGTTTGGCGTGTTTGGTGGGCTTGGTTTTTTTGACGCGCTGCGGCAGCAAGGTTCCTTGTCCGTGGTCAATCAGCAGAACCTGGATGCGACCACATTCGCTTTGCTTCAGCGGTTTCCACTGTCGGGGCTAACGCAGACAGCGACCATCGTCGCGGCGTTTCTGTTTATGGTCACCAGCGTCGTCAGCGCCGGATTTACCCTTGCGATGATCGGAACCGGTGGAGATGAAAACCCGTCTCCCCGGATCCGCACGGTGTGGGGGGCAATTCTGGGTGCGTTGGGGCTTGCCATGGTCTTTGTCGGAGATATCGGGCTGGTGCGATCTGTCATCGCAATTTCGGCGATCGCCTTTGTTTTCATCGTTCCGGTTCTGGTGGTCTGTCTGTTCCGGGTGCTGGCGCTGGAGGAAGGGCCATGACAGGCGAGTTTCTGGATACCGTTCTGAACGTCACCGTCTTTCTGTACCTGGGCTTTCTGATCTGGCTGTACCTGCGCCCGGATCCTTGAGGCTTGCTCGCCGGGAAAGGGGATGTCACCATCCGTCAAACCTGATGGACGTAACCCAAAGAACGCGCGCGTTTTTCTTGCTGGTCGAAATTCAGACATGCCTCATGCTGGCGTCGTCATGCAACGAGACACCCACCTTGATCTCGGAGATATAGGGCAGCATCCGCTAAAGTTGGCAACCTGTAGCGAACTACGTCTTCAGCGCGCAAACAGCGTTTTGGCGGAGAACCTTTTGATCTGCTGCCGATCAAAGAAGCCGGGTGAGGGCCGGGCATTCCGCCCTATTTGCGTCGCATGAATATGAACGCCGGATTCCGGTGTTGACATTTTCTGATCTCGGTTAATAATTTTACCAACTAAAATAATGTGGGTGAGGGCGCGTCTCGTGTATCTGGGTTTGGATCTGGGGACCTCGGGTCTCAGGGGAATTCTTGTGGACGAGGCCGGGCAGGTTCTGGCCGAGGCCGAGGCTGAGATCGCCACGTCGAACCCGCAACCGGGCTGGTCCGAACAAGCCCCGCAGGACTGGATCGACGCCTGTGTAACCGTAATGGGCCGACTGCGTGAGACGAACGGCGATGCGCTGGCGCAACTGCGGGCGATCGGACTGAGCGGCCATATGCACGGCGCAACGTTTTTGGATCGGGACGGCGCCGTCCTGCGGCCGTGCATTCTGTGGAATGACACCAGATCCGCGCAAGAGGCCAAAGAATTGGACCAGACCCCCGGGATGCGCGAGATCACGGGCAATATCGTGTTTCCCGGGTTCACCGCGCCCAAGCTGGAATGGGTCCGTGCCCATGAACCCGACCTGTTCGCCCGGACCGCCATGGTGTTGTTGCCGAAGGATTATCTGCGGTTCTGGCTGACCGGGGAGTATGTCAGTGACATGTCCGACAGCGCGGGAACGTCCTGGCTGGATGTCGGCGCGCGGGACTGGTCGGACAGGGCGCTGGAGTTGGGTCACATGAGGCCCGATCAGATGCCGCGGCTGGTCGAGGGCACCGACCCCGGTGGCGAGCTGCGGGAGGAACTGCTTCGGGAATGGGGGCTGTCCGGCCCGGTTGTGGTCGCTGGCAGCGCTGGCGACAACGCCGCGGCCGCTTGCGGTATCGGCAGCATCGACGAGGGGGCCGGGTTTTTGTCCCTTGGCACCTCGGGTGTGCTGCTGATGGCCCGGAACAGCTATGCACCGGCGCCCGAGACAGCGGTTCATTGCTTTTGCCATGCGGTGCCTCACCGGTGGATACAGATGGGCGTCATCCTGTCGGCGACCAACAGCCTGAACTGGCTGTCGCGCAACCTCGGCCAGCCGGTCGAGGCGCTGGCCGGGGCGCTTCCCGCCCAGCCAAGCGGGCCGTCGGCGCTGACCTTTCTGCCCTACCTGTCCGGCGAGCGGACGCCGCACAATGACAGCGCCATCCGAGGGGCTTTTCTGGGCCTCGACATCGCCTCGGGGCCGGCGGATCTGGTGCAGGCGGTGATGGAGGGCGTCGGTTTCGCAATGCGCGATTGCCTTGAGGCACTGAGGAGCACAGGCACCGAACCGTCGCAGTTGATTGCCGTAGGTGGCGGTGCGCGGTCCCGGTATTGGCTTCAGACCATCGCCACCACGCTGAATGTGTCGCTGGCCCTGCCCAAGGGGAGCGCATTCGGGGCTGCAACTGGTGCCGCGCGGTTGGCCATGTGCGCCGCCGGGGACGCAACGCCCGAACAGGTCATGACCTCGCCAGAGATCGACGCCATCATTGAACCGCAGAGTGATTTGACCGAAGCCTATGACAGCGCCTACAGACGATACAAAGCGTATTACACGGCCCTGGCGCCATTGGCTGGATGATGAACAAAAGTCGCACTGATTGCACTGATATCCCGGTTATCGTCCTGCAAGACGGGGACATGCGGGTGTCATTGCTGGGCTATGGGGCGATCACGCAAGGGTGGTGGTACAAGGGCCAACCGCTGATCCTTGGCTATGACGACCCGACCGAATACCTGAACGACCCGTTCTATCTGGGCGCGCTCGTCGGGCGGGTCGCCAACCGGATCGGCGACGCAGGGTTCGATTTGGACGGCACCCATAATGCGCTGATTGCGAACGAAGGGTCGAATACGCTGCATGGGGGGCATGAAGGGCTTTCGCGCCAGTTTTGGCAGATCGAGCAGCTCTCGCCGCGCGAGTCGGTGCTGGTCCATGTCTCGCCTCAAGGCGTGGGCGGATTTCCGGGGGCTGTGTGCTTCGAGGTCAGGGTCCGGTCGGAATTCCCTCGCCTGACATATTCGATCTCCGCCTGGCCGGACAGGCCGACCCCGATCAGCATCGCGCAACACAACTACTATACGTTGGGGTCTGCTCAAGGCATCTCCGAGCACCGATTGCAGTTGGCGTCGGATCGTCACTTGGAGCTGGACGATCAGGGGATACCGCATGGCGGGGTCGTCGACTCTGCATCGGTCGGGCTGGATTTCTCGACCTCTCAACCGATCGGACAGGCCGCCATGGACCTCGATCATTTCTTTCTGTTCCGCACCCGCGGTATGGTGGCCCAACCGATGGCCACCCTTGCGGCGCCGTCGGGTCTGACGATGACGGTCCATTCCGATCAGCCCGGGGCGCAGGTCTACTCTGCCGCCCATCTGTCCGCGCCATTTGCGCCGCATGCCGGGGTCTGTATCGAACCATCAGGCTATCCGAATGCGCCGAACGTTCCCGCGTTCCCCTCGATCATTTATACGCCCGACAAGCCGTATCACCAGACGCTGATACTTGAGATCTCCGAGGCAGGGGCATGAGCGTGATCCGTTCCTTATCGGCCTTGGCTGTTCTCGCCAGCTTTGCCACCGGGACAGCGGCCCAGAACCTGGGCCCGCCTCCCGAGTTCATCGAGCCCGACCTTGCCATCGTGGAACTGGGTCAAATGCTGTTCTACGACCCGATCCTTTCGGGAAACGAAAACATCAGTTGCGCCACCTGCCACCACCCAAGGTTCGGGACCTCGGACGGGATGTCGCTGGGCATCGGAGAAGGCGGGGTGGGGCTGGGCAGCGCCCGCGGGCTTGGGTCCGACAACCTGCCCGAACAGCGCATCCCGCGCAATTCCCCGGCCCTCTGGAACCTTGGCGCGACCGAGTTCACGACGTTCTTTCACGACGGCAGGCTCGAGGATGATCCAGAGCAACCTTTCGGCATCAGAACGCCGTTGGGGCAGCATATGCGGCCGGGGTTCCGCTCTGCACTGGCGGCTCAGGCCATGTTCCCGGTTCTGTCGCCGGATGAGATGGCCGGACATTACTCGGAAAACCCGATCAGCAAGGCGGTGCGGCTGGGCCTTCTGACGCAACAGGGTGGTGCATGGGACCTGATCGCCGGGCAGGTGGCTGCGGTTCCGGAATATCAAAGGATGTTCCGCGACGTGACCCCCGAAAAGGAGGTCTCGTTCGTAGCCATCGCCAACGCGATTGCCGATTTTATCGCCTTTGAATGGCGTGCCGACAACAGCCCCTTTGATCGCGCGATGCGCGGAGAGGAACCTCTGCCGCCCGACGCGGTGCGCGGCATGCAGCTGTTTTACGGCAAGGCCGGTTGCGGATCGTGCCATTCGGGGTGGTTTCAGACCGACCACGGGTTTTATGCGATCGCGATGCCGCAGATCGGCCCGGGAAAGGCTGCTCGGTTTGAAAACCACGTCCGAGATGATGGCCGACTGCGCGTAACCGGTGCAGCCGAAGATGCGTTTGCGTTCCGAACGCCGTCGCTGCGCAATGTCACGCTGACTGCGCCCTATGGCCACGATGGCGCCTATGCTCGACTCGAGGACGTGGTTAGGCACCACCTTGACCCCGAAGGCGCGTTGCGGCGCTACTCGATCGAAATGGCAGAGCTGCCCGCCTTTCCCGGAGCCGATGATCAACGGCCGCTACAGGATCCGGCCTTGGTCGATGCCATCGCCGCGGCCAATGAGTTGCAACCGATTGCGCTGTCAGATGCAGAGATTGACGACATCCTGAGTTTTCTGGCCGCGCTGGAGGATCCCGCCGAACGGCTGGGTGTACCACAGCGGGTGCCCAGTGGGCTGCCAGTCGACAAGTGATCAGCGCCGCAGTCGGATGATCCGGTTGGTGTCGTATGTCTCCCAGTCCGAGGGGTCTCCGCCGGGCCAGACAACACGAGTGTCCACGGTCTTGGCATTGCCCAGACCGAAATGCTGCGGCCCGGCCATCCCGCTGGCATGGCCGCCGCCGATCGTGATCTCGCGGGTCTGAATTCCGGCAGCGGTCCGGACTTCGACAAAGGCACCGATGGCCTGCGAATTGACGTCATGCTGGCCCAGATCCACCATGATCCAGTTCCCCGCGGCGGGCTGGTTCTGATAGATTTCGGCCGGTGATCCGCGATTGACCACAACCAGGTCCAGCCAGCCGTCATTGTTCAGATCATGCAGTGCGGCGCCGCGAGATTTTGCCATCGATGCCACACCGGCCTCAGCCGCGGATTCGAAAAACTGACCGGATTCCAGCTGCAGCAACAGGCTGTTGGGGTCGTCCTGCGCCGCATCCGGCATCTGCTCGACATTGCCCTTGGCGACGAAAATGTCGTCACGCCCATCGTTGTTCACATCCGCGAATTGCGCGTGCCAACCGGTCGATGGTCGCCCGTCCGCGCCGATGTGCGGCCGGTGTGCGGTCGTGCCCTTGTCATAGGTCGCATCACGCCATGTAGGACCGCCGGCTTCGGGGTCGAAAATCTGGAACTTTTGATCTCCCATCGAGGTCAGGTAGACATCGGGATAGCCATCCCCCGTCAGATCGCGCGACGCGATGCCCATGCCCCAGATCGAATAGGGCAGCCAGCCTTCGGCTTGATCATACAGGCGCGGAGTATCTTCCATCGCCCACATCTGTTCCTGTCCGTCTCGGACATAGTAGTGCCGATCGTTGCTGATCCGCAGATCCGCGCGCCCGGTCCGGCCCCAATCCGAGAACAAAGCCGACAGCGCACAGTATCCGGGTTCCAGCCGAACGGGCGGGCCATAGGTTTCGCCAAGGGGGCGGTACAGCAGAGTGGGGCCGCATGCCTCGAATGGGCCATTCGGATTATCGCGGTCCACATAGGTTCCGAAGGCCAGAGTGGGCAGTGTCTGCCCGGGTTCCCATGTTGCCGAGAAGGCCGTGGTCCAATGGTCATCGGAGTTAAAACCAAGCCCCGCGAATGGGCTGAACCGGCAATCGGGCCCACCTTTGAGCAACAGGTCCGCCCCAACGCGCAGAACCACAAGGTCCAGGATGGCGTCGCCGTCGATGTCCATCGGGTAGGCGCCGGTCACACCTGTCAGTGACAGCGGCTCCGGCGTGTTTGCCTGAAAGGAGATTTGCGCCTGAGAGGTGTTTCGGAACAGCTGCGATGGGTTCGCCCCACCAGCAAGGAAGAGTTCCGGCAAGCCGTCCCCGCTGCAGTCGAAAACCGCGACGCCGCCACCCACAAAATGCTCCCAGCCGCCGTCGTAGACATGAGAGGGAATGTCGATCGGTTGATATCGGGGGATGGCAGGATCGGCACTGGCGGTCGTGGCGAAGGCCGCCACCAAGGCGAGTTCAGCTCGCATGGGCTGCGATCTCTTGCACCTTTAGGATCGACACTTGTTCGATCCCGTAGGCCGCCGCGCCCTTGGCCCACATGAGGTCGCCCCAATGATGTACCTTGATCTCGGGCAGGGCGGTGTCGACATTCACAACTCCGTTTCGAATGCGCGCCATCACGTCGTCCGAACACAGGTGCTCAAAGCTGACCTGGGCTCCGGACAGAATGATGCAATCGGGGGCAAACAGATTGATGAGGTTGGACAGGCCCAAGCCAAACATCTGGCCCGCGCGGGCCAGAACGGAAATCGCCCGTTGGTCCCCGGCGTGCGCGCGGTCGTGAATGTCGGAAACGGTTTCCAGCGCGCTGCTTTGCCCGGCGACCGTCATTTCTCGGATCAATGCATAGTCGCCGACATAAGCCTCGAGGCATCCCCGTTGCCCGCATTGGCACAGCGCCCCGTCCAACTGGACCTTGGCGTGCCCGAATTCGGCCCCGCAGCCATGGTTGCCCCGGAACAGCTTGCCGTCCAGAACGATGCCCAGTCCGACACCGTGTTCGATCGTGACGACAAGAAAGTTCGACAGGCCCTTGCCCAAGCCGAAGAGCTGTTCGGCCTTGGCCACCAGGTTTGCATCGTTTTCAATGAAGGCCGGGCAGGGCAGGCCTTCGTCCAGAAACGCGGCGAAGTTCACATTGCGCTCGGTGATCGAAGATGACCAGTGCACGAAATTCCTCTCGGCATCGACCAAACCGGCGATGCCTATGGAAACACCTGAAAGCCCGTCGATCGTACGGTCGATCTTTGCGCAGGTCTCCTCAAGCGCAAGGCGCACGGTGCGGACGAAATCGCGTGGAGACATTCTGGCATCTTGCAGGGCGTACATGTGCGAGGTGACTTCGTTGCCTTCGAAATCGACCAGAATGACCGAGATGACCTGACGCGCGACCTTGAGGCCCGCCACAAGATAGGAGGGCCCGTCCAGTTGCAGAAGAACCCGCGGCCGCCCGCGTTTGGCCGATCTGGAATGCGCCTCGCCCTCGGTCTCTCGGACCAGGCCGGCGGAAATCAGGTCAGCGGTTGCGGCGGTGACGGTGGCCGGGCTGGTCTGCAGGGCCGATGCGATATCGATCCGCGAAATCGACCCCTTGGTTCGGATATGCTCCAACACCCGAAGGCGCGTGGCATTCCGTTGGTCCAGCGAGTTTTGAGAAGCCTTGCTTTTCAGCATCTTGTCTCCGCGAATCTTCTGTTGGCCTCAATCTATTGGGATTTGGAGCCTGCGAACAGAGTAAATATTTTACCCACTGAAATAAATATGATACGCAGAAATACGAGGGCCGCGAATCATGACGCGATGGCCCCATCAACGGGAGGAAATCATGAAACGAATTCTCATTTTTTCAGCTGCTGTTGCCATGGTTGGCTCGGCTGTCTTTGCCGAGCCGGTCGTCGGCGTAAGCTGGTCCAACTTTCAGGAAGAGCGCTGGAAAACGGACGAAGCGGCAATCAAGTCTGCGCTTGAGGCCGGTGGGGCCGAATATATCTCGGCGGACGCCCAGTCGTCCTCGGCCAAGCAGCTGTCCGACATCGAAAGCCTGATCGCACAGGGTGTGGACGCCCTGATCATTCTGGCGCAGGACGCGCAGGCCATCGGTCCGGCCGTACAGGCCGCCGCGGATGAGGGCATTCCCGTCATCGCCTACGACCGCCTGATCGAGGACGATCGCGCGTTCTACCTGACCTTCGACAATGTCGAAGTGGGGCGCATGCAGGCGCGCGCCGTGTACGAGGCGATGCCCAAGGGCAATTACGTAATGATCAAGGGTTCGCCTACGGATCCGAACGCGGACTTCCTGCGCGGTGGCCAGCAGGAAATCCTTCAGGCGGCGCTGGACAGCGGTGACATCGTGATCGTTGGTGAAGCCTATACCGATGGTTGGTTGCCCGCCAATGCGCAGCGGAACATGGAACAGATCCTGACCGCCAATGAAAACAAGGTCGATGCGGTTGTCGCCTCGAATGACGGGACCGCAGGTGGTGTTGTCGCGGCGCTGACCGCGCAGGGCATGGAAGGTATCCCAGTGTCGGGTCAGGATGGCGATCACGCCGCGCTGAACCGCGTGGCCTTGGGTACGCAGACCGTTTCCGTCTGGAAGGACGCCCGCGAACTGGGCAAGGCAGCCGGCGAGATTGCCGTCGCACTCAGCAGTGGCACCGATCCGTCGGAAATCGACGGAGTGGTCAGCTGGACCTCGCCGGGTGGAACGACGATGAATTCCGTCTTCCTGGCTCCGGTTCCGATTACCAAAGACAATCTGTCGGTTGTTGTGGATGCCGGTTGGATCGCGCTGGAAGATCTGTGCCAAGGCGTCGAGAACGGCCCAGCACCCTGCAACTAAACTCCAAAGTCCTCGGCCTGCATGGGCGGGCCGGGGACCCTTGCTGAACTTGAAAGATCGGAAATGATCGAAACTTCGTCTCAGCCGATACCTCAGAAAACCAAGCCAAGCCTGTTCCAACAGCTGGAACTGGACATGCGGCTTTTGGGTATGATCGGCGCATTCGTGATCCTGTGCATCGGGTTCAATATCGTCACTGACGGACGGTTCCTGACGCCCCGCAACCTGTTCAACCTGTCGATCCAATCGGTTTCGGTGGCGATCATGGCCTGTGGTATGGTGTTCATCATCGTAACCCGGCACATCGACCTGTCCGTTGGCGCGTTGCTGGCGACTACCTCGGCGGTGATGGCCATGACGCAGACCGAGTTGTTGCCGCGCGTGTTGGGGATGGGTCTGGACCATCCCGCCACCTGGATCATCACCATCCTGGTCGGTCTTGCCATCGGAACGCTGATCGGAGCGTTTCACGGCTGGATGGTCGGTTACCTGACGATTCCGGCGTTCATCGTGACTTTGGGAGGCTTTCTGGTCTGGCGCAACGTCGCCTGGTATCTGACCAGCGGGCAGACAATCGGGCCGCTGGACAGCAATTTCCTGATGTTCGGGGGAACGAACGGAACCTTGGGAACAACGGCAAGCTGGCTGTTCGGGTTGTTTGCGGCGGCCATTGCGATCTGGGCGCTGTGGGGCAGTCGCCGGGCCAAGGCGGCGCATGGCTTCCCGGTCAAACCCGTCTGGGCCGAGGCAACGCTCGCCGGTATCATTGCGGCGAGCATCCTGGGATATGTGTACATCCTGAACAGCTATGCCATTCCGACCCGCCGGTTGCAGCGTATGTTCGAAGCCCGTGGCGAGACGATGCCCGAGGGACTGATCGTCGGGTACGGCATCCCGATCTCGGTCCTGATCCTGATCATCGTCGCCGTGACCCTGACGGTCGTGGCCCGCAAGACCCGGTTCGGACGCTATATCTTCGCGACCGGCGGCAACCCGGACGCAGCCGAACTGTCGGGTATCAATACCCGCCTGCTGACCGTCAAGATCTTTGCGCTGATGGGCTTCCTTTGCGCGGTTTCGGCGGTGGTCGCCTCGGCGCGGCTGGCGAACCATTCCAACGACATCGGAACACTGGACGAACTGCGGGTGATCGCGGCAGCGGTCATTGGCGGAACCGCTCTGTCCGGCGGGATCGGCACCATCTATGGCGCGATTCTTGGTGCGTTGATCATGCAGGCGCTGCAGTCGGGCATGGCCATGGTCGGCGTGGATGCGCCGTTCCAGAACATCGTCGTCGGCAGTGTGCTGGTTCTGGCCGTCTATATCGACATCGTCTATCGCAAGCGATTGGGTGGAAAATGACGCAAGCGCAGGAAACTCAGAAAACGCCGCCGGCATCCGGTCGCGGATCCGGGCAACCACCTCTGGTCGAGATGCGAGACATTTCGATCTCGTTCGGAGGGATCAAGGCCGTCGACCAAGTCTCGGTCGACCTGTATCCCGGCGAGGTGGTGGGACTGCTGGGGCACAACGGGGCTGGCAAATCGACGCTGATCAAGGTCCTGTCCGGAGCCTATCAGATGGACCACGGGCAGATCCTGATCGATGGCAAACCGGTCGAGATCAACAACCCGCGCGACGCGCGGGCCAACAATATCGAGACGATCTACCAGACCTTGGCCTTGGCTGACAATCTGGACGCCACCTCGAACCTGTTCCTGGGACGCGAAATGACTACGCCTTTCGGTCTGGTCAACGACGCGGCGATGGAGGCCGAATGCCGTAAGATCATGGCGCAGCTGAACCCCAATTTTCAGAAGTTCAACGATCCGGTTTCGGCTCTGTCCGGAGGCCAGCGACAGTCGGTGGCCATCGCGCGTGCAGTCTATTTCAACGCCCGCATCCTGATCATGGACGAACCGACGGCCGCCTTGGGCCCGCACGAAACGCAAATGGTGGCCGATCTGATTCACCAGCTCAAGGCGCAGGGGATCGGAATTTTCCTGATCGACCACGACGTCCATGCGGTCATGGATTTGTGTGATCGGGCCTCGGTCATGAAGAACGGCAAGCTGGTCGGCACGGTCGATATCGCGGACGTGACCGACGACGATCTGCTGTCGATGATCATTCTGGGCAAGCAGCCCGGGCAAAACTCGGAATAGGGGGCAGGTATGACAAGCGGTTTCTTCGAGGGTATCGAAAAGGTCCGGTACGAAGGCGTAGACAGTCGGAACCCGCTGGCGTTCCGTCATTATGACCCGGACGAAATGGTGTTGGGCAAGCGCATGGAGGACCATCTGCGCTTTGCCGTCGCCTGGTGGCACTCTTTCGCATGGGAGGGCGGAGATCCGTTCGGTGGTCCGACCCTTGTACGCCCGTGGCACCCGCAAGACGACATGGCGCGCGCCCGGATGAAGGCCGATGTCGCCTTTGAGATGTTTGAAATACTGGGTCAGCCCTATTTCTGCTGGCACGACGCGGATATTCGACCCGAGCAGGGCAGCTTTGCCGAAAACCTGCGCACGCTCGAGGAAATCACCGACTATATCGGTGAAAAGATGCAGGCGTCGGGAACCAAGTTGCTTTGGGGTACCGCCAATATGTTCAGCCATCGCCGCTGGATGGGGGGTGCCAGTACGAACCCTGATCCGGAGGTCTTTGCCTTTGCCGCAGCAACCGTGAAATCCTGTATGGACGCGACCCACAAGCTGGGTGGCGAGAACTACGTTTTGTGGGGGGGGCGCGAAGGCTACGAGACGTTGCTGAACACCGATCTGAGGCTGGAACTGGACCATATGGGACGGTTCCTGAACATGGTGGTCGACTACAAGCACAAGATCGGGTTCAAGGGCACCATTCTGGTCGAGCCGAAGCCACAGGAACCCTCCAAGCACCAATACGACTATGACGCCGCAACCTGCATCGGGTTTCTCAGGAAATACGGGCTGGAAGACGAAGTGAAGCTGAACCTGGAACAGGGCCACGCGATTCTGGCGGGCCACAGCTTTGAACATGAGATCGCAGTGGCGGCGGCCGAGGGTATGCTGGGTT
Source organism: Ruegeria sp. CRTD044 (assembly GCF_059613485.1). Classification (NCBI taxonomy): domain Bacteria; kingdom Pseudomonadati; phylum Pseudomonadota; class Alphaproteobacteria; order Rhodobacterales; family Roseobacteraceae; genus Ruegeria; species Ruegeria sp. CRTD044. The sequence continues at coordinate 542,679 of NZ_JBXWSP010000016.1, read as the reverse complement.
CGATCGACATGAACCGGAACGATTATCAATCTGGATGGGACACGGACCAGTTTCCCAACAACGTGCCCGAAGTCGCGTTGGCCTACTACTACATCCTCAAGGCCGGAGGGTTTTCGACCGGGGGCACGAATTTCGACGCCAAGATCCGCCGCCAGTCGATCGACCCCGAGGATCTTGTCGCGGCGCATGTGGGCGGCATGGACGTCTGTGCCCGCGGATTGAAGGCCGCGGCCGCGATGATCGAGGATGGCGGGCTTGATGCCGCGTTGACCGACAGATATTCCGGATGGGACAGCCCGGAGGCGCAATCCATGCTTGCCTCATCGCTGGATGAAATCGCGGCCCGGGTGTTGGCCGAAGGTATCAATCCCGAGCCTCGATCCGGAAGGCAGGAGCGGTTGGAGAACTACGTCAACATGTTCGTCTGACGGCTGTAGGTTCAACAGTTTCGCACCCAGAAGCCTCGGATTGGTTCGGTTTCATCAGCCGGTACTCGTGACGTAGGACCGGCTGTGCGCCACCGGGCCATATCCGAATGCGTGTTGTGGGCGTCGGTCCTCCGCGGAGGGGGGCCAATCGACCCGGGTGCCTTCTGGCTTCAATCAGATGCCGGGACTACCAGCCCAAGTTCTTTGTCCGATGCCGTCCCGGCGTATTTGTCCCGCGGTGGCATTGGCCTCGACTTCCAATGTGGCTCGAACGCAAAGCTCGACACTTTGCGGCCGCCCACCAACGCTCCGTTTCCGGCACCCAAGGCATAGTCGTAGTAGAGTTTCACGATTTCTTCTTGTGTCACCTGCCCCGTGGCCTCATGGGCCATGCAGGCGGCTTTCCAGTCTCGGACCCTGTCGTACTCGCCGTTTTGCGGGAGTTCGAAGTCCTCGTAATATTCCAGAAACCAGAAGCGTTGGAACATCGGTGTGAATACCGCCTCGGCCAACCCGAACTGATCGAACAGAAAAACACCGTTCGGGTTGTGGGTCAGGAGAAAGTCATTGAGGTCACGATATAGCGCGAGCAGTTTTTCGTTGTGGGCGTCTTTCTGCGCGGGGTCCTGGTTCATCACATAGACGTAGCCGGTCATGGTGAAGGCGCCTTCTTTGGCAATCAGCATCGACTCGACCGCATGCTCGGCCGGGTCGGTGCGCCGCAGCGTTGGCCCTTCGAGCATTTCATCGAGATAGCGCAGGATCACGAGGCTCTCCTTGATGATCTGCCCATCCGGAGTCTCGAGAACCGGCAGAGCGGTCGTTCCGCGCGTTTTCTTCAGCAGTTCTGGATCGCGGGGTTTGGTGATGTCCACGACGCGGAACTCTACCCGGTCCCGCATCCCCCGCAACGCCAGCAGAATTTCAAGCCGCTGTGAAAAGGGACACACGGGAATATGGTAGACGATGTGCTGGGTCATGACGTTCAATCCAATGGTGGGCCAGTAAATGACAGGTTGTACTTGGCGGCTACGGCCTCGATGTCAGGCATGTCTTCCGGAATTTTGTACTGGGCCGTTGCCATGGCGTGGAAGAAGCCCTCGAAACCTCCCGGTGTGAGAATGACAAGGTGACGGCTGGGCTCATCACCGATGACCTTGAACGTGTGTTCTTTTCCGCGGGCTATGAAGATGCTTTCGCCCGGGCCGACACGTGTTTCGATACCTTCGACCCAGACTTTGCAGACACCGGTCAAAATCACGAAGACTTCGTCCTCGGCGTGATGGATGTGCCGTGGCGGACCGCTTCCGACCGGCGAAAGGCTGTCTACAATCGACATGGCACCACCGGCTTCGGCGGAGTCCAGAATTGTTTTGTAATGAACGCCCTGCCATTCGAGCGTGGCGTCATCAACCAGATGATCATGCATCGCTTCTGTCCTTTGATCCGACATGAAACGAAAGCGCTTTCGGTACCTTACTTGTAGGCGCAAAAAACGGTATCAATCTAACGAAAGTTCATAATACGCGGTATTACCGACATGAATTTCGCAACGCTTGATCTGAACCTGCTCCGTGTTCTTGACGCGATTCTGGCGGCGGGGTCCACCACCAAGGCAGGGGAAAGACTTGGGGTCTCGCAATCCGCAGTGTCGAATGCGTTGAACCGCCTGCGGCACGCCTTGGGTGACGATCTGTTTGTGCGGCGGGGAAATCAGCTTGTCCCAACGGATTTTGCGGTTTCGATCAAGGACGGGCTGCGTGAGGAACTCAATCGACTGGAAAGTCTGCTGAGCCGCAATGATGACTTTGACCCCAGGCAGGCATCCGAAACTTTCAAGATCGCGGCCAGCGACTTTTTCGCCGAGCTGCTGATGCCCGGCCTTGGGGGCGTTCTGAATCGCAAGGCTCCGAAAATGGTCGCGCAATTGGTGGACCTTGTTCCCGAGAACTATGTCGAGAGCCTTGAGCGTTACCATGCTGATCTGGCGTTGATCCCGGATACAGATTCTCCGGATTGGATCAGCCGAGAGGTGCTGTTCCGTTCGTCCTTCATGGTCGTCGGTCGCGTTGACAATCCGTTCCTTGCACAGATCGAAGACGGCACCGAGCTTCCGATGGAAACGTTCTGCGCCTTGTCGCATGTGCTGTTTTCACCCGAGGGCAAACTGGCGGCGATGGGTGATGCGGCTCTGGCGAAAGTTGGTCGGAAAAGGCACGTCGCGATGACGCTTCCGGTGTTTTCAGGGGTGTGCCGAGTGGTCAGTGCAAGCGATCTTGTGGCCTTGGTGCCTTCTCAACTGGCCAGGAAGTTTGCGCCGGAGTTCGGCCTGAAGGTTCTTGCCCCGCCGTTCGAAATCGAACCCGTCAACATCATCGCTATCTGGCACAGACGATCGGATGCAAATCCGATGGCAAAATGGATGCGGCAACAGGTGTTCGATCTGCTGAAGCCGCTGGACACCAGGTAGTCGGATTAGCATGGTTTGAGTTTCTATTTGCTGACGATTTCCATCGAATAGGCGCGGCGGGCCGAGGCCGGCGGCGGCGGGAAGGGCGCGGCAGCCCGGACCTGTGCCAGTGCGACCTGATCCAGCCGGGACGAGCCCGAGCTGCGGGCAACGCTGACCGAAGCCAGCGCGCCGTTGTCGGCGATGCGAAAGGCCACCAGAACCGAGCCTTGGATTTTCACGCTTTTGCGCCGGGCTCGCAGAATCTTGCGCTTGACCAAACCAGAATACGTGCTGGCCTCGGCATTGCCCTGCTCCTGCGCGGCGCGGTTCGTCCGTTTCGCCGAGGCCGCCCCGGTCGCCGCCTTGCCGGTGGCGCTGCCCTTTTTACGGCTGACCGCGGCATTGCCGGTCGGGGTGTGTGGTTTGGGAGGCCGCGCCTGCTGCGGCTCAGGTTTTTGCAGGGTCGGCGTATGGGCGCTCTGCCGCTGGGCCGGGGCCTGCGCCTGAAACCTGGTGGCCGGCTGCGCGCGCGCACGGTCCGCCGGGGCCTCTGGCGCGGTCTGTGTCGGGGCAACGGGTGAGTGACGGGTGGTGGCGGGGGGTGTGGCCACGGTTCCGGCCGCATAGTCCCGGAACGAGGACCCCAGCGCCGCAGGGGCAACCGCGCCACCGCCTTCGACGAAAACCGCCTCGTCCGTGTCGAATTCGAACAGGGCGGCGGCGTGGGTCGCGGCGGCTAGCACGACCAGCACGGCGGCCATGATGCGGGATTGCGGGATCATGGCAGGCCCCGCTCGGTCACAACGAAGACCCGGTTGGCGCCCAGGACCCGCAGGGCGTCGCTGACCTGTTTCAACCGCACCGCCGGCAAGGCCCGGTCGGGCACCAGCCGCACGGCATCCAATGGCAGGTCGATCGAGGCGCGCTCGACATAGGCTGCCACATCCGTCAGCTCGGCCCCGCGATATTCCAGCACGCCGTCGGCGCGGATGACCAGCGCATCCGGGGGCTCGCGCCCTTCAAGATCCGCCGTCCGCACCAGTTGCACCGACTGGCCCAGGGGCGGCGCCAGCGTGCCCGCGATCATGAAGAAGACCAGCATCAGAAAGACCACGTTGATCAGGGCGATCGTCGGTTCGCGGCCGGGTTTCGTTTTGGGGGTCAGCCGGATCATCCGATGACCTGCGTGCTGAGGCGGGATACGGGTTCAAGGGCGGTCAGCAAGTCGATCAACTGCTGCGAGGTCGCCCCGGCGCCGAGGCTGATCAAGGCCAGCTGGTCGGTTCGGCCGTCGAACCGTGCGGCAACCGCGTCGGGCCCGACTTCGGTGCCGTCGATCAGGATGCGGTCGTGTTCCAGCTTGATGAAGCGGATAGATCGCTGGGCCTGCGACCCGCCCGCCGCGGCGGTGGTCAGCTCGATCTCGGCGTATTTCGAGAAGGTCGAGGTGAGCATGAAGAACAGCAGCAGCAGAAAGATGACATCGATCAGCGATGTCATGGACAGACGCCGGCGCCGCTTTTTGCGGGTTTCAAGCGCCATGGGCCAGCGCCTCGAACGGCGGGGTGGCCGGGCGTGGCGCGGCGGCGTGGCCGGGGGCAAACACCGTGCGCAGGGCGCGGTTGGCAAAGACCCGTTCGCGGGTCATGCGCGCCTCGAACCAGGTCAGGACCAGCGAGGTGGGCATGGCCACGGCCAGCCCCGCGGCGGTTGTCATCAACGCAACCCAGATGCCGCCGGCCAGCAGCGCCGGATCCACCGCGTTGCCGGCCTCCTGAAGGGTGCGGAAGGCCTCGATCATGCCCAGCACGGTGCCGAACAGCCCCAGCAGCGGCGCAAGCTGCGAGACCATGTCCAGCACGTTCAGCCCGCGTTCCAGCCCGGCAAAGCGCGCCTCGGCCTCGGCATCGGCGCGGTCCATCAGTTCCGGGCCGTGCCCGTCCAGCGCCATGGCGACCACCGGCGCCAGATAGCTGCGGCTTCGGTCCAGATGCGCGCGCGCGGTTGCCCGGTCGTTGCAGTCCCAGGCTTCGATGGCCAGCGACAGCTCGACATGCCGCCCGACCCCGGCGGCCCTGTATTGCCACAGCTTGTAGAGGATCAGCGCCATGGTCGCGACCGAGGTCGCGATCAACACCGCCACGACCGGGCCGCCCAGGTCCAGAATTGCGGTCAGTCTTTGCAGAAACGCATCCATCGGATCATCCAATCAATTCGGTCTCAAGGCGGCTGCGCAGCGTCAGACCGGACAGGCAGGCATCGGCCAGATCACCGGGATAGGCGCAGTCTTGCACTCCGTTGATCAGGATCCGGCTGATCCGATTGCAGGCCAGGCCGGCGAATTTGAACTGGCGCACGCGGGGCCGCCCGGCGGGCAGGTCCTGGAAATCCAGCAGCGTCAGCAGGGCCACTTCGCCTTGCGCGCCGAACAGCACCGTTTCATAGACGGCGCCGCCGATATCGGCGGGGTGGGCGTTTTCGACCACGAAGCTCAGCAGGCAGCCATGATCCTGATTCACGGCCGAGCTGAGCTCGATCGTGACGCCGCCCGCGCCCTGCGTGTCTTCGGCACTGGTCAACCCCGCCCCCGCGATGGGGGGCAGGGCCAGCAGGACCGCCCGAACAAGATTTTGCACAGCTTTTGTCATGACGGGTCCTTTCCCTGAGGGGTTCAGAAGGTCTTGGCCACGGTCAGCTTGAAATTCCGGCCCGGCGAATTGCGGGTCGACAGGTTCGGCTGATAGGCCTTGTCAAAGATGTTCTCGATCCCGGCGCGCAGTTCGAAGCCTGCCAGCGCGCCCTCTTGCGGCAGATAGGTCGCGCGCAGGGTGTTCACCCCGTATCCGGCTACTGGATCGCCCGAGGTATCGAGTCCCGCCTTGGCGCCGAAGATCTCCCAGCTGACATCCAGGGTTTCGCCAAACCGCTTGCCCAGGGTGATCCGCGCCGAATCCGTGGGCTCGTTGCGCCACGGCGATCCGATGCCCGCCGCGCTGAACTCGGTGGCGCTGACGATGTTGGCGTTGAAATCGACGTAGAAGCCCGTGGCATGGGCATAGGAGGCTTCAATCTCGACGCCCTCGGTTTCGACCTTGGACAGGGGCTGGGACGGAGTGCCCGACACGTACGAGGTGATGTCCCACAGATCGGTGCTGTAGACATTGACCTTGGCGCGCAGAACGTCGCCGGCGGCGAAGATGTCGCCGCTGTCATAGGAAATGCCGGCCTCCCAGGTGCGGGATTTCTCGGGCTGGGTCATGTAGAGCGGTGTGCCCAGATCGTCGATGATCGGCAGGCTTTCGGTATAGGCCCCGCCCGCGAATACCGCGAAGCCGCTGGCGAATTCATAACGGGCCGACAGGCCGCCCATCAGCGCGTCGTTGTCATAGCTGCCGTTGAAGGGCGCGGCCGCGTCGCCGTTGCCCTTGATGTCCTGCGTTTCGTACCGCAGCGCGGGCGTGACGGTCAGTTGGTCGCCGAACTGGATGTCGTCAACTGCAAACAGCGCGACGCGACGGTCGGTGCCGCCCGGTGCCGATGGGGCATCCAGCCGCTCGCGCTCGATGAATTCCACCCCGAACCGCAGATCATGCGACGCCGCCCCGGTCTGGAAATACGCGCTGTTCTTGATCGTCAGCTTGGTGGTTTCGTAATTGTGCGTGGCATCGGCCAGCGCCCTGATGCCGGGGAAGAAGGGCGTTCCCTCCAGGCTGGACGAACCGGGTACATAGCTGCTGTCGATGGACTGCTCGGAATAGCTGAGATTGACGTCCAGATCGACCAGATCGTTGCCGGCCGGCCGGTACTGATAGCGCAGAACGGCGATCCGGGTTTCGATGTCGCGGTCCACGTTGCCGAAGGCGTCCGCCGTCGTGCCGAAGGAATCATAGGGCACGTCCCGCTCTTCCGATGTGGACTGATTCCAGGACGCGGTGATCGAGTGTTCAAGGTTGTCGCCAAAGCTGTATTTCCCCTTGGCCAGCAGCGAAGGCAGGGTAAAGGCGCTGTTGCCGATCGTGTCGCCGTTCCCGTCCTTCTGATTGCTTTGGTCGCGATAGGTGTAGTTGAACAGGAATTCGGTCTGCCGGTTGGGTTGCCACGCAAGGATCGACGACGAGGCAAAGCCGCTGCCGTTGGAATACCCCTCGAGTGTCTGGCGGAAGCGGAACCCCGGCTCGCCGCCGGTAAAGTCGGACGCGTCCTTGGTTTCCAGCTGAACCACGCCACCGACGACGCCCGAGCCGTATTCGAAGGACCCGACCGTGCCGCGGATGACCGAGACGCTTTTGTACAGCTGCGGATCGGTGAACAGCTGGTTGCCGATCCGGTACAGTTCTTCCGCGCCGGTGGTGGCGCCGTCGACCAGGATCAGAACCTTCTGGTCGGTGCCGAAGGTGCCGTTGGCTCCGTATCCGCGGATATTGATGCCCGATCCTTGCGGGGTCGAGCCGTTCACCAGGGTGACGCCGGGAACCGAATCGATCAGCTCGGCCACCGTGTTGGCCTGACGGTCATCAATCTCTTCCTGGTCGATATTCGTGACCGGAACCGCGGTGCCGGTCTGGATCTCGCGTTTGCTTTCGCCCAGTTCCAGGGTCCCGAGGAACCCGTCATCCTGTTCCTGCGCCCAAACCATGGACGCCATCAAACCAAGGCAAGAGGCAGTCCCAAGCAGGCCTGCAATATGAGTACGCGCACGCATTTCTGTCCCTTCGAAACAAGTGTGAGGACCGGAGATGCTTGCAGTTCGCTGGCGCTGGTCAGTTTTTTTGCTGTTTTTTTGGAATCGCCTTTTCGCGACGACTTGTGTTCGTTAATAAAGGTGACTAAAACAGTCAACATAGTTTCGTGCCTTTAATTTCGGCATTGCCAGCAGGACGCTGTTTGCGATCAGCGCCCGGGCCAGCACCCCCTTGGAACCACGAAGAAGACGGGAAACCCGCTATGGAACAGGTGCTTATGGCTCCTCAGGATATTCGTGCTGCCTATGCGCAGAAGACAGGCCAGCGAGACCGCGATTTCGCGGAAGCGCTGGGGTTGAGCGAGGGCCAGCTGGTCGCGGCCTTTGCCGGACAGGGCGTGACGCGGCTGACCCCCGGCCTTGACGGGCTGTTCGGCCAGTTGGCCGGCTTGGGCGAGGTCATGGCGCTGACGCGCAACCCGTCCTGCGTGATCGAAAAGATCGGGCGATACGACAATTACCACAGCGGCCAGCATGCCGCGATGGTGCTGACCGAAGAGATCGACCTGCGCATGTTCCCCGCGCAATGGCGCCATGTCTTTGCCGTCGAGCGGGAAACCGAGGCCGGTCTGCGCCGCTCGATCCAGGTGTTCGATGCGGCCGGGGACGCGGTTCACAAGATCATCCTGCGGGATGGCTCGGATCTGGGCCACTGGGACAGCTTGGTTCGAACACTGGCCGCCGAGGATCAAGGCCAGACGATGACGGTCGCGCCGCGTAAAGCGGCCGAAGCGCCCAAGGTCAATGCCGACAAGGCCGACGCGCTGCGCCGCGAATGGGCACAGATGACGGACACGCACCAGTTCCTGCGCCTGACCTCGAAGCTCAAGATGAACCGGCTGGGCGCCTATCGCATCGCGGGCGAACCGCTGGCCCGCGCGGTTGATCCCGCGGCGGTCACCGGCCTGTTCGAACAGGTGAGGGATCAGCAGATCGAGGTGATGATCTTCGTCGGCAACCGCGGCTGCATCGAGATCCACGGCGGGCCGGTGCGGAATCTTCCGCAGATGGGGCCGTGGTTCAACGTGCTGGATCCGGGCTTCAACCTGCATCTGCGCAGCGATCACATCGCCGAGGTCTGGGCCGTCGACAAGCCGACCCAGCGCGGCCCGGCGATCTCGGTCGAGGCCTTCGACGCGGATGGCGCCCTGATCCTGCAGATCTTCGGGCGCCGCACCGGCGAGGCCGATCATCGCCCCGCCTGGGATGCGCTGGTGGCCGCGCTGCCCGGCCCGGCCGATACCGGAGCGGCATGATGCGGGGCCTTGTGACACTCTGCGCGGCTTTGCTGATTTCGGCGGCGGCCGCGCAGGCCGAGAGCAAACGCGTGATCGCCATCGGCAGCTCGCTGACCGAGATCGTCCATGCTCTGGGCCAGCAGCACCGGCTGGTTGGCCGTGACCGCAGTTCGACCTATCCGCCCGAGGCGGCGGATCTGCCCGATGTCGGGTATCGCCGGGCCCTGTCGCCCGAGGGCGTGCTGTCGGTTGCGCCCGACCTGATCCTGGCGCTCGAGGGGTCGGGCCCGCCCGAGACCATCGCGGTGCTGCAAGAGGCCGGCGTGGATTACGTCACCATTGCCGACGAATTCTCGCGCGATGGCGTCATCGACAAGATCCGCGCCGTGGGTGTCGCGCTGGGGGTCGAGGCCCAGGCCGATGCTCTGGCGGCCGAAACCGCGCGCCGGCTGGACTGGGCGCTGGCCGAGGCTTCCGCCGCGCGGGACGCGCCGGTGAACGTGCTGTTCCTGCTTTCCGCTCGGGGCGGCGAGTTTGTCGTCGGCGGGGCCGAGACCCAGGCCGACACCATCATCCGGATGGCCGGTGGCAAGAACGCGGCCGCGGATGTGACGGGTTTCAAGACGATGACGCCGGAAGCCATGGCCGCCACCGCGCCGGACGTGATCCTGATGATGGAGCGCCAGGGCGAGCCGATCCTCTCGGAGGAAGAGCTGTTCGCGCTGCCCGCGGTCCGGCTGACTCCGGCGGGGCGGAACCGGGCGCTGATCCGGATGCCCGGCGCCTATCTGCTGGGCTTCGGCCCGCGCACCGCCGACGCGGTCATGGATCTGTCGGCCGCATTGCGGGGCGTCCGGGGCTCATGACGCTGGCACTGGACAACGGCGCGCCCCCGACCGCCGCGGCCCGCAGGTCGCGGGCTGCATGGGTGACCCTGGCCCTGGTCGGCCTTCTGGCCGTGACCAGCGTGGCCAGCATCTCGGTCGGCGCGTCCGAGGCCTCGCTGAAGATGGCCGTGTCAGATCTGCTGCATGGCCGGGGCCTGTCGGATCTGAACCGGATCGTGCTGTGGGACATCCGCCTGCCGCGGCTGGTGATGGGCATCCTGGTCGGCGCGGCGCTGGCGGTGTCGGGCGTGGTGATGCAGGGGCTGTTCCGCAACCCGCTGGCGGATCCGGGAATCGTCGGCGTCAGCGCGGGGGCGGGGCTGGGCGCGATCACCGCCATCGTCTTCGGCAACCTTCTGCCCGCCGCCGTTCTGGCCTGGGTCGGCAGTGGCCTGGTCGCGGTTGCCGCCTTTCTGGGCGGCTGGGCGTCGGTCCTGATCCTCTATCGCGTTTCGACGCGCCAGGGGCAGACCTCGGTGGCCACGATGCTGCTGGCCGGAATCGCCCTGGCGGCCCTGTCGGGCGCGGTGTCGGGGGTCATGGTGTATATCGCCGACGATCAGCAGCTGCGCGATCTGACCTTCTGGGGCATGGGGTCGCTGGCCGGCGCGACCTGGACCAAGGTCGCCACCGCCGCGCCCTTGATCCTGGCGTCGATCCTGTGCGCGCAGCGTCTGGCCCGCGCCCTGAACGGTCTGGCCATGGGCGAAGCGGTGGCGCATCACATCGGCATTCCGGTGCAACGCAGCAAGAACATCGCGATCCTGACGGTGGCCGCCGCCACCGGCGCGGCCGTGGCCGTGTCGGGCGGGATCGGGTTCATCGGCATCGTCGTGCCGCATCTGCTGCGGCTGGGCACCGGCCCCGATCACCACCGGCTGCTGGTCAACGCGGCCTTGCTGGGCGCCGCCCTGCTGCTGGCCGCCGACATGATCAGCCGGGTGATCGTGGCCCCGGCCGAGCTGCCGATCGGCATCGTCACGGCCATTCTGGGCGCGCCGGTGTTCTTCTGGATCCTGCTGCGCCGCCACGGATCGATGGGAATGTGAATGATGAAAGCTGAAAATGTCAGCGTCCGCATCGGGCGCAAGCAGATCCTGCGTGATGTGGATTTCCTGGCTGAACCCGGACAGGTCACTGCAATCATCGGGCCCAACGGCTCGGGCAAATCCACGCTGCTCAGGGCGCTGTCGGGCGACATCCCGTACACCGGCCGGATCACCTTGAACGGCCAGGACATCGCGGCCCTGCAGCCCTGGGAACTGGCGGCGATGCGGGGCGTTCTTCCGCAATCCTCGGCGGTCGCCTTTCCCTTCACCGCGCTGGAAGTCGTACGGCTGGGCCTGCCCGGCGGCCTGGCCGACGGCGACGACGCCCTGCCGTCGCGCGCGCTGGCGCATGTCGATCTTGCGGGGTTCGAGCCGCGCTCGTACCAGAACCTGTCCGGCGGCGAGCAGCAACGCGTGCAGCTTGCGCGCGTTCTGACCCAGGTCTGGAGCTCGGTGCGGCGCGACCGGCCGCGCTGGCTGTTACTGGACGAGCCCGTCGCCAGCCTGGACATCGCGCATCAGTTCACGGTTCTGCGCATCGCGCGCGAATTCGCCGATCAGGGCGGCGGCGTCGTGGTCGTGATGCATGACCTGAATCTGACCGCGTTGTTCGCTGACAAGGTCTGCGTTCTGTCGAACGGAGAGGTCTGGCGCACCGGCGCGGTTTCGGATGTCATGACCGACGAGGTGATGCGGCAGGTCTATGGTATCGATCTGCCGGTCAGCACGCTGCCGGCAACTGACGTTCCGTTTATCTTGCCGCAGGCGCTGGTTTGAGGCCCAAACCCCACTGAGCCAAACTGCATGGCAGCCAGATTTCATGCAGCAGGCGTACCAATCCAACGCACGGTCTCACGGGTTTCACCACGACGCGTGGGACCGCTATTCGGAATTTATCGAAACCATTCTGCGAGAATTTCGTAACCGTGACCCCGGTTCGAAGTTGCGCTTGATGGGTCAAACGGCAGGTGTTTCACTTTTTTCAGTGCGGGGCGTGTTCACATGCGAAACGCGCTCAATACACCCGAGACGCTGACCCGATCTCGACTATCAGGCCCGTCCGCCTGATCGCTTTCGATCAACGAGAATCAGCGCCGAAGACGACCAACATGGAGAGACGCAACATGAACAAACTTGCTACGTTACTGGGGGGCGCATCGATGACGGTCGCTGCCCCGGTTTTTGCTGCCGATATCGTGATCGGTGTCCCGAACTGGGCGTCGGTGAACGCCACCGCGCACATTCTTGAAGTCGTTATCGAAGAAAACCTGGGCCTTGATGTCGAATTGCAGAACGGGACCAACCCCATCGTGTTCGAAGCGATGGATTCCGGCGCGATGCACGTCCACCCGGAAGTCTGGATGCCGAACCAGCAGAACCTGCACGACACCTATGTCAAACAGAACGGCACAGTCGTGATGAACGAGAACCCGGTTCAGGCCGAGCAGGGTATGTGCGTTCCGACCTACATTGCCGAGGAATATGACATCAAATCCATCGACGACCTGAGCGATCCGGACAAGATGGCCATCTTCGATACTGACGGAAACGGTACCCCCGAGGTTTGGATCGGCGCACCCGGCTGGGCGTCGACCGTGGTCGAGAAGATCCGCGCCAAGTCCTATGGCTATGACCAGATCTTCGAGCTGACCGAGTACGAAGAAACCATCGCCTACGCCAATTTGGCAAACGCGACCAAGGCCGGCGATCCGTGGATCGGGTTCTGCTACAGCCCGCACTACATCTTCGTAACTCAGGAACTGACCGTGCTGGAAGAGCCGCCGCATGATCCGGCCACCTGGACGATCGTTCAGCCCACCGATGACCCGGACTGGCTGGACAAATCCGAGGCCTCGACCGCGTGGAACGGGGCAACTCTGCACCTGCACTACGCCAAAGAGCTTGAGGAAAATCACCCCGAGGTCGCGGCCCTGTTCCGCAACTACCAGATGCAGGGTGATGATCTGAGCGCGATGGGCAAGGCGCTGGCCGTGGACAACATCGAAGCAGCCGATTTCGCCCGCCAGTGGGTGGCTGAAAACGAAGACACCGTTATCGGCTGGCTGACGAACTAAATCACAAACGCATGGGGCCGTCGCGACTGATCGCGGCGGCCCTTTGCCTGTTTGCCGGGATGCAACCCCGTAGATGAGGGGCAAATGGACGAACCTGTCGTAAAACTAGAAAATGTCTGGAAAATTTTCGGCGCACGGGCCGAAGAAGCCATGGCTGCGGTCCGGAATGAAGGTATTGGAAAACCTGAAGTTCTTGAAAGATTCAATTGCGTGGTCGGCGTTCAAGGCGCCACGTTCGAGGTGCCGCGTGGCGAGATTTTTTGCATCATGGGCCTGTCGGGTTCAGGCAAGTCGACCCTTGTGCGCCATGTCAATCGCCTGATCGAGCCCACGGCCGGAAAGATCGAGATCATGGGGCAGGACGTGTCCAAGATCTCCGAGTCCGAATTGCGTCGCATTCGCGCCCAGCAGATCGGGATGGTGTTCCAGCACATGGCGCTGATGCCGCACCGCTCGGTGCGCGACAACGTGGCCTATCCGCTTGAGATCCGCAAAGTCTCGAAATCCAAGCGCTGGGCGGTCTCCGATCATGCGCTGGGCCTGGTGGACCTGACCGGTTACGAGGATCGGCTGCCCAAGGAACTGTCGGGCGGGATGCAGCAGCGCGTGGGCATTGCGCGCGCGCTGGCTTCGGACCCGGAAATCCTGTTGATGGACGAACCATTCTCGGCGCTGGACCCGCTGATCCGGCTGCAGTTGCAGGATCAGTTCAAGGCTCTGGTTGCGCAGCTGAAAAAGACCACGCTGTTCATCACCCATGACCTGGACGAGGCCATTCGCATCGGCCACCGCATCGCCATCATGAAGGACGGTGTGATCGTCCAGATCGGCACGCCCGAGGACATCGTGATGAACCCGGCCGACGACTATGTGCGCGAGTTCGTGCAGGGCATATCCAAGCTGAAACTGGTCAAGGCGCATTCGATCATGGAGCCGTTGGACAGCTACTCCGGTACGATGGATGGCGCGCCGCGCGCCGATGAGGGCGCAGACCTCGACCAGCTGATCGATCTGGCCGTGAACACCGAGCTTCCGGTGGTGATCACCGATGGCGGTCAGGATGTGGGTGTCGTGACCAAACCACGCCTGTTGCGCGGAATTCAGGGGGGCAAAAATGACTGATGCAACCACGGAATTGAAAGTCACGGCCGCCTCCGACATCGAGGTGGACCGCGAGGCGCTGGATCGGTCGATCCACGAATTCGCAGGCCCCAATGGTGATTATTACGTCAACGCCTTTCACAAGATCCACGATGCAACCAGTCCGATCCCGAACACATTCAACCTGTGGGCGGCGGTTCTGGGGCCGTTCTGGTCCGCCTCGCGGGCGATCTGGGGGATGTTCTGGACCTTCCTGATCCTTGAGATCATCGCCTGGGTGCAGATCGGGCGGGGAGCCTGGGGCAACCCGGGGGCCGATCTGGCCGAACGCGCGGCTCGTCAGCAGGAACGCGCAAACGAGCTGCTGGCCCGCGCGGCGGATGCAACCGAGAAGGCAGACATAGACCGGTTCAATAAACTGGCCGCGAATATCCAGAAAGCGGCGGACAGCAGCCTTGAGAAAGCGCAGCTGGCACAGTCCGAAGCCCTTGGGATCATGGTCACCGGGCTTCTGATGCTGTTGGTTTTCAAACTGGTTCAGGGGTTCTACGCTGACCGGGTGTACGAAAAGCAGTACTCGAACTGGCGGATCAACCCCGACAACACCGAAAGCGGCCGCTCGACTCGGAACACGGTTCTGGGGGCAGTTCTGATCGCTGCGATCGGACCGCTGATCGTTTACAAATTCACGGTGAATGCCTCGCTTCCACTGCTGGATGCCTTCCCCGAAAAACAGGTATCCGAGATGATCCTGGGGCCTGATCAGGGAACACTGTTCTCGGTCGTGGCCAGCTGGATGGAGGCCCGGATCGACGCCGCCGCCGCCGCGGGCGGAGACATTTTCGACGGGATCGTTGCCGGTGTACGCTCGGTTCTGGACGGGCTGACCGTGGCCCTGATCGGGTCGCCCTGGCCCGTGGTCATGCTGGTGATCTGCGTGACCGCGTGGCGCGCGGCGGGTCCACGCGTGGCGATCTTCACCGCCGCGTCGCTGGCCTATATCGCGCTGCTGGGCTATTGGGACGTTGCGATGGAGACGGTGGCACTGGTGGGTGCGGCCGTGCTGCTGTGCGTCACCTTCGGCATTCCGCTGGGCATCTGGTTCGGCAAATCCAAACGCGCCTATCGCGCGGCCGAGCCTGTGCTGGACCTGATGCAGACCCTGCCGGCCTTTGTCTACCTGATCCCGATCATCGCCTTCTTCGGCACCGGCAACCCGCCGGGCATCCTGGCTACAATCATCTTCGGCATGCCGCCGGTGATCCGCCTGACGGCGCTGGGCATGCGCGGGGTGCCGGAAAGCATCAAAGAGGCCGCCGTCGCCTTTGGCGCCTCGAAATGGCAGTTGCTGAAGGACGTGGAAATCCCGCTGGCGCTGCCGTCGATCATGACCGGCGTGAACCAGACCATCCTGATGTGCCTGTCGATGGTCGTGATCATCTCGCTGATCGGCGGCGGGGGGCTGGGCAAGGAAATCCTTGAGGCGCTGCAATACGCGGCCAAGGGCCCGGGCCTGCTGGGCGGTTTTGCGATCCTGTTCCTGGCCATGGTCATGGACCGCATCGTTCAGGGCGCCTTCCGTCGCGAAGACGAAAAGATCTGACGCGACAGCCGCCCCCCGGGTCACCCGTGGGGGCGGTTTCATTTCAAGGCGGGGAGACACGATGGCGGACCGCTACGAACAATCCATGATGGACAACCTGTACTGGTGGGGCGTGCCCACCCTGTTCCGGTGCCCCCATGTGGGGCCACAGGACCAGGATATCGCCCTTGTGGGCGTGCCGCATTCCGCCGGCAACGGCACCACCGAGCGCGACCAGCATCTGGGCCCGCGTGCGCTGCGTCATGTCTCGGCCGTGCAGCGCCGGGTGCATTCGCTGTTCCAGATCGACCCGTGGTCGAGCGCGCGCATCGCCGATGTGGGCGACGTGCCGTTTCCGCGCGCCAATGACAACGAAGACTGCATCGAGCGTATCACTGCCTTCTACCGTGACATCGACGCAGCCGGTGCGCGGCCCGTGTCGATCGGTGGCGATCATTCGATCACGGGCGGGATCGTGCAGGCGTTGGGCCGAGGCGAACTGGCGGGCGGGCAACCGGTCAGCTTTCTGCATCTGGACGCGCACACGGATGTGTTCACCAAGGTCGATCATTTTCTGGGGGCCAAAAAGTCGGCCGCGCATTGGGGGGCCTACCTGGCCGATCAGGGGCAGGTGGACCCGACTCGATCGATGCAGATCGGGTTGCGGGGGCATCCGCGCAGCCTGGACTGGCTGCAGCCTTCATATGACTATGGCTACAACATCGTCACCATGCGCGAGTTCCGCCAGCGTGGCTTGGCCGATGTGGTGGCCCAAACACGCGAGGTTCTGGGCGACCGGCCGGTCTACATCACCTTCGATCTCGACTGCCTTGATCCGACCATCGCGCCGGGCGTGTCGAACCTGGAACCCGGCGAAAAGGGTTTTGACGTCGACGAGGCCGTGGGCATCCTGCATGCCGCGCGGGGGCTGAACATCGTCGGCGGCGATGTGGTCTGCATGATGCCGACCAAGGATAGCCCCAACAACATCACCGCGCTGACGGCGGCTGCGGTGATGTTCGAGATGATCTCGATGATCGCCGAGAACGTCGCCCGGGCCTAGCGCCGTGCGTCGATCGCCTGGGCCAGCACGCACAGCAGTTCGAACATCAGCGAAATGCCCAGCCATGCGGTGCCGCCCGATGGGTCGAAGGGCGGCGAGACCTCGACCAGATCCGCGCCGACAAGGTTCAATCCTGCGAGCTTGCGAATGACCTGCTGGGCCTGAAAGCTGTTGGGGCCGCCGATCTCGGGCGTGCCGGTGCCGGGGGCATGGGTGGGGTCCACGAAATCGATGTCATAGGTACAATAGCAGGGCGCGTCGCCGACGATGGAGCGGACCTCGGCCATGACATCGTCGATGCCGCGGTCGAACAGCTCTTCGATGCGGATGATGCGGATGCCCTGCGCCTCGCCCCATTCGATATCCTCGGTGTTGTAGGCCGTGCCGCGAATGCCCACCTGCACGAACCGTTCGGGATCGACCAGCCCCTCCTCGACCGCGCGGCGGAACGGGGTGCCATGAGTATATTTGTACCCGCCGAAATAGCTGTCGAAGAGGTCGGTATGGCTGTCGAACTGGATCAACCCAAGCGGGCCGTCGCTGGCCAGCGCCCGCAGGACGGGCAGGGTGGTCAGGTGATCGCCGCCCGCCGTCAGGGGCACTATGCCGCGCAGCATCAGGTCGGTGTAGAAGCGGGTGACGCGATCCAGCGTATCCTCGATATCCACCGGGTTGGGCGGCACGTCACCCAGGTCGGCACAGTTGACCAGTTCGAACGGGGCAACCCCGGTCACCGGGTTCATGGCGCGGATCATGGTGGACTGGTCGCGCAACTGCCGCGGCCCGTGCCGCGCGCCGGGCCGGTTGGTGGTGCCCCCGTCCCAGGGGATGCCGACCAGCCCAAGCTCGACCAGATCCATCCGGTCGTCGTCCGCGGTCAGGGCCGGCAGACGCATGAAGGTGGGGACACCGGCAAAGCGCGCCAGCTCCATCGCCGAGACGGGTTGAAAGAACGCATTTGCCATGAGGCCCCCTGTGTCGTCATTTGCCCGAGCCTAGCGCCAAGCCCGCGTCAAAAACACCCAGTCCGCGACACAGCAACGTCGGATCAGGACAGAATCCGGAAAATGGCGCGGATCTCGACCTCCTGTTCGGGGCTGAGGTATTGCGGGTGATGCGTGCGCAGGATTTCACGCGCGCGGTCGCGGGCGGTGGACCAGGCATCGCGGGCGCCGCTGTCCTGCCAGCTGCGCGGCTCGGCCCGGTCGGCAAGGGCGGGGTAGAAATAGTCACGCTCCATCGCCGCATGGGTGTGGGCGCTGCCCAGAAAATGGCCCTCGCCCAGAACCGACTGGCAGATCGCGTCAAAACCCAGGTTTTCTTCGGTCACCTCGATCCCGCGCAGGGCGCGATAGGTGTGCGAGTGCATCTCGTCATCCAGCACGAACCCCTCGAAGCTGACCCCCAGCAGCGAAGCCGTCATGCCCGAGCTTTCGTAGATCAGGTTGCCCCCGGCCAGCGCGGCGGCCAGCGAGGTGATGCCTTTTTCGGCGCCGTATTGCGCGTCGATGGCCTTGGCATCGGTCATCGAACAGGCCACGCCCGAGGGCAGCCCCAGCCAGTTGGTGATCTGGGCCGAGGCCGCGTTCAGCACGGCGGTTTCGCCACTGCCGCCCGAAAACGCGCCGGTGCGCAGATCGATGATGAAGGGCCAGTTGGAAAACACCATGGGAAAGCCCGGCCGGATCGCGTTGACCATGACCAGGCTGGCCAGGGTTTCGGCCAGAGACTGGGTCAGAAACCCGGCCATGGTGGCGGGCGCGGTCGCCCCGGCCTGGGCTGCTGTGATGCAGGACATGGGGATGTTGTGCGCGATGCATTCATAGACCACGTCCACCGCATCTTCGCCGTACCGCAAGGGCGAGATCACCGGGCTGATATGCGCTTTCAGGAACGGGCGTTCCGAAAAGGCCCCCCGGCCTCCGGCGGCGATATCCAGCATCCGCACGATGGGCGCGACATGTTCGGCCAGCGTGAACGAGGTCGCCACCGGTTTGGTGGTATTCCGGATCAGCGCATAGGCGGTATTCACGTCCAGATCGAAATTGTCCGGCACGTCGGTGGCGACGCAGCATCGGGTGAACCAGCTGACATTGGCCAGCGTGTCCTGAAGGCGGGTGAAATCATGCAGATCGGCCAGGGTCGACGGGCGATAGAGCCCGCTGTCCAGGTCCAGCGTCTGGACCGCTGCTCCGCCGGTGCCGAAATGCACGCGGTCGCCGCCCACTTCGATTGACCGGGCCGGGTCGCGCCCGTGCAGGGTAAACCGCTTGGCGGCCCGCCGGACCGCGCCTTCGACCATCGCTCGTGGAAAGACCAGCCGTCCCGGCGGGCCTGGCCGCGCACCTGCGGCGATCAGGTCTTGTGCCAGGCGGTCGGGCACCTCGCCCATGCCCAGCGTTTCCAGCAGGCGCAGTGCGGTGTCGTGGATCGCCGCGATCTCGGGCAAGGTCAGGGGTTTGTACTGCCCGCCGATCTGGCCGGGCGGGCAGGGGTCAAAGGCCGGTTTGGCCGCCCGTTGCGCCAGCCTGGCCCGCCGCCCGCCGCGTTTGCCCTGTTCTGGCATCTCCGAAGGCTCCTGATCCGATCCTGCCCTGCAGGGTATGCGGCAACGCGGGGTGCAGCCAAAGCGGAAATGCCGTTTTGAGAAATCTCAATTCCCGTTTCGATTTTTCGGGACCGGCCACTGCGCCATTGCCCGCCCGCTGCGCCGTTCGGCAGGGTTCGGAGAACCTCAGAAGGAGCACACCCATGAAATCGCGCACCAAGGTCGTGGTGATCGGCGGCGGAATCGCCGGTTGTTCAACCCTGTATCATCTGACGCAGGAAGGCTGGAGCGACGTGGTTCTGGTGGAGCGCAACGAGCTGACATCCGGCACCACATGGCATTCGGCCGCGCAGGTGACGAATTTCGGAATGAACCAGACGATGGTGGGGCTGAAGTCGCATTCGATCCGCCTGTACAAGGAACTGGCCGAGGACCCGGACTATCCGATCAACTACCATCATGGCGACGGCGGCATCCGGTTGGCCAATACCGAAGCGCAGATGCAGGGCTATCGCCATTTCGCGTCGATGGCGCGAGGGATGGACGTGCATTTCGAGGTGATCGACGCGCAGGAATGCGCCCGCCGCCACCCGCTGATTTCCACCGAGAACCTGCTGGGTGGCCTGTGGGATCCGCTGGACGGGGATATCGACCCGGCGCAGCTGTGCCAGGCGCTGGCACGGCGTGCGCGCAAGGCCGGGGCCGAAGTCTATCGCAACACGCCAGTTACGGCCCTGACCCAGCACAAGGACGACACTTGGACCGTTCATACCGAGCACGGCGACATTGACTGTGACATCGTGGTGAATGCCTGTGGCTACCGCGTGAACGAGGTGGGCGCGATGATGGGCGTGCACCATCCCGTGGCCTCGATGGAGCACCAGTATTTCCTGACCGAGGAAATCCCCGCGATCCGCGACGCTGGCCACCGCATGCCGCTGCTGCGCTGCCCGATCAGCGATTACTACTGCCGGCAGGAAAAGAACGGCCTGCTGTTGGGCTTCTACGAACAGGACTGCAAGACCTGGGGCATGGACGGGATCGACCCGAACTTCGTCAACGCGCTGTGTCCCGACGATCTGGATCGGGTGACCGATGTGCTGGAAGGCGCGTTTGCCCGCATGCCCGCGCTGATGGAGGCAGGGATCCACACGGTCGTCAACGGCCCGATCACCTACACGATCGACGGCGCGCCTCTGGTCGGGCCGATCCCCGGCAAGCGCAACGCATTCTGCATCATCGGGCTGCGGGCCGGGCTGGGCGAGGGGGGCGGCCACGGCTGGCTTTTGGCCCAGCAGATCGTGCATGGCGAGGCCTGCTATGACACCTGGTGCCTCGACCCGCGCCGGTTCGCCGGGCACGCCAATGTCGAACTGACCGCGTTGAAGGCGATCGAGGACTATCAGAACGAGTTCCGCTTTCACTTTCCGCACGAGCACCGCCCCGCCGGGCGGCCCGCCAAGACCACGCCGCTGACCCCGGTTCTGGCCGCCGAGGGCGCGGAGTTTACCGTGGTGAATGGGTGGGAGCGGGTCGAGTACATCAAGCCCGCGCCCGATTTCACGCCGACGCTCAGTTTCGATTTTGACGAAACCTTCGACGTGATCGCCGCCGAGGTCGCCAACGTGCAGCAGAATGTCGGGCTGGCCGAGGTCAACGGGTTCAACCGGATCGAGATCACCGGCGCCGACCGGCATGCGTTCCTTGACCGGATGATCTGCGGCGCGCTGCCCCGTCGCCCGGGTCGGGTGGGGTTGGCCTATCTGCTGAACCATCAGGGCATGGTCAAGGCCGAGGCGACCATCGCCAATCTGCCCGCCAGCGACCGGGGGCCGGATCGCGTCTGGTACGGCTCGGCCGCCGCGGCCGAGCTGCACGATATGGATTGGCTGTCCCGACACATCGCCCCCGACGAGAACGTGCAATTGCGCAGCCTGACCAACGACCAGACCATCCTGGTTCTGGCCGGACCACGGGCGCGTGACGTGTTGTCGGCCTGCTCGCGCGGGGATTGGTCGCGGGACGCCTTCCCATGGCTCAGCGTACGCGAGTGCTTTGTCGGGATCGCGCCCGCTACCGTGATGGGCGTCAGTTTCTCGGGCGAGTTGGCCTATGAGATCCATGTGCCCAACGCCTCGCTCCATGCGGCCTATCTTGCGCTGCGGCAGGCCGGACAGGCCTTTGGCCTGCAACTGTTCGGCGCGCGGGCAGTCGAGTCGATGCGGATGGAGAAAACCTTCCTGCATTGGAAGGCGGACCTGATCACCGAGTTCGACCCGTTCGAAACCGGGTTGGGCCGCTTTGTTCGGCTGGACAAACCGGAGTTCATCGGGCGCGCGGCGCTGATCGAACGGCAGGCCAAAGGGCCGTCACGCAAGTTGGTTGCCCTGCAGGTGCAGGCCGCGCACGCGCCCGCGCATCCCGGTGCGTCGCTGATGGCAGGGGATCGGGTGGTGGGAACGGTGACCTCGGGTGACTGGGGGCATCGCACCGGGCTGAACCTGGCGCATGCCTTTGTCGAGCCGCACCTGTCAGCAGAAGGCAGCGAGATGATGCTGGACCTGTGCGGTGACAGGGTTCCGGCGCGGGTTATTCCTGCCTGCCCCTACGATCCCGACTTCATCCACATGCGCAGCTAAAGCGGGTGACCAACATTCACCATTGCCCGAAAGCCAAAACTCTGTTTCGCTAGTTTCGATGAAATCGAAATTGCGGGAGGGTTTTGCCCCGTGTCCAAAACACTGAGCCTGCGCTGGTTGGAAGTGTTTCGCCTGATCGCCAAGTCCGGTTCGATTCAGCAGGTGGCCTCGGAAACGGGATTGTCGATCAGCACCGTTTCCAACCACCTTCGAAGCCTTGAAGACGCCCTTGGCATCGCATTGGTGGATCACGGCCGTCGTCCGATGAGCTTGACACCGGCTGGCGAAGTATTTTCGCGTTATGTACGGGATGGCCTGACCGTGTTGAAGCGGGGCGAGGCCGAGATCCGGTCTGGCAACTGGCGCCACGCCACCGATCTGCGGCTGGCCCTGGTGGACGATTTCGACAACCAGATCGCGCCCGAACTGATCCGGTTCCTGGCCCATGCGCTGCCGCGCTGCAATTTCCGACATTTTACGCGGCCCAGCCACGAAATCATCGAGAAATTGCAGGAGCACAAGCTGGACGCAGGCGTGGCGACCCGACCGCCCGGCGGCACACAGGGGCTGATCGAATATCCTTTGATGCGCGATCCGTTCATCGTGATCGTGCCCGAAAAGTTCAAGGGCGAGGTGCAGGACCTGTTCTCGCCCCATTCCGACCTGCCGCTGCTGCGGTATTCGCGAGACTACACGATCGGCAAGCAGATAGAGATCCAGTTGACGCGCAACAAGTACAACCTGCCGAACCGGTTCGAGCTGGAATGCAACCAGTCGATCATGGGGCTGGTCGCCGAAGGCAGCGGGTGGGCGATCACCACGGCGGGGTGTTTCCATCGGGCGCATCGCTATCATGACTCGGTGCGGGCAACGCCTTTTCCGGGGCGGAACTTTGTCAGGATCGTTTCTCTGTTCACGACCGAGGTCTATCCGGACACCACTTCTAAACTGATCCACAAGGCCCTCAGCAGCTTGATCCGGCAGTATTTCACCGAGCCGATGTGCAAACGGCATTTGTGGCTGAAGGGTGATTTCCGGACGATGGAAGATCAGGCCGCCTGACCCGGGCACGCGGATTACCGCGAGTTGGCAGGACCCAGGGACTGCCGTTCGACGATATGCGTGTACAGGTGTTCACCGGCCGCCGGGGTCCTTTTTTCAACCATTTCGATCAATGCCTTCGCGGCTTTTCCGCCCATTTCCCGATGCGGCACATGCACAGTTGTCAAAGCCGGGCGCAGGATCCGGGCCAGTTCGATGTCATCGAACCCTGTGATCGAGACATCCTGCGGGACTTTCAGCCCCATGTCCTGAGCCCTGAGCAAAGCGCCAGCGGCCAACACATCGTTGCCGCACATGACAGCCGTCGGCGGCGTGTCCTGCGACATGAAACGCGCGAACGCTTCGGCACCGTTTTCGATTTCATACGGGGTCTCGATGACCTGAAGCACCTGCGGGTCAAGCCCGTGCTGCCGAACAGCGTCGCGCACGCCGTCCAGTCGAAGGCGCGCGCGGTCGTTGCCGTGGGTAATGCCGGATATCACCGCAAGCCGTCTGTGTCCGAGGTCGAGGACCCTTTTCGCCAGCTCGTACATGGCCGCCCGGTTGTCGAATCCGATGGAGGGCAGACGCCCGTCCGGGGAAAACGACCACGCAACCAGCGCCGGAATTTCGCGGTGTTCAAGAAATTCGTAGATGCGCGGCGCCCGGTCGTGACCGATCAGCAGCAGGCCATCGGCGCCGCGGGCGACTAAAGTTCGGATCTGCTCTTCTTCGGTTGCCGGTTTGTAGGCCGAACTGGATACCAGTAGCGTATAGCCATGTTGGTGCAGCTCTTCCTGAAAGGCCTGCAAGCCGCGCGCAAAGATGGCGTTTTCCATCGTCGGGATGATCGCGCCAATGGTAAACGTGCGCTTGGCCGCCATGACCCGAGCCGCGAAATTCGGTGTATAGCCCAAGGCCTCGATCGCCGATTGCACGCGTTTTCGGGTCGCTTCGACCACCCTGTCCGGGGTGTTGATGCAACGCGAGACCGTAGCCGTGGAAACGCCTGCCCTTCTGGCAACATCATCCAGTGTCGGGGCGGGCTTCAGCTTCGACATTTCCAAACCTAATCTTTGTTCTCTTCAATTCTAACCGGATCGGATTGGCAATGAAAGGTGAAATGTAAGCGCTTGCATTTTCTATGTAAGCGCTTACAAATGGCATCAGTGCCGATTCTACCCGGAGTCCCGAACATGTTCCTTGCCGCATCCGCCATCGTCTTCGTCGTCTATTTCGCGAACGTGGCGCTGGGTGCGTTTGCAGGCCGCGCGTTTCTTGGGGATGTGGGTGAGATGCTGGTTCTGTTCGCGGCGTCGATCCTGTTCGTTGTCGCAATTCTGAAAAAAGAGGCCGCGCGCGAGGAGAACGGCGGCTGAATTTTTCCAATGGGAGGGCAATCAATGAACAAAGATCAAATGGAACTGGCGTCAGCTGAACGCCGCAATTTCCTGAAGCTGAGCGCCGGCGGCGCGTTCACGGCGGCAATCGTGGCGGGCGCGGGAGGCATGTTGTGGTCATCCGAGGCCGCGGCGCAGACCGCCAAGGAGGAAAAAGAGCGCGAACAAGCTGCCGAGCATGTGATGACGGTGGCCACGGCCTATGTGCTGGGCGCCTCGCGCAGCTATCCGATCATGCAGCTGGACCTGAAGGAGAACATCCAGAACGCAACCAACGGCAAGGTCTATGTCAAGCTGGCCCCGGGCGGGCAGCTGGGCGCGGGCGGCGCGTTGGTGCAGAAGGTTCAGGGCGGAACCATCCAGGCCGCGCAGCATTCGCTGTCGAACTTCGCACCCTTCGCTTCGACCGTGGACCTGATCAACATGCCGTATCTGTGCGGCTCGAACCAGCGGTTCACCAATCTCGTGCATTCCGACACCTGGAAGAACGAAGTGCATCCCAAGGTCGAGGCCGCAGGCTTCAAGGCGCTGTTTTATGTCGTGATCGACCCGCGCGTCGTGGCCGTGCGCCAGGGCGGAAATGCCATCATCACCCCCTCGGACATGAGCGGGATCAAATTCCGCGTGCCCGGGTCCAAGATGCTGCAGCAATACTACCGCATGGTCGGCGCCAACCCGACCCCGGTTGCTTGGGGTGAGACCCCCTCGGCCATCAAGCAGGGCGTGGCGGATGCGCTCGACCCGTCGGTCGGCGCGCTGTATGTGTTTGGCTTCAAGGACATTCTGTCTCACGTCACCTTCACTCAGGCGGTGCCGGACAGCCAAGTCTATTCCTGCAACCTGGAATGGTTCAACTCGATGCCGGCCGACGTGCAAGAGGCCATCATGTGGGGCGCGGAGATGACCGGACACCAGAACCTCGCCAAGGTTCCCTCGGCTCGCGCCTATGCAATGGCCGAACTGAACAAGGCCGGGGTTCAGTTCCACTCGCTGACCGACGACCAACTGGCCGAGTGGCAGGAGGCCGGCGGTTATCAGCGCTCGGAATGGGACCCATTCAAGACCGAGCTGGCCGGGTCGATGGACGCCTTCCAAAAGTTGGTCGAGGCGGCCGGCACCCAAGGCAAATACTACGTCCACGACGCCTGATACGGACCGGGCGGGCGCCGGACGCGTGCCCGCCTTTTCCAGACCTGCACGGCCTGATCCTTCAGGCCCATCCCCCCAGCCTTGCCGAGGGAACCGATGTCCTTACTCAAAACCATAGACCGCAACGCCGAACGCTGGCTGCTGCTGGTGTTCTACGTGATGCTGGTCATCACGATGGCAATCGAGGTGCTGCGGCGCGAGATCTTCGCCTATTCCTCGATCTGGGGCGAGGAGATCGTCCGCTATTCCTTCATCTATCTGGCCTGGATCGGCGCTGCGGCGGCGGTCAAGGAACGCGCCCATATCCGGATCGACGTGATAATGCACTATCTCGGCCCGCGGCCCAAGGCGGTGCTGTATATCTTCGGTGATCTGGTGATGTTCGCGGTGGCAGTCATCGCGCTCTATTGGTCCTACGAGGCGGTGCATGTCTCGGCCAAGTTCGGGTCGGTCACCGACGGGCTGCGGGTATCGAAGGTGTGGTTCCTGATGGCGGTGCCCACGGGATTTGCCCTGATGATCTGGCGCCTGATCCAGTCGTTGATGAATGACATCAAAAGTCTTCGCGACGGGACGCCCGTCTTCGAAGGCGACAAGCTGTTTGACTGAGGAGCAGGCGGATGCTGTGGAATACCCTCAATCAAACGGTCGAACTGGGCTGGGATTTCTACCTGCCCGTGATCCTGTTCGTGGGCCTGATCGCGCTGGCGGTTCCGGTCTGGGCCGCGATTGGCTCGGCCGCGATCGTGATGTTGATCATGTCGGGGGACCTGCCGCTAAGCCTTGTGGGCGAAAGCCTGTTTACCGGCATCGACGCCTTTGCCCTGACCGCGGTGCCGCTGTTCATCCTGACCGGTGACGTGCTGGTGCGCACCGGGCTGTCGCGCAAGTTTCTGGACGTGGCCGAGGCGCTGACCTGTTTCGCCAAGGGCGGGTTCGGTTCGGCCACGGTTCTGGTCTGCGGCATGTTCGCGGCCATTTCGGGGTCTGACGCGGCGGGGGCGGCGGCAGTGGGTCGGATGACGATCAACCGACTGGTCGAAAGCGGCTATCCGCGCCCCTATGCCTGTGCGCTGGTGGCGGCGGGGGCCTGTACCGGGATCCTGATCCCGCCCTCGATCGCCTATATCATCATCGGGCTCGTGCTGGGCATCTCGGCCTCGACCCTGTTTCTGGCCGCTCTGATCCCGGGGCTGGCGATCCTGATCTCGATCCTCGTGACCAATATCATCATGAACCGCCTCTATGCCTATGAGGGCGGCGGGATGATGACCTTTGGCGAATGGGCGGCCAACCTTGGCAAGGCGCTGAAATCAGGCTGGTATGCGTTCATCGTGCCCGGCATCATCTTCTATGGCATTTTCTCGGGTCGCCTGACCCCGACCGAGGCGGGCGCGACCGCCGTTGTCGTCACCATCATCATGGGGTTCATCCTGCGCACGCTGACGCTGGCAGACTTCCCGTCGATGCTGGTCAGCTCGGCCAAGGTGAACGGGGTGATCCTGCCGATCATCGCCTTCTCGGCCCCGCTGGCCGAGGCGCTGGCGATCATGGGCGTGCCGCAGGGCTTCGTGGCCTCGGTGACCTCGCTGACCGAGGATCCGTTCCTGCTGATCCTGCTGATGATCGGCATTCTGATCGCGGCCGGTTGCGTCATGGAGACGACACCGAATATCGTCATTCTGGCCCCGATCCTGAAACCGCTGGCGGATAATATCGGCATGAACGAAATCCAGTTCTGCATCATGATGATCACCGCGCTGGGCGTTGGCTTCATCACGCCGCCACTTGGGCTGAACCTGTTCGTGGTGTCGGGGATCACGGGTGAATCCATCCTCAAGATCGCAGCCCGCGCTGTGCCCTTCGTGCTGACCATGCTGATCGTCGTCATCCTGATCGCCTACGTTCCGGCACTGTCGACCACTTTGCTTCCTGAAATCTACCAATAGGATCTTCTGAACATGTCGCGTGAATACCTCAAGAAGGCCACCCTGACCGCTCAATCCCACGCGTCCGAGGTGCATGACACGGTCAAGACCATCCTGGCCGACATCGAGGCCGGCGGCGACGCCAAGGCGATGGAATACGCGGCCAAGTTCGACAAGTTCGAGGGCAACGTGCTGATGACGCCCGAGGAAATCGAAGCCGCCTGCGCCCGGGTGCCGGAAAAGCTCAAGGCCGATATCCGTTTTGCCCAGGACAATGTGCGCCGCTTTGCCGAGGCGCAAAAGGCCACCGTGTCGGATGTGCAGCTGGAAATCGTGCCGGGCTTCATCGCGGGACAAAAGGCCATCCCGGTCGATGCAGCGGGCTGCTATGTGCCCGGCGGGCGGTATAGCCACATCGCCAGCGCCATTATGACCGTGACCACCGCCAAAGTGGCGGGGTGCCGTCACATCACCGCCTGTTCACCGCCCCGCCCGGGCGAGGGCGTGGCCCCGGCGATCGTCTACGCCGCCCATATCAGCGGCGCTGACAGCATTCTGGCCATGGGGGGCGTGCAAGGTGTGGCCGCCATGACCTATGGCCTGTTCGGGCTGCCGCGCGCCAACATCCTTGTGGGGCCGGGCAACCAGTTCGTGGCCGAGGCCAAGCGCATTCTGTACGGCAAGGTCGGCATCGACATGATCGCGGGCCCGACCGACAGCCTGATCCTGGCGGATGCCACGGCCGATCCCTTTGTCGTGGCCACTGACTTGGTCAGCCAGGCCGAGCATGGCTACAACTCGCCCGTCTGGCTGGTGACCGATGACCGCGATCTGGCGACCCAGGTGATGGAGATGGTCCCGACCCTGATCGCCGATCTGCCCGAACTGAACCGCGACAACGCCGCCGCCGCCTGGCGCGACTATGCTGAAGTGATCCTGTGCGCGGACCGCGAAGAGATGGCCGCGTGTTCCGACGACTACGCCCCCGAGCATCTGACCGTGCAGGCCGCGGATCTGGATTGGTGGCTGGAGCGGCTGACCTGTTATGGCTCGTTGTTTCTGGGCGAAGAAACGACCGTGTCCTATGGCGACAAGGCCACCGGTACGAACCACGTCCTGCCCACCTCGGGCGCGGCCAGCTATACCGGCGGGCTGAGCGTGCACAAATACATGAAGATCGTCACCTGGCAGCGGGCCACGCGCGAGGGTTCGAAACCCATCGCCGAGGCGACCGCACGGATTTCGCGTCTGGAAGGGATGGAGGGCCACGCCCGCGCTGCCGATGTGCGTCTGGCCAAGTATTTCCCGGACGAGAACTTTGACCTGACCGCAGATGAATGACCCCCGCGACCTGTTCGATTTGACAGGCCGGGTGGCCTGCGTCACGGGCGCCAGTTCGGGGCTGGGCCGGCGCGTTGCGCAGGTGCTGGCGGCTGCAGGCGCGAAGGTGGTAGGCGTTGCCCGCCGGGCCGAGGCACTGGCCGAGTTGCAGGCCGAGATCGGTTTAAGCGCTGCGGTGGTCGCAGGTGACGTGGCCGACCGGGACGGCCTGCCAAGGCTGGTCAAACAAATCTCGGCCCCGTTCGACGCGCCGGATATCGTGGTTCATGCCGCCGGGGTGAATACGCGACAGGCCGCCGATGACGTCACGCCCGAAGGCTGGGACGCGACGCTGGGCCTGAACCTCGGCGCGCCGTTCTTCCTCAGCCAAGCCATGGTGCCTGCGATGAAGGCGCGCGGTTGGGGTCGGATCGTGAATTTCGCCTCGCTGCAGACGACGCGGGCCTTTCCCGGCGGGATCGCCTATGGGGCCAGCAAGGGCGGGATCGCACAGCTGACCCGCGCCATGGCCGAGGCCTGGTCGTCCCACGGGATCACCGCCAACGCCATTGGCCCGGGCTTCTTTCCGACCGAGCTGACGCAGGCGGTGTTCGATGACCCCGCCCGCGCGGCCCGCAACGCGGCGCAGACATGCATCGGTCGCAATGGCCGCATGGACGACATCGACGGGCCGATCCTTTTTCTGTGCTCGCAGGCATCCGACTATGTCACCGGGCAGATCCTGATGGTTGACGGGGGGTTCACGGCGAAATGAAAGCTCTGGTTTATGAAGGTGTCGAACAGTTGGTCTATCGCGACGTACCGGACGCCGCGCCGCAACCTGGCGAGCACCTGATCCGGGTCGAGGCCGCTGGGATCTGCGGGTCCGACATGCATGCCTACTTGGGCCATGATGCACGCCGCCCGGCGCCCTTGATCCTGGGGCACGAGGCGGCGGGCGCAGTGATCGGCGGCCCCAAGGACGGAACGCGGGTCACGATCAATCCGCTTGTAAACTGCGGGCAGTGTCCGGCCTGCCAAGCGGGACGGGAAAACCTGTGCCCCGACCGTCAGATCATCTCGATGCCCCCGCGCGAAGGTGCCTTTGCCCAATATGTTTCGATGCCCTGGGACAATCTGGTCGAGGTGCCGGACCATGTACCCTTCGCCAAAGCCGCCTTGGCCGAGCCGCTGGCCGTCAGCTGGCACGCCGCACGCCTCGCGCTCGAGGCGCTGCACCCGGCGATGGAGCGTCGTGCGCTGGTGATCGGGGGTGGGGCGATTGGCCTTGCGGCGGCGCTGGCGCTGCGGGCGATGGATGTCGTGGATGTGACCGTGGTCGAACCCAACGACCTGCGGCGGACGTTCCTGCAAAGGCTGAATTGCGCCAAGGTCGTAGCTGAAGCGCAGGGCGACTTCCCGATCGTGGTCGATGCCGTGGGCTTTGCCGCCACCCGTGCGGTGGCCTCGGAACGGGCCCAACCCGGCGGGGTGATCGCGCATGTGGGCCTGGGCGAGGACGCCGGCGGGCTGGACGTACGGCGCATGACCCTGCAAGAGATCACCTTCATCGGAACCTACACCTATACCGCGCAGGATTTCCGTCAGACCGCCCAGGCCATCTTTGACGGCGCGCTGGGCCCTCTGGACTGGATCGAAGAACGCGATCTGGCCGATGGCGCCCGGGCCTTTGCCCAGCTACGCTCGGGCGAGGTCGCGGTTCCGAAAATCGTGCTGTCCCCGTGGGCCTGACCGCCCGGAACTGGAGGTAACCATGTATAAGAAAATTCTTGTCCCCATGGCGCTTGACCACGGCATTTCACCGCAAACGCTCGAGATCGCCCGTGCCTTGGGCGGCGGATCCGCCGAGATCGTGGCTCTGCATGTCTATGAGATGCCTCAGGGATCGGTCAGCGTCTATCTGGACAAGGATGCCGTGGCCGATGGCTTTGCCCGGGCCCGCGAAGTCCTGATGGAAAAGCTGAAAGGCCTGCCGGATGTAAAGCCCGAACTGGTCAAGGGCCACACCGCGCGCACGATCATCGACTATGCCAACGACCACGGGTTCGATTGCGTCGTCATTGGCTCGCACCGTCCCGGACTGACTGATTATTTCCTTGGCTCCACCGCGTCGCGCGTGGTGCGGCATGCAAAATGTGCCGTCCACGTCCACCGCAGGGCCTGACCCGTCCATCGCGCCCTCGGCGCCCCAACCCAGGAACAGAAGTTTCGACATGAACATAGACAAGAAGATCACCGAAGATCTGGTGGCCAACGACATCTCGTTCGTCACCACGGTGCCGTGCAAGCAACTGGCCGGCGTCATCGCCGAGATCGACGCCCACGACTCCATCTTCCACATCCCCTCGAACAAAGAGGACGAAGGCATGGGCCTGTGCGCCGGCGCCTGGATGGGCCGGAAGCGACCCGCGATCATCATGCAGAACACCGCGATCGGGGTCACGATCAACACGCTGGCGACGTTGATCCAGTATTACCGGATGCCGCTGCCGATGCTGATCTCGTATCGGGGCGAACTGCGCGAGCCCATCGCCTGCCAGGTCGAGATGGCCGTTCATACCAAGGCCCTGCTGGCGCAGATGCATATCCCGACCTACCATTTCCACCACCAGGAAGACGTGGCCGAACTGGACGCGATCCTGAAATACACCTTCATGTGCAACAAGCCCGTCGCGATCCTGACCGACGCCAATTTCTGGGGAGGCTATGGCGACCAATGATCCGTTCTGAAATCCTGAAGGAAATCGCCCCGATCCTGCGTGATCAACTGGTCGTGTGCAACATCGGCATCCCCAGCCAGGAGCTGCATGCCATCGACGATCAGCCCACCAATTTCTACATGCTGGGCACGATGGGGCTGGCCTCGAGCATCGGTCTGGGTCTGGCGCTGGCCCAGCCAAAACCGGTGATCGTCATCGACGGCGACGGCTCGATCCTGACCAATCTGGGGACGCTGCCGACCATCGCCAACAACGTGGCCGACAACTATATCCTGCTGATCATCGACAACGGCTCGTATGGCTCGACCGGCGATCAGCCGACCTATGCGGGGCGGAAGACCTCGCTGGCCAAGATGGCCGAGGCGGCGGGCTGCGAGCGCGTGATCGAATGCCAGGCCGAAGAGACCGGCCGCGTGCTGCAAGAGGCGCTGGACGCCCGCCAGATGACCATCATCGTCAGCAAATGTGAGAGCGGAAACGCCAAGATGCCGCCGATCACGATGGACCCGGTCGTCATCCGCGACCGCTTCATGAAGGCCGTTCAAGCCTGATGGGCGCAAGCGCCATCCACAGCGCCGAAGATGCCCGCCGGCTGGCCCGGCGGCGTCTGCCATGGATGGTGTTCGACTATATCGACGGGGCCGCCGGGTCCGAGGCGGGTGCCAGTCGCACCCGCGCGGCGCTGGACGCGATGACCCTGCGCCCCCGGATCCTGCGCGATGTCAGTACCCGGTCACTGGCGACCCGCGTGTTCGGGCAACCAGCCGACAGGCCCTTCGGCATCGCGCCCATGGGCATGTGCAACCTGTCCGCACCGGGCGCCGACCTGATGCTGGCGCGGCTGGCGGCGCAATACGGGGTGCCGCTGGGCGTTTCCACGGTGGCCTCGACACCGATGGAGGCGCTGATCGAAGAGGCCCGGGGCCATGCCTGGTTCCAGCTGTATTTCAGCGGCGATGGCAGCGGCACGTTCAAGCTGGTCGACCGGGCAAAGGCCGCGGGTTACAAGACCCTGATCCTGACCGTTGACGTGCCCGAAGTCGGCCGCCGCCCGCGCGAACTGCGCCACGGTTTCCGGATGCCGTTCCGGATCGGGCCACGGCAGTTTTTGGATTTCGCGCTGCATCCGCGCTGGTCGATCTCGACCTTGCTGAAGGGCAAACCGCAGATGGCGAACTTCCTGATGGAGGGGTTCGAGTTCGACCGCACCGAAAGCCGTGCAAAGGCCGATTGGGACACGCTGGCGCGGCTGCGCGACCGGTGGCCGGGCAAGCTGGTGGTTAAGGGCGTGCTGGATGTCGAAGACGCGGTTGCGCTGAAGGCGGCCGGTGTCGATGCCATCCAAGTCTCGAGCCACGGCGCCCGCCAGTTGGAGAGCGCACCCGCACCGATCTCGGTCCTGCCGCAGATCCGGGCGGCGGTCGGCGACGACTATCCGCTGTTTTACGACAGCGGCCTTCGGTCCGGAGAAGATGCGCTCAAGGCGCTGATGGCCGGCGCCGATTTCGTGTTCTTCGGGCGGATCCTGCAATTCGCCATCGCGGCGGGCGGCGAGGCCGGTTTGCACAGGTTGTGGGCAGTGCTGTCCGAGGAGATGGACATCGCCATGGCCCAGATCGGTGTCAGCACCTTGTCAGAGATTCAACGACCGGACGGGGACTAGCGCGAGTGGAACAGGTTTTGGAACTCCTGCCTCATCCGCAGGCGTTCAGGGTATTCCTGTAAAAACCGTTCGGGCGGCTTGCCCTCCCAGACCTGGGCATAGACGCGCATTTTGTTGCCGCCGTAGATTTTGGCGAGGTCTTCGTTTGAATAGCCCCGCGCCCACAGATCGTCGGTTATCGCGGCAAGGATCTTGGCCAATTCACCATTCCCGGTTGCACCTTTGTTGAACGCATCAATCATGTAGCCGCCGTCGTCATACATGCTGGCATTCGCGGTCGCGAACTGAACGACAAGTTCGGTTGAAAACATGTCGTCCGTCGCGATCCCGACATGGTCGACGCCGACAAGTTGGACATAATAGTCGATCATATCGGCGGCTTGCTTGGGGGAGATGTCTTCGGGCCATACCCCGTCCATCATCCATTCTGTGAATGTGGGCGATATGTATCCTCCGGACTTGGCCGCCCGCAGTGCCTCGTCGTCCGGGATGGCTCGGTAACAGCCCTTGGTCGTGGCGTTGGGCTCATTCGCGTAGAGCCCCGCCG
Source organism: Ruegeria sp. CRTD044 (assembly GCF_059613485.1). Classification (NCBI taxonomy): domain Bacteria; kingdom Pseudomonadati; phylum Pseudomonadota; class Alphaproteobacteria; order Rhodobacterales; family Roseobacteraceae; genus Ruegeria; species Ruegeria sp. CRTD044. The sequence continues at coordinate 509,087 of NZ_JBXWSP010000016.1, read as the reverse complement.
GAACCGAGTGGGTGTAGACATAGGGCACGCCGGGATAGTTCTCATCCATGTAGTCCATCGCGTCGTTGGCCGTTTTCGACCCGGTGTGGCTAAGGTCCAACAGGATGCCAAAGCGCACCATCTCATCGATCACGGATTTGCCCCATGGAGTCAGACCGATGTCCCGACCGTTGTAAGCTGCCAACTGCCCTGATCCGGTTCGGAAAATGTCGTTGTACGCCAGGATCATGCTTTTGATGTCCATGTCCTTGAGCAGGGCCATCTTCTTGAGATCGCCATCCAGAATCGTTGCCGTTTGGCTGTTCCAAATCACAGCCGTCTTGCCCTGAGCATGCGCGGCCTCGATATCGCGTGTTTCATTCACGATCAGATAATTCTCGGGCTGCTGCGCCATGGCGGCGCGGAAATGATAGTGCTGTTCAAGCAACACATCGAACGACATGTCAGCGGCGGCCAATGTCATTTCATGGCCGATGATGCCGTTGTCCCGGGCGCGTTGGAAGTAGGTGTGCAGTTGTTCGTCTTCGGTCCAGCCGGTTCCGTAGGGGCTGGCCAGCATGCCCAGTACGATCGTGTCCTGCACGAACTGCCTGGCTTGGTCCGATGCGTCCCAGGTCTTGCTTTCTTCGCTGGCGTGAAGGGGGGCGGCGATTGCCAGGACAGTTGCGGCTGCAGTCATCAGAGTGGCTTCATCGAGTGTCCTTCCATGGGTTTCATTGCCTCAAGCGGGCAGACCCGGCCAGCGTCAGAATACGAGCCTTGTCCGAAGGCCGAACAGGGCCACGTTGTCCTGGCCGGGGTTCAGCAGTGGGTTCGAGATGAACTGCACAGACGGCGTGATCTGCAGGCCGGGCGAAATCGAAAAACGGTAGAAAGCCTCGAGGGTGAACTGATCGCCATCGATGCCACGGGCTTCGGCCCAGTTCAGCCCCAGCCCAGCCAGATCGGTGTTCCGGCCGTAGTACCCGATGCCGGCTGACAGGGACCGATCATACAGCGCCGCCGTTCCCTTTGCCGCACCGGCGCGCAGGAACGGCATCCATTGGTTGCCCACGAACCACGCGGCGGAGAAGGCCGCGCCATAATCTTCGGCCCGGCTTCCGTCATCGGCTGCGTCCGCGTGCCAAAGTGTCAGATGGATGTTGTCGAAATAGATCCGATCGAAGCCCGACGTGTAGCCCAGCTCGAGCGATTTGAAGAGGTTGCCGTCGCTGAAAACGTCGAAGTTCGGATCGGACGGATCGGCGTTAGCGTCAGCGACACTGGCCACAGCATAGAAATTGCTGCCCAGCCGCACGCCCCCGGCAAGACCCAGTCCGGGGTTCGGGGCGTTTATCGTAGGGTTGGTGTTGAACGACAGATTCTGGAAACCGCTATAGGGACTGACAAGGCCATAGATGTCGACGAAGTCGGTCACGTCGATCTGACCGAATTGCAGCGTCCATGACCCGTCCGCGGCCCGCTGTGACCAGAACAGGTTCGTCAGCAGCAAACCCGTGTCGTTGAAGGCGGTTCCTGTGATCGAAAGCGCGCCTCCGTCCAGGCCCAGAAACTGCGGCGCGACATCGGTATAGCTGTGCCGGTGTTCCACCTTGAACGTCACCGAACCCTGTTCGGTCGCCTGCCAGCTGCCATAGAAACGGGCAATTCCGCTGGCGGCTTCACCGGCGCCCAGGTCGGCATCCGTCGTTTGTCCAAGGGCCAGATAGTCAATGTTGAAACGAAACCCGTCTTCGGCCAGACGATCCTTCCAGGCAAACCATCCAGGCGCGATATTGCGTGGAAAATCCGACCGGAATTGCGGATCGGTCAAGCCGTCTCCGGGTTCAAGCTCGGCATTCACCGACGAGGGACCTGACAATCCCTGAGCGACCGCACCCGAGGCCCAGACAAGGGCCGCCAGCACCAGCGCAGTCCGTCGGATCATTCCGAAGCCGCCTGACCACCGGTTTTGCGCCGCCCCGCGGCCCGAAGAAGATCTGTCGCGTCCTCGCTCCACTCCAGCCCGTCGGTGCGGTTCCGGAGCGTCTCGACCTTGTCTGCCTCCAATTGGAACGTGGCGCGCATCGGCATCAGCCCGTCCACTACCACCATCTGGTGATCCGTCGGCGAAATCGTCAGACGCCCCGTCAGGCGGACGGGTTCGTGGACATAGCTGGGAACCCAGTCGGCATCCAGCATCACACGGATCATCTGGTTCGGCGGCGGCGGCGGCATATGACTGCACATGCCCCGTTCGGGCACCAGATAGACAACAGATCGCCCGTCAGCGTCCGCCGGGGCCGGAATGGCGAAACCGGACAGCGTGACCTCTTGCCCGTCATACAAGGGGTTGCCAAGCGTGGCTGCTTTTTCCCTGCGTTCGGTCACGACCTGGCGTTGACTCAGCAGCCAATCCACGTCGACACCGCCCGCGGCCAGCGCATCCTCGGTCTCGTGCAGAAGCTCCTGCCACTTCTGGCGGTCCTCGTCCGTTCCGACATCCTGCTGCAGCCGGCCACGCAGTCGCACGACGAACAGGACGTCGTCGAACTGTTCGGGGCTGAGATCGCGATAGGGGTCTTCGAAGGTCTGAACGGTCGGGTCGGGCAGATCGTCCCAACCAACCGAGAGGCCAGCCCAGGACGGCGCGCCCGCACCCAAGCTGAGCGTCGCCGCAATCAGCAGAGTTCGGACGGAGTTCAGAAAGGCGAGCTTGTCATGGCGGTCCCGACCGCGAATCCTCATCATGGCCCTAGTTGAGCGTATTTTTGTAGATCACGCCATCCTTCATGATCAGGCGGATGGTCTCGGGGCTGTCAGGCCGCGGGTCCGCACCGAACCACTGGTCACCTGTACCCACGACCGAGAAATCTTCGAGCGGGTTGCCGTCGATCAGCAGAATGTCTGCATAAGCGCCTTCCTCGATCACTCCAAGCTTACCGGCGGTGTAGGGATTGGTAAAATCGCCGGACAACTGGGCGATCTCGCCTCCGATCGAGGTCAGTGTGACCATTGATTGATAGGGGCCGAAGAATTCGTTGTTCAGGTGTTTTTCATACGCGATCTGGATGTTGCAGGCTTCGACTGTGCCTACGCAATCGGTCTGGAACCCGCGCTTGACCGGGCATTCCTTCATGTTCGGGATGTAGTTCTCGAAGGTCGCCGAAGCCGAGATTGCCTTGGCAAGGCTCGATGGTTGGTTCTTGACCGCCGGAATATCCAGAAGGCCGGGATCGAACGCTGTGAGATTGGTCGTGATATACGCGCCCATTTCGTTCATCTTTTCAGCGATTTCGCAGTCGAACGAAAATCCGTGTTCGATGGACATCACGCCCGCGTCGAGCGCACCCAGAATTGCTTCCTTCCGATAAGAATGCGCCATGACATAGCTGCCATATTCATTCGCGACCTGCACGGCGGCTTTGATCTCTTCTGGCGATCCGGCCAGCAACTGCCAAGGGTCGAAGGCCGAAACGACACCGCCCGATTGCATGAATTTGAGCTGCGTCGCGCCCATCCGGAAGTTGTTGCGTCCGAATTTGTAAACGTCGTCAACGCCACTGATTTCCTGTGCCATGTTCAGGCGGCTGAAATTGGTGTCTGTACCCGGAGGTGCAGTGAAGTTGCCAAAGTCGGCGTGGCCTCCACGCGTGCTTAGAAAAGCGCCCGACGGATAATAGCGTGGCCCGGGAATCTGACCCGAGTCGATAGCCCGGCGAAGTCCACCATTGGCCCCGCCTGCATCCCTGACCGTTGTGAAACCCTGCATCAGATACATTTCGGCCATCCTCGTGGCATGGATTCCGAAATCCTCCCATGTCGAATTGGCTTCCATGGCGCTGAGACTTGGCCCCATCAACATGAGATGCGCGTGGTTCTCGATGAACCCAGGTGTCAGTGTGCGCCCCTCGCCGTCGATCACCGTGGCGTCTAGGGCGTCGATCGCTTCGGTCGAAACCGTTTTGATCAGATTCCCTTCGACCAGAACACTGGCGTTTTCGATGCGTTGTTCGCTTGTGCCGTCGAAGACATGCACGTTGGTGAACAGTGTTTGAGCTGGCTTTTCATCCTGGGCCGCCGCCGGCCAAGCGAAACTGAGGGCACAGACCACTCCAAGGTATAGACGTTTCATCACTGTTCCTCCCGCTTGTGCCTGTTTGGCTATCATTATCCTAAATTTGAATATGATAGGGCCGGCCATCCAAAGTCAAACCTGCGGCGTCGATAATTGGAGGAGGGGGAAACAGCCCGTTTGGCCAAACCGCTAAATGCAGACGGGTGGCATGAGGGCATAGGCGGCAGTCGATATCAACGGCGACTGGCTCAGCGGACGCGGCCCAAGGCCAAGCTCGAGGATTTCAGGGAAGTGGTAGCGGAGGAGGGACTTGAACCCCCGACACGCGGATTATGATTCCGCTGCTCTAACCAACTGAGCTACTCCGCCACGGTGAGAGGCGATTTAAGGGAGGGGCCGGAGAGGGTCAAGAGGGAAATGCCACGAAAATGCGGGATTCTTCATCCGGCCGTGTTGGCGGGTTTCGACGGCGATTGCGAAGCGCTGGCCATGCGGCGGACGAACTCTGCGCAGGCCTCGGGCGCGGTCAGGGGGATCATGTGGCCGCGATTCTCGAGCGCTTCAAAGCTCAGCCCGTAGTCCACCATAGGTGCGCCTTGCTGGCTGGGTGACAGGATCGGATCTTCGGCCCCGTACAGGATGCCGCCCCTAACCTTAAGTTCGTGGTAGCGTTGGGACTGGGCGTCGATGCTGGCGTCCACGCCCGCCAGATCCTGCGATCCGGTGATATAGGCTGACGGGCGCAGGCCCAAGGCGCCACCGGCGCGGTCCAGGAAGTCACTCGGGGCCGGTTCCGGGGCAAACGCCTCGCCGATCACATGCGGAGCCGTTGTTTTCGCCAGCGGAACAGCGATCGTATTGGCGATCAGGCTGCGCAGCCATTCGGTCCGGATCTCCAGCGCCTTGAAGATGGCGGGTGTGCTGGGTACACGATGCGTCAGCGGGGCCAGCAAGGCCAGTGCCCGAACCCGTTCAGGATTGTCCAGCGCCATGGCGAGCGACACCGCGCCCCCAAGCGAGTGTCCGACCAGAATGGCCTGCGATACGCCCTTGGCTTCGAGGAATTCGTGGATCATCCGGGCCTGTTCCGGCAGAGTGGCCAGCCGCGCGTGGTCGCGGGTCGAATACCCGCACCCAGGCCGGTCAACCGCGATGACGTGAAAGTCGTCGGCCAGAAGGTCGGTCATGGCATAGGTGAAGTGCTGCAACTGGCCGGTCAGCCCGTGGATCATCACCACCGTCGGCTTCTCTAGATCGCCCTGTTCGACATAATGGATCGTACCGCCGTTCACCGGCAGGATCTGCCCGGGTTGAGGTACGGATTGGACTCCCATCCGCGTCAGGCGCCGGGTCCACAGATGCATCAGGATCAACGCGGCGCCGATGATCAGCGCAATGGTCAGCAGGGTGGTCATGTCGGAGGTCCTTTGGTCTGGGCGGGATCAACGGGATGGTAATGCTCGAGCCCGGCCTTCGCCAGACGTTTGCGGAATTCCGAAACTGTGCCGGGCCACAGCGTCGTATTGCGCCCTTGTGAGTCTTGATACCACGAAGTGCATCCGCCAGCCTGCCACACACTGTCGGTATGTCGTTCCTGCATTTCGCGGGTGAAGTCGGCCTGCCGGTCAGCGTTTGGAACAATCGCGGGCAGACCCGCGCGCCGCATCTCCTCCAGCACCCGGCCGATATGGGCAACTTGCGCTTCGATCATCAGAACGACCGAATTGTGACCCAACCCGGTATGCGGACCCAGCAGGATGAAAAAGTTGGGAAACCCGGCAATGGCGGTGCCCAGATTGGCCTGCATGCCGTCGGCCCAGGCGTCTTGCAGGCTCAGTCCGTTCGCGCCGCGGATATCCAGCCTTTGGACCGCGTCCGTCACATGAAATCCTGTGCCCCAGATCAGAATGTCGGCCGCCGTCCGACTGCCATCGGTCGCGATGATCTCGGATCCTTCGATCCGCTCGACCCCATGCGGGATCACGCTGACATTGTCGCGGGCCAGTGCCGGGTACCAGTCGTTCGAGCTGAGGACGCGCTTGCAGCCGATCCGGTAGTCCGGTGTCAGAATGCGGCGCATCTCGGGGTCGGATATGGCCTCCTCCAGCCCTTTGCGCCACATCTTCATGGCAAAGTCGACCGCGCGTTTTTCGCCGCGAAATACGCGGTGGCGGAATTCGAACAGCCAGTAGATGAACTGCCTGCGGATGCGCGGCAGCACCGGAATGCGGCGATAGAGGTGCCGGACCCAGGGCGCAATCGGCCCGTCGGGACGCGGCAGAACGTAAGGCGCGCTGCGTTGGAAGATGGTGACATGGGCGGCGGATTTGACGATTTCCGGCACGAACTGAACGGCGGACGCGCCGGTGCCGACAACTGCTATGCGTTTGCCCTGCAGCGGCACCGTATGGTCCCATTGGGCCGAGTGGAATGCCGGACCCGGAAAGCCCGCTGCTCCCGGGATCTCGGGAGTGCTGGGGATGTGCAGGGCGCCGATGGCCGACACCAGGAACCGTGCCTTCCATTGCGCGCCGCCGGTCGTCTCGACCTGCCAATGCGTGCCGTCCCAGCGGGCCGACTTCAGTTCGGTGTGGAAATGGCACAGATCGTACAGCCCTTCGTCACGCGCAACGCGGCGCATGTAGTCCCAGATTTCGGCCCCGCCTGCATAGGCTCGGGTCCAGTCCGGGTTCGGATGGGTGGCCATCGAATACAGGTGCGAGGGCACATCGCAGGCCACGCCGGGATAGGTGTTCTCACGCCATGTGCCGCCGATGTCATCAGCCTTTTCAAGGATCGCGATGTTGTGGATGCCGCGTTTGCGGGCTTCGATCGCCATGATCAGCCCCGAGAACCCGGCCCCTACAATCAGCATGTCGATGTCGTGGGTCATGCCTGCACCTCCTCCCAAAGGTACAAGGTCAGGATAGGGTCAAACCGCGTTTCAGGAAAACCTGCCGTGGGGTCAGTCTTGGTTCAGATCCTCGGGCAGGGGGCGCGGCAGTTGGTCCAGCAGGCGGAACACCTGCGCGCGACAGGCCGGGCCGGTCCAGTCCGGCGGGCAGAAACTGTCGGGCAGGTCGTGTAGACGCAGAACGACGCGCCGCCACCGATGCACGATCAACGTGCGCAGTGTCGCGATCTGACAGGGCGTGGGCTCCCAACTGGCCGGGCGGCCTTGGGACACGTGGCGCACGGCCTCGTGCAGGGACCGGCAAGCCGCGCGCAGATCTGGCGGGAACAGTTTTTCATGCACCCATCGCGGAACCGAGCGGGCGGTGACCTCAAGGATCAGCAACTCGTCCTGGTCCACGGGTGGTGCCCCCGATCCCAACGCGGCGTTGCGCCCGATCGGCGTGTAGTCGTGGCTGAGCAGGATGTCTTCCAGCAGCCGGGTGCCGGTGCCATCTTCGGTGATCAGCAGGTGCAGCGGCGTATCCGGCGCAGGGTCTCGCGCATAGATGCGCGGGGTGACCCGGGCCGATTGCGTGCGGCCATATTCGGTCAGGAAATGCATCGAGACGCGCCCGATCCGGTCGCTCTCGATCCAGCCATCCTTGCGCAGACGGTGCAGGGCCACGCGGATCGCCTCGGGCTTGATGCCCATCGGTTCGATGATGCGCCCCAGCGCCCCGCCCGATATCTTGGCGCCACGCTCCTGCGCCATGTCGCCGAACAGCGACACGATGATCGACCAGACCCGCTGATTCTGCGGGTCGGCCAGTTCGGCCACAGCCTGAGTGAACCACGGATGCGCGTTGGTCATGCGCCCAGTCTATCCGGCCCGGCTGTGCAAGAAAAACACTTTGCCGCGCGCTCAGTAGGCGTTCATGGTCAGCAGTTCATATTCGGCGACCTTCTCGTCATCCTGATTGGTCAGGGTCACGTGCCAGCGCACCTCGCCATAATCGTCGGTGCGGCCAGTCTTTTGCTTGACCGTCAGGCGGACTTTGATGCTGTCGCCGGCCACGACCGGCTTCATGAAGCGCAGGCCGTCCAGCCCGGTATTGGCCAGCACCGGCCCTTCGTTCGGCTCGACGAACAGGCCGGCGGCAAAACTCAGCAGCAGATAGCCATGCGCCACCCGGCCCGGAAAGAACGGGTTTCTGGCCGCCGCGTCCTCGTTCATGTGGGCATAGAATGTGTCGCCGGTGAAATGGGCGAAATGTTCGATGTCGTCCAGCGTGATGGTCCGGGGCGCCGTGTGCAGCGTCTCGCCGATCTGCAGTTCCGTGAATTTGCGGGTGAAGGGGTGCGCGGGGCCTTGGATCTCGGGCGCGCCGGGGATCCATTTCCGGCCGATCGTCGCCAGCATCCGGGGCGAGCCCTGCAGGGCCGTGCGCTGCATGTAGTGCTTCACGCCGCGCACGCCGCCCATCTCTTCACCGCCGCCGGCGCGGCCGGGGCCGCCATGGACCATGTGCGGCAGGGGCGAGCCATGGCCGGTGGATTCCTGCATCGAGTCGCGGTCGTTGATATAGATCCGCCCGTTGAAGGCGGCCGCGCCCATCACCACCTGGCGCGCGACCTCGGGGTCATGGGTGATCAGCGAGGTGACCAGCGACCCCTGGCCGCGATTGGCCAGCGCGATGGCGTGGTCCAGATCGCGATAGCCCATGATGGTCGAGACCGGGCCGAACGCCTCGGTGTCATGCACGTGCCGGGCGGCGTCGGGATCGGCGCAGTGGAACAGCATCGGCGGCACGAAGGCGCCTTTTTCGGCATCGGCGCCGATCACCTCGAAGGCATCCGGGTCGCCGAACACGCGTTCGGCCTCCTGCCCGATGAGGCTGGCCTTAGCCAGAACGTCGGCCTTCTGCCCGTTTGAGACCAGCGCGCCCATGCGCGTGGATTCCAGCCGCGGATCGCCGATCGTGGTCTGCGCCAGTTTAGCCGAGATCGCGGCGATCAGCGCCTCGACCTGCGCCTCAGGGGCGATGATGCGGCGGATGGCGGTGCATTTCTGCCCGGCCTTCGTCGTCATCTCGCGCACGACTTCTTTGACGAACAGGTCGAATTCGGGCGTGCCGGGTGCCGCGTCGGGGCCAAGGATCGAGGCGTTGAGGCTGTCCTGCTCGGCCACGAACCGCACCGAGTTGGTCACGATCACCGGGTTCTGCCGCAGCTTCATCGCGGTGTCGGCCGAGCCGGTAAAGCTGACCACATCCTGACAGGTCAGATGATCCAGCATGTCGCCCAGCCCGCCCGAGACCAGCTGCAGCGCGCCGTCAGGCAGGATGCCGCTGTCCAGCATGATCCGCACGGCCAACTCGGTGACATAGCAACTGTTGGTGGCCGGTTTCACGATCGCCGGAACCCCGGCCAGCAGGGTGGGGGCCAGTTTCTCCAGCATCCCCCAGACCGGGAAGTTGAAGGCGTTGATATGCACCGCGACCCCTTGCAGCGGGGTGCAGACATGCTGGCCCAGGAAGGTGCCGTTCCGTGACAGCTGCTCGACATCGCCATCCAGATAGACATGGCCGTCGGGCATCTCGCGCCGCCCTTTCGAGGCAAAGACGAACATGGTGCCGATGCCGCCGTCGATGTCGATCAGGTGATCCTTCTGCGTGGCGCCGGTTTCAAAGCTGAGGTCATAGAGCGCCTGTTTGCGTTCCGACAGCGCCTGCGCCAGCGCCTTGAGCATCTTGGCGCGTTCATGGAAAGTCAGCCGGCGCAGGGCGGGCCCACCCACGTCGCGGGCATGGGCCAGCATCGCCTGCACGTCCAGCGCGTCGTTGCCGGCGGTGGCGAAGGGCTCTCCGGTGATGGCCGAGGCGATGGTGCGGGCCCCGGCGCCGGGCGCAACCCACTGGCCCGCGGCGAAACTGGAAATCTGTTTCAGAGACATGAGATGCTCCTGTTTTTTAGTGCCGCAAGCAGCGGTTTGAGATTCAGTGACCCAACGCGCCCATCTGTTGCGGCAGGTACAGAACGATCACGGGTACCAGAACGATCAGCGCCAGGCGGAAGATGTCGGCCACCCAGAACGGGGTCACGCCGCGAAAGATCGTGCCGGTCGAAACATCCCCGACCACGCCTTTCAGGATGAACACGTTCAGGCCCACCGGCGGGGTGATCAGAGAAATCTCGGTCACCACCACCACGACGATGCCGAACCAGATCGGGTCATAGCCCAGCGAGGTCACCAGCGGGAAGAAGATCGGAACCGTCAGCAGCAGCATCGACAGGGATTCGAATACGCAGCCCAGGATGATGTAGATACCGAGGATCATCAGGATCACAACGAAGGGTGCCACGTCATAGGCAGTGACCATGGCGATCAGCGCCTCGGGCAGGCCGGCCAGGTTGATGAAATTCGAAAAGATCTGCGCGCCGATCAGCACCGCGAACAGCGCGGCGGCGGTAAAGCAGGTTTCCTTCAGCACCTCAAAGGTCGATCCTACGGTCAGCCCGCCGCGGAACAGCGCGATCAGAAAAGCCCCGGCGGCGCCCATGCCTGCGGCCTCGGTCGGCGAAAAGGTCAGGTTCAGTGGTTCGAAATCGAACACGCCATACAGCCCACCGATCACCAGGAAGAACAGCAGCAGCACCGCCCAAACGGACCCCAGCGCGCTGATGCGCTCGCCCCAGCTGGCGCGTTCACCGGCCGGGCCGGCCTCCGGGTTGCGCCACACGGTCCAGCGCACCGCAAAAAGGTAGAACAGGATGCCCAGAATGCCGGGGATGATGCCGGCCATGAACAGCTTGCCGATCGAGGTTTCGGTCAGCAGCCCGTAGATGACCAGGATGACAGAGGGCGGGATCAGGATGCCCAGCGTGCCGCCGGCCGCGATCGAGGCGGTCGACAGTTCGTCGGAATAGCCATAGCGGCGCATTTCGGGCATGGCCACCTTGGACATGGTCGCGGCGGTGGCCAGCGACGATCCGCAGATTGCCGAGAACCCGCCGCAGGCCGCTACGGTCGCCATGGCGATGCCGCCGCGCATGTGGCCCAGAAAGGCGTTGGAAACGGCGTAAAGCTCGCGCGCCATGCCGCCCTTGTTGACGAACAGGCCCATCAGGATGAACAGCGGCACGACCGACAGGCCGTAATCCTGCGCGGTATCGGTGATCTGGCGGCCGACCATCGACATAGCGGCCTTCAACCCGCGCTCGTCAAAGATCGAGCCGCCGCGTTCATAGGCAAAGCCCAACGTGCCGACCAACCCCATGGCAAAGACGATGGGCAGGCGCATCAGCACCAGGATCAGGACAAGGGCAAATCCGATGAGGGCAGCGGTCATTGAGTGGATTCCGTCAGGGTCTTGGGGGCAAACAGGTACAGCAGTCCGGTGATGATCATCACCACGGCGGTGATCGCCACCGATGCAGTGATGAACCAGCCGACGAGGTATGTCGGGATGCTGAGGTATTCGGTGACATCGCCATAGTCGCGGGCGCGTTCGGCCAGGATCCACACGCGCTGGACCGGCCAATACAGCATGGCGCCGCTGAGGATATAGATCACAGCATCGCGCAGGCGGCTGAGCCGCAGGCGGTGGAAGATACCGTCGGTCAGGTCCACGGCGATATGCCCGTTGGTGACCGAGATGATGGGCAGCACCGAGAACACCAGAATGGCCATCAGGATGCGCGTCAGTTCGGTGGCGGCCTCGATCGGCGCGTTGAAGACCGATCGCAGGATCACGTCGCAGAAGGTCATCACCATCAGGATAAACAGGGCCGTGCAGGCGACGATCACCGGCAGGACGCTGGCGCGCCGTACAAGCTGGATGAGAGGGGTCATCGGGTGGCTCCGAATGGGGCTGGGTGGGGGCGGCCTGCGCCGCCCCGCAGCAGGGATCAGTTCGAGGACATTTCCGACTTGATCATGTCATAGGCGGCTTGAGCATCGACACCGGCATCGTTGACTTCGGCAATCACCTTGGCGCGCACGTCCTCGGCGATCGTCGAGAATTTCTCCATGTCCTCGGCGGCGGCTTCGTGGATCGCATTGCCCTCGGTGCTTTGGGTCGCTTCACGACCGATGGCGTCAATCTCGTCCCAGATCTTGCCGATCTCGCGGCTCAGCGGCTCGCCGAACACGTTTTCCTCCAGCGCTTGCTGGATGTCTTCCGGCAGGTCGGCAAACGTGTCTTCGTTCATGATGAAGGCAAACGACCCGCGATACAGGCCGCCCGGCATCTCATAGACGTTCGGGGCAACCTCGGTCAGCTTGAAGCCCTTGCGCGATTCGAGGGGCATGACCACGCCGTCGGCGGCCTTCGAGGCCAGCGTCTCATAGACCTTCGGCGCCGGAACCTGGATGCCGGTCGCACCCAGCGCGGTGCCCACGTCGCCACCGACGCCACCGGGGATCCGCACCTTGAGGCCCGAGATTTGGTCCATCGAGGTCACCGGGCTGCTAGTGTGCAGCTGGGCCGGGCCGTGGGTGTGCAGGGCGATGACCTTGACGCCGCGATGTTCGTCGGCGGCCTTCAGATACTTGTCATAGGCGCGCCAATAAGCAACCGAGGCGGCCTCGGCCGAGCCTTCATAGCCCGGCAGCTCGATCAGCTTGGTCGTCACGAAGCGGCCCGGCTGATAGCCGTGGAAGATGATCGACGCATCCGCCGCACCATCCATGATCAGGTCCATCTGGGCCGGGGGCGGGGCGATGCCCAGCTTCAGCTCGGCGGTCACCTTGCCGTCGGTGGCCTCTTCGACCATCTCGACGAATTTGGGCCACATCTTGGCGTTGATCCCGTGGGTGGGCGGCGCCCAGCTGGAAATCGTCAGGGTGTAATCCGCCGCAAATGCCACGCTGCCCGACACTGCCAAGGCAGCCGTCGCCAACAGCGTTTTGATCCCGTTGAGTTTCATGACTGGTTTCCTCCTCCAAAACATGAGTCATAAATGCGTTAATGGTCCTTTTTGTAACCATCAACCGGCCGAAAGCCCGGATTCGGCGCTTCGTCGGAGAAATTTATTGACCAACCGTTCGGTTAATGCAAGAAGAATATCGAAACGAATGCAAAGCGAGCGGCCCATGAGCGATACGATTCTTGCGCAGCGGCGTGGAAATTATGTGGAAATCACTCTCAACCGCCCTGATCGCCTGAACAGTTTCACCGAGGAAATGCACCACGCCCTGCGCCGCGCCATCGAAGGCGCGCGCGATGAGGGCGCGCGGGCGATCCTGCTGACCGGAGCCGGGCGCGGGTTCTGCGCGGGGCAGGACCTGGCTGATCGCGATCCGTCGAAAATGGACGGCCCACCGGATCTGGGCCACACGGTGCGCACCTTCTATGCGCCGCTGGTGCGGTTGATCCGGTCGCTGAACTTTCCGGTAATCTGTGCGGTGAACGGGGTTGCCGCAGGCGCGGGCGCCAACCTTGCGCTGGCCTGCGATATCGTGCTGGCCGCCGAGTCCGCGAAATTCATCCAATCCTTCGCCAAGGTCGGGCTGATTCCCGATACCGGAGGCAGCTGGCACCTGCCGCATCTTCTGGGCGAGGCGCGTGCCAAGGGGCTGGCGCTGACCGGCGAGCCCTTGGCGGCGAAAACGGCTGAAGACTGGGGCCTGATCTGGAAAGCCCTGCCCGATGCCGAGTTGATGACCGAGGCACGCACGCTGGCCGAACGCCTGTCGAACGGCCCGACGCTGGGCCTGGGCCTGACCAAGCAGACCATTCAGGCCGCCGCGACTAACAGCCTGACCGATCATCTGGAGATCGAGGCCGACGCCATGAAGACCTGCGGTGAATCCGCTGACTATGCCGAAGGTGTCGCAGCCTTTCTGGAAAAGCGCAGCCCAGAGTTTCGGGGCAAATGAACATGACACCGAAAGTACGCGCCGAAAAAGCCGCCGCCGCGATGTGGGCGCAGGACCATGCCTCGAAATGGGCGGGGATGGAACTGATCGAGGTCGACGAGGGCACCGCGACGCTGGCGCTGACCGTGCAGCAGCACCATTGCAACGGGCACGGGATCTGCCATGGCGGCGTGACCTTCATGCTGGCCGACAGCGCCTTTGCCTTTGCCTGCAACAGCCGCAACCAGTCGACCGTGGCCCAGCACAACGTGATCAGCTATGTCGCGCCGGGCCGGCTGGGCGACCGGCTGACCGCCCGCGCGACCGAGCAGAGCCTGACCGGCCGCAGCGGCATCTATGACGTGACCGTGACCAACCAGGACGGCCGCAAGATCGCCGAGTTCCGGGGCTTTTCCCGCGCGATCAACGGCACCCTGTTTCCCGAGACCTGAGGTGAGGAGGACATCATGAAGGATCTGACCCCGAACAAAGCGGATCTTGACCCGATCGAGATCGCGTCGATCGATGAAATCCGCAGCTTGCAGCTGGACCGCCTGAAATGGTCGCTGCGCCATGCCTATGACAACGTGCCGATGTACAAGCAGCGGTTCGACGAGGCCGGGGTGCATCCCGACGACCTGCAGTCGCTGAGCGATCTGGCCAAGTTCCCCTTTACCTACAAGAACGATCTGCGCGACCACTATCCGTTCGGCCTGTTCGCCGTTCCGCGCGAACAGATCATCCGCCTGCATGCCTCGTCCGGCACCACGGGCAAGCCGACGGTGGTGGGTTATACAAAGAACGACATCGACAACTGGGCCGATCTGGTGGCCCGCAGCCTGCGCGCCAGCGGTCTGCGCAAGGGCGACATGATTCACAACGCCTATGGCTACGGACTGTTCACCGGCGGCTTGGGCGCACATTACGGAATCGAGCGTCTGGGCGCCACGGTCGTTCCCATGTCCGGCGGTCAGACCGAGAAACAGGTGGCCCTGATCACCGATTTCAAACCCGACGGCATCATGGTCACGCCGTCCTACATGCTCAACATCCTCGAACAGTATCACAAGGTCGGGATGGACCCGCGCGAAAGCTCTCTGTCGGTGGGCGTGTTCGGGGCCGAACCCTGGACGGATGCGATGCGCAAAGAGGTCGAGCAGGCCTTTGACATGCACGCGGTCGACATCTACGGCCTGTCCGAGATCATGGGGCCGGGCGTCGCCAACGAATGCGTGGAAACCAAGGACGGCCCGGTCATTTGGGAGGATCATTTCTACCCCGAGATCATCGACCCGCAGACCGGCGAGGTTCTGCCCGACGGCGAAATGGGCGAACTGGTCTTCACCACGCTGACCAAGGAAGGCCTGCCGATGATCCGCTACCGCACCCGCGACCTGACGCGGCTGCTGCCCGGCACCGCGCGCTCGATGCGCCGGATGGAGAAGATCACCGGGCGCAGCGACGACATGATCATCCTGCGCGGGGTCAACGTCTTCCCCAGCCAGATCGAGGAACAGGTCATGGCCACCGGCGGCATCGCCGCGCATTACCAGATCGAGCTGTACAAATCCGGTCGCATGGACGCGATGCGCGTCTTTGTCGAGGCGATGCCCGATGCCGCCGATGAACTCAGCAAGACCGCCGCCGCGCGGATGCTGACCAAGCGGATCAAGGACATCGTTGGCGTTTCCACCGAGATCGTTGTAGGGGACCCCGGCGATGTCGAGCGCAGCCAGGGAAAGGCCAAACGCGTTGTCGACAACCGAGACAAGGAGTGAGGTTTGGCCCGTACGATTGCAAAAGATCACGACCAGAAACGCGCCCAGATCCTGAAATCGGCGGCGCGGGTCTTTGCCCGCGAAGGCTTCGACCGCGCCTCGATGACCCAGCTTGCGCGCGAATGCGGGATCTCGAAGGCCAACATCTATCACTACTATGACAGCAAGGACGCGATCCTGTTCGACATTCTCGAGACCTATCTGCGGGAACTGCGCGACCTGATCTGCGGGCTCGAGATGGAAGGCCTCAGCCCGCCCGAAAAGCTGCACCGCGTGGTGGCCGAGATCCTGCTGGCCTATCAGGGTGTGGATGACGAACACCGGGTCCAGACCAGCGGCATGTCGGCTCTGCCCGAGGATCAGCAGCGCCTGTTGCGCGGGTATCAGCGTGACATGGTGAATTTCCTCAGTTCCATCATTGCCGAAGTCGCTCCGGACGTGTTTCGCGGCAACAGGTCCAAGCTGCGCTCGGCCACGATGTCGGTCTTCGGTATGCTGAACTGGTATTACATGTGGAATTCCGGTGCCGATGCACAGGCGCGCCGGGACTATGCCGCGCTGGTCAGCAACCTGACCCTGTCGGGCGTCAAGGCGCTGTAGCACCGACCCTGCCGGCATTGTGATTTGGCTTTTTCGGGTGTCCCGGTGTTTACTTGCGGTCGGAGGGCGCCATGCAAAAACCGGAACGCTTCGACAAGTTCTATTTCGCCAAGGTCGGGATGGGCGAGGCCTGCGGCTGCGCCGAGCGCATCATCGACGTCTATGAATTCAACCGCAAGGCGGGTGCGCGTGGCGCGGGCACGTGCAAGGTGGCCCGGCCACGGCATCGCGGTCTGCGATCGCTTGCCTTGAAATACGGCCTGATCAGCCGCCCCAGCGGGCGGTGATCACGGGGTGCGCAGGCCCAGCCGCGTGACGACCTCTGCGGCCTCGGCCAGCCAGCGGTTTTTCAGTTCGACCCCCGAGGCCCGGCGCAGGCCCATTTGGCGCAGCTTTTCCATCCGCTCGGGGTCGCCCGCGCCGAAACTTGCGGCCACGCGAGGCCACCAGTAATCGACCGAGTCCTGCATGGCCGGCGCCTCGCCCTGTTCCAACAGCTTCACCGCGCCTTCCAAGGCCAATTCACCATGATGCGCCTCGATGGGGGCGATGGCGCGGAACGCCTCGGCCAGCGGCTGATAGGACACCAGCGCGAACTCGGCCAGTTGCACGCCCACGGCCCGGCTCATCAGCAGGTTCATCACCACCGCATCGGTCCAGCCTTCGATCGGATAGTTGAAGACCGCAAGGCGCATGTCATGTTCGCTGCGCGTGGCCCCGATATCGGCGGAACGGTCCAGCCGCGCGGTCCACGGGTGATGCGTGGCGTAGCGGTCGGTATCCGCGCCGAACTCGCCCATGATCTTCAGAACGCGGTCGGCATTGTCGGTCTTTTCCAGAACGATCTTCGCCGCCGCGATGCGTTCCTTGATGCCCGGACCCTGGTTGATGATGTCGGCAAAGCCCGCCGCACCGGCCAGTTCGCTGTCGACGAAGGTCGCCATCAGCTTCATCAGCTCGGCCCGGTATCGGGGCGGCACGTTGGTCGGGTTGGTCAGAACGCCGCCTGCGGCCAGGTAGCTTTCGATGCTCATGTCTTCGGCCATGGTCCCTCTCCCTTTACTGGTCGTAATCGACGACGACATTGTCGGTCAGCGGGTAGGCCTGGCAGCTGAGCACATAGCCTTTTTCGACCTCGTAATCCTCGAGTGCGTGGTTGGCGACCATCTCGACCTCGCCTTCAATCACCTTGCAGCGGCAGGTCGAACAGACTCCGGCCTTGCAGGCAAAGGGAGCGTCCATCGCGTTTTCCAGCGCCGCGTCCAGAATGGTCTGGTCCTTGGGCATGGTGATGGTCTGGGTGGCGCCGTCCAGCGTGACCCGCGCCTGGGTTTGGTTGGCCTGCGCGGCGCTGGCGGCATCGTCCTGCTTGCGTTTGGCGCGGCCCGGTTGGGCGCTGGCGAACAGCTCGAACTTGATCTGGCTGTCGTCCAGACCATGTTCGCGCAGCGCTTCGGCAATGCCCAGCATCATCGGCTCGGGGCCACAGATGAAAGCGGTGTCGGTGTTTTCGACGTCGATCCAATGCTGGAACAGTTCGGCGCATTTTTCCTTGGTCACCAGCCCGGTGAACAGATCGATCTCCTGCGCGTCGGTTTCCAGGATATGGATCACGTTCAGGCGGCCCATGTACTGGTTCTTCAGGTCTTCCAGCTCTTCGCGGAACATGATCGTGTTCACGCCCTTGTTGGCATAGACCAGCGTGAAGCGCGCATTCGGCTCGCGTGCCAGCGTGGTCTTGAGGATCGACAGCACAGGCGTGATGCCCGACCCGCCGGCAAAGCCCAGGTACTGCCGGTGCGCGGCCGGATCCAGCGGTGTGTGGAAGGCCCCCATCGGCGGCATCGCCTGCAGCCTGTCGCCCACTTTCAGCTCGGTGTTGGCCCAGGTCGAAAAGGCGCCGCCCTCGACCCGTTTGATGCCCACCTGCAGAACGCCGTCATCCTTGCCCGCGCAGATCGAGTAGGATCGGCGCAGCTCTTCCCCGTCAAATTCGCGGCGGAAGGTCAGGTACTGGCCCTGGACAAAGTCGAACGCCTCGGCCGCGTCGTTCACCGGCTTCAGAGTGACCACGACCGCGTCGCGGATGGTCTTGTGGATGTCGGTCACTTCCAGATCGTGAAAACGTGCCATCCGGTCCTCCTCAGATGCACTTGAAATAGTCGAAAGGTTCCAGGCAGTCGGTGCAGCGCCAATGCGCCTTGCACGGGGTCGAGCCGAACTGGCTGACCTTTTCCACTGCCGTGCTGCCGCAATGCGGGCAGCGGTCGGGTCCGCCTGCGGGCTGGGGCGGTGCGATGCCGTAGTCCTTCAGCTTCGCACGCCCCTTGTCGCTGAGCCAATCGGTCGTCCAGGCCGGAGAGATGCGGGTCTCCAGCTTGATCTTGTCGATGCCGAGGTCGCGCAGGGCGGTTTCGATGTCCATCGCGATGACCGAGGTCGCTGGACAGCCCGAGTAGGTGGGCGTCACGGCAACCTTCAGCGTGTCGCCCTCCCATGTCACATCGCGCACGATGCCCAGATCGACGACCGAGATCACGGGGATCTCGGGGTCGGGCACGGCGTCGAGCCATTCCCAGACCTGCTCTACGGTGGCACGGTTCATCGGCCTTTACCAGGTTGCGCCCGGATAGGCCCGCTGCAGCCACTGCATCTGGGTCAGTAGATGGCCCAGATGTTCGGTATGCATGCGCCCGTCGCGGCCGCCCTTGTGGGCAAAGCGGCTGTCGGGAATGGTCAGGGTGGCTTCGGTCAGTACGCGCTGAACCAGCACGTCGTATTCCTCGCGCAGGCTGGCCGGATCGGGGGCGATGCCCGCGGCGGCCAGCTCGGCATCGACCTCGTCGCTGGCGAACATCTCGCCCACATAGGGCCAGAGGTAATCCAGCGCCTCTTGCATTCGCCTGTGGCTTTCCTCGGTGCCGTCGCCCAGCCCGACAACCGTGTCGCTGGACCGTTCCAGGTGATAGGCGACCTCTTTGCTGGCCTTCTCGGCAATCGCCGCGACCCGGTCGTCGGACGATTTCATCAGCCGGCCCAGCATGATCGAGTGCCACGCATCAAACAGGAACTGGCGCATCAGGGTGCGGCCGAAATCACCGTTGGGCACCTCGACCAGCAGCACGTTGCGGAAATCCCAGGCGTCGCGCAGAAAGGCCAGATCGTCGGCGGACTTGCCTTCGCCCTGAATCTCTCCGGCCAGGCCCAGCCACATCTGCGTCTGGCCGATCAGGTCCAGCGCGGTGTTGGCCAGCGCGATGTCCTCCTCCAGAACCGGCGCGTGGCCGCACCACTCGCTGACGCGATGGCCCAGGATCAGCGTGTTGTCACCCATCCGCAGCAGGAATTGCAGGAATGCCTCGTCGCGGGTCATCACATCGCCCCCACTTCTTCGGGGATGTCGAAAAAGGTCGGATGACGATAGACCTTGCTCTCGCTGGGCTCGTACAGCGGGCCCTTGTCGCTGGGCGAACTGGCGGTGATGTTGTTGGCCTCGACCACCCAGATCGATACGCCCTCGTTGCGGCGGGTATAGACGTCGCGGGCGTTCTTGATCGCCATTTCGGCATCGGGCGCGTGCAGCGAGCCGACATGGCGGTGGCTCATGCCGTGCTGGCCGCGGATGAAGATTTCCCACAGGGGCCATTCGTTTTTCATCAGGTGTCCTCCTATCGGGTGGGTTATTCGGCTGCGACCTTGCGGGCGCGTTTCTTGCGGGCATGTTCCAGCAGACCGTCACGCACCCATTTGCCCTCGTCCCAGGCCTTGTTGCGGGCGGCCAGGCGGTCGGTGTTGCAGGGGCCGTTGCCCTTGATCACGTCAAAGAATTCCGACCAGTCGGGCTGAGTGAAATCGTAATGCCCGCGCTCTTCGTTCCATTTCAGGTCCGGGTCGGGGATGGTCAGGCCCAGATACTCGGCCTGCGGCACGGTCTGATCCACGAATTTCTGGCGCAACTCGTCATTGGTGTTGATCTTGATCTTCCACGCCATCGACTGGGCCGAATGCACCGAGTCCTTGTCGGACGGGCCGAACATCATCAGCGACGGGTACCAGAACCGGTTCAGCGCGTCCTGCGCCATCTTGCGCTGTTCGGGCGTGCCCTCGGCCATCTTGCGGATCGCGTCATAGCCCTGGCGCTGGTGAAAGCTTTCTTCCTTGCAGATGCGGATCATCGCGCGCGAATACGGCCCGAACGAGGTGCGCTGCAGCGGCACCTGGTTCATGATCGCCGCCCCGTCGACCAGCCAGCCCACCGCGCCGATATCGGCCCAGTTCAGCGTGGGATAGTTGAAGATCGAGCTGTATTTCATCCGCCCGTCCAGCAGCATCTCGGTCAGTTCGTCGCGGCTGACACCCAGGGTTTCGGCGGCGCAGTACAGGTACAGGCCGTGCCCGGCCTCGTCCTGCACCTTGGCCAGCAGGATCGCCTTGCGTTCCAGCGTTGGCGCGCGGGTAATCCAGTTGCCTTCGGGCAGCTGTCCGACGATCTCGGAATGTGCGTGCTGGCCGATCTGGCGGATCAGCGTCGCGCGATAGTCGTCGGGCATCCAGTCCTTGGGCTCGATCTTGATGTCGGCGTCGATCTTGTCCTGAAAGGCGCGTTCCTGCTCGGTCATTTCCTCGCGGGATTTGACGCCTGTTCCTGCCGTCTTGATCATCTGAGCGTACATGTCGGGTCTCCTCCCTTACACGCGTTCGAGAATAAGCGCGGCGCCCTGGCCTACGCCCACGCACATGGTGCACAAGGCGTAGCGCCCGCCGGTGCGGCGCAGCTGATAGGCCGCCGTCATGACCAGCCGCGCGCCGGACATGCCCAGCGGATGGCCGATGGCGATGGCGCCGCCATTGGGATTCACATGGGGTGCGTCATCAGCCACGCCAAGTTCACGCAGGGTGGCCAGACCCTGGGCGGCGAAGGCCTCGTTCAATTCTATCACATCCATCTGCTCGATGCTCAGCCCCGTGCGGGCCAGCACTTTGCGGGTGGCCGGGACCGGGCCGATTCCCATGACCCGAGGCTCGACCCCCGCGACCGCCATGCCCACGACACGGGCCATCGGGGTCAGGCCGTTCTTCTGCGCGGCGGCCTCGTTGGCCAGCAGAATGGCCGCGGCGCCGTCATTGACGCCCGAGGCATTGCCTGCCGTCACCGTCTTGTCCGGCCCGTTGACGCCCTTCAGGCCTGCCAGCTTTTCGGCCGTGGTGCCGGGGCGGGGGTGTTCGTCGGTGTCTACCACCAGCGGGTCGCCCTTGCGCTGGGGGATGGTGACGGGGGTGATTTCCTCGGCAAAAACGCCGGCTTGTTGCGCCGCCGCCCAGCGGGCCTGGCTGCGCGCGGCAAAGGCATCCTGATCTGCGCGGCTGATGTCATAGTCCTCGGCCACGTTGTCGGCGGTCTGCGGCATCGAATCCGTGCCGTACATCTGCTGCATCTTCGGGTTCACGAACCGCCAACCGATCGTGGTGTCATAGACCGCGTTGGCGCGCGAAAAGGCGCTGGTGGCCTTGGGCATCACGAAGGGCGCGCGCGACATGCTTTCGACGCCACCGGCGATCGCCATGTCATAATCCCCGGCCTTGATGGCCCGCGCGGCCATGCCGACCGCATCCATGCCGCTGGCGCATAGGCGGTTGATCGTGGTGCCGGGCACTTGAACCGGGAAGCCGGCCAACAGGGCGGCCATGCGGGCCACGTTACGGTTGCTTTCGCCGGCCTGGTTGGCATCGCCCAGGATCACGTCATCCAGGCTGGCCCAGTCCACCCGCGGGTTCCGCTCTTTCAGCGCAGCCAGCGGGATCGCGGCCAGATCGTCGGTGCGAACCTGGGACAAGGCTCCGCCATAGCGTCCGATCGGGGTGCGCTGTGCGTCGCAGATGAAAGCGTCCATGCGTCAGAACCTCGTGTCTTGCGTCCGGGTCAATAAGTGACCGATTGGTCGGGTAATACGCCCGGAAGCGATTCGCGGCAAGAAAAATGTAACGCAATTGGGCATCAAATCGAAATTCAGTAACGTATTTGTGCTGACATGAGAAAACCCGCACGGGGGCGGGCGATCTCGATCTTCGGGACGGGAACCGGCTAAAGCTGACCGGCCTCGGTCAGAACCTTGCGCGCCACGCGAAAGCATTCCAGCGCCTGCGGGACGCCGCAATAGATACCGACGACATGGATGATCGCCCGGATTTCCTCCTTGCTGACGCCGTTGTTCAGGGCTCCGCGACAGTGGATCTCCCACTCGTGCATCTTGCCCAAGGCACCGATCATCGACAGGTTCATCATCGAGCGGGTCTTGGGGTCGATCACCTCGTCCCCCCAGCCAAAGCCCCAGCACCAGGCTGTCATGGCCTCCTGAAACGGGCGGGTAAATTCGTCCGCCGCGGCCAGGTTCCGTTCCACGTATTCGTCGCCCAGCGTCGCCTTGCGCTGTGCCAGTCCTTTCAGGAAAAGATCTTCGTCAAAGATGTCGGCCATCGTCTACTCCGCTTGCATTTGTATCTACCGCCTCGCGCATCCATTGCTGCAAGCGGGCGATCGAATGTTCCGACATTACGCCGCAAGCCGGGTCTAGCACCAGCGGGCCGGGGCGATAGCCGCGCGATTTCAGGCCGCGATGCACGCTTTCAACCAGCCGGATGTCTTCTTCGACCGTGGTTTCCCGGTCCTGCATTGCCAGTTGGCGGATCACCGCGCTTTCGGACCCGCCCTCGGTGTACCATCCGCGCCAGACGGTGCAGTGATCGGCATCCTGCGCGCGCCAGTGATAGGTGTTCAGCACATTGCCGGGGTAGCACTGGAACGAGAACATCGGCCACAGAAACCACGACTGGTAATCGCCCGCATGGGGCACCGACAGGTCTATGGGATAGGTCATCTTGTCGAGGCTCTGACACTCGGTGGTATGGCGCAGGACGTATCCGCCGCCTGCATCGGGTTGAATGTCATAGGTTTCGGGTTTGACCACGCCGGTGGCAAAAGTCGGGTGATTGGTCGGGCAGTGATAGCATTCCGAGTAATTCTCGATACTGACCTTCCAGTTGCAGTTCTCGGGGATCTCGACCCATTCCAGCGGCTCAAGATCGTCAATGTGCGGGACAAAGGCGCGGATTTCCGCGCGCACGCCGGGGTACCAGTCGTCCATTGGCGCTGCATCGTCGTCGAGGTTGACGAAGATGAAGCCGTTGAACAGCTCGGTCCGCACCGGCGTCAGGCAGATCGCGCTGCGGTCGAAGCCCGGAACCGATTTGATGTTCGGGCCAGCGCGCAGTTGCCCGGTGAGTTCATAGGTCCAGGCGTGATAGGGGCAGACGACGACGCGGGTGTTGCCGGCCCCGGTCACCATCTCATGCGCGCGGTGCTGGCAGACATTGTAGAAGGTGCGGATTTTGCCGTCGCGCCCTCGGATGCAAAACAGGTTTTGGCCCGCGATTTCAAAGGCGAAATAGTCGCCCGGCTCGCGCACCTGCGCCACATGGCCGGCAAATTGCCAGGTGCGGGCCAGAAGGCCCTGTTTCTCCTGCTCGAATATCGCCGGGTCGGTGTAATAGCGGGCCTCCAAGGAGCGGGTCAGCGGTGCGGTCATTCAGGCTCCTCCGCATAGAGGCCAAGTTGGTGCCGGCGGCGGTGAAACCGCTCCACACGCTCGACGATTTCATCGCTGGACAGGGCGACCACGAAGGACAGAAGTGTCTCCAGCAGCGCGATCGTCGAAACCGATGACGGAAAGAACTGGGGCGTGTCGGCGGCGACGACAAACCCATGTTGCGCGTTCAGAACGACCGGGCTGGCGGGGCTGTCGGAAATGCCGACCACGGTCATGCCCTGTTCGCGGGCCAGCTTCACCGCCTCGATCACCTCGGTCCGGTAGGGGTGGCAGGTCATCGCGATCAGCACGTCCTGTTCATCGGCCCAGGCCAGATCGTCCACCGGGGTCGAGCCGGGGCGGGGAATGGCGTGGAACTGCTTCATCCCGGTCGAGGCGAGGTAGGTAAAGTTACGCGCGTTCGCGTTGTTGACGCCGACGCCCAGCGTGAAAACCTGCCGCGATGTCCAGATCGCCTCGGCCGCGGCCTGCATCCGGGTGGCGTCGATCCCGGCGAAGGTTTCCTCGATATTTCGGATCGCAGCCCCGACCATATCGGCATAGAGCCCGCCCAACTCGCCGGATTTGCCGATTTCCTGCAGCCAGCGGGCGCGGTCGGGGAACGACACGGTGCCACGGCGGATGGCGTCGCGGAACGGCGCGCGGAAGTCCTCGTAACCCTCAAACCCCACCTGCCGTGCCATGCGGACGAAGGTGTTGGGTTTCACGTTTGCGGCCTCGGCGATCTCGCGCACGGTCGAAACGCCCACATCCGCCGGGTTCTCCAGCACATAGCGGGCGGCCTTCTGCGCCTCGGGCGTTAGGGCGTCCCATTCACGGGTCAGCCGGTCAAGAACGGCGTTTGATACATTTGTGTCATTCATGATTGACGATGGTACAAATGTGGCCTTAGCCTGTCGAGAAGAAAAGCGACTCGGTGAGAGGAAAAATCATGTCCGGGAAGGAACTGCCGTCACAGGCCCGCGTGGTGATCGTGGGCGGAGGTGTCATGGGCGTCGGTCTGGCCTATCACCTGGCGCATGAGGGCTGGACGGATGTCGTTCTGCTGGAAAAGGCCGAGCTGACCAGCGGCAGCACCTGGCATGCGGCCGGGCAGATCACCCATTCGACAAGTTCCTTTGGTCTGGGCAAATGCGTGGACTACAACATCGGGCTATATTCCGGTGCGCTTGAGGCCGAGACCGGGCAGGCGGTGACATGGCACGGCTGCGGCTCGTTCCGGCTGGCCTATACCGAGGACGAGATGGACTGGCTGCGCCACACCCTGTCGGTGGGCCGGTCGCTGGGCTTCAACATTGAACTGGTCGGTGCCGACCGCGTGGCCGAACTGCACCCGTTCTACAACCTCGACGGGGTTCTGGGCGCGCTGCATACGCCGGATGACGGGCATGTGGACCCGACGAACGTGACCATGGCTATGGCGGCGGGGGCGCGTCAGCTGGGCGCGCGGATCATCCGCCGCTGCCGGGCCACCAACGTCACCCAGGCGGCCAATGGCGAATGGGTGGTCGAGACAGAACGGGGCACGATCCGCTGCGAACACGTGGTGAATGCGGGCGGCACCTATGCCCGGCAGATGGGCGAATGGTCGGGCCTGCAACTGCCGATGACCTCGATGACCCACCACTATTTCGTGACCGAACCGGTGCCACAGTTCCAGGACCTCGATCACGAGTTGCCGGTGATCCGCGATGACCGCAAGGTCTCGGGCTATATCCGCATGGAGCAGAAGCGCGGGCTGATCGGGATCTACGAGAAGCAAAATTCGAACTCGGTCTGGCATGACCATTGCCCGTGGGACTATGAAAACTGGCTGTTCGACGCCGATTACGACCGGGTCATTCCGTGGCTGGAGGAAAGCCTGAACCGGATGCCGGTCTTTGCCGATCTGGGCATCCAGCGCGAGGTGCACGGGGCGATCTCGCACCCGCCCGACGGCAATCCGCTGATCGGCCCGGCGCCGGGGGTGCGAAGCTACTGGTGCTGCTGCGGCACGCAGATCGGCATCGGCTGGGGCCCGGGCCTGACGCGCGAACTGGCGCGGTGGATGGTGCATGGGGCGGCGGACATCTCGATGCGGGACTATGATCCGCGCCGGTTCGGGGCCTATGCCACCAAAGACTGGCAGGTCACCAAGGCGCATGAGGATTACAAACTGCGCCACGAAATTCCATTTCCGCATTTCAACCGTCTTGCCGGGCGGCCGATCAAGCCGTCCCCGCTGTATGACCGGCTGAAAGCCAAGGGGGCGGTGTTCGAAGAGGTCTATGGCCACGAGCGCCCCCGCTGGTTCGCAAAGCATGGCGTTGAACAGCGCGACCATTATTCCTTCCGCCGCAATGTGGTGCACGACATGGTCGGCTCCGAATGCAGGGCCGTGCGCGAGGCGGTCGGCATCATGGATATCTCGGCCTTCACCAAGGTCGAGGTCAGCGGCCCGGATGCCCGGGTCCTGCTGGACCGGCTGGTCGCCAACCGCCTGCCGCAAAAGGTGGGCGGCATCGCGCTGACCCACATGCTGAACCGCCGTGGTCGGATCGAGCTGGAGACCACGGTCGTGAAGCTGGCCGAGGACCGGTACTACCTCGTCTGTGCCGCCTTCTTCGAGCAGCGCCTGCTGGATCACCTGACCCAGCATCGCGACGAAGAAAACGTCGATATCATCCTGCGATCCGACGACTGGGCCGCGCTCAGCCTCAATGGCCCCCGGGCGCGCGAGGTTCTGGCCGCCTGCACCAATGCCGACCTGAGCAATGCCGGTTTCAAATGGCTGACCGCGCAGGAAATCGACGTGGCGGGTCACCGGCTCTGGGCTTTCCGCATGTCCTATGCCGGTGAATTGGGATGGGAACTGCACATGCCGCGTGACAGCGCCTTGGCCGTCTACGATGCGCTCTGGGCCGCGGGCGCGCCGCATGGCATCGCCGATTACGGGTCGTTCGCGATGCACGCGCTGCGGATGGAGAAGGCCTTCAAGGGCGCGGGCGAGTTGACCAACGAGGTCACCCTGGCCGAAGCCGACGTGCTGCGCTTTGCCTGCACGGACAAGGAATACCTGGGCAAGGACCGCACCCTGAACCCCGATCTGCGCTGGTTCTGCGCCTATCTGGAGATCGAACCGGATGGCCAGAACGATGGGCATGGCGGCGAGGCGGTCCTGCTGAACGGCGAGGTCGTGGGTTCCACCGCCTCGGTGGCCTACGGGCATACGGTCGGCAAGATCCTTGCCTTTGCCTATGTCAAACCGCAGGCCAATGTGCCGGGAACCGAAGTGCAGGTGGTGATCGCCGGCGCGCCGCGTCCCGGGCGGATCCTGGGCGCGCCCGCCTATGACCCGCAAAGCCTCCGGCCCCGCACCGATACCGCGATGGAGGCTGCAGAATGATCCCGAAGACCATGAAGGCCATGGTCCTGACGGGGCATGGCGATCTGGACAAATACGAATGGCACGAGGACTGGCCCACGCCCACACCCGGCCCGATGGAGGTGTTGATCAAGGTCGGCGCCTGCGGGCTGAACAACACGGATGTGAACACCCGCACCGGCTGGTATTCCAAGGCGGTGGACGAGCCGACCACCGGCGGCGCCTATTCCGAGGTGGATGACGACGACAGCACCTGGGGCGGCGCACCTCTGACCTTCCCACGCATCCAGGGCGCGGATGCGGTCGGCACGGTCGTGGCCGTCGGCGAGGGGGCCGATCCTGCGATCATCGGCCGGCGTGTGATCGTGGCGGGCTGGCTGCGCGACTGGTCCGAACCGATGAACCGCGACAAGGCGGGATATTTCGGCTCGGAATGTGACGGCGGCTTTGCCGAATACACCAAGGCCGACATCCGCGGCGTGGCTGCGATCGACTCCGACCTGAGCGATGCCGAACTGGCGACCTTCAGTTGTTCCTATGTGACGGCCGAGGGCATGTTGGAGAGGGCGCAGGTCGGCGAGGGCGACACGGTTCTGATCCCCGGCGCCTCGGGCGGTGTGGGCGGGGCGCTGATCCAGCTGTCCAAGCTGCGCGGCGCACGCGTGATCGCCATGGCCAGCGCGGCCAAACACCCGGAGGTTGCCAAACTGGGCCCGGATCGCATCCTGCCGCGCAACCCCAGGAACCTGCGGGCCGAGCTGAAAGGCGAACGGATCACCGTCGTCGCTGATGTCGTGGGCGGAGAGATGTGGCCAAAACTGATCGACATGCTGGAGCGTGGCGGGCGCTATACCTGTTCGGGCGCGATTGCCGGTCCGATCGTGCAATTCGACCTGCGCACCTTCTATCTGCGCGATCTGACCTTCACCGGGTCGACCGTGAACACGCCGCAGAACTTCTTTGATGTCGTGAAATACATAGAAAATGGGCAAATCAGGCCAGCTTTGGCCGCCACTTACCCGTTGACTGAACTGCGAAAGGCCCAGCAGGCCTTCATCGACAAGCGTCATACCGGCAACATCGTGGTGATCCCATGACCCTGGAAAACGTTCTAGAAGCCGCGCGGCACCTGCATCAGAGCCTGCCGGCGCTGTCCGAATTCGGCAACTGGCCCACCGACCTGACCGCGGCCGGATTGCAACCGCGAGCGATCCCCGCCACGCCGCTGGTGCAGGCGCTGGATCAACCCGGATCACCCCGGACAACGGGGCTGGTTCAGGCGATCCGGTCGGCGGCGCATCTTGCCTACTGGAAACGCACCTATACCGAGGCTGAGGTCGGCGCCGATTTCCGCAATCGGTACGGGTATTTCGAACTGTTCGGGCCAACCGGTCATTTCCATTCGACCCAGCTGCGGGGCTATGTCGCCTATTGGGGCGCCGGGCTGGACTATGACTGGCACAGCCACCAGGCCGAGGAGCTGTACCTGACGCTGGCGGGCGGCGCGGTCTTCAGGGTTGGCGGAGATCGGGCCTTTGTGGGCGCTGAAGGCACGCGGTTGCACGCCAGTTGGCAAAGCCACGCCATGTCCACGGGGGATCAGCCGATCCTCACTTTCGTGCTGTGGCGGGGCGAGGGGTTGAACGACCTGCCCAGGATGGACGCCGCATGAAGATCACCCGCATCTCGGTCTTTCACGTCGATCTGCCGCTTGAACATCCCAATTGGCTTTCCGGCGGGCGTCTGAAATTCGAGGTGCTGGATGCCACTTTCGTCAAGATCGAAACCGATGCCGGGCTGACCGGTTGGGGCGAGGGTACGCCGTGGGGCCACACCTATGTGCCCGCGCATGGGCCGGGCATTCGGGCGGGGATCGAGACCATGGCGCCCTTCGTCCTTGGGCTGGACCCGCGCCGGGTTCTGGAGGTCGAGCGGGCGATGGACCACGCGCTGCCCGGGCATCTTTACGCCAAATCGCCAATCGACATGGCCTGCTGGGACATTGCCGGACAGGCGGCCGGGCTGCCGATTGCCGATCTGATGGGCGGCGGGTCGCGCAGCCCCGCGCCGATCGCCTCCTCGGTCGGGGCCAAGACCCTCGAGGAAACCCGCGCGGTGATGGATCGCTATCGCGGCCGCGGCTATTGGGTGCATTCGGTCAAAGTTGGTGGCGACGTGGAGCGTGACATAGAACGCATCCGCGATGTCGAGGCGCACCGCCCAGCGGGTGAGCGCATCCTCTATGACGTCAACCGCGCCTGGACGCGGCAGCAGGCGCTGCGGGTGATGAAGGCCACCGAGGATCTGGGCGTGATGTTCGAGCAACCGGGCGAGACGCTGGACGACATCGCCGCCATCCGGGCCCTGCATTCTGCGCCGGTCAGCGTGGATGAAAGCCTGGTCACCCTGCAGGACGCCACGCGCATTGCCCGAGGCGGGCTGGCCGAGGTCTTCGGAATCAAGCTCAACCGTGTCGGCGGCCTGACCAAGGCCGCGCGGATGCGGGACATAGCGCTGGCGCATGGCATCGACATGTATGTGATGGCCACCGGCGGCTCGGTTCTGGCCGATACCGAGGCGCTGCATCTGGCCGCCACCATCCCGGATCACAACCGCCTGGGCGTCTGGGCCTGTCAGGACATGCTGACGCTGGACGTTGCGGGCGGGCGCGGTCCACGCAATCGTCAGGGCCATCTCGAACTGCCCGAGGCTCCCGGCCTCGGCGTGGCCCCGGATGAAGATGCACTGGGGGATCCAAAGGCCGTGTACCAATGACCCGCATCACCCGCATTTCGCTCTGGCATGTGCCGCTGACCAGCCATCAGGCCTATTACATGGCTGACGGCAAGGCCTGCGACACGGTTGAAACGGTGATTCTGGCGCTGGACACCGATGACGATCTGACCGGCTGGGGCGAGGTCTGCCCGATTCCGCATTACCTGCCCGCCTATGCGCGCGGCGTGGCCCCGGCGGTGCAGGACATGGCCGCGGTTCTGCTGGGCGCCGACCCGATCGGACCCGAGGCGTTGATGGCGCGGCTGGACCGGCACCTGCCCGGGCATGTCTATGCCAAATCGGCGATCGACATCGCGCTGTGTGATCTGACGGGGCAGGTGGCAGGGCTGCCGCTGCATGCGCTGCTGGGCGGTCGGCGGGCGCAGACGATGCCGCTCTATCACTCGATCACCTGCATCGCCCCGGCCGAGATGGCCCGCATCGCCCGCGAGGCAAAGGCACAGGGCATCACCCAGTTCCAGGTCAAGCTGGGCGCGGATGCCGATTGGCAGGCCGATGTTGAGCGCCTGCGTCTGGTGCGCGAGGCGGTGGGCGATGGGCCGCTGGTCTATGGCGACTGGAACTGCGGCGCCACGTCTCTGGACGCCAGCCGGGTGGGGCTGGCGGTTGCGGATCTGGATGTGATGCTGGAACAGCCCTGTGCCACGATTGAAGATTGCGCCCGCGTGCGCGCTGCCACCGGCCTGCCGATGAAGCTGGACGAATGCGCACACGACACCGCCAGCCTGCTGGCCGCGCATGCGCTGGGCTGCATGGACGCGGTCGCGGTGAAGCTGTCGAAATTCGGCGGGCTGTCGGCGGCGCGCCGCGCGCGTGATCTGTGCCTGCATCTGGGGGCGAAGATGTGCGTCGAAGACACTTGGGGGTCTGACATCACCACCGCCGCCCTGTTGCATCTGGGCGCGGCCACGGAACCGGCGCGCCTGATGAACGTGTGCGACCTGTCGGGCTATGTCGCGCCGCGGCTGGCGCCCGATGGCCCGGCCCGCAAGGGCGGCCGGATCGCGCCGCCCGACAGGGTCGGCCTGGGCGTCGCGCCCGACCGCGAATACCTGGGCGCGCCGGACGTGATACTGGATTAGGGAGGCGACCATGCCGCGACATCTCAGCCAATCCGAATGGGGCCAACGCGCCCGCGCGGTACTGCCCGGCGGTGGCTTTGGCAATTTCGACCCGTCGGTCTTCATCCGCGAGGGCCGGGGTAGCCGCGTCTGGGACGAAGACGGGACGGAATATGTCGACCTGCTGATCGGCTCGGGGCCGATGCTGCTAGGCCACGGCCACCCCGAGGTGTTGGAGGCCGTCGCCGAACAGATGCCCAAGGGCATGACGTTTTTCGCCAACAACGCGCGCGCGGTCGAACTGGCCGAGGAGATCTGCGCCGCCGTGCCCTGCGCCGATCAGATCCGCTATGTCTCGTCCGGCGGTGAGGCCGACATGTACGCGATCCGGCTGGCCCGCGCCTTTACCGGCCGCGACAAGATCGTGAAGTTCGAAGGCGGCTATCACGGCATGAGCGCCGAGGCGCAAATGAGCCTGGCCCCGTCGCGGATGGTGAATTTCCCGCAGGCGGTTCCCGACAGTGCGGGCATACCGGCCAGCGTTCAGGCCGAAATGCTGATCGCGCCGTTCAACGACCCGGACTACATCCGCTCGCTGCTGGCCGAGCACGGCGATCGGATCGCGGGCATCATCGTCGAGCCCTTGCAACGCATCATCCCGCCCGAACCCGGTTTCTTGCAGCTTCTGCGGGACGAGGCCGACAAGTACGGCGTCGTGCTGATCTTTGACGAGGTGGTGACCGGGTTTCGTTTCGCCTATGGCGGCGCGCAGGAGCTGTATGGCGTGACCTCCGACATCGCCACGCTGGGCAAGATCATCGGCGGCGGCTTTCCCCTGGCCGCGATCGCCGGGCGGGCCGAGATCATGGCCCATTTCGACAAACCCTCCGTTGGGCCAGAGAAATGGCTGATGCAGTTGGGGACTCTGTCCGGCAATCCGGTGGCCGCGGTGGCCGGGCTCAAGACGATGGAGGTGCTGCGCCGTCCCGGTCAGTACGACCGGCTGCGCGCCAATGGTCAGCGTCTGATGGACATGGCCTCGGTCGCGCTGACCAAGCGGGGGGTTGCCCATCGCGTCATCGGCGATCCGACCCTGTTCGAAATCGTGTTCACGGAAGGAAAGGTGCGGGATTATCGCGATGTGGTCCGCGCGGACACGGCCAAGGCAACCCGGTTCAATGCGGTTCTGATGCAGAATGGGATGTTCAAGTCGCCGGGCAAGACCTATCCGTCCCTGGCGCTGACCGAAGCGGACTTTGACGTGTGCAAAGCCGCCTATGCAAAGGCCGCGCAGGCCGTGGCCGAAATGCAGGATGCGGGCGTGTCCTAGTAGACGCCCGCCATCACCAAACGCACGATGTCTTCGCGCTTGAGGCCGCGCGCAGCTAGTTCTTCGTCGGTCAACTCGCTGAGTTGCTTGATCTTGATGACCTTGGCATTTGCTTCGCCCATGCGGATCAAAGCATCATAGATGCCGCTGAACACATCGGCGACGGCCGAAAACAGGTTCAGGATTGCCGGGCGGTGCGTGCTTGTCTCTGCCATGAGCGGAGCCTCTCTGGTCTGTATGTGACCAAAGAGATTTAGACCTGATGCTGCAGTGCAGCTAGGCACTTGAGGGAATAGCCGCTGTGCATCTGGTGCAAGTCTGGCCCGACAGGCGCAGGCTCAGGCCTTGAACTGGTCGTCCACCGGCACCTGCAAAGCGGTGGCTAGGGCGTTGGTCTGGCTGGCCATCGCGATCACCGCCAGCAGTTCGGCCTGCATCTGATCGGTCAGGCCCTTGGCGCGGGCCGCGGCCGAATGGGAGTGCACGCAGTATTCGCAATTGTTGGCGACTGAAACCGCCACATACAGCATCTCCTTCATCAACGGGTCCAGCGCGCCGGGGGCCATGACGGTCTTGAGCCGCTCCCACGTCGCTTTCAGCAGCGCCGGGTCATGGGCCAGAGCGCGCCAGAAATTGTTGATGTAATTAGTATTGCGGGTGGCGCGGATGTCATCGAAGACGGCCAGCGCCTCGGCGCTGACCTCTTCGTCCGTCAACAGGCGAACCGTTGACATGCTCAGACCATCGCAAAGATGCGCGCCGGGCCGCCCGACCCGCCGCGATGGGCCGGCGCGCCGACCACCAGCGTCGCTCCGCTGGCGGGCACCTTGTCGAGATTGGCCAGGTTCTCGATGCCGTAGCGGTTGGTGGGCAGCCACGCGTAATGCGTCACGAAATCCGCCGATGGCCCGTGGTCAAGTGACAGCGTGTCGACGGCCAGCGCAACCGCGCCGGTTCCTTCGATCAGCATCTGCGCCGCTTCGACGTGGAAGCCGGGGAAATGCATCTTGCCGTCGCCGTCGGCGTTGCGGAATTCGGGCGTGGCGGTCTTGGTGGCCCATCCCGAATGCATGGCGACGCAGGCGCCATCCGGGATGTCGCCATTTGCAGCGATCCACGCCTTCAGGTCATCGGGGGTCACCTGGGCATCCGGGTCCTCGGCCGCGCGGGCGGCAATGTCCACCACGCACAGCGGGCAGACGAGGTTCGACACCGGGATTTCGTCCACCGACTGCCCATCCGCCGAGAAATGCAGCGGGGCATCGACATGCGTGCCGGTGTGTTCGTTGACGGCAAGGTTGAACAGGTTGAAGCCATGTTCCTTGAAATTGAAGGCCTGGGTCGCCTCGATCCCCGGCTGGCCGAAATAGGTGGGAAAATCGGCATCGTAGACATGGGTCATGTCCAGCACCTCGCCATGGCCCGCGGCCAGCGCCGGCGGGGCTGCTACCGTCCCAAGCGTCGTGCCTGCCGCCATCGCCGCGCCAGCCTTGAAAAAGGAACGGCGGGATAGCATCCGGTCTTTCAACGCGTTCATTACGCAAACGTCACACATTTCAAAACTCCCTGTTCTGCAATCTGTTTTCGTTCCTGGCCGAATTCATTGGCCGGGTGGGCAAAGCCTAGCACGGTTTTCCGCGATCCGGTTCACAAGTTGTTTGGGGCCTGCTCGCCGGCAACAAATGCGGCCCGGCGGCGCAGTCGGGTATAAGGGGTTGAACCCGCGCGCGGACGGGTACAATCTATAGTGGAATACTGTTCCGCCATGCGGAACAAGCTGTGGTTGGCAAGAGGAGACCAAGTCTGATGTCCGAGGCGGTGGAATACGAACGGATTGGCGATATCGCGGTGCTGGCGGCGAACAACCCGCCGGTCAATGCGCTGGGCGTGGACGTGCGCCGGGGCCTGCTGGCCGGAATCGAACGGGCCGAGGCCGAGGGCGCAAAGGCGGTGTTGATCTACGGCAAGGGCCGGACCTATTTCGCAGGGGCCGATATTCGCGAGTTCGGCAAACCCCCGCAAGAGCCGTGGCTGCCGGGCCTGTGCGACCGGATCGAGGCCTCGCCCCTTCTGCTGGTTTCGGCGTTGCATGGCACGGCGCTGGGCGGCGGGCTCGAGGTTGCGCTGTCCAGCCACTACCGCATCGCGGTTCCCTCGGCCAAGGTCGGCCTGCCCGAGGTCAATCTGGGCATCCTGCCGGGTGCCGGGGGCACCCAGCGTCTACCGCGCGTGGCCGGGGTCGAGGCCGCGCTCGACATGATCACAACCGGCCGCCATGTCCGGGCCGACCAGGCGCTGAAGCTGGGCGTGATCGACAAGGTTCAGGATGGCGACCCGCGCGAGATCGGGCTGGCCTATGCGCAGGAGCTGCTCGACTCGGGCGCGCCCCGCCGCGCGGTCGGAGAGATGCCCGCGCCGGACCCCGTCGATTTCGATGCGGTCTACGAGGCCGTTCTGAAGAAGGGCCGCGGCCAGCTGTCCCCCGCCATTGCCGTGCGCGCGGTACAAGCCGCCTGCGAGGCGCCCAGCTTTGCCGAAGGCATGGCGCGCGAGCGGGAACTGTTCATGCAATTGATGGATTCGGATCAGCGCAAGGGCCTGATTCACGCCTTCTTTGCCGAACGCGCCGTGGGCAAACTGCCCGAACTGAAGGGTGTCGAGCCGCGCCTGGTGCATCAGATCGGGGTCATCGGCGGCGGCACGATGGGCGCGGGGATCGCCACCTCCGCCTTGCTGGCGGGTCTGCCCGTGACTTTGCTGGAGATGATGCAGGAGGCCGCCCATGCCGCCAAGGACCGGATCGCCGGAAACCTGGCAGGGGCCCTGAAGCGCGGCAAGATCAGCCAGCAGCAGCACGACGCGATCCTGTCGGACCAGCTGCGGCTTGCCACCGGGTATGACGCGCTGAGCGCCGTCGATCTGGTGATCGAGGCCGTGTTCGAGGATATGGACGTCAAGAAACAGGTCTTTGCCCAGCTGGATGCGGTCTGCAAACCGGGGGCGGTTCTGGCGACCAACACCTCGTATCTGGACGTCAATGAAATCGCCGCCGCCACCACGCGCCCGCAGGACGTGATCGGGCTGCATTTCTTCTCGCCCGCCCATGTGATGAAGCTGCTTGAGATCGTGGTGGCCGACAAGACCGCGCCCGAGGTGGTCGCCAGCGGTTTTGCGCTGGGGCATCGGCTAAAAAAGGTCTCAGTGCGCGCAGGGGTGTGCGACGGGTTCATCGGCAACCGGATCCTCAGCACCTATCGCACCTGCGCCGACCACATGGTCCTGGACGGGGCAAGCCCGTTCCA
This sequence comes from Ruegeria sp. CRTD044, assembly GCF_059613485.1. Taxonomy (NCBI): domain Bacteria; kingdom Pseudomonadati; phylum Pseudomonadota; class Alphaproteobacteria; order Rhodobacterales; family Roseobacteraceae; genus Ruegeria; species Ruegeria sp. CRTD044. The sequence goes on along the minus strand of NZ_JBXWSP010000016.1, from coordinate 473,441 downwards.
GATCGACAAGGCGCTGACCGATTTCGGCTTTGCCATGGGGCCGTTCGCCGTGTCCGATCTGGCCGGGTTGGATATCGGCTGGGCGGTGCGCAAACGCAAACGCGCCGAGGGGCTGGACCCGCGCGCCCGCGACAGCAGCTATGCCGACAAACTGTGCGAGGCCGGGCATTTCGGGCAGAAGACTGGCCAGGGCTTCTATGCCTATGAAAAGGGCAGGCGCGGTGGCACGCCCAACCCCGAGGTTCTGGACCTGATCGCGGCCGACCGCGCAGCGCAGGGCATCACCCCGCGCACGTTCACGGATGACGAGATCGTGCGGCGATATATGGTCTCGATGGTCAACGAGGCCGCCAAGGTGGTGGGCGAGGGCATCGCGCGCCGCCCCTTGGACGTGGATGTGGTGCTGCTCTATGGCTATGGGTTCCCGCGCTATCGCGGCGGGCCGCTGAAATGGGCCGATCTGCAGGGTCTGCCGGGTATTCTGGATGATATCCGCGCGTGGTCGGCCGAGGATGACTATTTCTGGAAGCCCGCGCCGCTGCTGGAAAAACTGGTGGCCGAGGGCCGCAGCTTTGACGATCTGAACAAGGACGCCCAGTGATGAAACAAGCCGTAATCGTATCCGCCGCGCGCACCGGGCTGGCCAAATCGTTCCGGGGCTCGTTCAACATGACCCACGGCGCCACGATGGGCGGCCACGCGGTTCAGGCCGCGGTCGAACGGTCGGGGCTGGACGGCGCCGAGATTGAGGATTGCATCATCGGCTGCGGCTTCCCCGAGGGCGAGACCGGCGGCAACATCGCCCGCCAGATCGCCATCCGGGCCGGGCTGCCGGTCAGCGTTTCGGGGATGACCGTGAACCGGTTCTGCTCGTCGGGGCTGCAGACCGTGGCGCTGGCGGCGCAGGCCGTCACCGAGGGCAGCGCGGGCCCCATCGTGGCCGGCGGGGTCGAGAGCATCTCGCTGGTCCAGCCGAAGACCCGCCCCGTGCCCGAGGCGTGGATTCAGGAGCACAAGCCGGCGATCTACATGACGATGATCGAGACCGCCGACATCGTGGCCGAACGCTATGGCATCAGCCGCGGAGAACAGGACGCCTACGGCCTGCGGTCGCAACAGCGCATCGCGGCGGCGCAGGCGGCGGGCAAGTTCGACGACGAGATCGTGCCGATGCAGACCACCATGGCGGTCAAGGACAAAGAGACGGGCGAGGTCTCGCACCGGCAGGTCACCGTGGACCGGGATGAATGCAACCGGCCGAACACGACGCTGGAAGGCCTTGCCTCACTCGAGCCGGTGCGCGGCCCCGGAAGCTACATCACCGCCGGCAATGCCAGCCAGTTGTCGGACGGCGCAGCCGCGGTGGTCGTGATGGACAGCGCCGAGGCTGAGCGTCGGGGGCTGGAGCCCATGGGCGCGTTCAAGGGGTTCTGCGTGGCGGGGTGCGAGCCCGACGAGATGGGCATCGGACCGGTCTTTGCGGTGCCGCGCCTGCTGGAACGGCATGGTCTGAGCGTCGAGGACATCGACCTGTGGGAGCTGAACGAGGCCTTCGCCTCGCAAGCTCTGTACTGCCGCAACCGTCTGGGAATCGATGACGAGAAATGCAACGTCAACGGCGGCTCGATCGCCATCGGGCATCCGTTCGGCATGACCGGCGCGCGGATGGTCGGGCACTTGCTGCGCGAAGGGCGGCGGCGCGGGGCAAAGCTGGGTGTCGTGACCATGTGCATCGGCGGCGGCATGGGCGCGGCCGGTCTGTTCGAGATCTATTGAAGAAAGGGGCACCGGGCCAGCCCATCGAGGGCCGGCCCGGCGCAGCCCGGCCCGTGGGGCCGAGTAGGCAAGGTTCCGATCGCGTCGAGGAGGAGGGCGGCTGTGGACTTGAATTATACGGACGAGGAGAAGGCCTTTCGCGACGAGGTTCGCGCCTTTCTGGCCGAGAAACTGCCCCAGGAGATCTCGGACAAGATCCGGGCTGGCCGGAACATCGGCAAGGAAGGGTATGAGTGGTGGCATGCCACGCTGAACGAGCGCGGCTGGTTGAATTTTAACTGGCCGAAGGAGTTTGGCGGCGCCGAGTGGAACGCGGTTCAGCGCCATATCTTCGAGGAGGAATGCGCCGCCGCCTATGCGCCGCGCATCGTGCCGTTTGGACTGTCGATGCTGGGCCCGGTGCTGCAGAAATTCGGCTCGAAGGCGCAGCAGGACTATTTCCTGCCGCGCATCCTGAATGGTGAACACTGGTGGTGCCAGGGCTATTCCGAGCCGGGTGCCGGGTCGGACCTGGCCTCGCTGAAGACCCGCGCGGTGCGGGACGGCGACCACTATGTCGTCAATGGCCAGAAGACCTGGACCACGCTGGCGCAATACGCCAACTGGATCTTCTGCCTGGTTCGCACCGACCCCGAGGTCAAGGCACAGGAAGGAATCTCGTTCCTGCTGATCGACATGAACACGCCGGGGATCGAGGTGCGCCCCATCGTCCTGCTGGACGGAACGCCCGAGGTCAACGAGGTGTTCTTTGACGATGTGCGCGTCCCGGTCGAAAACTTGGTGGGCGAGGAGAACAAGGGCTGGACCTATGCCAAGTATCTGCTGACGCATGAACGCACCAACATCGCCGGTGTCGGCTTCAGCCAGGCGGGGCTGGACATGGTCAAACGGATTGCCCGGATCGAAACCGCGAATGGCCGCCCCCTGATCGAGAACCCGCATTTCGCCGCCCGGCTGGCGCGGGTCGAGATCGACCTGATGGCAATGGCCACCACCAACATGCGCATCATCAGCAAGGCCGCGGCCGGACAGGCACCGGGGGTCGAAAGCTCGATGCTGAAGGTCAAGGGCACGATCATCCGGCAGGAGATCAACGACTTCGCCCGCCGCGCGGTGGGGCCTTATGCGATGCCTTTCGCCTCCGAGGCGGTGGCGGGCGACAACGACCCGATCGGGCCGGACTATGCCGCGCCGGTCGCCGCCCAGTATTTCAACAACCGGAAACTGTCGATCTTCGGCGGGTCGAACGAGATCCAGCGCGGGATCATCGCCAAGGTCAAGATGGGGGGCTGAGATGGATTTCAACCTGACCGAAGAACGGCAGATGCTGCAGGACACGTTGCGGCGCTATCTGGCCGACCGATATACGACTCCGGTGCGCAACGACATTCTGGACAGCCCGGCGGGGTTCAGCGCCGACATCTGGCGCGAACTGGCCGATCTGGGCGTTCTGGGCGCGCTGTTCGACGAAGCGGATGGCGGGTTCGGCGGGGCGGGCTTTGACATCGCCACCGTGTTCGAGGAACTGGGCCGGGCCGGGGTGGTCGAGCCGGTTCTGGACAGCTGCATTCTGGGCGGTCGGCTGATCGCGCAGGAGGGCAGCCCCGATCAGCGGGCGCTGCTGGATCAGGTGATCTCGGGCAAGCTGCATCTGGCGCTGGCGCATGGGGAGCCTGCCAGCCGGTATGACCTGAGCAGGGTCGAGACCACCGTGCGGACCGACGGCACGGACCTGATCCTGAACGGGCGCAAGGCAGTGGTCGTGAATGCCGAGGCCGCCGGGCGATTGATCGTATCCGCGCGTGAAACCGGCGGGCCGTTCGATCTGGACGGCATTTCGCTGTTTCTGGTGCCTGCTGGCACACCGGGTCTGGGCTTGCGCGGGAATCCGATGCTGGCCGGGGGGCGCGCGGCCGAGGTCACTCTGGACGATGTGCGCCTGCCGGAAATCGCGCGTCTGGGCGCTGCGGGGCAGGGGTTCGATCCGCTGATGAACGTTGTGGCCGCAGCCAATGTCGCGCTGGTCGCCGAGGTGCTGGGTGCGATGGAAAGCGCGGTGGAACTGACAAGGCAATACCTGATGACCCGCAAGCAGTTCGGCCGCCCGATCGGGACCTTTCAGGCCCTGCAGCACCGGTTCTCGGACATGCTGATCGAGCTGGAGCAGGCGCGTTCGGCGGTGATCAACGCGGCCGGTCACCTTGAAGCGCCCGATCGCGACCGGCAGATCGCCGCCGCCCGCAACCTGGTGTCGCGGGTGGGCCGGCTGGTGGCCGAGGAAACGATCCAGATGCATGGCGGCATCGCCATGACGCAGGAATATGAGCTGGCGCATATTGCCAAGCGGATCGTCATGTCGGATCACAGGTTCGGCGACGCGGATTATCATTTGGAGCGGTTCATTGCACTCGGCGCGGCCTAAAGACGACCCAAAGGTCCGGCGATCGGGCTGTCAGAACGCGATCGGGTTCGAGGTGGATCTGTCCGACCCCGACGGCCGCGCCCGGTGCCATTTGACCATCCGGGCGGATCACCTGAACAGCCAGGGCATCCTGCATGGCGGCATCATCGCCATGCTGCTGGACGTGGCTTGCGGCAACACCGCCTCGGCCTGGTTCGACCGGGACGAACATCCGCTGGTTCTGACCCTGTCGCTGAACACAAGCTATGTGGCGGCGGTGCGTCAGGGGCGCGTGACGGCCACGGGGCGCGCAACGGGTGGCGGGCGCACGCTGGCCTATGTGACCGGAGAGTTGCACAGCGACGACGGAACCCTGATCGCAACGGCAGCGGGGGTGTTCAAGCGCACCACGAAACGCTGAGCGCAAAACCGGTTCCGGCGCAGGGGAGGGCGAAGGGACATGAACAAATGGCACGATTATCCGGATGCCCAGATTCGGACCCGCCCGCGGGCCCGCGCCTTTGCCGACGGGTTCGGCGCCGATTGGAGCTTTGCTGACCTCGACCGCGCGATTTCCGAGCTGTCAGACATCCTGCTGGCCTCGGGGGTGCGCCCGTGCGATCGGGTCATGCTGGTGCTTGAGAATTGCAATGCGGCGGTGGCCGCGCTGTTTGCCTGTTCCCGGATCGGCGCTTGCGTGGTGCCGGTGAACGCCCGTCAGACCGAGGCTGAGTTGGCACGCATCGTGGATCACGTCACCCCGGCGGTGATCCTGCTCACGTCGGCGGCGTCGCCGGAGGCGCGCGACCATGCGCGAAGGGCCGGGGCCCAGCCCGTTTCCGGGGCCTTCGGGCAGTTGCACCAGGCCGCGCCGTACCCGAGCGCACCCGACCCCGATCTGGCGGATGTCGCGGCGATGCTGTTCACCACCGGCACGACCGGAACGCCCAAGGGTGTGATGCTGACCCACGAAAACCTGCGGTTCGGCGGGCTGACCTCGGCGAATTTCCGAGGGCTGACGCAGGATGACGTGGTCTATGGCGTTCTGCCGATTTCGCACATCTTCGGGCTGGCTTCGATCGTCACTGGGTCGGTGTTGGCCGGGGCCTTCGTCCAGCTGGATGCCCGGTTCGCGGCGGACCGCGCCTTTGCCGCGTTGAATGCGGGCGTCACGGTGTTTTCGGGTGTGCCGCAGATGCATGCGCTGCTGATGCAATATGCCAAGGAACAGGGGTTGGAGCGGCTGCCGTCGGACGCCCTGCGCTACACCTCGTCCGGGGCCGCCCCGCTGGACCCGGCGTGGAAACGCAAGGCCGAGGCGTTCTATGGCGTCGCGCTGCAGAACGGCTATGGCATGACCGAAAGCACGGCGGGGATCTGCGCCTCGCACAACCGGATCGGGGATCCGGATATCTCGGTCGGCCCGCCCTTGCCGGGGGTCGATCTGCGCATTGACGAAACCATACCCGGCGGCGGAGATGGCGTGGGCGAGATCCTGACGCGCGGCCCGCATGTGATGAAGGGGTACTATCGCAACGCAGAGGAAACGGGCCGGGTGCTGGCTCACGGGTGGCTGCGCACGGGCGATCTGGGTCGTCTCGACGCGCAGGGCAATCTGCACGTTGTCGGCCGCGCCAAGGAACTGATCATTCACGGCGGCTTCAACGTCTATCCGCCCGAGGTCGAGGCCGCGCTGAACGACCACCCGCTGGTGATCCAGTCTGCGGTGATCGGGCGTCGGGTGGGCGGCGACGAACAGGTGCTGGCCTTTGTTCAGGTGCCTGAAATCGGCGCTGTGTCCGAGGCAGAGTTGGCGGAGTTCGTGGCGGAACGTCTTGCGGGCTACAAGCGGCCCAGCCGGATCGTGCTGGCCACGTCATTGCCCGCCGCGCCCACGGGGAAGATCCTCAAGCACAGGCTGCTTGCGCATTTCGCGGATCAACTGGTCTAGGGGCGCAATCCGCAAAAGGCTCCCGCGCCCCCGCGACATCGGCTGCGCCGATCCCGCTTGCGGCCTTGGGCCCGGCATCGCGCCATGCGCGATGCCGGGCCCAACAGGAGGAGACGTTTTGCGAAAAAACGTCGACGACGGGCGGGAGCCGCCGTCAGACCGCGTGGCCTTCAGCTGCTGCGCGAATGGCACGGATGTTCTGGCCATAGATGTCCGGGTTGGCAACCGACCCGCCCTTGAAGACCGCTGAACCGGCAACAAGAACGTCAGCACCGGCCGCTGCGACCAGCGGGGCGGTCGAGGGGTCGACTCCCCCGTCGATTTCGATATGCACCGGGCGGTCTCCGATCATCTCGCGCAGGCGGCGCACCTTCGCGGTCAGGTCGATGAATTTCTGCCCGCCAAAGCCGGGGTTCACCGTCATCACGCAGACCAGATCGGCCAGACCCAGCAGGTGCTCGACCGCTTCGGCCGGAGTGCCTGGGTTCAGCGCCACGCCTGCCTTCATGCCCGCCGCGCGGATGGCCTGCAAGGTGCGGTGCGTATGTGGGCCGGCCTCGACATGGGCCGTCAGATAGTCCGCGCCGGCATCGGCATAGGCCTGGATGTAAGGATCGACCGGCGTGATCATCAGGTGCACATCCATCACCGTCTTGACATGCGGGCGGAACGCTTTGACCGCCGGTGGGCCGAAGGTGAGGTTTGGCACGAAATGCCCGTCCATCACGTCAACATGGACCCAGTCGGCGCCTTGGGCCTCGATGGCTTGGATTTCCTGTCCGAAATTGGCGAAATCGGCGGACAGGATCGAAGGTGCGATCTTGATCTTGCGGTCAAAGCTCATGGCGGCCTCATGTGACAGATCTGATGGTTTAGGTGTTGAGCCCGCGTATAGACGGGACGAGCGGCATTGCCCAGCCCTTGCACAGGCCATCGGCTTTCAGCCCGTTACAAAAGCTTCACCGGATCGACACATCACCGTTGAGCGCCAGCTGTAGACGACCTCCATCACGAATTGGGGGTGGCACGTGCTGCGCATTGAAAAACTGACCAAGCGCTTCGGCGACAATACTGCAGTCGACACCGCAACGCTGGACGTCGACAAGCCATGCATGATCGGGATCATCGGGCGGTCGGGCGCGGGCAAGTCCACTCTGCTGCGTATGATCAACCGCCTGACCGATGCCAGCGCAGGGCAGATCCTGTTTCACGGGCGCGACGTGACCAAGTTGAAAGGGCGCGAAAAACGTGCGTGGCAGGCCGATTGCGCGATGATCTTCCAGCAATTCAACCTTGTGCCCCGCATGGATGTGGTCTCGAACGTGCTGCATGGAACACTGAACTGGCACTCGACGCTGGCGACCCTGTTCAACCTGTTCCCGACCGCGGACATCCACCGCGCCATCGACATTCTCGACCGTCTTGGCATCGCCGAACATGCCCCCAAAAGAGCCGAGGCGCTGTCGGGCGGGCAGCAGCAGCGCGTCGCCATCGCGCGGGCGCTGATGCAGGACCCCAAGATAATCCTGGCCGATGAGCCCATCGCCTCGCTGGACCCTATGAACGCGCAAGTCGTGATGCAGGCCCTGCGCCGCATCCACGAAGAGGACGGCCGCACCGTGATCGCCAATCTGCACACGCTGGACACCGCGCGCCGCTATTGCGACCGCGTGGTCGGGATGCGCGACGGACGCATCGTGTTCGACGGCCTGCCCGAGCAGCTGACCACCGGCGTCGCCCGCGAGATCTACGGCGCTGATGCCAGCTTCTCCGAGGCCGCGACCTCGACCGAGATCGAAACGCTGGATGCCACCCGGAAGGCTCTGATGGAGGCCGAGGCCACGATCTGAGCCCAAACCACCTCATTCATCGCCCGGCCCGATGAATGGGGTGGGCCAATCAACCTGGAGAGAGACAGATGAAGAAACTTGTTGCCGCCCTGGTCGCGACCACTGCCCTGAGCGCGCCTGCCATGGCTGAGGAGATCAGCGAATTCCGGATCGGCATACTGGGCGGAGAAAACGCACAGGACCGTCTGAACAACAACGAATGTCTGCGTGAATACACCGAGGACGCGCTGGGTGTCGAAACCAAGCTGTTCGCCCCGGCTGACTACAACGGCGTGATCCAGGGCCTGCTGGGCGGCACGATCGACATGGCTTGGCTGGGCGCCTCCGCCTATGCCAAAACCTATCTCAGCGACCCCGAGGCGGTTGAGCCGGTTCTGGTCAAGGTGAACGTGGATGGCGGGTATGGCTACTACTCGGTCGGGTTCGCCCGTAAGGACAGCGGCATCACCTCGCTTGATGACATGAAAGGCAAGGTGTTTGGCTTTGGTGATCCGAACTCGACCTCGGGCTATTTGATCCCCTCGATCGAAATCCCTCAGGCAACGGGTGCAACGATGGAGTCGGGCGACTACTTCGGTGAAGTGAAGTTCACCGGTGGTCACGAGCAGACAATCGTCGCCGTGAACAACGGTGACGTTGATGGTGGCGTGACCTGGGCCGACGGACTGGGCAACTGGGAAGACGGCTACAATTCGGGCGCGCTGCGCCGCGCCGTGGATGCCGGACTGGTCGACATGAACGACATGGTCGAAATCTGGAAATCGAAGCCGATCCCCGAAGGTCCGGTAGTTCTGCGCAAGGCATTGCCGGCGGATGTCAAAGAGAAGATGACGGCTCTGATGGCCGGGCTGGCCGACAAAGACCGTGAGTGTTTTTATGGCGTGGCCGCAGGTGAAGCCAAAGCATTCGAGCCGATCACCCACGAGGCCTACGAAATCATCATTGAAGCCCGCAAGCTGAAGTCGAACTAAGCCTGCGCAACTTCTGTTCGGGGTCCGGCGGTGAACCGGACCCCACTATCCCCATCGGAGCCTTTCATGACCGACCTGACCGCGGGAACCGCCGGACTCGACCGGATTCGGGAGGATTACACCATCATGACCCGTCGCAAACGGGTTTACGGTGGGATACTTCTGATCCTGTTCGTGGCTCTTATGGCGGCCGGATTCCGGACCGCCGACATGCGAAACGCCGGTAGTTTTGCCGATGGGTGGAACCGCATTTTCGATTACCCTGCCGAGGTTCTGACTGAGGCCTGGGAGAAGATCGGGGAATTGCCCGCAAATTTGGTCGAGTTCTTTCCCGCGCTGATCGAAACACTGAATATCGCCGCCGCGGCCACGCTGTTGGGCACTCTGGGCGGCACCTTTATGGCGCTGATGTCCACCCGCGGCATGGCGCTGTGGCCGTCATTGATCCCCGTTTTTCGCCGTATTTCTGATATTTGCCGGGCCGTTCCGGAAATCGTCATCGCGTTGGTACTGATCTTTGTTCTGGGCGGCGGGCCTGTGCCTGCAATGATTGCCATCGCCATTCACACTGCCGGTGCTCTGGGCAAGTTGTTTTCCGAAGTGAATGAAAACGCCTCTCTGAAACCGGTAGAGGGGCTGCAGTCGGTTGGCGCCAACTGGTCGCAGCGGATGTATTTGGGCGTGATCCCGCAGGTCGGGCCAAACTACGTCAGCTACGCCCTGCTGCGGTTCGAGATCAACATCCGCGCTTCGGCCATTCTTGGTTTCGTGGGGGCAGGTGGCTTGGGGTACGAACTGCGCAACGCCATGTCCTGGGGGCAGGGGCGTTACGACGAGGCGGCGGCCATCTTTCTGCTTCTGTTCGTCACCATCGTGGCCGTGGATCAGCTGTCCGGCATTTTGCGTGACCGCCTGACACACGGTTCTGCCAAAGGAGCCGCAGCATGAGCACCTTTGCCACTGATCTGCCGATCAACGACTTGAAAGCCAAAGCCGACCACATCTTTCGGCACAAACGGGCTGTGAGTTTCGGGTTGCCGGGGCTGGTCATTCTATACCTGGTCTATGTTTTCTTTGCCTTTGACGTGCCCGGCTTGACCGAGCGGGCCAACTGGGAAAACGGCAAGACGCTTGTATCCGACAGCTACAGCTACAAGACTCATGTGACCCGGGACAATCGAAACGGACAAGTGTCCGTCGCGATCGAGGGAGAGCGCAAGGGTGCTTACCCGGATGGCACTGCGCCGGAATGGGTCGCTTTGGGCGAAACCACGGTGATTGACCTGGAAGATGGCCATATCGTTCGTTTTGGACCTGAAACCGTGGAATATGACATCCCCGGTTACGGAACAGTGCGCGCAACGCCCAGCCGGTCTGCCGGAGTGCAGGCCGAGCTGCCGACTGCCGAGGTGCCGGACTGGATCAACATGTCAAAGAACCGCCTGGCGATCACCACGCCGGCGGGCCGGCTGACCGTGACACGCAACCGGGCCGAGGTGTTCCGGTATTTCAACGGGTGGGAACTGTTCTGGTTCACACTGGACAGCCCCTATCACGGTCAGTCTTTCAGCCAGTTGATGGGGCGTGCCGCATCGGGCGAGGCCGCGGAAATATTTGACGATTTCTGGACCAACAAAATGTGGCGCCATCAGGATGTTGCGTGGGCGATCTTTGAAACGCTTCTGATGGCTTTTCTAGGTACTCTGGGGGCGGGGATGATCGCTTTGCCCCTCGCATTTCTGGCGACACGAAATTTCAATCCGTTTAGAACGGTCCGATTTGCCACCCGTCGTATCTTTGATTTCGTGCGCGGTGTTGATGCGTTGATCTGGACGGTGGTTCTGGCACGCGCCTTCGGGCCGGGGCCGCTGACAGGGGCGCTGGCCATCCTGGTCACCGATACCGGCACCTTCGGCAAGATCTTCTCCGAGGCGCTGGAAAATGTTGATCAGAAGCAGATCGAAGGCGTGCAGTCCACCGGGGCCAATGCGCCGCAGAAATATCGTTTTGGGGTGATCCCGCAGATCACTCCGGTTCTGCTCAGTCAGCTCCTGTACTTCCTGGAATCCAACACCCGCAGCGCGACCGTGATCGGGGCGATTACCGGGGGCGGGATCGGTCTGTTGCTGACACAGGCGATCATCACCCAGAAAGACTGGGAGGAGGTCGCCTATTACATCGTGCTGATCATTCTGATGGTCATGCTGATGGACTGGTTCTCGGGCTGGCTGCGCAGGCGGTTGATCCAGGGCGGGCCGCCCAAGGCGCGCAAACCGCGCGACCCGCAGGCCAAGCCGCTGATGTTGCCTTGAACCGCATACGAGGACTTGCAGACCATGGCGCGCTTGCAGTCGGATCAGCCCTTCATCCACCCGGATTGCCAGATAATCGGCAGCAGCTTCGGCGCCTTTGTCGAAATCGGTGCCGGAACGCGGGTGACGAATTCGGTGTTTGGGGACTACTCCTATTGCGACCGGACCTGCGACATTGCCAATGCCCGGATCGGAAAATTCGCCAATATCGCCAGTTTCACCCGGATCGGCGCCACCGACCATCCGATCGAGAAAGCGTCGCTGCATCACTTCCACTACCGCTCGGCCGACTATTGGGACGATGCCGATGACGACGCGGACTGGTTCGCCCTGCGCGCGGGGCGGCTGGCGCATATCGGGCATGACACCTGGATCGGCCACGCGGCCATCATCAAGCCCGAGGTGACGATCGGGCACGGGGCAATCGTCGCCTCCGGGGCGATCGTGACCAAGGACGTGCCGCCTTATACCATCGTCGGGGGTGTCACCGCCCAACCCATCCGCCGCCGGTTCCCCGAGCACGTCGCCGAGCGGATGATGGCTCTGGCCTGGTGGGATTGGGACAATGCCCGCCTGCGCGCGGCGCTGCCGGATATCCGCGCGCTGCCCGCCGAGGCTTTTTTGGAGACATACGAGGATTGACCGGCATCACCCGTGATCGTCATCCAGCGTCAGAGTGACCCGCTCACCGGCAAAGACGGTCTTGCCGTATTCAACCGGATGCCCCTGCGGATCGGCATTGATGCCGACCGAATGCAGAACCGGCGCGCCCTCAATCAGTTGCAGGTGCCGGGCCTGAACCGCATCGGCCGCGCGGGCGGTCAGGCGGGTCGAGATCCGGGTATAGTCCGCCACGCCGCAGTGCCGCAGCGCCCGCGTGACCGAGCCGTTCTGGGCCAGAGCCTCGGGCAGGTCGGGCAGGCGGGCGGCGGGAAAGACGCTTTGGAACACCGCGATCGGTTGGCCATCGGCCAGCGACAACCCGTCATAGACATGCACCGGGTCGCCGGGGGTCAGGTTCAGCGCCTCGGCCTCGGTCTTGTCGGCGGCGCGGGTGATCAGCGACAGCACCCGCTTGCCCGGAATCTTGCCGCTGGCCGAGATGTTCTGGTGGTACCGGACCCGTTTGCCGATCGGATAATCGGTCGCTGCTGCCGAAACGAACACACCGGCCCCGCGGCGCGGATGCACCAGCCCCTGCCGGGCCAGTTCGGCCAGGGCCCGGCGCACCGTGTGGCGGTTCACGCCGTGGGTTGCGGCCAACTGCGCCTCGGTCGGCAGGCGGTCGCCGGTGGCAAAGCGCCCCTCGGCAATGTCGGCGGTCAGCGCCAATGCGATGGTCTTCCAGATCGGTGTTTGGCTCATGTCATCAAAACTTCACAGCATATTCGTTGCGAGTCACCCGTTGTCCCGCTATTATTTGTCTAGTTGTATAGTAGTTGTAGACAACTTGGCCAAGAGGCTTTGATGGCGGAACAGACAAAAATTGCGACAGGTGATCGACGGGCCTGGCTGGGCCTTCTGGCACGTGCGCCGGCCGAGGCGCTGGCGGCCTTGTGGTCCGGCTATGGCGCGCGCCCCGAATTCCAGTGGTTGCGCACGCCCGAGATCGGCGGCGTCATGGTGCGGGGGCGGGCAGGCGGCATCGGCGCACCGTTCAACCTGGGCGAGATGACGGTTACGCGCTGCGCTCTGGTCTTGGCCGACGGAACCGAGGGCCACGGATATGTGCAGGGGCGCGACAAGACCCATGCCGAAACCGCCGCTCTGATCGACGCGCTGATGCAGACCGGGTACGCCGACGCGGTGCGTGCGAAAATCCTGGAGCCGCTGACCCGTCAGGTTCAGGCGGCCAGATCGGCCCGTGCCGCCAAGGCCGCGGCCACCAAGGTCGAGTTTTTCACGATGGTTCGCGGAGAGGATCAATGACCCCACAGACCCGTTTTTCAGGCGGTTTCACCGATGCTCCGGTTCAGGCGGCGCACGCCTTTCGTGCGGCCATGACCGTGATGGCGCGGCCGGGCGAGTTGCGGCAGCTGGTCGGCGCGACCCCGCCCGAAGGCCTGTCGGTCGCCGCCGGAACGCTGCTGCTGACGCTGTGCGACGCGGATACGGGCGTTTATCTGGCGGGCACGGCCGACAACCCGGCCATTCGCCAGTGGCTGACTTTCCACACCGGTGCGCCCCTCATGCCCGCCGCGCAGGCGGACTTCGCCGTCGGTTTCTGGCAGGATCTGGTGCCGCTGGACCAATACCGGATCGGAACGCCGGAATATCCCGACCGATCCGCCACCCTGATCGTGGAGTGCGACGTGTTGCGCAAATCCGGCGCCACCCTGCGAGGCCCAGGCATCCGCGACACTGCACGCCTGGCCGTGCCCGACATTGCGGCGCTTCAGGCCAATTCGGACCTGTACCCGTTGGGGTGCGATTTCTTCTTCACCTGCGGGGATACGGTCGCGGCCCTGCCGCGCAGCACTCGCATCCAGCCTGAGGGTTAGGCCATGTACGTAGCCGTCAAAGGGGGCGAAAAGGCGATTGAAAACGCCCATGCCTGGCTGGCCGAGGAACGCCGGGGCGATCCCGGCGTGGCTGAATTGTCCTTGGCGCAGATCCGCGAACAGCTCAGCCTTGCGGTGAACCGCGTGATGGCGGAGGGCTCACTGTACGATCCCGATCTGGCCGCACTTGCGATCAAGCAGGCGCGCGGTGATCTGATCGAGGCGATCTTCCTGATCCGCGCCTACCGTACCACCCTGCCGCGTTTCGGTAATTCGACCCCGGTCGATACCGGCGGCATGGCCTGCGACCGCAGAATCTCGGCCACGTTCAAGGACGCACCAGGCGGGCAGGTTCTGGGCCCGACCTACGACTACACGCACCGCCTGCTGGATTTCAAACTGGCCGCCGATGGCGCGGAGCCTGAGGCCCCCACCGCCGCGCCGCGTCACGAGCCGACCCCGCACATCACCGAATTCCTCAAAGACGAAGGCCTGATCCAAGACGAACCCGCCAGCGATGAACCGCCCGGCGACCTGACGCGCGAACCGATGGAGTTCCCGGCCGACCGCCCCCTGCGCCTGCAAGCACTGACGCGCGGGGACGAGGGGTTCGTGCTGGGCATGGCCTATTCGACCCAGCGCGGCTATGCCCGCAACCACGCTTTCGTGGGTGAGCTGCGCATCGGCACCGTCGCGGTCGAGATGGAGATCCCCGAACTGGGTTTCGCGATCGAGATCGGAGAGATCGCCCTGACCGAATGCGAAACGGTGAACCAGTTCAAGGGATCAAAGACCGAGCCGCCGCAATTTACACGCGGCTATGGGCTGGTCTTCGGCCAGTCCGAGCGCAAAGCCATCGCGATGGCGCTGGTGGACCGCGCCTTGCGCTGGGAGGAATTGGGCGAAGACGATCTGGGCGCTCCGGCGCAGGATCAGGAATTCGTCCTCAGCCATGCCGACAACATTCAGGCGACCGGCTTTCTGGAGCATATTAAGCTGCCGCACTACGTCGATTTCCAGTCCGAACTGGAACTGGTGCGCAAATTGCGCCGCGAGGCCGAAGGACGCTTGGAACCGCGCGAGGCCGCCGAATGACTTCAGTGCCCTTCCTGCATCCTGTCCGCCGGCCGAGATGCCCTGCCAGCCGCAGCCCGGCGTGGCGCGTCCGCGCCGATCGCGGCCCATTCGCCATGTTGGTCGCGTCGCATGGCCCGGCGCCGTCGCCGGGAATGTATCCTGCGCCAGAGAAAGTACAGCATCACGACCGCGAAGGCCGAGGTAACCAGATAACCGTCCACAACAACACCAAAAACCGAAAGTGATACATCAAATGAATGAGTATAACTTCGCATATTTGGACGAACAAACCAAGCGGATGATCCGCCGTGCCATTCTCAAGGGTTTGGCGGTGCCGGGCTATCAGGTGCCATTTGCAAGCCGCGAGATGCCCATGCCCTATGGCTGGGGCACGGGCGGGGTTCAGGTCTCGGCCGCGACGCTGACCCCGGATGATGTGTTCAAGGTGATCGATCAGGGAGCAGATGACACGACCAATGCCGTGTCGATCCGAAAGTTCTTTGAAAAGACGGCGGGCGTGGCCACGACCGAAAAGACCGAGAAGGCCACCATCATTCAGACCCGCCACCGCATCCCCGAGGCCCGGCTGCGCGCCGATCAGATCCTGGTCTATCAGGTGCCGATCCCCGAACCGCTGCGGTTTCTGGAACCGCGCGAGACGGAGACACGCAAGATGCACAGCCTGCAGGAATACGGGTTGATGCATGTGAAGCTCTACGAGGATATCAGCCAGCACGGTGCGATTTCCACGGCCTATGCCTATCCGGTCCGGGTGGCCGACCGTTATGTGATGGATCCGTCTCCGATCCCAAAATTCGACAATCCGAAACTGGAGATGGACGCGATCCAGCTGT
The DNA here is from genome assembly GCF_059613485.1 of Ruegeria sp. CRTD044. Classification (NCBI taxonomy): domain Bacteria; kingdom Pseudomonadati; phylum Pseudomonadota; class Alphaproteobacteria; order Rhodobacterales; family Roseobacteraceae; genus Ruegeria; species Ruegeria sp. CRTD044. Next base: position 457,748 of record NZ_JBXWSP010000016.1, on the reverse strand, counting down.
TTGGGGCCGGGCGCGAGCAGCGGATCTATGCGGTGCCGCCGCATACGCGGGTGGTCAGTCTCGATTTCGAGGACTACCCGTTCGAGGCCAGCAAGGCCGACCATGCCTGCGATCTGTGCGGGGCCGAAGACAGTTACCTGGACGAGGTGATCACGGACGATGCAGGCAACCGGATGTTCGTGTGTTCGGACACCGATTACTGCCGGTCCCGCCGCGAGGCCGGACACCAAGGCCGTTTGGCGCAGGAGGATGCGGCATGACCCCTCTGCTGCAGGTCAATGGCATCGAGAAACGCTATGGCGCGCGGATCGGCTGTCGGGATGTCAGTTTCGACCTCTACCCCGGTGAGGTGATGGGGATCGTCGGCGAAAGCGGGTCGGGCAAGTCGACCCTGCTGAACTGTCTGGCCGGGCATCTTAAGCCGGATGCCGGGCAGGTGATCTTTAATACCCGTACCGACGGGCCAGTGGACACGGTCACGATGTCGGAGCCGGCCCGCCGGATGCTGGGGCGCACCGACTGGGCATTTGTGCATCAGCATGCCCGCGACGGGCTGCGCATGTCGGTCAGCGCCGGCGGCAATATCGGCGAGCGGCTGATGGCCGTGGGGAGCCGGCACTATGGCCAGATCCGCGGGCAGGCTCTGGATTGGCTCGGCCGGGTCGAGATTGCAGAAAGCCGCGTGGACGACCGACCCAGCGCGTTTTCGGGCGGCATGCAGCAACGGTTGCAGATCGCGCGCAACCTTGTGACCGGTCCGCGGCTGGTCTTCATGGATGAACCGACCGGCGGGCTGGACGTCTCAGTACAGGCCCGGCTGCTGGACCTGCTGCGCGGCCTTGTGCGCGAGATGGGGCTGAGCGCTATCATCGTCACCCATGATCTGGCCGTGGTGCGGCTGTTGGCGGACCGGTTGATGGTGATGAAGGATGGCGAGGTGGTCGAGGCGGGGCTGACCGATCAGGTGCTGGACGACCCGCAGCATGCCTATACGCAACTGCTCGTGTCCAGCGTCCTGCAGGTTTGAATGCTACAGAAAAGATGAAATCCGATGATTGAACTGATCGACGTGAGCAAGAGCTTTACCCTGCACAATCAGGGCGGCGCCGTGATCCCCGTGATGGCGGGCGCGTCGCTACAGGTCGGGGCCGGAGAATGCGTGGCCCTGACCGGGGCCAGCGGGGCCGGGAAGTCCACGCTGATGCGGGTGATCTACGGCAACTACTTGGCGGCCTCGGGGCAGGTGCGGGTGGGCGGCCTGGACGTCGCCCGGGCCCAACCGCGCGAGATACTGCAACTGCGCCGGGAAATTCTGGGCTATGTCAGCCAGTTTCTGCGTGTCGTACCGCGTGTGCCGACGCTGGAGGTCGTGGCCGAACCGCTTCTGGTTCAGGGGTGCGAGCGGCAGACCGCACTGGACAAGGCAGCGGGCCTCCTTCAGCGTCTCAACATTCCGGAACCGCTTTGGCGCCTCAGCCCCACGACATTTTCGGGCGGTGAACAGCAACGGGTGAATATCGCGCGTGGATTTGCGCATGACTATCCGGCTCTGTTGCTGGATGAACCCACGGCCAGCCTTGACGCACGAAACCGCGAAACCGTACTGTCCCTGATCCAAGAGGCAAAGGCCCGCGGCGCGGCGATCATCGGGATATTCCACGACCAAGAGGCCCGTGACCGGGTCTGCAACCGCGTGGTTGACGTCACTCAGTTTTCGCCAAGGGCGGCGGCATGAAGATGGCCCCGGTCATTGCAGTTGTCGGGCCTTCGGGTGTTGGAAAAGACAGCGTGATCCAAGCACTACTGGCGCGCGTGCCGAACTTCGAAAGGGTGCGTAGAGTCATCACCCGTCCCCATGGCGAAGGCGGTGAGGATTTTGACCGCGTTTCTGACCGGATGTTTCAAACAATGGTCCAAGACGGCAGCTTCGTTCTGTACTGGGCTGCGCACGGGCTGCAATACGGCATACCCGTTGCGATCACGGAACAACGCCAAAGGGCCGATGCGGTTCTGGTCAACCTCTCAAGGGCTGTGTTGCCCGAGGCGCAGAAGGAATTTCGTGAGCTGATTGTGATATCCCTGACGGCCGACCCAAAGGTTCTGGCACAACGTCTGGCAGTGCGTGGCCGGGAAAGCGCGGCCGATCAAGCCCGGCGTTTGGGGCGTGCCACCGCAGCCCTGTCCGAAGGTTTGAACCACGTGATCGAGGTCGACAATTCCGGGTCACTGGATGCGACCGTTGAAACCATCTTGTCCGGTCTTCAACCCGAAAGGGCGTACCGTTGAAGCATATGGAACCGCCCGTCTTCAGCCTCGCCCACAAGGGCCAGGTCCCTTATGTCAAAGGGGGCTGGCAGCAATGGGACAAGCCGTTGGTTCAGCACGGTTTGCACGTTTGCCAGCATCGGCTTGCTCAGGCGACCGGACAGGGTGATGTGAAAACGGAAGGCCTCCAGAACGTATGGGTAGCCCCAGTTCGTCAGATTTGCGTCCTGCTCCATGGTCAACCCGGCCGCTCGGCGCCGGTTCATTTCGGTTTCCGAGGCCGGGGCACGAAAAGGGTCCAGGTCGCGGACACAAGCCGCCGCAAGCGCGTTCAGGTCCCGTGTGTCGCCCACGGGCCGCAAAGCAAGAAACCGACCAAGGCGGGCAACTTCGAGCCTGTCCAGCAAAACGGGGGCGAATTTACCGGCCAGACGGGCGCAGGTATCCTGCAAAGAGGACAGCGACTGATCTTCACGCAAGCGAAACGGCGGCTTCATCGTGGCATGAAGCCCGTATTTGCGCGGCACTTGTGTTACCGAGGCGACGTCCAACCCGTCGATGGTCGGATGGTCGACGGTGCGTCCCGCATCGATGTCCCACCCCAGCCACGCGGTTGCAAACCTGCTCCAGTCGGATTGGGCTGGGGGAACGAAATAGATCGCGTATCGCGCAAAATTCACAATGGCCTCCTGTTGCGTGGCCTCTCCTTACCTCAAACCACGTGAAATTCCGATGACAGATGAACTGACCCTTGCCAATGCGTTGCTTGTTCTGCCGGATGAGACTGTCCGGGGGTGTGTCCGTATCGTTGGCCAGACGATCGCTGATATAGAAACCGGCGCGGCTGTTCCGAATGGCGCGATTGACTGTGACGGGGACTATGTGTCGCCCGGCCTGGTCGAGTTGCACACCGACAACCTGGAACGCCACATCCAGCCGCGGCCCAGGGTGGACTGGCCCCATGCCGCAGCCATTCTTGCGCATGACGCGGAACTGGCCAGCACCGGGATCACGACCGTCTTTGACGCTATGCGCGTGGGGTCGATCCCGTCCGGTGCTGGACGGTATCTGAAATACGCGCGCGGACTGTCGCGCGAGCTGTGGGAGTTGCGAGAGCAGGACGCACTCAAGATCAGCCACTTTCTGCATCTGCGCGCCGAAGTCTGTTCTGAGACGCTGGTCGAAGAGCTGCAGGAATTCGGTCCAGAAGACCGGGTGGGTATCGTTTCGTTGATGGATCACACGCCCGGCCAGCGCCAGTTTCGGGACCTGTCCAAGTTTGAAGCCTATCTCAAAGGCAAGTACGCAATGGATGACGACATGTTCGCACGGCACGTCGACCAGTTGCGGGGGCTGAGGGACCGCAATGGAGAACGCCACGAGCAGGAGGCCGTGGACGCCGCGCGTCGCTTCGGAGCGGTTCTGGCCAGCCACGATGACACGACCGAGGCGCAAGTGGCGATATCCGCCCGCCATGGCATTCGGCTGGCCGAGTTTCCAACGACGGTCGAGGCCGCACAGGCCTGTCACGCTCATGACATTCAGGTCATGATGGGCGCGCCGAACCTGATCCGGGGCGGGTCACATTCTGGGAATGTGGCAGCACGGGAACTGGCCGACTTGGGGTGTTTGGACATTCTGTCGTCGGACTACGTGCCGTCAGCCCTGTTGTTGTCAGCTGTTACCCTTGGGCGCATCTGGGATGACATGGCGCGTGGCATCGCCACTGTCACACGGGCTCCGGCACAGGCGGCGGGCCTTGCGGATCGCGGTGCTCTGGAACCGGGGCTGCGGGCAGACCTGATCCGTTTTCGAATGCGGGGCGACGTCCCGGCCCTGACTGCCGTCTGGTCGCGCGGACAGCGCGTGGCCTGATCAGGCGAGGTAGAACAGATAGCGGTCAGGCGCGATGGAGTCCGGGCCGTTGATCTGCTCGAACCCTTCCAGCGGTTGGCCGGAGATCAGCAACCCGCCTGGGACCATGACCGAGCCAATCAGCTTGCTGAGCCTCGCCGCTTCGGCCACGTCTTCATGTTTGATCCCGCGACCGAAATCATAATGCGCCAATGCGATCCGCGGGCCGTCTTTGGCCAGCTTTTTCAGCATCGGTTCGGCCTCGCCTTGCAAAAGATCCTCGGCCGGCGGGGTGCTGTCCGGGTGGCATTGCAGAACCCGGTCCATGACCCAGATGCGGCGGTCGGGCAGTATCTCGCGCAGGTGGTCATAGGTGCGGCCGTTGCCCAAACCCATGTCCAGCACATCGCCTTTCAGCCCTTTGATCCGCGCCGCAGCCCAGTTCAGCCCGTCGCGCTGGGCGGTCAGGCGTCGCAGCATGGAATCCAGTCGGCTCATCAAGGTCTCCTCGGGTAATCAGTGTGGTCCTGCGGACCAGACGCGTGTGGGGCCAGCCATGAGACAATCCAACAGCGCCTCGGTAAAGTCCCAGATCTGTTGATCATGGACAAGATGATGGGTCAACACGCCAAAAGGTTCGGTTGGGTCGGCACGTCCCTCGCGGCGATCCTGCAGCATCGAGACGGTTTTGGCGATCAACGCATTCGGATCGGCCAACCCTCGCGTACCGCGCCAGTCGATCGGATCCAGATGGGTATTGACCTGAGTCAGGCCCGGTGCGGCGTCTCTGCGCGTTCTGGGCGTGGCCGTGGACAGGAACTGATAGCCGATTTCCGCAATCTCTGCCGTCACCTCGGGCGCGATGCGGTTCCAAGGGGGGACGAACATCGGGCACAGACGATTACCGAAGGACTCCTGCAGACGCATGAAGCCAAGGCGTGCATCAGACACAATTGAGGCGAGCGGACGATGCAGGCGGAACTCGGATTTCTTTTCGCCCTTTGGTGCGTGGTTCTGGTGCGCCCAGCCGTGAACCACCGGAACCAAGCTGGGCTGTTCGGCGACCTGGTCGACCAGACCCTGACTGGCATCGCGTGGAATGACGGCCAGATGAACCGGCAGCCCGGTTCGGGATGACAGGTCCACCAAACGGTCCAATTGCCGGCTGGGCGCGATCGCGTCATCGTCCCGCCACCACAGTGGAAGCGTAAGCCCAGCCTCTCGCCACACCTGCAATTCGGATCGCAGCGGTGTCCAATCGGTTGTCATTGCCGAGCCTCCCAAAGCGAAGTGGCAATCTCTACCGACTTGCGGGCTCCGTCAAACCCGCCATCCAATGGTTTGCGCGGGCCTTGATGTAGGACGCGGTCGAGTGCTTGGGCCAATGTCTCTCTGGTCAGCTTCGCGCTGGGCAGCACGTCGACGGCAGGCAGGCGTGCCAAGCTGTTTGCCCTCAGGGTCTGTTCCACTTCCTTGCCATCGTCAAATGGGATCAGAACGGCCGGGATCGCGCATTGCAGCAAGTCCATGGCGGTGTTGTACCCGCACATGCTGACCGAGGCCGCGGCCAGCGGTAGCATTTGTCTGAAATCCGGACGTACGGGCTCCAGAATGACATTTTCGCCATGTGTCATGCGCCTCAGTTCGGTTATCCGGTCTTCGGCGTCCTGACCGCCGACCAGCAGGCGCCAGCGCCTGCTGGGCATCTTTTGGGCGGCCTCGATGGCCGCGCGAAAGATCGGTTGTCCGACCGATCCGCCGCCAGCACTGACCAAGATTTCATTCGCTCCTTCCCCTTGTTCATGAGGGCCCGGCGCAGGCGGGGCAACAAAGCCGGTATAGAACAGGCGTCCGGCCAAATTGTCTGTAACCGGCCAGCTGGCATCCAGCGGCGTGATTTCGGGGTCGGAATGGACCAGTACTCCGTCATAGAAACGCGTAATGATTTCTTCGGTCCGCACAGCCTTGGCGGATTTCGACGGTGGCGCGAGGATGTCCCGGATCGAACTCAGAACAACGGGTCTGTACGGCAGTGACCGCGCAGTGGACAGCAGGGCCAGAAATTCGTCGGCCAGGCTTCGGCGCCCGAAGGGAAAGAGTTCCGTTATCAGGACATCAGGGTTTACCCGTCGAACAGCCTCGGTCAGGACAATAGCGCGGGAGTTCAGATAGGTCGCGTCTGCAATATTTCCGTCGGCCGTCAGCAACCGCGTGAAATCGGTACCATCCGAACGCAGCGGTGGCAGCGCCAGCAGGGAAACTCCATCCGTGTTCAGTTGTGGTGCAGGCATCCCGCCAGATGCGACGGTCACGTCGTGCCCGGCATCCGCAAAAGCCCGACCCAAGGTCAAGGCGCGGCTGAGATGCCCGGTCCCCAGCAGATGGGTGACGACGATCATGGTCCTCATGAACCGGCCTCGCGCGGGATAAGCCGGACGGGCTCTGCCTCCGGTCGCATTTGCTCCAAATCGACCACATAAAGGCGATTGCGTTTGATGCGGAACGGCGCGGGGCCTGTGAACTCCCACCCCCAGGCAAGCGCCAGGATGACCCGCATGATTCCGATATGGCAGACAGCTACGTTGTCACCAGTCAGGCTGGACAGCCATGGCATAAGGCGGCGGCGAATGTCGGCCGGGCTTTCGCCGTTGGGGGGGCGAAATTCCCAGCTCCAATCCTCGATATGCCGGTATCCAGTGTTGGCATCTGCAATCAGGTCTTCCCCGCGTTGGCCTTCCCAGTCGCCCCAATTCATCTCGACCAAAGCGGCCGAGGTTGCGGGTTCGCGCCCGGCGACCAGCTGCGCAGTTTCGCTGGCGCGGGTCAGGGGGCTGGACCATAGTTCGGCTCGGTCCCAAGGAGTTGGCAAGCAATATCCGGCCAGTTCGGCCTTTGCCTGGTCATCGAGGCTGATGTCGCTGCGCCCCTGAATGCGTCCTGCGCGGTTCCAGGCGGTATGACCGTGGCGCAGAAGGGCCAGACGTGTCATGACATTTCCCCTACCAGCGAAGAAACACCCGACCAGAACGTCCGTGTTGCGTTTGGCATCAAGTGACGGCCGGCCACGTAGTCGCGCGCTTTTTGACCTTCGCTCCGACGCAGTTCGGGATCGGACAGCAGCCGGTCAACTCGCTCGGCCAGCGCGGCGGCGCCGTGCTTAGGGGCAGGATGATCGGCAGGCGCCAGTACGTCGCGCACACCGGGGCGATCCTGGGCGACAACAGGGGCGCCCGCGGACTGCGCCTCGAGATAGGTCATCCCGTAGGCTTCGTTGACGCCCGGCCAGACCAACAGAGCAGCATCGGAGTAGATCGTTTCAAGGTCATCGCGGCTCAGCAGGCCCAGAAAACGGACACGTGTGCCGAAGGGGGACATCAAAGCCTCGACTTCCGGGCGGGCTGGCCCGTCGCCGGCGATGTTCAGCGTCCAATCCCCCTTCAGCAAAGCCAGCGTATCGGCCAGAATGCGGAAGGACTCCAACTTGTCCCCGTAACGCATCATTCCCACTGTCAGCATCGGCCCGGCGCATCGAGAGGGACGAGGCAGCTCCGATCGGGGCAGGAAGGGGGGGAGTTCAATCAATGACTGATCACCGAACCGCTCCCGTTCCAGTGTGATCAAGTCATTTGCTGTGTGGTAGAAGATCACCTGTGCGGCGTCGCAGGCATCGTGCGCAGCTTGGGCAAAGCCGGCCCAGGGCCCGGAAAGGCGCGACATGGCGCGGGTGCTCTCTAGCTGAACATAGGGAATTCCGCGCGCCCGGCAGACTGCCGGCCCCAAAAGGTCCGGAGCTTTGTAGTAGTTGTGATAGGTCACCCAGAGGCCTGTATCCGCAGGTAGTTCTGCGCTCAGTCGGGTGGCCTCGGTCGCGGCTTCGCGGTAGAGACGGTTCTGGAGGTCCAGGTCTCCGGTCTTGTCATAGATGCGCAGCCGCGAGACCAGATCAACGCGATGCCCATCGACCCCGATTGCAGCCATCAGGCTACGAGCCATTTCGCGGTCGCCGGATGGTACCGGGCTGTCTGGGGCTTTCATCGGCGCATAGAAGGCGACCCGAACCATCAGGCTCCCTCCGCGCACAAGGCTTTCAGGCGGCGGGACAGGCGTGCAATGCCGGGGTCCATGCGAAAATTCGCAAGTAAGCGGTCGTAAGCCGCATCGGCCATGATTGCCGCTTTCTGCGGGTCGGCGGCCAGGGTGGATATGGCGTCTGCAAGCGCTGTGGGTTCGTCATCGGACAAGATGCCGTGCACGTTGGTCTGGATGAATTCGGGAATGGCCGAGACCGGAGTGGACAGGATCGGCAGTTTTTGCGACGCGGCTTCCATCAGGACATTGGGCAGGCCGTCCCGGTCCCCATCCGCGGCGATGCGGCTGGGAAGCACGAACAGATCCGCCTCGCGCATGGCTGCAATGACCTCGGGTTGATCGCAGGCGCCTTTCCAGGTGATGCGATCCTGTAGGCGCAGATTTTCCGCCAGGCTGCGCAGGTTGTCCGACAAGCTGCCGCCGCCAATGTGGGTCCAGTGCCAGTCAATCTCCGGGGGGAGCATGGCCAAGGCGTGGATCAAGCGATCAAAGCCTTTCTTTTCCACCAGTCGTCCGACGGACACCATATGGAACCGGTCATCGACGGATCGTAGCTTTCGTACGGGCGGCTCAGGAAATCGCGTCAGGTCCAACCCGTGATAGATCAGATCGACACGGGCGGGGTCATCGGCCAGATCGCGCAAATGCCGCGCGCCGATATCAGTGCAGGTTGCGCCAAATGCCGCTCCGAAGGTGTCGGCATGAAGTTTCTCGCGCTTTTCCCACTCGGGTGACGTCCAGATATCCTTGGCGTGAGCCGAAAAGCTCCACGGCAGGCCGCGCATGATTGCAGCATAGCGGGCAACCGAGGACGGGGTATGCAGGAAGTGAGCATACAGCGCGCGCGTACCGCCGGGCAATTCCGCGGCCAGAACGCAAGCCTGCCCAAAGCGGCGGATCCGGTTGTGCGTGGGATCGCGACGCAGATCCTGTCGCCACACCCGGTAGGCCTGTGGATAACCCGGAAGCGCCTGTGCGGTTCGTCTCGCCGCCCATACGCGCTGGGGTTCCTGATACAGGTATTCGGGAAGATAATGCACCCGCCCCTGAAACCGGTCGTGCAGGGGGTGGCGTTTGGTGTCGGTCGGGTGGCGCAATGACCAGATGTCGAAGGCGTGGCCGGCATCCTGCAAAGCAACCAGTTCCTGAGCGATGAACGTCTCGGACAGGCGCGGCCAACCTTTGACCAACACCGCCAGTCTCGGCTCTGCGTCGGTCATCCGGTCGCTCGTTCCTTTTCGACGCTCAGCAGGGCCTCGACCCGATCAGAGACATAGTCCAAGCCATCCAGCAAACCTGCCTTGATCGCCTGCGACGGAAGGGGCTGCTGCGGTAGGTTGCGAATGGCCGTGATCATCGCATCGGCGGTCAACCCGTCGCGGGTTTCGTCCAGCATCCGCACAAGACCCAGTTCCTCGGCGCGCGAGGCGCGGATCCACTGTTCCAGCCGCGGGGTGGTTCGCGGGACGATCACCGCGCGTTTGTCAAAGGACAGCACCTCGCAGAACGTGTTGTATCCGCCCATGCAGACCACACCCGCCGCGCCGGCGAACAGGGTTTCGATCTGGGATTCGAACCCGACCGCCGTCACACGACCGTTCAGAGCCGCCACGCGGGTCTCGAACTCTTCGCGCAACTCACCGGACAGGAAAGGGCCATAGACAAGCAGGGCTCGGGGGGACAGATCAGGGTCTTTTTCATATGCGGACAGGACAAGGTTGACCATCGCCTTCCCGTCGCCACCGCCTCCGGGCGTGATAAGGATATAAGGCTGCTCGGGAGGTTCGCCGACAGGGCCGAGATCGCGGCGCAGATAGCCGGTCCAGTGAATGCGGGCCTGCGCCGACGGGCTGAGCGGCAATCCTTCTGTCGGGTCATAAACGGACCGCAAGCCGTAGACCCAGATTTCGTGATAGTATTTCTCGGTCGCGGCGACGGCGTCCTTTCGGGCCCATTCCGCCGCCAGAACCTCGGGTTCATCCAGAACGTCGCGAAGGCCCAGCACCAGTTTGGCGCGCCCGGATTGATGCAGCTGTTCCAAGGTAGGCAGCAGTTCGCCCCGGAACCCGGTTGGCTCCTTGTCGACGACGACGACGTCCGGGTCGAATTGGCGCATGGTGGTCTGGATCAGTCCCGAACGCAGCTCGGTGACCTCGTCAATCCCCATTCCGATCGTGCGCGCGGCATACGAGCCGTCAGCCCGCTTGGTCACACCCGGCAGGCGTACATGGTCCACGCGCCGCGGAAAAGTGAAGCGCCCGGCAACGGGCGAGCCCGTCAGGATCAGGGCCGAGGCCCGCGGGTTCGCCCGCGTCATTGCCGCAGCTAGCGCTCGGGAGCGTCTGAGATGACCCAGTCCGAACGTATCGTGACTGTAGAACATTATGCGCGGAGCGCGACCGGTCTGTTTGTCGTCGATGCCTAGGCTCATGCCCTCGCTCGTATCTTTGTTACGGTGCAGTTTCCGCGCGTTTCGCACCAGTTATCTTATATTTTTTGACGCCGCCTGCCAAAGGGTCTGTGTCAAAGCCGCAAATGCGTCAATCATTGCGATTTGGCAACAGCCATTGCGCAAGTCACCAATAACGCGAAGCCTGCAACATTCCCCGAAGTTGGCAAAACCCGGATTTGCCGGATGCTGCCTGCTCTTATAGGAATTCCAGAGGGTTGGAAACATCCTGCCTTTGGGCTTGCGCCAAAAACACGGTCCTACACGATGTCGGGAAGCGACGAGTGGATCGTTTGATCAAGGCCGGTGCCTTCTATAGGCTGTCGTGCAGCAAGAGATCAGGATGCAAGACCTTATGAAACCGAACTTTCTTGTCCGTGTGCTGTTCTTGACGTGGACAATCGCTCTGGCCTGCGCGACCGGTGCGGCGGCGCAGACCTCGCTGATCCCGGGGTATCCCGGGGCGTCCAGTGAAACAGAGGCTCCGCAGGACAACGATGTTGCGGCCGCGATCCGAGCCGCGACCGAGGCGGGCGCCAGCGTGATCGTTATCGACAGCGCCGGGCAGGTCGTATCCTCGGTTGGGCAGGCTGGTGGCCAGCCCGAGGACGTCGTCCACGATCCGATGGCAGAAAGTTCGCAGTTGATGAAGGCGCAGGAGCGCTTTGCCAAGTTCAGCGAAGCCGTGCGATCCCGCCTTGAGGCGTTGCCCTATTCGATCTTCGAGGTGCGCTACATCCTCGAGCAAACCAGTCCTGATGGCCGGATATTCACCTATGTCGAGGTGCTGGGATGGAACATTCTGTTCCTGATGGTTGGTCGATGGCTGTCGATCGAGCTGTACGGCAAGCGCTTTGCCCGACGATGGGTCGTGGCCCGGATCAAGGAAAACCCGCAGGGGTATCGGGAGAAAATGCCGTTCCTTGTGTTCCGGTTCCTGATGGGAATCGGAGCCACGGTGTTCGCAATGCTGATGGCTCTGATCGTCGGGTATCTGTTCTTTGGCGAGGCCGAAGATATCTCGATCCAGTTCACCGTCACGGCGATTTTCACCGCGTTTTTCCTGTCACGTACGGTATCCGACTTATGGCGGATGGTGCTGTCGCCGTATCTCAGCCAATACAGGTTGCCGCCATTCTCGGACCGTGACGCCAAGCGGCTGTACATCTGGGCATCGGCGCTGGCGACCTATGACATCACCGCTGTTCTGTTTTCCACCTGGGTGGCGGATTTCGGGCTGAACTATAACGTCTACGCGATGGTTTATGGCGGGCTGACCCTGATCGGGATGGTCGGAAACATCCTGATGATCCTGTTCAACGCCCGGGCCATTTCGAACGCGATCCGAGGCGGCCGTCAGCCGGACCAGGTATCCTGGCTGCTGCGGTTCGTGTCATTTGGCTGGGCGCCGGCCCTGATCGTCTACCTGGTCTTCAGCTGGTTCAAGCTGGCGGTGGATCTGGTGCTCGAGACCGAGGACTCGCTGCCGATCGTCGCAAGCAGCTACATGATCTTCATGTCGGTCGTCATCGCCTATGGCGCCATGAACTATCTGCTCGAGCGGTACTTCGATCGCAATCGGCAGATCGAGGCTCTGAATGCCGAACTCGATTCCGATGAGGAGGCCGTTCGCACCTCTGAGACGCCTGAGGCGGAGCAGCGCAAGCACACATTGGTGACCTACGAAGATCTTGCGCGGCGTGTCGCGGGCATCCTGGCCTTTGTCGTCGGCATCTATGCACTGGTCGTCATCTGGAATCCCGAAGCCAGCTGGAGCGAGGATTTGCCCATTGGCCGGGCGTTGGATGTGATGGTGATCCTGTTCATCGGCTACATCCTGTTCCACTTCTTCCGGATCTGGATCGACACCAAGATCGCTGAAGAAACCGATGATGGAGCCGCCGAAGCCGAGTTGGGTGACGAGGGCGGAGAGGGCGGTCAAAGCCGCCTTGCCACGCTGCTGCCGCTGTTTCGGGGCGCCATACTGGCTGTGGTGGTCGTGACCATCGTGCTGATCGTTCTGATGGAGCTGGGCATAAATGTCAGCCCGCTGTTTGCAGGCGCCGGCGTTGTCGGTCTGGCCGTGGGCTTTGGCTCGCAAACACTGGTGCGGGACATTTTCTCAGGCGCGTTCTTCCTGATGGATGACGCGTTCCGCAAAGGAGAATACATCGACATCGGAGATGTCAAAGGTACGGTCGAAAAAATCTCGGTCCGGTCTTTCCAGCTGCGCCACCATCTGGGGGCCCTGAACACGATCCCGTTTGGTGAAATCAAGGTTCTGACCAACTATTCCCGCGACTGGGTGATCATGAAACTTCCGCTGCGGGTGACCTACGACACGGACGTCGAGAAGGTCCGAAAGCTGATCAAGAAACTGGGGCAGGAGTTGCTGGAGGATCCGGTGATCGGGGACAACTTCATCCAGCCGCTCAAGTCGCAGGGCGTTATCGAGATGCAGGATTCCGCGATGATCATCCGGGTCAAGTTCATGACCAAGCCGGGCGACCAGTGGCTGGTGCGCAAGAAGGTGTACCAAGAAATCCGCGAGTTGTTCGCGCGCGAAGGCATCAAGTTTGCCCACCGCGAAGTCACGGTACGACTGGCCGATGGCAAGGACCCCGAAGACCTTTCTCCGAAACAACGCGAGGCAGTCACCGGCGCGGTGCAAGCCGCGATTGACGAGGAGTATCTGGACGATATCGGCCCCGGTGGAGACGACCGCTAGGGCGCTCCCGCCCCTTTTGACCTGCGCCGCCGTTCAAAGCGTTGGGCAGGGCCGGGCGTTCCGCGCGGCGGTTTGGTCTTTGATCAGGTGGTTTGCCACGTGGGATCGGACGTGCCGAGCCGGGATGCCGGGACGGGCCAGTGCATCCGTGCCTCACCGACGCTGAGCGCCGGGTTCAACCGTTTGCCGGGACCCCAGCCGGACTCTTCTGATCGGGATGCGTAGTCCCCGGGTTCGGCAGCGGTGATCGGGTCGCCTGTCCCGGATTTTGCGAGGCTGGCCAGTAACTCGGCAGTACGGGCAAGCGACAGGCGCCCATCCATGATCGAATGCCCCGAAGCCGCTTCTGTCAGGGCCGAGAGGACAGCGGCGGCCATCAAGTAGCCGGTGGCATGGTCAAGTGCCTGAACAGGCAGCGGGGTGGGTTTGTCGGCTCCGGCCCAAACGCGGCCGGCGTCAGCGATTCCCGCGCTCATCTGGACGAGGCTGTCAAATCCGCGACGGGTGGCCCAGGGCCCCTGCCAACCATAGGCATCCAGCGTAACTTCGACCCGGTTTGGAGCGACCGTATCGCGCACCTCTTTGGTCAGGCCCAGGGCATCCAGCGCACCGGGGCGGTAGCCGTGGACAAAGACATCCGCTTGCGCCAGCAGCTCTTGCAGCTTTTCCAGGCCGGCGGGTGTCTTGAGGTCCAGATACGCGCAGCGCTTGCCGAGCGAGATATCGGGGATCACGCCCGGCTCATCCCAACCCGGTGGGTCGATGCGCAGTACGTCAGCTCCGAACCCGGCCAGCGTGCGGGTGGAAACCGGGCCGGCCAGCACGCGTGTCATGTCGAGAACCCGAAGCCCGGCCAAAGGCCGATCCGCGCGCGCCTGTGGCCTGTCGCGCAGGGTGATCCGGCGTGGACCGTGCCAGCCGATCAACGGATCCCGCGTCACGGCGCGGCCTTGCGGGTGGTCCAGCCACTCGGCCCGGCTGCGCATGGCGGCGGCAACACCACCCTGCGCCACGATATCCGTTTCAAGGTTCGAGACCGACCAGCTCTTGATGGCCTGCGTCACCGCCGCACGATCCCCCTCGGTCGCCAAAACCTTGAGAGCCGCTTTCCTATGGTGGGGGAGGTTGGTGTGCAACCTGATCCAGCCATCGGCCCCCCGATAGTCGCCCGCGATCGGATCCCAGAGGCTTGGCATATCCCAGCCTTCGGGCTTGAACGAGTATCCGAACCACAGCGACGCGAGGCGGTGATCGACCATTGCTTTGGGCGGGAGCGAGACAAGATTGGTGGCCTGCATGAACCGGCCAAGCTCGTGGCCCACGGCTGCAAAGCTGGCTGTTGCCAGCTCGGATACGGCAAATGCGCTGGGAAGCGCACCGGAGCCGGCGACCCGATAAGCCTCGGTCGGTGGAAGCGAAGCCAGCAGGCTCATTGTTGATAGGGGTCCAGACTGTCGCGCAGCCCGTCTCCCAGGAAATTGAAGGCCAGCACCACCACGATGATCGGTAGCATCGGGATGGCCGTCCATGGATAGATCTCGATCGAGGCGAGGTTTTGTGCGTCGTTCAGCATCACGCCCCAGCTGACCGCCGGTGCCCGCAGGCCGAGGCCAAGGAAGCTGAGCGCCGTTTCCCCCAGGATCATGGCGGGGATCGACAGCGTGGCCGAGGCAATCAGGTGAGACATGAAGTTGGGCAGCAGATGCTTGCGGATTACCCGGCCGGAACTGGCGCCCATCATCTCGGCGGCGCGCACATATTCTTCTTCGCGCAGCGACAGGAATTTGGCGCGCACGGATCGGGCTAGCCCGGGCCAGTCGAGGATGCCGAGGATGATCGAGATGATGAAGAACACCGCAACAGGCGACCAGTTCGACGGAACCGCGGCCGATAGTGCCAGCCACAGGGGGAGTTCGGGCAAAGACCGCAGGATTTCGATCACGCGGTTGATGACCCAGTCGATCCGCCCGCCGAAATAGCCGGCCAGAGACCCGAACAGGATGCCAAGGAAGAACGAGACCGAAATGCCGATCAGGCCCACGGTCAGCGAAAGCTGTGCGCCGTATAGGATGCGGCTGAAGATATCGCGGCCCAGCCGGTCCGAGCCCCAGAGGAACAGAGTCGTGCCTTCCGGGGCGCAGAACAGATGCGTATTTGACCGGATGAGCCCGGCCAGCTTGTACTCGGATGCCTCGCAGAAGAACCGCAAGGGTCGCGGATCCTCGGTGTCTGGGACGAATTTCCATTGAAACGTCTCGAGGTCGGCCTCGGCCACGATCGGGTAGACATACGGCCCGATGAACTCGCCCTGGTGGAACCAGTTCACCGATTGGGGCGGTGCGTAGAGATGTTCGCCATTTCGTTCGTTCGGGCCATAAGGGGCGATGAACCCTGCAAACGGGAGCATCAGGTAGCAAAGCAGCAGGAAAATGCCCGATATCAGACCCAGCCGGTGTGTCTTGAACTTGCGCCAGACCAGAACCCAATTCGGGGCGTCCAGATCCCTGCGCTCCAATTGCTGCAAAGATGCTTCGGGATCGAACGGGGCGTCGTCGACAAAGCGGCCGTCGGGAAGTTTGCTCATGCTTCGCGCCCCTCGTACCGGATACGCGGGTCAAGCATCACCAGCAGAATGTCGGAGATCATGGTGCCGATCAGCGTCAGCAGCGCCACGAACATCAGAATGAAGGCTGACAGGAACTGGTCCTGTGTCTTAAGCGCCGTCAGCAGCGTGGGGCCGATGGTCTGCAAACCCAGCACCACCGAAACCAGAACCGATCCCGACACCATCGAGGGCAGCAGGTTGCCAATATCGGCCACAAAGGGGTTGAAGGCCACACGCAACGGGTACTTGGTCAGCATCCGCGACGGCGACATACCCTTGGCGATAGCGGTTTCAACATAAGGCTTGCCCAATTCGTCCAGCATGTTGGCGCGCAGGCGCTGCATCATGGCCGAGGCGCCCGAGGTGCCGATCACGAATGTGGGCACGATCAGATGAACCAAGATGGACTTCATCTTGTCCCAGCTCATGGGTTGCCCCTCGTACACCGGGTCCATCAACCCGCCGATGGGCAAATCGAGGTAACGGTGCCCGTAGTAGAACAGGATGAGCGCCAGCAGAAAGTTGGGCGTCGCCAATCCCAGATACCCCACGAAGGCGGTCGAATAGTCCACCCAGGTCCGCGATTTGGCCGCCGCCATAACACCCAGAGGCAAGGCCACGGCATAGACGAACAGGATCGCGGCAAGGTTCACGACCACGGTCAGCCACAGGGTGTCTCCGACGATGTCGGCAACCGGACGATCGAATTCAAAGGACCAGCCGTAGTTGCCCTGCAGCAACCCCTCAAACCCATGAGGGCCGGGAAAGAAGCCGACCCAGATCAGGTATTGTTCCCACATCGGGCGGTCCAGAGCGTATTCCTTTCGCAGGAATTCCGCCTTGGCCACACCGGCCGACTGCCCCGAAGCTTGCAGTTCGGCAATCTGGTTGCTGAGGTAATCTCCCGGCGGCAGGTTGATGATCACGAAGATCAGCATCGATACCACCAACAGGGTCAGCAGCATCGTGAAAAAGCGATACACCGCGTAGCGGAGCATGATCATCTATCCGCTCCTGTCAGTCGGCGAGAAAGAATTCGTCTGGGCGGTGCACTCCGAAATGCGCGCCGGGTTCCCACGCCCACATGGCCTGTTCGGGAACATTGCGCAGTCGGTTTGAAACCACGATCGGTTGGGGCGCGCCGTTCAGAATTCCGATGCCATAGATCTGGTCGGCGTGTATCTTCAACATCTCCTCCCAGACCGCCCGGCGTTCATCCTCGGTTTTTGCAAGTTCCCAGATGTGGTTCAACTCCAGCAAGCGCTGGGCTTCGGGCAGGTCGGGCGGCTCGCCGGCTTCGCCGCCGGTTTGATAGTGCTGCCCCCATTTTGGCCAGGCCAGAAACACCTGGTCGGTCGGGGCCAGGTAAACCGGTGACGTATGCAGCTGCGGGATGCCATCATCCCAGCCATACCAGACCGAAGCCATCGTATTGCCGGCGAATACGCGGTTGCGCAGGATGTCGCGGTCAAGCGGTCGCATGACCAGTTTCACCCCGATTTCCCGCCAGGTATCAGTCACGATCTGCAGCGCGTTCTCGACCTCTTGGCGTTCCCCGGCCGTCTCGATCACTAGCTCCATGGGGCGGCCGTCCGGCAACAGGCGTATGCCGTTCTTGTCGCGCTGCGTCAGCCCGACCTCGTCCAGCAGGGCGTTGGCCTGTGCGACGTCGTATTGCGCCCAGGCCTGCGCGTTCTCTTCACTGTAGAAGGGCGAGGCAGGCAGAACGGACATGGCGGCCGGATGCGCCAGTTTGAAGTACAGCGCCTGGTTGATGGTCTGCCGGTCGATGGCCAGCGAAAGAGCGCGACGGACACGGACATCGCGCAGCACATTGCGCCAGACCTCGTCTTCGAAATTCAGGTTGGGGTAGATCGCGATCTGTGACGCGACACCGGTTTTCCAGAGTAGCGTCTTATAATTTCCGTTGGCTTCGCCCTTTTTCAGGATCGAGGCATCCCGAAAATCAAGCCCACGGCCCTGCAGGTCGGTCTCACCGGCATTGGCCTTGGCCGCCACCAGGCCGGGAGCCACGATCTCCATCTCGACCACGTCGATGTATGGCAGTTGCAAACCTTTCGAGTCGATGCGGTGGTAATATGGGTTGCGGACGAAATTGTGCCGGATCTTCTTGCCCGAGCTGGCGTTCAGCCAAGGCTGCAGAGTGGGCAGTTCGTGATTGTCGTACTTGTAGAGGTTGTCCAACTTGTTGTGCAGGGCAGCCCAGCTTTTGACACGTGCGTCACTGACCTCGAAGTCCAGTTTTTCCTTGTCGGCATATTTCTCATGATAACGCTTCAGGAACGCAGCAGGGCGGTAGATGAATGGCGGTCGCGCCTGCGCCAGTGAGGCCAGAAAGTTCGGGTTCGGGTCGTCCCATTCGTAGATCACCGTCGTTTCGTCCGGGAACGTGACCGTGGGGAGCTTGCCCTCAACCCGCAGGAAATCAGGGGGGCCGGACGGGCTGAGAAGCTCGTTGTTGGCCACGTCTTCCCACCAGTATCGGAAGTCTTCCGAGGTGAACGGTGTGCCGTCCGACCATTTGTGCCCCTTGCGCAGGTGCAGTGTGTACTTGCGGTTTTCTTCGTTGTCGTAAGACGCCAGCAGATCGGGGACCAGATTGTACTGGGCATCGAAGCCCACCAGTCGGGCGTAGCCATAGACCACCATCTGCCGGATATCCTTGGACCGGGTGACCATCGTGCGCAAGGTTCCGCCCTGTTTGCCGAATTCGCGCCCTTTCGAAGACAGGTCGACGATCAGCGGTTCCTGCGGGATGCGATCTTGCACCGGGGGCAGGTTTCCGATGTCCACCTCGGCTTTCCAGAAGGTGCTTTCCTGCAGGTCGGGAAGGGTGTCGGCCCAGGCAGGCAGCGCCGCGCCCAGCGTCAGCGCGGCGGCCAGAAACTTGAATCGAGTGGTCTTAAACATGGCAACGTACCTTATGGCCGGGCTCCATTTCCACGAGTGAAGGTATCATGGTGTCAGAGAATCTAAAGACGTCATCCCAACTGTCCGGGGAGCCGGCGCCAAGGGCGACCAGTTTCAGATCGATGGGACGATTGATATCGGGTTCGGGTTGTGCGGCAATCAGGGCCTTGGTGTAGGGGTGGCGCGGGTTGTAGAACAAGGTCTCGGGCGGAGCCTGTTCGACGACCAGCCCCTGGCGCATGACCGCGACCTCGTCCGCGATCCGGGCGACCACGGCCAGATCGTGAGAAATGAAAAGATAGGAAAGGTTCAGACTGTCCTGCAGTCTCTCCAGAAGGGTCAGGATCTGTTCCTGGACCGAAACATCCAAAGCTGATGTCGGCTCGTCGCAGACGATCAGGGACGGATCCAGCATCATCGCACGGGCGATTGACAGGCGTTGGCGTTGACCGCCGGAAAAAGCGTGCGGGTAGCGTTTGAGCATCCCGGCGTTCAATCCCACACGTTCAAGCATCTCAGCGGCTTTGTCGCGGCGTTCGGCCGTCGTGCCGATATTGTGGATCTCCAGCGGTTCGGTCATCGCATCCTGAATGCGCATGCGCGGGCTCAGAGAGCTGTAGGGATCCTGAAACACCATCTGAGCCTTGCGCTGAAACGCCTTGCGCTCCTCGCGGGTCATCTGGTGGACGCGGATCGGGTCTTCGCCCGGCGCGGCTCGAAAAAGCACCTCGCCGCCCGGGTCTGGCAGCTCGGCCCCCAGCGCAATCCGGGCCGCGGTGGTCTTGCCCGATCCGCTTTCACCGACGACGGCCAGCGTCTTGCCGCGGGCCAGTTTCAGGTCGACGCCCCGGCAGGCATAAATCAGCTTGTCCGCTTTCCAACCGCGCGACGACCGCATCGTGTAGGTCTTGCACACATCCTTCATGTCGAGGATCAGATCCTCGTTCGGCATCGGGATTCCCACGGCTTCCTTGTCCGGGATCTCGGGTGCCGCATCAAACAGCTGGCGGGTATAGGGATGGGCCGGAGCATTCAGGATCAGCTCGGCCGAACCCGCCTCCATCACGCGGCCTTTGTGCATGACGACGACCTGTTCGGCCATATTGGCGACCACGCCCAAGTCATGCGTCACCAAAACCAGCGCCATTCCAGTTTCTTTCTGTAGATCCTTGATAAGGCCCAGCACCTGAGCCTGGGTCGTCACATCCAGTGCAGTTGTCGGTTCGTCGGCAATCAGCAATTCCGGTTTGGACACCATCGCCATTGCGATCATCGCGCGTTGACGCATCCCACCCGAAAGTTCGAAGGGATACGAGTCATAGGCACGCGCCGGATCGGGAAAGCCCACGCGTTCGAACTGCGACAGCACTTCCTTGCGAGCCTCAGACTCGGAGGCGCCCCGATGGAGCCACAGAACCTCGCTGACCTGGTTGCCGATCTTGTGCAACGGAGAAAGCGACCGCATAGGCTCTTGAAAGATCATCGAAATTCGATTGCCGCGGATGCCACGCATCTCACGTTCGGAAATTTCGGACAGCGCGACGCTGCCCTTGGAAGTGTTCAGCTGCATTACGCCACTGCGGATCTGGGCTGTCCTGGGCAGAATGCGCAGCACCGCCCGGCAAGAGATCGTCTTGCCCGACCCGGATTCCCCGACCAATGCCAGCGTTTGCCCGGCCTCGACATCGAAATTCACATCTCTGACGACGGGCTCCCCGGCGCCGAAACCGATGGTCAGATCTCGGACAGACAACAAGGCCGTCATTCGGGCTTTCCACCCGTGTGGCCACCGCGTGACATTGGTTTTGAACTCCCTGGTTTTTTGTCGCAGTTTCGCGCGCTTGGGGGCGACTAGTCAAATACCTTCTTGGGCTGAAATGTCGCGGAAACGTGACGAACAGTGCATTGTGCCTACACAAAGTCTTGAGTTTTTGTCATCAAGGCCGCGATTGACCATGATTGGTGGTCGTTAAGGTATCAGGGAGATATTTCGCAATGTCCGACGCGCAAAGCCGACTGGATCTGTTCATTGATCGCATGGTCTCGCAGCGGGCATGTCTGGATTTCGCGATCGCCGACACGGCAGACTTGGCCGGTCCGGTGTTCGAACTGGGTCTGGGCAACGGGCGTACCTATCATCACATGATGAACCGGGTCCGGAACCGACCCGTCTATGTGTTCGAACGCGCGGTGGCCTCGCATCCCGAATCCACCCCGCCCGAAGATCGTCTGATCCTGGGCGACGTGCGCGAGACGCTGCCCGCCGCGCTGGATCGGTTCGGCGCAACTGCCAGCGTGATTCATGCCGATCTGGGCGGTCACAACCGCGAAAAGAACGACGCTTTCGCCCGCTTTGTGTCACCCCTGATCGAACCGCTGCTGGCCGAGGGCGGGCTGATGGTCTCGAGCGACCGGATGTATTTCGAAACGCTGACGGAGCAGCCCCTTCCCGCAGATGCGGTTCCGGGGCGCTGCTTCATCTACCGGCGCTGAGCGGCGTTCCGCAGGGTCACTTTGCGCGGGGCCTCGATCCCGGCACGGCGGGCGGTCTAACCTTCGCGTGACGCTCACGCAAAGGACCGCCCATGCTGTTTTACGATTGCTCGACCGCCCCGAACCCGCGCCGCGCCCGCATGTTTATCGCCGAAAAGGAGCTGCAGATCGAAACCCGCGACATCTCGATCGCCAAGGGCGAGCAAATGAGCGAGGCGTTTCGTAAGGTGAACCCCCGCGCCACCATCCCGGTTCTGGTCACCGACGAGGGGACCGTTCTGACCGAGAACCTCGGCATCGCCGCCTATCTCGAGGAGCGCTTCCCCGAGCCCCCGTTGATGGGGCGGACACCGGACGAGAAAGGGCTGGTGCTGATGTGGAACGCGATCGTCGAACAACAGGGCGGGGCGCCCATCGCCGACGCGCTGCGCAACACGCATCCGGCTTTCAAGGACCGCGCCATTCCCGGCCCGCAGAACCACGCTCAGATCCCGGAACTGGCCGAACGCGGCATCGCGCGCGTCGGAGCGTTCTTCGACCTGCTCGAAGAGCGCCTGCAAGACAGCCCCTTCATCGCGGGCGAGGCGTTCTCGCTGGCCGATATTTCGACCTTCGTGTTCGTGGATTTCGCCCGTGTCATCAAGATGCGCATCCCCGAGGGCAACACGGCAACCCGAGCCTGGTTCGACAGCGTGCAGGCGCGGCCCAGCGCCAGCGCCTGACAGCACTGTACAGAAATGTCTAGACAGAAGTGAACAGTGCCCCTAGCGTCCTTTGGGAATCGTCCAGGGGAGGTCGGGATGAAGTCGCAGTATCGCGTTGTGGTCATCGGGGGCGGCGTCGTCGGCGCCTCGGTTCTGTATCATCTGGCCAAGTTCGGCTGGTCGGATGCGGTCATGCTGGAACGCCGGCGTCTGGCCTCGGGGTCGTCGTGGCACGCGGCGGGAGGCATCCACGCGCTGAACGCCGATCCAAACATGGCGGCGCTGCAGGCCTACACGATCGACCTGCTGAGCGAGATCGAGAAGGAATCGGGTCAGAATATCGGCCTGCACATGACCGGTGGTCTGACGCTGGCCGGAACCCCCGAACGGTGGGAGTGGTTGCAGGCGAACTACCGCATCTTCCAGTCCATCGGCATCGACGATTGCGAATTGCTGAGCCCGGAAGAGGCGCAGAAACGCTGCCCGATCATGTCCACCGATGGCATTCTGGGCGCGATGTGGGCCGACCGAGAGGGGTATATCGACACCACAGGCACCGTGCAGGCCTATGCCAGTGCCGCGAAAAAGCGCGGGGCGGAATACTACGAGGAAACCAAGGTCGAGGAACTGATCCAGACCGCCGATGGCTGGCAAGTGGTGACCGACCGGGGCACGATCACCTGCGAACATGTGGTCAATGCCGCCGGCCTGTGGGCCAAGCAGGTGGGGCGCATGGCGGGGGTCGAATTGCCGGTCTCTCCGCTGAAGCACCATTACCTGATCACCGACACGGTGCCCGAGGTCGCAGCGGCCGATTTCGAGATGCCGATGACCGTGGATCTCGAGGGCTTCACCTATATGCGGCAGGACCAGAAGGGTGTTCTGGTCGGTATCTACGAGGTGGATCACGAACACTGGGCCATGGACGGCGCGCCGTGGAACTATGGCGAGGAGCTGTTTCAGGAACAACTGGACCGCATCGAGAACGAACTGATGCTGGGCTTCCAGCGCTACCCGGCGATCCAGAACGTGGGCATCAAGACATGGGTGAACGGTGCGTTCACCTTTTCGCCGGACGGCAACCCTTTGGTCGGTCCGGTGCCGGGCAAGCGCGGCTATTGGACCGCCTGCGCGGTGATGGCCGGGTTCCTGCAGGGCGGCGGTGTCGGCAAGACGCTGGCCGAATGGATGATCCATGGCGAGCCCGAGGCCGACGCTTGGCCGATGGACGTGGCGCGCTATGGCGACTATGCCCAGAACAAGCGCTACATCCGCGAAACCACCGGCCAGTTCTATTCCCGCCGCTTCGTGATGACCTATCCGAACGAGCAACTGCCCGCCGGTCGTCCGCTGAAAATGTCGCCGGCCCATGACGCGATGACCGAGGCGGGTTGCAAATGGGGCGTCAGCTGGGATCTCGAGGTGCCGCTCTATTTCGCGCCCAAAGGGTTCGAGGAAACGCCGACGCTCAAACGCTCGAACGCCTTCGACATCGTGGCCGAGGAATGCCGCACTATCCGCGAAGGCGTGGGCCTGATGGACATCACCGGGTTCTCGCGGTTCGAAGTTTCGGGGCCGAATGCGGAAATCTGGCTTAACAAGGTGATGGCCTCGAAATTGCCGGGACCGGGCCGCGCGAAACTGGCGCCGATGCTGGGCGAGAACGGGCGGCTCAAGGGCGACCTGACGGTTCTGAACTGGGGCGATAGCACTTGGTGGATCATGGGCAGCTATTACCTGCGGGCCTGGCACATGCGCTGGTTCGACGATCACATGATCGACGGAGTCACCGTGCGCGACCTGGGCGAGGAGGTCTGCGGCTTTGCCGTGGTCGGCCCGAAATCGCAGGCGGTGGTCGAGAAGCTGGCCGAGCAGGACATTTCAACCCTGAAATTCATGGGTTGCGGTGACTATGACATCGGTCTCGTGCGCGCCCGCGTGGCCCGCATGTCGGTCACCGGTGAAAAGGGCTATGAGATCAACTGCCGCTATGGTGACCATATCGCCCTGCGCCGCGCGCTGCTTGAGGCCGGGGCCAGCGAAGGCATCCGTGAATGCGGCTTCAACGCGATGCTGTCCACGCGGCTTGAGAAAAGCTTTGGCATCTGGTCGGCCGAGTTCACCCAGGCCTACACCCCCGGCATGACCGGAATGGACCGCTGGATCGACTGGGACAAGGACTTCGTCGGCAAGGACGCGGCACTGGCCGAGCGTGAGGGCAACGGCCCGGCGCAGGTTCAGGTGACGCTTGAAGTGGACGCGCTGGACGCGGACGCCAGCGGGTACGAACCCGTCTGGGCAGGTGACCAGCGTGTGGGTTTCGTAACCTCGGGCGGGTATGGCCATTATATCGCTAAGTCGCTGGCGATGGCGCTGGTGGACCGCGACAAGGCGCAGCCGGGCACCGAGCTGTCGGTGCATGTGGTCGGGGTGGAGCGGCCCGCGCGGGTGATCGCGCCGTCGCCCTATGACCCCGAGGCCAAGGCGATGCGGGGCTGATCGTGGTGGCGCGGGGCAGGGATCGCCGACGGCGGGGCCGGGGCGCGGAGGCCGCACCCGCGACTCGTCGGGACGTGAATTACCGCCAGTTGCGCAACCCGTTTCCAGTGATGGAGGTCTTTCCCGCCGACCAGATCGCTGACATGCACGAAACCGCTCTGCGCACGCTTGAGGAACTGGGCGTCAAGGTCCTGCTGCCCGAGGCGCGGCGCCTGTTTGCCGCTGCAGGCGCGCGGGTGGATGAAGACAGCGAAATGGTATTCATCGGCCGCGATCTGGTCGAGGCCGCGGTATCCTCGGCCCCGAAATCCATCGACTGCCGGGCCGGGGCGCGGCATCGTGACTTTACGCTGGAACTGGGCAGCCTGGTGTTTCAACCCGGCGCAGGCGCGCCCAATGCCACCGATCTGGAACGCGGGCGCCGCCCGGCCAGTGGACAGGATTACCTCGAATTCTTGAAACTCACCCATCATTTCGACGTGTTCCAGATGATCTCGCCGCAAGTCGAGCCGCAGGACGTGCCGACCCACCTGCGCCACTATTTCACCACGCAGGCGCAGATGGAGCTGACGGACAAGTTCCCGTTTTTCTTCTCGCGCGGGACGCCGCAGGTGATGGACTGCTTTCAGATGCTGGCCATTGCGCGGGGCCTGTCCGACGACGATTTTCAAGCCTGGCCGCATTGCTACACGATCATCAACACCAACAGCCCGCGCACGCTGGACATTCCTATGGCGCAGGGGTTGATCGACTTTGCCCGCTACGGGCAGATGTCGATCATCACGCCGTTCACTTTGATGGGGGCGATGGCGCCGATCATGGTCGCGGGCGCGATCACCCTGTCCCACGCCGAGGCGCTGGCCGCCCTGACCCTGACCCAACTGGCAAAACCCGGCGCGCCGGTCTGCTATGGCACCTTCACCAGCAACGTGGACATGAAATCCGGCGCCCCGGCCTTTGGCACGCCCTCGCATTTCCAGGCCTCTCTGGCGGCCGGGCAATTGGCGCGGCATCTGGGCCTGCCCTGGCGCTCGGCGGCCGGGTCGGCCTCGAACGCCAACGACGTGCAGGCCGCCAATGAAAACCAGTTCGGGCTGTGGGGCTGCCTGATGGCGGGGGCCACGGTGATCATCCATTCGGCCGGGTGGCTAGAAGGCGGTCTGACCGTGTCCTTCGAAAAGCTGGTCTGCGATGCCGAGGTGCTGAACATGGTGGCCGAGCTGTGCGCAGGGGCTCAGGCCGGTCAGGCCGAGATCGGCTTTGACACTGCCTTGCGCGAGGTCGAGCCTGGCGGCCATTTCTTTGCCACCAGCCAGACGATGGAGCGCTACTCCACCGAATTCTATGAACCGCACCTGCATGACTATGCCAATTTCGGCACCTGGACCGAACGCGGATCGGTCGATGCGAGCCACCGGGCCACCGCGATTTGGCGTGACATCCTGAACAATTTCGAACCACCTGCGCAGGCCCAGCCGGGGCTGGACGCCATGCGCGACTTCATCGCCCGCCGAACCGCCGAGGGCGGCGCGCCGCCGGAGAGTTGAGATGAACAGCAAACCCATCCTGCATCGTGACGACCCCAAGGCCGAGCCGCTTGTCGGCAACGTCAAGGTCACGCGCGACGACTGGTTGAACGTGGCGATGGACGTGCTGATCTCGGACGGGGTCGAGCAGGTCAAGGTGCTGAACCTGGCCGACCGCATGGCGGTGTCGCGGTCCTCGTTCTACTGGTATTTCAAATCCCGGCAGCAGCTGCTGGATGCGCTGCTGGATCGCTGGCAGGCCACCAACACCGCCGCCCTGATCGCGCAGGCCGAGGCCCCGGCCGAGACCATCACCGCCGCCGTCTGCAACGTGCATCGCTGCGTGGTCAACACCGCCTTGTTCGACACGGCGCTGGACTTTGCAGTGCGCGACTGGGCGCGGCGGTCGGGCAAGGTGCGGCGGATGCTGGACCAGTCCGACGCGCGCCGCCTGGCCGCGCTGCGCGCCATGTTCGCGCGCTTTGGTTATGAGGCGCTCGAGGCTGAAACCCGCGCGCGGGTGCTGTACTACATGCAGATCGGCTATGATCTGGCGCAGTTGAACGAGCCGTTGGCGACGCGCCTGTCGCTGGTGCCGCATTACCTGTACGTCTTTACCGGGGTCGAGCCGCGGCCCGAGGAAATCGAGGAATTCAGCGCCTATGCCAAGCGCTGCTGGGAGGGAGGATCGGACCATGAGCCAGCCTGACGCAATCATCATCGGAACCGGCGTGATCGGCGCGGCCATCGCGTTCGAGTTGGCCAAGGCCGGCTGGAAAACCCTGTCGCTGGACCGCAACGCGCAGGTGGGGCACGGCTCGACCGCCGGGTCCTGCGCGATCATCCGGATGCATTATTCCACCTTCGACGGGACCGCCTTTGCATGGGAGGGCTATCACTACTGGCGCGACTGGCCCGACTATCTGGGCCTGCCCGACGGGGCCGATCTGGCGCAATTTCGCGAGACCGGGTGCCTGGTCATGAAGACTGAGGCCAACGGCCACCTGGCAAAGCACATGAAATACAGCGCCGAGTTGGAGTGCCCCTTCGAGGAATGGTCGGCTGAACAGATTCTTGAGCGACTGCCGATCTATACGCTGGACAGCTTTGCCCCGGCCAAACGGATGGACGACCCTGCCTTTGGTCAGCCCAATGGCAGCAGGATGCAGGGGGCGGTGTTCTGGCCCAAGGCCGGCTATGTCACCGATCCGGCCCTGTCGGCGCAGAACCTTCTGGATGCTGCCAAGCAACACGGCGCGCAGGTGCGGACCGGGGCCGAGGTCGTGGAAATCTTGCAGGAAGGTGGCAGGGTCAAAGGCGTCCGGCTGGCCTCGGGCGAAGAGATTCACGCGCCGGTGGTGATCAACGTGGCCGGCCCGGGATCGTCGATCATCAACCGCATGGCCGGGGTGCTGGACGACATGACCATCGAAACCCGCCCGCTGCGGCAGGAGGTGGTGCATGTTCCGGCGCCCGAAGGATTTGATTTCGAGCGTCAGGGAACCATCGTGTCGGACAGCGATATCGCCTGCTACTGCCGGCCCGAACATGGCAACCACATCCTGATAGGATCCGAGGATCCGGAATGCGACCCGCATCAGTGGTGCGAGAACGATGTCCATTACAACCACGATTTCACCGACCAGTGGACGACGCAGGCCATGCGCTATGCGCAGCGCGTTCCCAGCTTGGGCATTCCGTCCAGAACGCGGGGAGTGGTCGATCTGTACGACGCCTCGACCGACTGGATCCCGATCTATGACAAATCCAGCTTGCCGGGCTTCTACATGGCCTGCGGCACCAGCGGGAACCAGTACAAGAACGCGCCGATCGCGGGCAAGATGATGGCGGCGCTGGTCGAGTATTGCGAGGGCGGTGGCGATCACGATACCCAGCCGCTGCAATTCCAATTGCCCTATATCCAACGCAGCATCGACGTCAGCTTCTACTCTCGCAGGCGCCCGATCAACGCCGAGAGCAGTTTTTCCGTCCTTGGCTAGCCATGCCGGAGAAATGCGCTAGCTCTCGGGAAACACTGAGAAAGGGCGGGCGCGATGGCGAAGAATGACACCAGAGTTCTGATCTTGGGAAGTGCGCCTGCGGCGTTGGCGGCACGGGAATGGGCGCGTGGGTCGTTCACTCATATCGTGGCCATCAACAACGCCTGGCGCATCCGCGGAGATTGGGATTTCCTGATCCATCCCGAGGATTTTCCGGCCGAGAACCGCCCCGACTGTCTGACAGCGACGCAACGCATCGTTACGGCGCAGGATTATGTTCCGATCCAGAACGCGTATGGCGGCTTCGTCTATGCCGGTGGCACCATGGCCTTTACCGCCGGGTACTGGGCGCTGGGTGCTCTCAAACCATCGGTGATGGCCTTCTTTGGCTGCGACATGGTCTATCCGCGCTCGGGCAACACACATTTCTACGGCCAGGGAACGGCCGATCCCTTGCGCGCCGACGTCACTCTGCGCTCGCTCGAGGCGAAATCGGCACGGCTGGCGCTGCTGGCGGCGCGTCAGGATTGCAATATGGTGCGATTGTCCTCTGGCCCCAGCCGCCTAGTATATCCGTCCGTCTCGCATACCGGAATGACCTCCCAGGCCCTGCCGAGCACCGAACACGTCGATGCCCTGCTTAAAGCCGAGTGTGAGGTCGGCTACGTGGTGCCATCCGGCCGGTATTGGGAGGTCGAAGACCGGTTCGATCCGGCCGTTGTCGACCGGCTGGATGCGGTTTGGCTTGCGGCCTACAAGGCCTCGGCGCTGGATCAGGCGGCCTGAGCGCGCGGCACGCGCAACAAGTCATCGACCTTTCGTCTGGCGGTCTCGGCCGCTTGTATCCGAACCGGGCCGTAACCGCGGATCTCGTCAGCGCAGGCCAGGATGCTTTGCCACGTTTCGGCATCCCGATCCCCGTACTCGGCCACGACGCGGTCCAACAGCTCCTGATACCACTTCAGCAGATCGCGATGCAGGCGCGCTTCGGCGTGATAGGCAAACGGATTGAGAGCTGTTCCGCGCAGCGCCCGCATCTTTGACAGGCCCCGCAGAACCGGCTGCATCCAAGGTCCGAACGCCTTTTTCAGCGGTCGGCCCCTTGCGTCCGTTTTGCGGCTCAGCAGGGGCGGCGCCATATGGAAGCGGACCGCAAAATCGCCCTCGAACTGGTTGGCCAGGTCCTGCGCGAAATGGTCCGAAGTCATCAGCCGCGCGACTTCGAACTCATCCTTGTAGGCCATGAAGCGGAACAGGTTGCGAGCGACGCTGCGCAGCAGGGTCTCGTAAGCCTGCGGCAGAGCCGAGCGGAAGGTGGCGATACGATCGGCATAGGCCTGCGCGTATTTCGCGCTTTGATACTCGGTCAGGTAGGCGGTACGGCGCGCAATCATCTGATCCAGTGTTTCTTCTGAACCAACGTCGTCGGAAGGCAGCGCCAGAACGTCCGGACGAACTGCCATGTTGCGCCCGATTGCAAAAGCCAGACGGTTCTTCTCGACAGCGACGCCGTTCAGCAGAATCGCCTGACCCAGCGCGACATGCGATACCGGCACAAGACCGTGCTGCCACGCAAAACCCAGCATGACCACATTGGCAAACACGGCATCACCCAGCAGGGTTTCCGCCACCGCATTGGCGTCGAAACCGAACAGGTTTTCCGTTCCGACCACGTTCTGAATGGCTTGTTCACGGGCTTTTACTTGCAACTGAGCGTCGCGGCGCAGAACAATATCGCCGGTCGGCATTTCCGCCCGGTTCAGGACCACGCGCGTACCCTTGCGGTAATGCGCCGAGGCTTTGGGGCCCGAACTGACGACGACGTCGCAACCAATCACCGCATCGGCCGCGCCCTGATCAATGCGGACCTGGTTCAGCGCGTTTGGAGTGTCTCCTAAACGGATATAGCTGAGAACGGTTCCGAATTTCTGAGCAAAGCCTGTGAAATCCAGGACCGAGGCGCCTTTCCCTTCGAGATGGGCCGCCATCGTGATCAGCGCACCAACCGTCACCACGCCTGTGCCGCCCACGCCGGTTACCAGCAACTCGAACGGTTTGTCCAGGCGGGGCAGGGCAGGGTCGGGCAGCCCGTCCTCGAGTGTTCCCAGATCCAGCTTTGTAATGTGTTTGCGGCGTTCGCCGCCTTCGATGGTCACGAAGCTGGGGCAGAATCCGTTGAGGCACGAGAAATCCTTGTTGCACGAGCTCAAATTGATCTTGCGCTTGCGGCCCAGCGGCGTTTCGCGCGGCTCGACGCTCAGGCAGTTGGATTCGACCGAGCAGTCGCCACAGCCCTCGCAGACCAGATCGTTGATCCAGACGAACCGCTTGGGGTCCTCCATCGTGCCGCGCTTGCGGCGGCGGCGCTTTTCGGTGGCGCAGGTCTGTTCGTAGATCAGAACGGTCACGCCCGGGATCTCGCGCAGTTCGCGCTGCAGGGTGTCCAGCTCCGCCCGGTTGTGGAACGTGGTTTCCGACGGGAAATCCGCGTGGTGGAACTTCGAGATGTCGTCAGACACGATGGCGATCCGCTCCACGCCCTCGGCGCGGCAGGTCTGGGCGATGCCGGCGACGCTGACCGGGCCGTCCACCGGCTGGCCGCCGGTCATGGCCACGGCGTCGTTGTAGAGGATCTTGTAGGTGATGTTGGTCCCGGCCGCGACCGCCTGCCGGATCGCCAGCGAGCCCGAGTGATACCAGGTGCCCTCGCCGAGATTCTGGAAGATGTGCTTGCCGCCGTTGAACTTGGACGCCACCACATGCGGCACGCCTTCGCCGCCCATCTGGGCATAGCCGACGGTGTGGCGATCCATCCACGAGGCCATGACGTGGCAGCCGATGCCGCTGGCCGCGATCGAACCATCGGGCACCTTGGTCGAGGTGTTGTGCGGACAGCCCGAGCAGAAATAGGGCGTGCGGGTTGCACCAGGCACGTTGATCAGTTGCGGCGGCTGGTCCGTCAGCGCCTTGGCTTTGGCGGGCAGGTCCTCTTCGGGGAAAAACCGGTGCAGGCGGTCGGCCACGATCGGCACCAGCATCAGCGGGCTAAGTTCACCCGTCCAGGGGATCAGCGGCTCGCCGTGGCTGTCGTATTTGCCCACCATCTTTTGCGGCTTGTCGCCGGGCCAGTCATAGAAATATTCCTTGAACTGGCTTTCGATGATGCCGCGCTTTTCCTCGACCACGAGAACCTCGGCTTTGCCCTTCACGAAGCGCAGCGCGTTGCGTCGGGCCAGCGGCCAGACCATGCCGACCTTGTAGATGTCGATGCCCAGACGGCGGCAGGCGGCCTCGTCCAGTCCCAGCAGGCGCAGCGCCTCCATCAGGTCCAGATGCGCCTTTCCGGTGGTGACAAAGCCGAACTTGGCGTGGTCGATGTCATAGATGCGCTGGTCGATCGGATTGGCTTCGGCAAAGGCGCGCACGGCGCGCAGCTTGTGCTGGATGCGGGTCTCGATCTCGGGCGAGGGCAGGTCGGCGGCGCGCACATGCAACCCGCCGGGGGGCAGGTCGATCTCGGGCAGGATGAACTGTCGGTCGGGGCGCAGCTCGACCGAGCGGGCGCTTTCGACGGTTTCCGAGATCGCCTTGAACCCGACCCAGGTGCCGGAAAACCGCGACAGCGCAAAGCCGTATTCGCCGAATTCCAGATACTCCTCGACCGAGGCGGGGTTCAGCGTAGGCATGAACCATGCCATGAAGGCCACGTCGGACTGGTGCGGCATGGAGGAGCTGACGCAGCCGTGGTCGTCACCGGCCACGACCAGCACGCCGCCCTTGGGGGCCGAGCCATAGGCATTGCCGTGCTTCAGCGCATCGCCCGAGCGGTCGACGCCCGGCCCCTTGCCGTACCACATCGAGAAGATGCCCTCGAATTCGCACTGCGGGTCCAGAGTCGCCTGCTGCGCGCCCAGAACGGCGGTTGCGCCCAGATCCTCGTTCACGGCGGGCATGAAGGTGATGCGGTCGGATTTCAGCCGTTCGCGCGCGCGCCAAAGCTCCAGGTCGAGCCCGCCCAAGGGCGATCCACGATAGCCCGAGACGAACCCGCCCGTGTTCAGCCCGGCATCGCGATCGCGCCGCGCCTGATCCATCAGGATACGCGCCAGCGCCTGTGTCCCGGTCAGGAACACGCGACCCTCGGTCTGTTCGTACCGGTCTGCGAGTTGATAAGTGCGAAGATTGCTGTCGTGGCGGCTCATGGCTTGGACCTGGATTGGCTTTGAGATGAACAACTGTAGTTCGGTACTTACGAAATGTTGTACCAATGGATCCGAAATTCTGATAAAAATCCGATAGAATTAACCGAAAAACACGAAAAACACGAAATGGCTTACCAAATGATGCAGCTGGACGACAGAGATCGCCGGATTCTGACCCTGCTACAAAAGGACAGCCGCGTGTCGAATGCGGACCTGGCCGATGCGGT
The DNA here is from genome assembly GCF_059613485.1 of Ruegeria sp. CRTD044. Lineage (NCBI taxonomy): Bacteria > Pseudomonadati > Pseudomonadota > Alphaproteobacteria > Rhodobacterales > Roseobacteraceae > Ruegeria > Ruegeria sp. CRTD044. Next base: position 425,176 of record NZ_JBXWSP010000016.1, on the reverse strand, counting down.
CGGGATGTCGACCTCGGCCCTTTGGAGACGGGTGCGCGCATTGGAAGAGGCCGGCATCATTGAACGCTACGGCGCAGTTGTGAACTCGGTCGCGCTGGGGTTGGGGTTCGAGGCGATCGTACATGTGCATCTGACGCGGCATGATCCCGACAAGATCGTGGAGTTCATCCGGGCAATCGAAACCTGCAAGGAAGTTCAGGAATGTTTCGCAACGACCGGTCAGGCAGACTATCACCTGCGAGTGCAGTGTTCCGATCTTGCCGCCTACAACGTCTTTTTGGAGAGGTTTCTGTTTCGTTTGCCGGCCGTCGCAAGTGCGCAGACGAATGTGGTTCTACGGGCGGTCAAACGCAATCGTTCGGTCGAGTTCTGACTACCGCGCGACGAATTCAACCCAGGCCCAGGCCATCGCGATGTAAGTGAGGTTGTGCAGGCATTGATCCAAACCGGCGGCCCGCCAAAAGGCGGCCTGATCAGGTTGCAATTGTTTCTTGTCGGAATAGCTGGCTTTGGCGAAATCGATATTGAAATGCACGATCCACTCGAGCGCACCGATGATCAGAATGAACGAAAGCGGCGCGCCGAATATCAGGAAAACCACGACTGAGCCCACAACATGCACCGCGGCATGCTGTGCGCGCCCGACATGCAGGTACTCCCCCCGCCCAGACAGCATCTTGGGCGTTTGAAGGTAGAAATCGGCAAACATGTGTTTGATCTGCAGTGCACACAGCAGAAGCAACACAGTGCCAAGTGTAGCAGGCAAAAACTACCCTCCCGATATCGTCCTGACCTTCAGACTAAGGGCTATGAGACAGGATCGCAAATGAACTAGTTCACACAAGTCGAAATAGTTTTCGCCTTGGAAACCATTTGCCTATCCAAGCGCGATTGCAGTACCGTCGTGCTGCTTTGACCGCGGCAGGATCGCTGCAAAACAGTTTCGGGTCACCAGTAGGGGCAGGGGCCATAGAACGTTCAATTTTTGGATTTATTTGGAAGTATTCCAAGCGTGATCAGCTTGTTCTGCTGGCCGTGACGGCAACTTTGTTCCCGCTGCTGTACCTGACGCTTGAATTGCCCAAACGCATCATCAACGACGCAATCGGCGCCTCCAGCGAGATCGTGGATGCCTGGGGATACAGTCTGTCGCAGACGACGTTTCTGGTAATTTTGTGCTTCGCCTTTTTGGCGGCGGTGTTGGCGCATGGTTTGATGAAGATGCGCATCAACACGATGAAAGGCGTTCTCAGCGAACGAATGCTGCGCCGGTTCCGATACCAGTTGATCAACCGCGCACTGTTGTTTCCTCAACCCTATTTCGAGCGCGTCAGTCAGGGCGAACTGGTCTCGATGATCACCGCCGAAAGCGAGCCGATGGGCGGGCTGATGGGCGATGCGATCAGCCAGCCTGTCCTTCAGGCGGGGCAGATGCTGACAATCCTGTCCTTTCTATTCCTGCAAAGCGTCTGGTTCGGATTGGCTGCTGTCGCGCTGATCCCATTGCAGGCCTGGCTGATCCCGCGATTGCAGCGCCAGATCAACCTGTTGAACAAGCGCCGGATCCAGGAGGTGCGCGTACTGGCCGCTCAGATCGGCGAGAACGCGGCCGGCGCGGCAACTCTGCGGCAGAACGGCGGCTGGCGCCATCGCCGAGCCCTGATTTCAGATCAACTGTCCCGGCTGTTCAGCATCCGGTTCGAGATCTACCAGAAAAAATTCTTCATGAAGTTCATCAATAACTTCATCTCTCAATTGACTCCGTTCCTGTTCTACCTGGTCGGTGGTTTGCTGGTTCTGCAGGGGTCAGTTTCGCTTGGTGCTCTCGTGGCAGCGCTCGCTGCCTACAAGGACCTCAGCTCGCCTTGGAAGGAACTGCTGACCTACTACAACCAGACACAGGACATGTCGCTGCGCTGGGAGGTGGTCATCGAACGGTTCGCCCCGAGCGGCATGCTGGATGAAACCCTGTTCGAAGGCGAGCCCGACAGCCGACCGCACCTGAATGGCCCGATCGAGTTGGAGCAAGTCTCGGTGCGTGATCTGGATGGCAATCAGGTTCTGGATGATCTGAACCTGACCTTCCCCGCCGGTAAGACCATAGGGATCGCCGCCCCCAGCGAAGAGGACCGCCGGGCCTTGGCGGATCTATTGACCCGGGAGATCCTGCCAAGTTCGGGCCGGGTCGAAATCAGGGGTGTTAACCTGTCCTCGCTGCACCAGGCCGTCGTGGCGGCCCGGATCGGTCATGCCACATCGCGACCGGTGATGTTCCAGGGAACCGTTGGCGGCAACGTGATGATGCCGATGCAGCTCAGGCCTCTGACCGCTCCACCGGAGGACGCGGACCACCTTGAAACGCTGCGTGCGGGAAACAGCCCCGATCCCTTCCGGGCCACATGGCTGGACCCTTCACTGGCCGGGTTCGAAACGGCCGAGCAGCTGCGCGATTGGTGGTTGAAGCTGATCGACGGACTGGGCTCCGGGCCCATCTTGTTCCAACGCGGGGCCGAGTTGGGTTTCGATCCCGAAAAACACCCCGACCTTGCTGCCAAGCTGATCGAGCTGCGGCCTTTGGTGCAGGACGCTGTCAAAAAGGCCGGTCTGGAGTCGCAAGCCCTGATTTTCGACCGCATGACGTACAACGCTGCGCTGCCCGTTGCCGAAAACCTGCTGTTTGCTGTGCCACGCGTGCAGGTGACGCAAGAGTTGCTGGCCCGGCAGACCGTTTTCCTGGGGCAGTTGCGCGAGTTGGGTCTGGATGAAACACTGGTCGGCCTGACACGTGACGTGATCGAAATGCTGCGTCAGATCTTTGGTCTGGACGGGACGGATCACCCGTTGTTCCGCAAGCTGGGTCTCGAGGCCGCCACCTACGAAGCCGCTGTCGACCTGGTGGAGAGGACCCGGGAAACCGGCGCATCGGGGTTGGACGATGACCAGTTGGCCAGCCTGCTGGCCGTGCCTTTCGTGATCTCGGCCGAACAGATTGGGCCGGCCTTTTCCGAAGAGCTCAAGAACCGCATCCTCGAACTGCGGCACAGCCATTCCGACAAGTTGATGGAGCGCCTGAACGACGTGTTCGAGCCGCTGGACCCGGCCACCTTTGCGCCCGGATTGACGGTTATGGAGAATGCGCTGTTCGGCAAGGTCAGCCAGATCGGGGGCGCGCGGTCGGACGAGGTTCGGAAAGTGATCGCAGACGTGCTGACCGAAAACGGAGCCCGTCCGCTGGTGGTTGAGCTGATCTACGATGTACCGGTCGCGCTGGGCGGGCAGAACCTGCCGGCCGCGCTGGCCGAGCCTTTGGCCTTTACCCGCGCGACAATCAAGAAGCCGGATATCCTGATACTGGAAAATGCGCTGGCGAGTTATGGCATGGACACGCAGGTGGCTGTGTTCAGAAACCTGCGAGAGCTGCTTCCGGACGCCACGATCATCTACCTGAACGAACAGTTCAAGAACCCCGGCGCTTTCGACATGTTTGTCGAGATCCGACAGGGGCGCGTAGTGTCCGATCAGGTTCCGTCGGATGTCGAAGGTGACAGTGCAGCCTCGGCGGACCTCACGCGAAAGCTGCGTGCCTTGGAACAGACGCCGCTGTTTTCGGGGCTGGATCGTCGTCAGCTGCGGCTGCTCGCCTTTGGTGCGCGCTGGTACGAGGCAAAGGCCGGCGAAGTCGTGTTCCTCAAGGATGACCAGCCGACCGATGGTGCCTACATGATCATCGACGGCGAAGCGGGTCTGTACCTGCCGCAGCCGCCCGAGGAGGATCGGCTGGTGACCCGCGTCGGCAGCGGCACCCTGGTGGGCGAACTGGGCCTGATCCGCAAAGAGCCCCGCGCACTCAGCATGGTGGCCGAAACCGATCTGACCTGCCTGCGTATCGGCGAGGAAGAGTTCCTGGCCGTGGTAGAAAACGATGCTGCGACCGCGTTCAAGCTGTTGCAGGTGATCGCAGGCTATGTATCACGCTGACAGGTTCAGGCCTGCGGGCTACAGAACAGGGAATGCATCAACTCGATCACCTGCTTGGCTTTGCCGTCACGCAGCGAATAGTAGATCGTCTTGCCCTCTCGGCGGGTTGAAACCAGGCCTTCGGTTCGCAGACGCGCCAGCATCTGGCTGACCGCGGCCTGGCGCAACTTGAGCAAGGCTTCAAGCTCGCCCACCGAGCGTTCTCCGGCCGCGAGATGGCACAGGATCATCAAGCGGCCCTGATGCGCCAGCGTCTTGAGGAAAGCCGCTGCTTGCGCGGCGCTTTCCTCCATTTCCGAGGGCAATTCGGATTGTGGGGTCGTCAATTCGGCGTCAGTGAAAGTCACGTGGTACCTTGGGGATGGAAATAAGGGGTAGACGCAGTATGCACCAACTTGTCTGAAATTGTCATCCCTCGGTTGCCGGGGCCCCGCCCTGAAACGCATTGCCGTTGACATAGTCGCAGGGGGCTTCCTGCATCTGCAGGTGCAGACCGTCGCCGGAATAGGGGTGGGCACGGGCCAGTTCCTCGTCGACCTCGATGCCCAGGCCGGGGGCCGAAGGCGGCTCGACAAAGCCGTTATCGACCCGGATCGAGCCCTTGATCAGCTGGTCATGAAACGGCGTTTCGATGGTCTCGAGCAGCAGCAGGTTCGGGATCGAGGCCGCGAGATGGATGTTGGCGGCCCATTCCACCGGCCCGGCATAGAGATGCGGCGCCATCTGCGCATTGAAGACCTCGGCCATGGCGGCGACCTTCTTCATCTCCCAGATACCACCGGCCCGGCCCAAGGCGGGCTGCAGGATCTCGGCCGCGCCGGCGCGCAGAACCGCGCCGAATTCGGCCTTGGTGGTCATCCGCTCGCCCGTGGCCACGGGGATGCGGACACTGCGGGCGACGCGGGCCATGTCCTCGATCATGTCCGGGGGGGTGGGCTCTTCGAACCACAGCGGCGAATAAGGCTCGATTGCCTGCCCAAGACGGATGGCGCCCGCGGTGTTGAACTGGCCATGGGTGCCGAACAGCAGGTCGGCCTTGTCGCCCACTGCGTCACGGATCGCCTTGCAGAAGGCCACCGACATCGAGATGTCGGACATGGCCGGCATATGCCCGCCGCGCATCGTGTAGGGGCCCGCCGGGTCGAACTTGACTGCGGTAAAGCCGCGCCGGACTACTTCGGCGGCGCTTTCCCCGGCCTGTTCGGGCGAGGTCCAGAAATCGGTCAGATTGTGCTGCGGCAGCGGGTACAGATAGGTGTACGCACGGATGCGGTCGTTCATCCGGCCGCCGATCAGAGCGTATACCGGGCGGTCCCGGTCCTTGCCCAGAATGTCCCAACACGCGATTTCCAGTCCCGAAAACGCACCCATAACGGTCAGGTCGGGGCGCTGCGTGAAGCCGCTGGAATAGGCACGACGGAACATCAGCTCGATATTCTCGGGGTTTTCGCCGGCCATGTGGCGGTCGAAGACGTCACGGATGACGTGTTTCATCGCCTCGGGACCTACCGAGGAGGCATAACACTCGCCCCAGCCCGTGATGCCGGTATCGGTGGTGACTTTCACCAGAATCCAATAGCGCCCACCCCAGCCCGGCGCGGGCGGGGCGGTCACGATGATGTCGAGATCCTGCAGTTTCATCCGGTCTCCTCCCGCCGGTGGTCCGGGGCCGTCAGCCCCGGTCGAATACGATCACGTTGCGCTTGGCCGACCCGGTCTTGGTGTCTTCGATGGCCTCGTTGATCTGTTCCAGCGTCCAGCGCCCCGAGATCAGCTCGTCCAACTTCAGTCGCCCCTGTTCATACAGATCGATCATCCACGGAATGTCGCGCTGGATCACCACGTCGCCCATCTTCGACCCGACCATGCCCTGACCCAGGGCCGCCAGAATGACCGGCTCATAGCTGGATTGCGCACCGGAATGCGGCATGCCGATCATAACCGCCTTGCCACCGCGACCCAGATAGCGGGGCGCCTGATCATAAGCGGGGATTGCACCGACGGTGATCAGAACCGCATCGGCCCCGCGACCGCCCAGGGCCTTGTAGGCTGCTTTCCACGGTTCTTTCAGCGTGGCCAGCACCCCGTGCGTGGCGCCGAATTCCTTGGCGATTTCCAGCTTTTCCTCGGTCATGTCGACGGCCACGATCCTCCGGGCCCCGGCCAGCCGCGCGCCCTGGATGGCGTTCAGGCCCACCCCGCCGGCGCCGATGACCACGACATCCTGACCCGGGCGCAACTGCGCGGCGTTGACCGCCGCCCCCACGCCGGTGATCACCCCGCAGGACAGCAGGCTGGCCACGTCCTTGGGCATCGCGTCGGGTATCTTGACCATCTGGCGGTGGCTGACCACGACCTTTTCGGCAAAGGCACCACAGGCCATCGCTTGTTCCAGCGGCCCACCGTCCGCCGTGCGCAGCGGACCCTTGACGGTGTCATAGGGCGTTTCGCAGATCACCGGCTTGCCGCTGGCGCAGGACGGGCACGATCCGCAAGCGCGGATCAGGGTCACCACGACCGCATCGCCAACCTTGAACCCTCCGCTGGCTTCTCCGACGGCCGAGACCACACCGGCAGCCTCGTGCCCGTAGACGGCGGGCAGAAACCCGCCCCAAGCGCCGCTGGCATAGGTGATGTCGGAATGGCAGATCGCCACCGCATCCAGCGTGACCTCGACCTCGCCCATGCCGGGCGGCGCGATCTGGATGTCTTCGATGACAAGCGGTTCGTTGAAGGCGCGGCATACGGCGGCTTTGATGGTCTGCATGGATCCCTCGTTTGGTTTGGGCCACGGTGACGCGGGAACCTGCGGTCCGCAAGGCTGAAACCGTCATTCCCGTGTCGTTGTTACGTTTCGCTGCGATGTGCGCGCAGAAACAGGACGAATCCGGCCAGCATCAGCAGCAATGCCAACAGGAACGGGGCCCCTGGAAGGTAGAACGCTGCATCAACCCGCGCGAATTGGGCGAAAACGGTGGTCATAACCAACGGGGAGATCACCATCGACAGCGCGTGGAGAGCGGCCAGAACCCCCTGAAGCTCTCCCTGCTGCGAATCCGGCGTTGCGCGTGACATCTGTGCCTGAAGGGCTGGCGTCACGACGGCGCCCAGTGCGGTGATCGGAATCAGCATCAAGGCAATCGTGCCGTTTGTGAGAAAACCCAGAGCCAGAAAGCTGACGATCTCGAAGATCATGCCCCAAACGATCGTGGTCCGCTCTCCCAAGTGGCGGGTGGCGGGGCGGATCAAGCCGCCCTGAACCGCAGCCATTCCCAATCCGTAGACCGCAAGTGACAACCCGATCATCTGCGGCGACCAACCGAAACGCTCGGTCGTGAAGTATGACCAGATGGCGGGATAGACGTAGATCGATACCGAGTACAAAAAGTATACCCACAGCAACGGTCGGATGCCGGGCAGGGCGGCGATGGCACGCAATGCGCTGTCAGGACGCGCGCGGTGCCAGCGGAATCCGCGGCGGTTTTTGTCCGTGACCGTCTCAGGCATGACCGCGAGGCCCAGCAGGAAATTTGCAAATGACAATCCGGCGGCCGCCCAGAACGGGGCGCGGGTTCCGTATTCGCTCAGCAATCCTCCCATCAAAGGGCCGAGGACAAAACCTACACCAAAAGCCGCTCCGATGAGACCGAAATTGGCGGCCTTTTCATGGGGTTTCGATACATCCGCCATAAAGGCCGCTGCGGTAGAGTGGGTGGCCGCCGTGATGCCGCCCACGATGCGGCCGATCAGCAGCAGCCAGATGCTGCCGGCCATGGCCATGACCACGTAGTCCAAGCTCATGACAAACAGAGAAACCAGCAAGACCGCGCGGCGTCCGTAAGCATCCGACAGGTTGCCAAGCACCGGACCGAACAGGAATTGCATCGCGGCAAAGGCCGTGCTGAGGATGCCGCCCCAAATGGCTGCCGATGCCAGAGAGCCGCCCTGAACCTCGACGATCAGCTGAGGCATGATCGGCATGACCAGTCCGATGCCCATTGCATCGATCATGACAGTGCCCAGTACGAAAAGAAAAGGAAGACGCATGAAACCGAACGAATGACTTATTTTGCAGGACCTTAGTCGCCCGCCTGTCGTGTTGTAACCCGGTCTTTTGTCATTGAGACGATATTCTCGTCTGATGGCACGTTAACCTTGGCCGGGCCGGATCTCAGACGCGGGTGGCGATTGCGTCCAATTGACGGGCGAGATCTGCGGGGTGCGAGAAAAATGGGGAATGGGAGCTGTCGATCGTCAGGCGCAATTCGGGCGGCGCGCAATGGCTCATCTCTTCTTGGTATTCAGTTGGAATCGTCCGGTCATCCGTAGTGCGGATATAGGCCTTGGGAATTCCGTCAAAACGCTCGCTCAGATCCAACGGCGTGTCCTGCGGGCGGATCGCCTGCGGGCACAGGCGTGCCAGGGCATAGGTGACAACGTCGGCCGGACAGTCGTGGTAGAAGAGGGATTGCACCCGGTCCGGCAACACGCTGTAGGACAGTCCGTCTGCCGATTTCTCGACCGCATCGCCAATCAGCTGCCTAGGTGCGCGCCGGCGCATTTCGATCATCGACAGCCCGGAGACCGGCACGTAGGCGCAGACATAGATCAGGGCCCGCATCCGGTCAGGGGCGAATTCGGCGGCCGCACTGATCGGGTAGCCGCCCCAGGAATGGCCGACAAGGATCGTTTGCGGGGTCGTGGCATTCAAAACCGCATCTCGACACATCTCGAGCGTGACCTCGGACACTGGGGTCGGGTCCGATCCATGGCTGGGCAGGTCGATCGCACGGACCGAATGCCCCAGATTCTCAAGTTCCGGTATCAGATCGCGCCAGCACCATGCGCCGTGGCAAGACCCGTGAACAAGAAGAAATTCCGCCACCGTGACCTCCTTCAGATATGTCCGGTTTCTCGCAGAAAAGCGTTCAGCAACTCGGCGTAGACCTCGGGCCGCTCGACGCAGGGCAGGTGCCCGGCCTTGCGGATCAGCTCGAACCGGGAGCCGGGGATCAGGTCGACGGTTTCGCGCACCAGATCGGGAGGGGTCGAGCCATCTTCCGAGCCGGCAATTCCCAGCGTCGGCAATCTAAGCCCGCTGGTTGGCGTATAGAAATCCGTGCCCGAGATGGCAGAACAGCAGCCCAGATACCCCTGGACCGGTTGGCGTACCATCATGTTGCGCCATAGCTCGACATCGGGGGTTTCCCGAAATGCTTTCGAAAACCAGCGCTCCATGGTTGCTTCGGCCAGCGCCTCGATCCCACCTGTACGAACGGCTGCCATCCGATCGGCCCACATAGAGGGCGTCCCTATTTTGGCGGCCGTGTTGGACAGGACCATCGCCCGGATCTGATCCATCCGCTTGACGGCCAGCCCCTGCGCGATCATTCCGCCGATCGACAGGCCGACGAAGACGCAATCCCGTACCTCGAGAAAGTCCAGAAGCCGCTCGGCATCGCGCACCAGACTTCCCATTGAATAGGCGCCATCCGGTTGCGAGGACAGGCCGTGCCCCCGCTTGTCATAGCGGATGATGCGCAGACCTTTGGGAAGCAGAGGTAGCACGGGGTCCCACAAGCGCATGTCGGTGCCCAACGAATTGGCAAAGACCAAAGGTGGACCATCCGGGTCACCGTCCAAGCGATAGTGAATCTGAACATCTCCGAGATCAGCGATGTGCATCTGGTCAGCCTTTTTTGCTGCGATCATTCCGACAGTTTACGCCGCGATTTATTGCATCTGTCCTAACCCGTTGTCAGGTAAGGAATTCCAACGCGCGGGCAAAGACCTGTGGATCGACATTCCCGCCCGATGCCACGACGATAACGGCGTCGCCCTCGATATCGTCCTTGCGGAACAACGCCGACGCCAACGAGACTGCCCCGCCCGGTTCCAGAACGACCTTGAGGCGCAGGAACGCCAAGGCCATGGCGTGGAGAGCCTCGTCTTCGGATACCGCCAATCCCGGTCCGCAGAGGCGACGGAGGATCGGGAAGGTGATATCACCGGGCCGCGGTGTCAGGATCGCGTCGCAGATATTGCCTGCGGCTGCGTTGTTGGTCTGAACAGACCCCGAGGCCAGGGATCTTTTGACATCGTCGAATCCTTCGGGTTCGCAGGGGCGCGCCCTGAGACCTGGCGCATGTTTTTCCAGGGCAAGTGCCACGCCTGAGGTCAGTCCACCGCCACCACAGCATACCAGAACATCGGCGTCGGTCACACCGAGATCGCGCGCCTGCCGCGCCACCTCGAGGCCGACGGTGCCCTGACCGGCGATCACCTGCGGTTCGTCATACGGCCGGATCAACGTAAGACCGCGCTCCCGGGACAACGCCTCGCCGATCTCTTCGCGGCTTTCATTGGCGCGATCATAAAGGATGACCTCGGCGCCCAAAGCTCGAGTGTTTTTGATCTTCAGGGCCGGTGCGTCGGACGGCATGATGATGACGGACTGAACACTATGAAGTGTAGCCGCATGCGCCACGCCCTGCGCATGGTTGCCTGATGAATACGCGATGACCCCGCGTTTGCGAGCCTCGGCATCCAGTGCGGAAATCGCAGACCACGCTCCGCGAAACTTGAAGCTTCCGGTATGTTGAAGGCACTCGGGCTTGACCAGAACGCGCCGCCCGGCAAGGTCGTCCAAAAACGGCGATGTGAGGATCGGGGTTTCGCGCGCGTGCCCGTGTAGGCGCACGGCAGCGGCTTCGATCAGGTCAATTGTGCTCATATCAAATCCAGTACCTTGCGAATGACGGTTAGGGACTGCGGTTCGTCCAGAAATGGAACATGGCCCCGGTCGGGCACTTCGGCCGAAATCAACCTCGCATGACGCTGGTGCATCTCTGCAAGGGTCTCGGAGCTCAGCAAGTCCGAGTTCGCTCCACGGATCACTCCGGTGGGAAGCGGGTTCAGGGCTTCGAACAATGGCCACAAATCAGCGGGCGGGCCCGCTGCAATCTGTTCTTGCAACGCGGTTCTCAATGCGGGGTCATAACGCAACCGCAGGCCGGTGCCGGTTTCTTCGTACTGGAATGCGGCCTGCTTTCTCCAGGTTTCAATCGATACGCCCGGAAACTGCGGGTCCATTGCCTGTTTCAGCGCAAAAGCGGCCTGTTCCAGCGTTGTTGCGGCAGGAGCCTTGCCGACATAATCCATAATGCGCCCGATGGCCGACGGTTCGATTACGGGGCCCACATCATTCAGAATGACGGCACTCAGACGTTCGGGGCGAATTGCGGCGACGGTCATGGCAATCAACCCGCCACGCGAGGTGCCAAGGATGCTGACCCGATCGAGGTTGAGGTGATCCAGCAACTCGATCACGTCCTGCGCCTCGCGCGGAACGGAATAGTTGCGATAATCCGGATCAAAATCCGAGTCTCCGCGCCCCCGATAGTCCATCGCAATGACCCGTAGTCCGTTGGCGTGCGGCGTGAAGAAGGAAAAATCCCGGCTGTTTCTGGTCAGGCCGGCAAGGCACAGTAGCGGCTTGCCGCTGCCTGTATCTTCGTAGGTCAGGCGCAGACCGTCAGACGTCGTGAATTGTGGCATCAAACGCCCGCCAGTTCCGGGATCGAGGTCAGGTCGGAGAGGACATGCGCCGGGGTCCACGGCAATCGGTCCATCGGCTCGCCGGCGCGGTTGACCCAGGCCGTAACGAACCCGTACCCGCTGGCTCCGGCGGCGTCCCAACCATTCGAGCTGACGAACAGAACGTTCGATCTTTCGCACCCGAAACGGTCGCACACAAGATCATAGACCCGTGCATGCGGTTTGAAGACGCCGACGCTTTCAACTGACAGAATGTCGTCCAATACGCCGCCGATACCCGCAGACCTGACCGCGCCTTCCAGCATGGGCGGCGATCCGTTTGACAGGATCGCGGTCTGCATCCCGCCGTCCTTGAGCGCCTTAAGCATGGCGGGAACCTCGGGATAGGCCTGCAGTTCCCAATACAGGTCCAGCAGTCTCTGCCGCAGCGCAGGGTCCCCCTGCAGGCCCGTCGCCTCGAGCGCCCAGTCCAGGCCATCCTGCGTCACGTCCCAGAAATCGGCATGAGCGTCCGCCACAGCACGCAGCCACGTGTATTGCAGCTGTTTCAACCGCCAGTGGTTGGCCAGTTCAGGCCACTTGTCACGCAGCGCATCCTGGCCCGGTTCGGCGGCCGCCTGACGCGCGGCTGCGGCCACGTCGAAAAGGGTTCCATACGCATCGAAAACGCAGGTTGTGATCGCCATCTGCCTCTCCCCATCTTCCGGGGCAGGTTGGCACAGGCCATGCGCGGGTTAAAGCGTAAAAGGGTTTACATTGGCGGGTCAGTCTCTAGGTTTGACCGCTCATTCTAAACTCAGGTCGGAGACAGTTATGACCGCAATCAAACAAGGCGACACGGTTCGCATTCACTACACTGGAACTTTGCGGGACGGCAACGTTTTCGACAGCTCGGAAGGACGCGATCCGCTGGAGTTCGCCGTGGGGTCCGGCCAGATCATTCCGGGTCTGGACGCCGCTCTGCCGGGCATGGAAATCGGCGAGAAGAAACGGGTCGAAGTGGATTGCCAGGACGCTTATGGGCCGATCAACCCCGCGATGCGCCAGGACGTTCCGCGCGAAGGCATCCCGGACGACATCCCACTGGACCCCGGCACCCAGCTGCAGATGCAGACCCCCGATGGCCAGGCGCTGCCTGTGACGGTGGTGGACGCCAACGAAGAAACCGTGACCCTGGACGCAAACCATCCGCTGGCGGGCCAGGATCTGATCTTCGACATCGAGGTCGTTTCGATCAACTGATCAGGGCGCGTTCAGCCGCCCAACAATGACCCAACCGCCTCACGAAGCTGCGGTTGGGTAAAGAAGATCCACAATACCAACAATGTCGTCAGGGTCAGCAGTAGCGTTCGCGCGCGGCTGCTGAGCACTCCGGTCTTGCGACGAGAGTGAGATGCACGCGAATTGGTCGCGATTATCCGGTCTAGTTTGCTCATGTGATATCCCTGCCGCGGAAGTTTGGTAAAATCTTGGCAACGACAGGGAAAGATCGCGTCACATGAAGTCGGGCTGTGGCATTCCCAGGATGTGGAAACCGCCGTCTACGCGAATGATTTCACCGGTGGTGCAGGCCCCCGCGTCCGACGCAAGGTAAACGGCCGTGCCGCCAACCGCTTCCAGCGTGGCGTTCGATCGCAGCGGGGCGTTCTGGTCGCAGAACTTGTAGGTCTTGCGAGCCCCCCCGATGGCCGCGCCGGCCAGGGTTTTCATAGGTCCGGGCGAGATGGCGTTGACCCGGATCCCGTCGGGGCCCAGATCATTTGCAAGATAGCGCGTCGCCGATTCCAGGGCAGCCTTTGCAACACCCATAACATTGTAGTTCGGCACGACCTTGTTCGAACCCTGATAGGTCAGGGTGAGCAGCGTCCCGCCGTTTTCCTTCATCATCGGATAGGCGCGACGGGCCACTTCGATGAACGAATAGGCCGAGACATCCAGCGAGTGCTTGAAATTCGCCCGCGTGGTGTTCAGGAACCGCCCGGTCAGCTCGGTCTTATCCGAGTAGGCGATGGCGTGGACGAGGAAATCAATCGTTGGCCAACGGGCGGCCAGTTCGTCGAATGCCCGGTCCAGCGATGCGTCATCGGTCACGTCCGCATCGACCATGAAGTCGCTGCCCAGGCTCTGTGCAAGGGGTTCCAGCCGTTTTCCGAAGGCCTCGCCCTGGTAGGTGAATGCCAGTTCAGCGCCCGCTTCGTGCATGGCCTTTGCAATGCCCCAGGCGATCGACCGATCATTGGCGACGCCCATGATCAGCCCGCGCTTACCCTTCATAGAATCCGACATCATAATCACCCGTTATACTTGGACAGAATCATGGAACCGTTGGTGCCACCAAAGCCGAAGCTGTTGGTCATGACACTGTCCAAACCTGCGTTTTCAACAACCTCAGTTGCAATTTCGCCGGGCTGGATGCCTTCGGCCAGCGTGTCGACATTGATCGACGGCGCAATGAAATCATGCTGCAGCATCAAGAGGCAGAAAATAGCCTCGAGCGCGCCGGCAGCACCCTGAGCGTGGCCGGTCATCGACTTGGTCGAGGAGATCGGCGGCACATTGCCCTCGCCGAAAATCCGGCGGACGGCTTCGACTTCGCCCACATCCCCGACCGGTGTCGAGGTTCCGTGCGCGTTGATGTAGCCGACCTTGCGGCCTTCGGGCAGGGTGGACAAGGCCAGGCGCATCGCGCGCTCTCCACCTTCTCCCGAGGGCGCGACCATGTCGTGCCCGTCCGAGGTTGCGGCATAGCCCGTCACCTCGGCATAGATCTTCGCGCCGCGGGCCAGAGCATGTTCCAGCTCTTCCAGAACGACGATGCCGCCGCCGCCCGAGATCACGAACCCGTCGCGGTTCTGATCGAATGCGCGCGAGGCTTTTTCGGGCGTGTCGTTGTATTTCGAGGACATCGCGCCCATCGCATCGAACAGGCAGGACAAGGTCCAGTCCAGTTCTTCACCGCCGCCAGCGAACATCACGTCCTGCTTGCCCAGCATGATCTGCTCGGCCGCGTTTCCAATGCAATGCAACGACGTCGAACAGGCCGAGGTGATCGAGTAGTTGATGCCCTTGATCTTGAACGCAGTCGCCAGGTTGGCCGAGATCGTCGAGCACATGCATTTCGGAACGGCAAACGGTCCGATGCGCTTGGTTGCGCCGGTTTTCAGAACAGTCTGGTGTGCGGTCAGCATGGCACTGGTGGACGGTCCACCGGACCCGGCAACAAGACCGGTACGCGGATTGACGACCTGATCTTCGCTCAGCCCCGCGTCAGCGATTGCCTGGCTCATCGCGATATGGGCATACGCGGCGCCTGGTCCCATGAACCGCAAAGTGCGCTTGTCGACTTGTTCCGACACATCGATCTTGAGCGTCCCTGCGACCTGGCTGCGGAAGCCGTGCTCGACCATCTGCTCGCTGGCCTCGATGCCGGACTTACCCGCCTTGAGCGAGGCCAGAACCTCTTCGGCATTGTTCCCGATGGAAGAGACAACCCCCAAACCGGTGACGACGACGCGACGCATTTGCGTTCTCCTGTGTTCCATTCCCTGTTGACTGTCAGTCAGCTGGGGTCAGCTTTCCGACAATGCAACCTTCATGTCCTTGACCTGATAGATGACTTCGCCATCCGCTTCGACCCGGCCATCCGCCACACCCATAGTCAGGCGGCGGGTCTGGACTGCCTTGGTGAAGTCCACGTAATAGGTCAGCATCTTGCGGTCAGGGCGCACCATGCCTGTCAGTTTCACTTCGCCCACACCCAGCGCATAGCCGCGACCCTGCCAGCCACGCCAGCCGAGGTTGAAACCGGTCAGCTGCCACAGTCCGTCAAGACCCAGACAACCCGGCATGATCGGGTTTCCGGGAAAGTGGCAATCGAAGAACCAAAGGTCCGGTGTGATGTCGAATTCGGCCACGACATGCCCCTTGCCGTGCGCGCCGCCGTCGCCTGAAATGTCGGTGATGCGGTCCATCATCAGCATCGGGGGAGCCGGAAGCTGAGCATTTCCGGGGCCGAAGAGTTCGCCGCGCGCGCATTTCAGCAGGTCGTCCTTGTCAAAGCTGCTTGGGAATTGGGCCATTCTGCCGCGTCTCCTGCCAGGGGTCTGTTTATTCAATCTGGCCTCGTCTATCACCCGTTTGCAAGGTCCTGCAAGACCACCCGAACACATCCGGCCCGCCGGAGCCGTTGATTGCGAATGAATTTCATTTGAAATTGGTGGTGGTCGGCACTTATATAATGGGGCAGGGGAAATTGGGTAATGGTTTCATGACAGCTCAAAGTCGGGACATCGCTACGAACTGGTTGGTTGACGCCGGGCTGCGCCCGACGCGCCAGCGTGTTGCCTTGGCCGAATTGCTGGTGGGCGATGGCCGCCACCGACATGTCACCGCCGAAAGCCTGTTCGAGTCGGCCAAGACCAAGGGCGACGCCGTTTCCCTTGCAACGGTCTACAATACCCTGCGTGCCTTCTGCGATGCCGGCGTTCTGCAGGAAATCACCGTGGACGGCTCGAAAAGCTATTTCGACACCAACACCCATGACCACCCGCATTTCTTCTGGGAGGACGAGGGCCGCCTCAGCGATGCGCCGTCCGACCAACTGGTTATCCAGCGTCTGCCCGAAGCACCGGCCGGGGTCGAGATCGCGTCGGTGGACGTTGTCATCCGGCTGCGCAAAAAGCGCTGATCACAGTTTCCCAAGCGACCTAACCAGAGCCTGTTCAGCAGCGGAGACTGTCGTGTCCGCAGGACCGGTGCCGTGACGAGCCAGAATCACGGCCTCGGTTGCATCGGGGTCGCTGATCGGCAGGCTCAGCAGCGGCATCCGATCATAGCTAAGGCCGTTTTGCGGGCTGGCATAGCTGATGCCCACCCCTTCACCATGGGCCGCAAGACTGCGTTGGATCTCGAGCGATTCCGCGCGGCAGGACACGCTGGGGTGCAGCCCATGACGCCGGAACAAGCCCAGGACATGCTGCGCTGACAGACCTTCTTTGGACAGGATGAGCGGGTACTGTTCAAGCTCGGCAAGTGAAACGCTGCCTTGCCCGGCCAGAGGGTGCGCAGGACTGACCAGCGCGTTTGGCGTACTGTCCAGCAGCTTGTGGCGTGAGAAACCGGAATCAAGGCCTAGGTCGTAGGTGAGCGCCAGATCGAAACGTCCGTCGGTCAATCCGCCGATCAAGCCTTCGAAAGTGTCAACACCGTGGGTCAGAGCGATATCGGGAAGGGTGTCCCTGATCGTCTGCATTGCCCGCGCCAGCAGGAACGGCGCAAGATCCACAAAACAACCCAACTTCAAATGGCTTGTTCCGGCAACCGGGGCTTTCGCCTCTTCGATCTGGGCTGCGCTCGTCAGCAAGGCTTCGGCCTTGTCGATGAACTTGCGCCCCTGAGGCGTCAGCGACATTGCCGCGCCGCGTCGGCGCGAGAATAGCGGATGGCCCAGGTGTTCTTCGACCCGGGTCAGCGCGTTTGAAAGGGCAGGTTGCGATACGTTCAGGTGCTGTGCCGCGGCGGACAGGCTTCCGTGTCGCCCAATGGCGCAAACATATTCGTACTGGCGCAAGGTGATATATAACATGGAGTTAATGCTTATTTTGAAAGATATGATTTGAACAGGGGTGCCGGACAGGTGCAAATCGGTCTCAGCAAATGACGGAGACCGACATGCCACACCCTCTTGTTTCCCCGGAGATGATCGAAACCTATCGCAATGACGGGGTTGTTCTGGTCGAGGGCCTGTTCGCCGATCACGTTGATGTCTTGCGGGAAGGGGTGGCACGCAACATGGCTGATCCCGGGCCATATGCGTCGGAAAACAAGAAAGAAGGCGAAACCGGCCGTTTCTTTGACGACTATTGCAACTGGTCTCGCATCCCCGAGTTTCGGCAGGTCATTCAAGCCTCGCCGGTTGCCGAGGTCGCTTCCGACCTGATGGAGTCACGTTCGGTCCAGATGTTCCACGACCACGTTCTGGTCAAGGAGCCCGGCACCTCGATGGCCACGCCGTGGCATCAGGATGGGCCCTATTACTTTGTGGAAGGGCGTCAGACGATAAGCTTCTGGTCGCCGCTCGACCCGGTGACGCAGGCGACTCTGCGGTGCGTGGCCGGGTCGCACCTGTGGGAAAAGGAAGTGTTGCCGACGCGCTGGGTTTCGGAAGAGGGTTTCTTTCCTGACGAGGGCCAGTACATCGCGGTGCCAGACCCCGAGGCCGAAGGGATGCGGATCGTTGAGTTCGACATGGAACCCGGCGATGCGGTCGCCTTCAACTTCCGAACCCTGCACGGTGCCCGAGGAAACCAGTCGGACAGCCGGCGCCGCGCCTTCTCGCTGCGGCTGGTCGGGGATGACGCCCGGTATGTCGAGCGTCCGGGCCGGACGTCGCCGCCGTTTCCGGGGCATGACATGCGGGCTGGACAACGACTGCGCGAGGACTGGTTCCCGATTCTGCTCAATCGCTGAGCCGTTCCGGCGCGCTCAGAACCACTGGCCAGGTTCCATCAGGCCAAGGTCCAGCAACTGGTGCGAATTCCATTGGAAAGGAACCGAGGAGGGGCAGCGGAAACTGGGAATATCAAAGGTCGATCCCGCGTTGCTTTTCAGAGCTTTGGCGGCGCGGAACGAACAGATGGCAGCCGTCAGGTTGTGATGCCAGGGGCAGGCATAGGTGTTGTACTCGGGCTCGCTAAAGGTGTGATCGGGTTGGAGGGTCAGACCCTTGCAGCTTTTGAACAGCGCGATCCGATCGATCCGGCGCCGTTCGTACGGGATGTGATCCTCGAACCGCCAACGCAGGCCACCGGACATGTCCAGCTGACGCTCCAGCGGTTGTCCCGACCGGTCGTGCCGGGAATGAGCGTAGTATCCAGTGCTGTCCAGCATCGCATGATCCGGGGCCACGCCGTTGGGATAGGCCGACAGGTCGTCGGCGTAGATGTCGATCACGTGGCAGAGCATCGCGTCGCGCCGCTCCTCGGCGTGAAAGGCCAGCATCTCTCCGACCGTGCGCGTTTCGCAAAACGGAAAGAACAGGTATTCCGAGTTGTAGCAGTAGTACAGCCAGATGTTTGGCTCCGCCTGAATGACGCGATTTATGGTGTCGAACACCACATTTCTGGGCGAACACCGCATCGTGACCCGGTGCACCCGGTCCAAGATTTCAGGCAGGATCGAAAACTGGGCCGGTGCAAATACGATCACGGATTTG
Source organism: Ruegeria sp. CRTD044 (assembly GCF_059613485.1). Lineage (NCBI taxonomy): Bacteria > Pseudomonadati > Pseudomonadota > Alphaproteobacteria > Rhodobacterales > Roseobacteraceae > Ruegeria > Ruegeria sp. CRTD044. Next base: position 406,428 of record NZ_JBXWSP010000016.1, on the reverse strand, counting down.
AACCCCAAGTCCAAGTGATGGCGCAGGGTCCCATCAAGCTCGACATCGTCTTCGGCGAAAACCAATGCGACCGGCCCCTTGGTCAACGCTGCCCGGCCCGATTTCAGAAAGTGGTCGAGGGATTCGTATTTCATTGCCCGCGTGTAGCCTGCCTTGCTGGAAATATCCGTCAAATTCGGGTAATTGCGCCAGCATTGCAAGCGGCGTTCGATGCGTATAGACGACGCCGGTCCAGCGAACGCAAAAGGCCCAGCCCATGTCCGAACCGAAAAAGCTGTATATCAAGACCTATGGCTGTCAGATGAACGTCTATGACAGCGAACGCATGTCCGAGGCGTTGGGCGGGCAGGGCTATGTGGAAACGCAGTCGCCTGAAGATGCGGACATGATCCTGCTGAACACCTGCCATATTCGCGAAAAGGCGGCCGAGAAGGTGTATTCCGAACTGGGCCGCTTCAAGGGGTTGAAGGCCGAAAAACCCGATCTGAAAATCGGCGTGGCGGGCTGTGTGGCGCAGGCCGAGGGAGAAGAGATCATGCGCCGGCAGCCGCTGGTCGATCTGGTCGTCGGCCCGCAAAGCTATCATCGCCTGCCCGAGCTTGAGGCCAAGACGCGCGCCGGCGAAAAGGCGCTGGATACCGATTTCCCCGAAGAGGACAAGTTCGAGAAACTCAAGAACCGCCCCAAGGCCAAACGCGGCCCGACGGCGTTTCTGACCGTGCAGGAAGGCTGTGACAAGTTTTGCGCCTTCTGCGTCGTGCCCTATACCCGCGGGGCCGAGGTCAGCCGCCCCGCCGATCGCATCCTGCGCGAGGCGCAGGACTTGGTCGAGCGCGGCGTGCGCGAGATCACGCTGCTGGGCCAGAACGTCAACGCCTATCACGGGGCCGGCCCCGATGGCGACATGACCTTGGCCGGGTTGATCTGGGAATTGAACAAGATCGACGGGCTGGAACGCATCCGGTTCACCACCTCGCATCCCAACGACATGACCGACGACCTGATCGAGGCGCACGGCACCTGCGAGAAGCTGATGCCCTATCTGCACCTGCCGGTGCAGTCGGGGTCGGACAAGATCCTCAAGCGGATGAACCGCAGCCACACCGCCGAAAGCTATCTGCGACTGATCGAGCGGATCCGGGAAGCGCGCCCCGACATCCTGATGTCGGGTGATTTCATCGTGGGTTTCCCCGAAGAGACCGAAGAGGATTTCCAGGCCACGTTGGATCTGGTCGAGCAGGTCCGCTATGGCTATGCGTATTCGTTCAAGTATTCGACCCGGCCGGGCACGCCTGCGGCCGAGCGTCCGCAGGTCGATCCGCAGGCGGCGGACGACCGTCTGCAACGCTTGCAGGCCCTGATCACCCGGCACCAGCGCGAGATCCAGGATGAGATGGTTGGTCGGACAGTCCAGGTTCTGTTTGAGAAACCCGGGCGTCTGGCCGGACAGATGGTGGGCAAGTCCGAATATCTGCATGCCGTCCACGTTTCCGGAGCCGATCTTTCGGCGGGAGATCTTTGCAACGTCCGGATCACGGCCTCGGGCGCCAATTCACTGGCCGGCGAGGTGCTGTGACAAGGCCGCGTTTCACCGCTCAAGCAACACTCGTGGCGTTTGTTTCCAAAATTTACCCTTGATTTATCGCTTGGAACTATGGTCGGAGAATAGCCAGAATTCTCGGGGCCGTGTTTCAGGTGGCCTTCGGGCTTTACATCGGCGGGGCTTCGGGTCGCCCGGGCACCGCAATGGAGGGTACGAGTGACACGTCAGGCAGGTATTCGACAAACAGGGGCGGGCCGTGTTCTGGCCGGCCTATTGCTGGCCGCAAGCGCAGGTATTCCCACTCATGCGGGGGATTTGGACGGCGCCGTTTCCGATCCGGTCGTGTTGGGGCCGGAGCGTTACTCCAAAGACGTCAGCGCCTTCTATCTGGGGTTCAGCGCCGGGTATGGATCAGGCGGAACAGACCAGTTCGGGCTGGCCACCAATGCGGGCACCTTTCCCATCGGCAAACTTGACCTGAGCGGTGCCTACGGCGGGATACGGGGCGGTTGGCGCGGTGTGCTGCCTGCGCGTGGCGGGCGCGATTACGTCTACGGGTTTGAGATCGGGTACGATATCGCTTCGCTGGATGACAGTGTCACGACGCAGATAGGCACCACGACCGTTCAGGGAGGTTCCGAGATATCGGATGTGCTGTCGCTGCGGTTCAAGAACGGACTGACCAACCCCAGCGGTTCGGTTCTGTATTTCATTACCGTCGGGTTCGTTCAGGGTGAAATCGAAACGACCAACAGCCTGTCCAGCGGCGGCACCACTCAGTCTTTCGCAAGCGATGACCGACGCAACGGATTCGTGGCCAGCATCGGGGCCGAGCATCAGTTGAACGACAATTGGTCCGTCACCGGCGAATTCGAATATGTGCAGTTCCAGTCGAAGGTCGTCGATTTTGGCTCGGGGTTCTCGACCAAGTCCACGCCCAGCTACCAGGGGATTCGCGTCGGGTTGAACTACAAGTTCTGATCCCGCCGGCGGATTCCGGCCTGAGATTTCACCACGCCAGGCCATGAATTCCCTTCCGCCTGACCGATTTGCGATCAGTTGCTCAGATTTTTGATTCTGTGGCTTGCGCCGACCGACTCTTGTTGTCTACGCTTGGGGTGACAACGCCAAGACAGGAGAACGGATTGGCCATCGGTGCCCTTACCCCACCGCAAGATGAAATGCCCGCGAACGAGGCGTTTGTTGAATTCCCTGACAACCGATTGTTGATTGATCTTTGCGGCGAATACGACCGCAACCTGGCCGAGATCGAGCGGAAACTTTCCGTTCAGATCGTGCGCCGCGGCAACCAACTTGTCGTCATGGGCGAAGACGAGCTTCAGAAGCAGGCGATCGAGGTTTTGCAGGCCCTTTACACCCGTCTGGAAGGCGGGCGCGACGTCGAAGCTGCCGACGTTGATCGCGAATTGCGGATGGGCAATTCCGAAGCCGGAACCGGCTCGCGTGATGGCGACCAGCTTGAAATGTTCAAGGGCGGAACTGTCGAAATCAAGACCCGAAAAAAGCTGGTTGAACCCCGTACTGACGCGCAAAAGGCTTATGTGCAGTCGCTGTTCAACAACGAACTCGCCTTTGGCATCGGCCCGGCGGGAACGGGCAAGACCTACCTTGCCGTGGCTGTGGGTGTGTCGATGTTCATCGGCGGGCATGTGGATCGAATCATCCTCAGCCGCCCAGCCGTTGAAGCCGGCGAAAAGCTGGGTTACCTGCCCGGTGACATGAAGGACAAGGTCGATCCGTATATGCAGCCGCTATACGACGCGTTGAATGACTTTCTGCCTGGCAAGCAACTGGCCAAGCTGATCGAGGAAAAGCGGATCGAAATCGCCCCGCTGGCGTTCATGCGCGGGCGGACACTGGCCAATGCCTTCGTTGTATTGGACGAGGCCCAGAACGCCACGACGATGCAGATGAAGATGTTTCTGACGCGCTTGGGCGAGGGCAGCCGGATGGTGATCACCGGCGACCGGTCGCAGGTGGATCTGCCGCGCGGCGTGGCTTCGGGGCTTGCGGATGCCGAGCGGCTGCTGAAGACGATCCCGAATATCAGCTTCAACTACTTCACATCCAAGGACGTGGTGCGCCATCCGCTTGTCGCGGCGATCATCGAGGCGTATGAGGCCGACTCGGGCCGGGAAACGGGTTGAACCGTCGGGCCTAGGCAAATCGGCCTCGGAGCGTCACGAGATGAACTTGGAGATCACGATCGAAGACCCGCGTTGGCAGGGTCTTGAGCCATTGGCGCGCAAGGCCGTGGCCGCGACGCTGGCGCATTGCGGCGTGGATGCCGATTTGTGCGAAGTCAGCGTGCTGGGCTGCGACGACAACCGGATTGCCGAGTTGAATGCTGAATTTCGTGAAAAGCTTGCGCCGACGAATGTGCTGAGCTGGCCAGCTGAGGAACTTGCGGCGGATCAGCCCGGCGGCACACCGCTCGTGCCCCAGCCGGATTTCACGGGCGACATCGCGCTTGGTGACATCGCGATTTCGTACGACACCTGCTGGCGCGAGGCCCAGGAGGCCGGGAAATCCATGGATGACCACGTGACCCATTTGCTGGTTCACGGAGTGTTGCATTTGCTGGGGTATGATCACATTCGTGACCTTGACGCCACTTTGATGGAACGTGCCGAGGTCGAGATACTTGGCAAAATGGGTATTGATGACCCATATAATGGGTAATGTGGGCCTTGGTGCCCGATCTATTGGAACAGGAAAATGGGCGATATTGACGGCAGTTCTGGAGCGGCGCAGAGCGCGCACTCGCAGAGCAGCGATGAAACCAAAGAGAAAAGCGGGCTTTTCTCTCGTATTCTTGATGCTTTTTCTTCCGCCGAGGATGACGCCGAAGTCGTCGTGAACGGGAATGAGGTTGTGACCCCTCAGCCACGCGGCATGATCAATCTGCGGCGCATGCGAGTCGAGGATGTGGCAATTCCTTCCGCTGATATCGTGTCAGTGCCTTCGACCATCACCAAAGAGGAACTGGCCCAGGTCTTCCGGGATAGCGGTCTGTCGCGAGTACCGGTCTATGAGGGTACACTGGACACGCCGCTGGGCTTTGTCCACCTCAAGGATTTTGCGCTGACGCATGGGTTCAACGGTGGGTCGGCGGAATTCGATCTGATCTCGATGCTCCGCCCGCTGCTGTTCGTCCCACCCTCAATGCCGATCGGTGTTTTGCTGACCAAGATGCAGACCGAGCGCCGCCACATGGCGTTGGTGATCGATGAGTATGGCGGCGTCGACGGGCTTGTCACTATCGAAGATCTGATCGAACAGGTCGTCGGAGAAATCGCCGATGAGCATGACGCCGACGAAAATCAGCTGTGGGTGCAAGAAAAGCCCGGGTGCTATATCGTTCAGGCCAAGGCCCCACTTGAAGAATTCGAGGCCGAAATCGGCCGGTCGCTGACTAGCCACGAGGACGTGGACGAGGAAGAGATCGAGACCTTGGGCGGGCTGGTCTTCATGCTGTCGGGTCGGGTTCCAGCTCGCGGTGAGGTGGTTTTGCACCCCGAAGGCCCCGAATTTGAGATTATCGACGCGGATCCGCGGCGCATCAAACGCCTGCGGGTGATGCTGCCGGATATGGCTGCATGAATCCTGCCTTGCGGTGGCCGCATTGGCTGCACGTGGTACTGGCCGCGATGTTCGGAGCGTTGGCGGCCTTTGGCTTGTCGCCGTTTGGCTATTGGACAATCACCTGCATTGCGCTTGCATCCGTCGCGCCGTTGTTTCTGGCCAGTTCCACGCGCGTTCGCGCGGCGTGGGTGGGTTGGGCTTTCGCAACCGGTTACTTCGCCAATGCCCTGAGCTGGATCATCGAGCCCTTTCAGATCGACGCTGAGCGTTATGCTTGGATGGCCCCTTTTGCGCTGGTGTTCATGGCTGCTGGCTTGGCCCTGTTCTGGGCGTTTGCTTTCTGGCTCGCGCGCGGAACCCGAGAGGTGGGGCCGCGGCAGGTCATCGTTCTGGCCCTTATCCTGTCGCTGGTTGAAATGGCGCGCGGCTATGTTCTGACCGGATTTCCTTGGGCGGGAATGGCGCAGATTTGGGTGGATGCCCCGGTCGGGCAACTCCTGGCATGGGTTGGTCCCTATGGCCTTGGGGCCGCGACCTTTTTGCTTGCCCTGCCGTTGGGCGCTGCTGTCGCCGGTCCTCGCAACGGTAAGGCGTTTCTTTGGCCCGTCGTGGCAGTTGTCATCTTTGCCGGTTTGGCGCTGGTTCAAGCCGGCAACCGCCCAGGGGTTGCAGAGACCGGTCACATCGTTCGTCTGGTCCAGCCCAACGCGCCGCAAGAGCAGAAATGGGACCCGTCTTTTGCCCCGCTGTTTTTTGCCCGACAGATTGAATCCACTGCCGCCGATCCGCGTCCGGACCTGATCGTATGGCCCGAGACGTCGGTTCCGGCGTGGCTGGGCAGTGCGGGTACCTATCTGGAAGCGATTGCCGAGTCCGCTCAGGGAACACCCGTCATCCTAGGTATCCAACGCGGAGACGGGCCGCGCATCTACAACTCGATGATCTACCTCGACGAGCAGGGTCGTCAGACCGGCCTGTACGACAAGCATCATCTGGTGCCCTTCGGCGAGTATGTCCCCTTTGGCGATCTGATGGGCAAGTTCGGAATACACGGTATGGCCGCGACCACCGGAAGTGGCTTCAGCGCCGGTCCCGGAGCGGCGATGCTGAGCGCCGGCAAACTGGGTCTGGCGCTGCCGCTGATCTGCTACGAGGCGATCTTTCCGCAGGATGTCTCGGCGGCACCGCAGCGCCCGGATTTCCTTCTGCAGATAACCAATGATGCCTGGTTCGGGACACGTACAGGACCATTCCAGCATCTGGCACAGGCAAGGATGCGGGCCATCGAACAAGGTCTGCCGCTGGCGCGGTCGGCAAATACCGGTGTTTCGGCGATGGTCGATCCCTATGGCAACGTAATCGCCTCCCTGCCTTTGGGACAGGCGGGTTTCGTGGATGCTCATCTTCCGGCGCCATTGCCGCCAACACTGTATGCGCGAACCGGCGACGGGCTGACGCTTGGGCTATTGTTGATGCTTCTACTGCTGTTTGGGCGCAACGTTCGGTTTGGCAGGGCATAATTACCGATTGACCCCCTGTTTCTTCGGGCGTATCCCGTCGAATGCCTGTCACAACGGCTTCCTGGCGTGACGGGGAAATCTTAATGGAGCGCTTTCATGTCCCGACAGAACTACATTTTCACTTCGGAATCCGTTTCCGAAGGGCATCCCGACAAGGTGTGCGACCGAATTTCAGATGCGGTCCTGGATGCCTTTCTGAATGAAGAGCCCGAAGCGCGCGTCGCGTGCGAAACCTTTGCCACCACTGATCGGGTGGTCATCGGCGGCGAGGTCGGTCTGTCGGATCAGGAAAAGCTGCACGACTACATGGGCAAGATCGAAGCGATCGCCCGCGCTTGCATCAAGGACATCGGTTACGAGCAGGACAAGTTCCACCACGAAACGGTCGAGGTGACGAACCTGCTGCACGAGCAGTCGGCGCACATTGCCCAAGGGGTCGATGCGTCTGCTGACAAGGATGAAGGCGCCGGTGACCAGGGCATCATGTTTGGATATGCCACCACCGAGACCCCGGCCCTGATGCCGGCTCCGATCCAATACGCGCACGCCATCCTGCGCCGTCTGGCGGAAGTGCGCAAGAACGGGTCTGAACCCGCTCTGGGTCCCGATGCCAAATCGCAGTTGTCGGTGATCTACCGTGACGGGCGGCCAGTCGGTGTCAGTTCGGTCGTGCTGTCCACCCAGCATCTGGATGAGGCGCTGACCTCGGACGATATTCGCCAGATCGTCGAGCCCTACATCCGCGAGTCTCTGCCCGATGGCTGGCTGAGCGACCAGACGGAATGGCATGTGAACCCAACCGGCAAGTTCGTCATCGGCGGACCTGACGGGGATGCTGGCCTGACCGGGCGCAAGATCATCGTCGATACCTATGGCGGTGCGGCTCCGCACGGCGGCGGGGCGTTCTCGGGCAAAGACCCGACCAAGGTCGACCGGTCGGCGGCCTATGCGGCGCGGTATCTGGCGAAGAACGTCGTGGCCGCCGGCATGGCCGAGCGTTGCACGATCCAGCTGAGCTATGCGATTGGCGTTTCCAAGCCGTTGTCGATCTACGCCGACACCCATGGCACAGGACAGGTTGCCGATGCCGAGATCGAGAAGGCGGTCGGACAGGTGATGGACCTGACCCCGCGCGGCATCCGCGAACACCTGCAACTGAACAAGCCGATCTACCAGCGCACCGCGGCCTATGGGCATTTCGGTCGCGAACCGGGTGCGGACGGCGACTTCAGTTGGGAGCGGACCGATCTGGTTGAGGCCTTGAAAAAGGCTGTCTGAGCCGGCATCGGGAACCAAACACGGCAAGGCGCGTCCGATGTGGCGCGCCTTTTCCGTTTTGATGGGCCCCATCAGGCGCGCTCCAACCCTTGCAACGCAAACCCCACCGCAGTAAGGGCACCGGAATGAGCACCCAGTCACCCGAACGCCCCCGCAGAAACTTCTATGGCCGCTTCAAGGGCAAGACCCTGAAGCCCAGCCAAAAGACCTATCTGTCCGAGGACCTGGCCGCCCTGTCGCCGGGCGCGGTGGATTGGGACAGCAACCCCGACCGCACCCCGATCGACCTGAACGCGCTGTTCGGCGGCAAGCCGGTATGGCTTGAGGTCGGGTTCGGCGGCGGCGAGCATCTGGTGCATCAGGCGCAGCAGAACCCTGATATCGGCATCATCGGGGCCGAGCCGTTCATCAACGGTGTGGCCATGTTGTTGGGCAAGATCCGCCGGGCCGAAGTGACCAACCTGGCGGTGCATCCCGGCGATGTGCGCGACCTGTTCGACGTGCTGCCCGATGCCAGCATTTCGCGCGCGTTTCTGCTCTATCCCGATCCGTGGCCCAAAAAGCGGCACCACCGCCGCCGCTTCGTGACGCCCGAGCACCTGGAACCCTTGGCACGTGTGTTGAAACCCGGCGCGATTTTCCGCGTGGCGACCGACATCCCGGACTACGTCCGACAGACGCTCGAGGAGGTACCCGGCGCCGGTTTCGAATGGCTGGCCGAGGGGCCCGAGGATTGGCGCAAGCCGTGGGATGACTGGATTTCCACCCGCTACGAGCAGAAGGCCCTGCGTGAAGGCCGCACGCCGCACTACCTGACCTTCCGCCGCAACGGGTGATTGCGGCTGGACGCTGCGGCGTCAATTCGCTAATCGGCAGGGGCACTGATAGCGCAAAAGGAGCCCTCATGTCCGGACACGGCACGCCCATCCCGATGACCTCGCATCCCTGCGGCCCGCTGACCGGCACGGCCGAAGTACCGGGCGACAAGTCGATCTCGCACCGCTCTCTGATCCTTGGGGCGATGGCCGTGGGCGAGACCCGGATCTCGGGCCTGCTGGAAGGCGAAGACGTTCTGGACACCGCCAAGGCGATGCGCGCCTTCGGTGCCGAGGTGATCTCGCACGGGAATGGCGAATGGACTGTGCATGGCGTCGGCGTGGGCGGCTTTGCCGAGCCAGATCAGGTGATCGACTGCGGCAACTCGGGCACGGGCGTGCGCCTGATCATGGGCGCGATGGCGACCAGCCCGATCAGCGCGACCTTCACCGGCGATGCCAGCCTGAACAAACGCCCGATGGCGCGGGTGACCGATCCGCTGGCCCTGTTCGGGGCGCAGGCCGTGGGCCGCTCGGGCGGGCGCCTGCCCATGACCATCGTCGGCGCGGCCGATCCGGTGCCGGTGTGGTACGAAGTGCCGGTGCCCTCGGCCCAGGTGAAATCCGCCATTCTGCTGGCCGGCCTGAACGCGCCCGGCAAGACCGTGGTGATCGAGAAGGAAGCCACCCGTGACCATTCCGAACGGATGCTGGCCGGGTTCGGCGCCGAAATCACCGTCGAGGACACCGACGAAGGCCGGGTCATCACCCTGACCGGTCGTCCTGAATTGAAACCGCAGGTGATCGCCGTGCCGCGAGACCCCTCCAGCGCGGCCTTCCCGGTCTGTGCGGCGCTGATCACGCCGGGCTCGGATGTTTTGGTGCCGGGCATCGGCCTGAACCCCACGCGCGCCGGCCTGTTCACCACGCTGCGCGAGATGGGCGCCGATCTGACCTATGAGAACATGCGCGAGGAAGGCGGCGAGCCGGTGGCCGACCTGCGCGCGCGCTATTCGCCCGACATGAAGGGCATCGACGTTCCGCCCGAACGCGCAGCGTCGATGATCGACGAATATCCGGTGTTGTCTGTGATTGCGGCCAACGCCACCGGCAAGACGATGATGGGCGGCGTCAAGGAACTGCGCGTCAAGGAAAGCGACCGCATCGACGCCATGGCGCGGGGCCTGCGGGCCAACGGCGTCACGGTTGACGAGGGCGATGACTGGTGGTCGGTCGACGGGCTGGGCATCGGCGGCGTGCCCGGCGGCGGCACCTGCGAAAGCTTTCTGGACCATCGCATCGCCATGTCGTTCATGGTGATGGGCATGGGCGCGCAACAGGCGGTCTCGGTCGATGACGGTAGCCCCATCGCGACCTCATTCCCGATCTTCGAGCCGTTGATGAAGGGCCTTGGCGCCAAGGTCGAGCGCACATGAGCTTTACCGTCGCCATCGACGGCCCGGCCGCTGCGGGCAAGGGCACGATCTCCAAGGCCGTGGCTGCTCATTTCGGGCTGGCGCATCTGGATACGGGGCTGCTGTATCGCGCGGTCGGCCGGCGCACGCTGGACGGCACCGACCCGGTCGAGGCGGCGCGGTCCCTGACGGCCGAGGAGTTGGAGCAGGGCGACCTGCGCACCGCCGAAATCGCGCAAGCGGCGTCGAAAGTGGCCGTGATCCCCGAGGTGCGCGCAGCTCTGGTTGATTTCCAGCGCAGCTTTGCCCTGCGGGCCGGCGGCGCGGTGCTGGACGGGCGCGATATCGGCACGGTGATCTGTCCCGAGGCCGAGGTGAAGCTGTTCGTCACCGCCAGCCCCGAAGTGCGCGCCGAGCGACGCTATCTTGAACTGGCAGACAAAGGCGCGGATGTAACCCGCGCGCAGGTTCTGGCCGATGTCCGCGAGCGCGACACGCGGGACGCCGAGCGCAGCACGGCCCCGATGAAACCTGCCGACGATGCCGTTTTACTGGACACGTCGGACCTGAGCATCGAGGCCGCGCTGGAAAAGGCGATCGCGGTTATTCAAGGAAAGCTGCCCGCGGCAAGGTGAGACCGCGGACAGCCCATGGCGACAGTCCGATTACAGTTCGCCGACCGCAATCGACTTAATATTCGCCCACTGGTCATCCGCAGTCTTGGCTGTGCCGGACACGTCCTCGAGGAACTTGGCGCGGGTTGCCGCGTTCAGAAACAGGTACAGCTTGCCATCGGCCAGCAGGTATTGATCCGGATCGCCATCGAACTTCTTGCCCACGGAAACACCGTACGAGCAGAAGCCGCCGTGCTGCGGCAGGTATACATCGGGATTGGCCTCGAATGCTTCGCGGTTCTCAGCCGAAGTGAAGTAGTAGGACGCGCCATCATAGGTGGCCGAATGCGTGGCGAACCCTTCGACCGGGTTGCCGTCGGTGACCAGCGCCACCAGATCGACGCCGTGAGCAGCCAGCGGCGCACCGCCGGCCGAGATCCCGTTCGAGACATTGATCTCATCCGCCGCAAAAGCCGGTGCGGCGATCATCGGCAGGACGGCGACAAGGGCGCCGAGTACAACAGATTTCATTGTGCGTTCCTTTCATGTTCAGTTGTGGTCGGCACTCTCGCCGACCCGTGCTGAACAGATAAATGCCGGCTTGCGGACGCGTAATCGCAGGGCGGACGGAAAACTTTGCAGATCGTTCGCACTTGCCGAGAGCCAGCCAAACCGGCTCACCAAGCTGTGTTTGGCCAGTTGATCAGTCCCCGCTTAGGCTGAACGCGTCTATGGTGGAGAGAGCGGATGATCCGATTTGCCTTGATCTGGGTTTTGATGGCCGGCCATGCATTGGCGCAGGAAGCCGAGCCACCGATGACCTACGAGAGACTGGGCAAGATCATCTTTGCCCTAGACCCCGATGCCGAGCCGCAGGGTCCGGGCTTTACCATGACGATTTCCGATGTGCCGGTGCTGGTTGTTACTGATGTGCATGCCGACCGGATGCGGGCAATGGTTGCGATCAGCGGCACCTCAGAGCTTTCGGCCGAAGACTTGCAGCGCATGATGCAGGCCAATTTCGACAGTACGCTGGACGCGCGCTATGCGATCGCCAACGGCACCTTGTGGGCCGTGTTCATTCACCCGCTGTCACGGCTGAACAAGGATCAACTGATCTCAGGCCTGGCGCAGACCGTCAATATCGCCCTGACCTATGGCACTCTCTATTCCGGAGGTGCGGCGGAGTTCGGCGGTGGGGACAGCCATGATCTGCAACGCGAACTGATCGACGATCTTCTGAAGAAAGGCGAGGACATCTGAGGCTGCCTCGGAAGGTTCATCCGTCATCGCTTGCCGTTAGGTGCCGGGGAAACAGGCCGTGACCATGCGTTGCTTTGGCAGAGGCGCCCGTTTGGGCCCACTTGATGCCGCCATTGGCCCTAGCTGGATGCCGGAAAGCTGCTATAGTTTCCCTCAGCGATAAGGGGAGGTCGCCACCGAGGCCCGGAAAAACGGGCAGGCGGCCGCATAATCCTCACAGCCAACAGGGACAGAACAACATGAATAATCGTTTGCAAAAAATCACCATCGTGGGTGGCGGTACGGCCGGCTGGATGACGGCGCTGCTTCTCGAGATGGTGTTTTCGCGCACGTCAGCAACCAAGGATCGTCCGCGCATCTGCCTGATCGAAAGCCCGAACATCGCCACGGTCGGCGTTGGTGAAGCGACCGTGCCGCGTATGCCGGTCACGCTCCGGCAGGCTGGGATTTCCGAGCGAGACTTTTTCCGCGAAACCAATGCGTCGTTCAAGCTGGGCGTCAAATTCTGCAACTGGAACAAGGACGCAAAGGGAAAGCGCATCGACTATGTGAACCCATTTGCCCATGGCCAGATGCTGGAAGGACTCGAGGCCGCCGAATACTTTCTTCGGTTTGGCAACGGGGACCGGGATTTCACTCAGTCCATCTCGCCGCATGATGATCTGGCCCGGCTGTGCAAAGGCGCGCGGCTTCTGGGGCAACCCGAATTCGAGCAGCGGTTTGGTTATGCCTATCACCTGGACGCCGTAAAATTCGCAGGCATGTTGACCAGGGTCTGTACGCAGCGTGGCGTCGAACATATCCGCGACGAGGTTCAGTCGGTCGAGTTGAATGAACAGGGCAATGTCAGCCACCTGATGCTTGAGCGCGCAGGCCGCCACGATATTGAAATGGTCGTGGACTGCACCGGTTTCCGCGGCCTGATCATCAATCAGGCGCTGGGCGAGCCGTTCATGGATTATTCGGATTATCTGCCGAACGACCGTGCCATGGCGTTGCAGATCGAGCACCCCAATCCCCGGAAGATCGAAAGCGTTACACGATCGACTGCACTTGGCGCTGGTTGGACTTGGCGCGTGCCTCTCTACAACCGAGTGGGCACGGGATACGTGTATTCATCCGCGCACCGGACCGATGATCAGGCGGCGGACGAATATCTGGAGTGGCTGGGTGATAGCGGCAAAGGCGCGACGCCGCGGGTGATCCCTATGCGGATCGGGCGCGTCCGTAACGCGTGGGTCAAGAACTGCGTTGCAATCGGGCTGGCCGGTGGGTTCATCGAGCCGCTGGAAAGCACTGCGATCCATATGGTCGACCATGCCGTACGCTGGTTCGCCGAGCATTTGCCGACCCGCGATATCGAACGCTCGCTTAGGGATAGATACAATCGTCAGATGAACAAGCTCTATGACGAAGTGCTGGATTTCATTTGCCTGCATTACAAGCTGAACAATCGTACCGATGATCAATACTGGATCGATGCGCGGACCGAGATGAAGGTGCCGGACAGGCTGGCTGAAAACCTTGAGCTTTGGAAAAACCGCCTTCCGATGCAGCACGATGTCGAGTTTGCAACGCTTTTTGACCATCGCGTCTATCAGACGGTTCTGCTGGGCAAGCAGGTCTATGATACGGGATATGGCACAGGAATTCGGGATCGCATTCGACCATTGCGGAAGGACATCTGGTTCCAGTGGTGGAAGGGCGCGAAAGTGGACCTTGCGCAAATCCTGAAAGCGATGCCGGACCACAAAACCCTGCTGCGCGACATTCGCGGAGAGCTCAAGCAACCCACCTTTGCGATGGCCAAGGCGGCACAGCCGACCGTTCCGATGCCGGGTGCGGCACCCGAACCGGTGGTCATCCAGAACATGCCGAATCTGGCCGAGATTCAAAGCGGCAAGAAAGACCTGCAACTGTTCTAGGTCTCCCGGCTTCGGCTAATATTGAGAGCTTCGGAATGACTGAGGGCAGGGTTGCAGAACCCTGCCTTTTTTGACCTCAATCCGGGGTTGCGCACCAATAGTATGTTACGTAATAACATACCATGTCAGTTGAGGCGTTTCCCCAACCCATTCTGTTCGGTCCAGTTCCAGCTCTGAAAATTCGCATTGGAACAGTCGATGCCCATGACCATTCAAAGACGCAATCTGCGCAGCCGCCTGAACCGCCGGAGACGACAACGCCCCGCAATGCAGGCCTATGACACCCTTCCGCCTCAGTTGCGTCAGTGGCTTGCGAATGCATGCTTGCCGTGGAGTCCGAACTCGGCCCTCAAGATTTGGAAGGCAGCCGGTGGGGCAAAGGCCCCGGCCGACGCTCTGGCACGTTTGAATGCGATCGAGCAGGCCATGCTGCTGAGGGATGCCCGGATTTGGGAGGAGTAGCTGACCCGGAAAACGCAAGCGGAATCCCGCGTCGGCTTGCAACAAGGGCCTTTCTGCTTGCGCTGCGCCCAGAATCCGCCTATACGCGCGCTGTCTGAACAAGGGCGGTCAACGCCCGGGCGACGTATCTGAGCAGGGCCGGGTTTCCTCGGCCCTTTGTGTTTGTTTAGCCAGATGCGCACCGGGTCACGCCAGAGGACATCATGAAACAAGACCGGCGGAGACAACCGCTCGGCCAGCAAAAACGTTATGTAAAGGAAAACAACGCCACATGGCTAACGCATCCATGGAGGAATTCGAAGCCCTCCTGAACGAAAGCTTCGAAATGGACACCCCCGAAGAGGGTTCGGTTGTCAAAGGCAAGGTCATCGCGATCGAAGCGGGCCAAGCCATCATCGACGTAGGCTACAAGATGGAAGGCCGTGTCGATCTGAAAGAATTCGCAAATCCCGGCGAAGCTCCTGAAATCGCTGTTGGCGACGAGGTCGAAGTCTACCTGCGCGCCGCAGAAAACGCCCGTGGTGAAGCCGTCATCTCGCGTGAGATGGCCCGCCGTGAAGAGGCATGGGACCGTCTGGAAAAAGCATATGCCGACGACCAGCGCGTCGAAGGTGCTATCTTTGGTCGCGTCAAAGGTGGCTTCACCGTGGATCTGGGTGGCGCAGTTGCGTTCTTGCCCGGCAGCCAGGTTGACGTTCGTCCCGTGCGCGACGCTGGCCCGCTGATGGGTCTGAAGCAGCCGTTCCAGATTCTGAAAATGGACCGCCGCCGTGGCAACATCGTTGTCTCGCGTCGTGCAATCCTGGAAGAATCGCGTGCCGAACAGCGTGCCGAAGTCATCGGCAACCTGTCCGAAGGTCAGACCGTCGAGGGTGTCGTCAAGAACATCACAGAATACGGTGCATTCGTTGACCTGGGCGGCGTTGACGGCCTGCTGCACGTCACCGACATGGCATGGCGCCGTGTGAACCACCCGTCCGAGATCCTGACGATCGGCGAAACCATCAAGGTTCAGGTCATCAAGATCAACAAGGAAACCCACCGCATCAGCCTGGGCATGAAGCAGCTGCAGGAAGATCCGTGGGATCTGGTTGGCGCCAAGTACCCGCTGGGTTCGGTGCACAAGGGTCGCGTCACCAACATCACCGACTACGGCGCGTTCGTCGAGCTGGAGCCCGGTGTCGAAGGTCTGGTGCACGTGTCCGAGATGTCCTGGACCAAGAAAAACGTCCACCCCGGCAAGATCGTTTCGACCAGCCAGGAAGTCGACGTTATGGTTCTGGAAATCGACGGCGCCAAGCGTCGCGTGTCCCTGGGCCTCAAGCAGACCCAGCGCAACCCGTGGGAAGTGTTTGCAGAAACGCACCCCGAGGGCACGCAGGTCGAAGGCGAAGTCAAGAACATCACCGAATTTGGTCTGTTCATCGGCCTGGAAGGCGACATCGACGGCATGGTTCACCTGTCGGACCTGTCGTGGGACGAGCGTGGCGAGGATGCCATCCAGAACTACCGCAAGGGCGACGTCGTTCAGGCGGTCGTCTCGGAAGTTGATGTCGAGAAAGAGCGTATCTCGCTGTCGATCAAAGCTCTGGGCGGTGACAAGTTCGCCGAAGCCGTGGGCGGCGTGAAGCGTGGCTCGGTTATCACCGTCGAAGTGACCGCGATCGAAGATGGCGGCATCGAGGTGGAGTACGAAGGCATGAAGTCCTTCATCCGCCGTTCGGACCTGAGCCGCGACCGTGCCGAACAGCGCCCCGAGCGTTTCTCGGTCGGTGACAAGGTCGATGTCCGCGTGACCAACGTCGACAGCAAGACCCGCCGTCTGGGCCTGTCGATCAAGGCGCGCGAAATCGCCGAAGAGAAAGAGGCCGTTCAACAGTACGGTTCGTCGGACTCGGGCGCATCGCTGGGCGACATCCTGGGTGCCGCGCTGAAGTCGGGCGACTAAGCCAGACCTGCAGTTTTGAACACTCAGACGGCCCCGCTCATCCCGAGCGGGGCCGTTTCTTTTGCGAATCAATGTGTTCCGGTTTTGCGAGTTATTCGGCGATAGGTGCAGGCATGAACCGCCGGATTCGCGTCCGTACACGCGAATTTCCGGTGCTTTCTTGGAAAATGCACCCCGGACACACAGAGTTTACATTCCACCCGGCACCGTTTTTTCCTATACTGGCCAAACCAGTAGACGAGATGACACGGTGACCTGGGAGGGTAGCACGCATGATCCGTTCAGAACTGATTCAGAAAATCGCCGACGAAAATCCACATCTGTACCAACGTGATGTCGAGCGGATCGTGAATACCGTATTCGAGGAAGTCACAGACGCGATGGCGCGCGGTGACCGTGTCGAACTGCGGGGCTTCGGAGCTTTTTCGGTCAAGAAACGGGATGCGCGCGTCGGCCGGAACCCTCGCACTGGCGAGACGGTTCAGGTCGAAGAAAAGTGCGTGCCGTTTTTTAAGACCGGCAAGTTGCTAAGGGATCGTTTGAACGGTAAAGCGTGATCTCATGATGCGCTACATTCGATACGGTTTTCTTGCGGTCCTGGGGATCGTCCTTGTCTCGGTCTCGCTGGCCAATCGCCAGATGGTGCAGTTGCAGTTGATGCCGGACGCCTTGTCTGACCTGCTTGGCTTCAATCTGGCCACCTCGCTGCCGCTGTTTCTTGTGGTTCTTGGCGGGATCGTGGCTGGCCTTGTCATCGGCTTTCTGTGGGAGTGGCTGCGCGAGCACAAGCACCGCAAGGATGCCACCGTCAAAAAGACCGAGGTCAAGAAGCTCGAGCGCGAGGTCAAGAAGCTCAAGAAGAAGCAGAACGAAGGTCAGGACGATGTGCTTGCCCTTCTGGACGAGGCCAGCTGAGAGCCGATGTCTGCCGAGATCAGCGTAAAAATCTGCGGCTTGACCGCACCCGAGCATGTGCGCGCAGCCGTTGAAGCAGGTGCGCGTTACATTGGGTTCAATTTCTTTCCCAAGTCTCCACGCTATGCACCGATTGCCCAGGCAGCGGCGCTGGCCAGTGACGTGCCGGTCGGCGTGGCCAAAGTGGCCCTGGCGGTAAACTTCACCGACGCGCAGTTGGATGAGATTGTGGCGGGGGTTCCACTGGACATGTTGCAGCTGCATGGCGCCGAAAGCCCCGAGCGCGTGGCCGAGGTCAAATCACGCTACGGCTTGCCGGTGATCAAGGCGATTGGAGTGGCGGAAGCCGAGGATTTGGCCGCAATAGACCTCTACTCGGACGTGGCCGATCAGTTGTTGGTTGACGCCAAGCCGCCGAAGAACTCTGAGCTGCCCGGCGGCAACGGTTTGCCTTTTGACTGGCGACTGCTCGCCGGTCGCAAATACTGGCGGACGCCGTGGATGCTGTCGGGGGGACTCAACCCGGACAACGTAGCCGAGGCGATCCGTATGACCGGTGCAAGGCAGGTCGATGTGGCATCGGGCGTGGAAAGCGCCCCGGGTGTCAAGGATCGGTGCCTGATCCGCTCATTTATTGAAGCGGCACGGTGATCTGACCAGAACGCGCTTGCGTATCCTTCTCAAAGGGGAGGATGAAGGATGCTGGCTGCAATTGGCGCGGTTTCACTGAAGCGATGGTACCACGGGCCCGAGTTTTTCTGGCGTGCGGGGAAGGCCTTGCGCCAGGCCAAGGGCGATCCCTTGTGCCTCCATGCCGAGGTGTTTTTGCATGAGGGTGCGTATTTCTCGCTTAGCGTTTGGCACGACGTCGAAGCCATGCTGACCTTTGCCCAGTCGAACCCGCACCGAGGGGTGATGCAAGCCGCCCCGCGTTTGGCCAATACCTACCAATTCCGTCACTTTGCTTGCATCGCCATTCCGACCCGGGATCAGGCGCTGACTATCTGGATGAACGGCAGTACCGCGGCGGAATAGTGCGATTTGCGATGGCAAATCCCGCCGGCACCTCCTAATAACAACAGGCACGACGATGGAGACCACCATGGCCAATGATCTGTTCAATTCCTTCATGTCCGGCCCGGATGAAAACGGCCGCTTCGGCATTTTCGGCGGGCGGTTCGTCAGCGAGACTCTGATGCCGTTGATCCTGTCGCTGGAGGAGGAATACGAGAAGGCCAAGACCGACCCGAGCTTCTGGGCCGAGATGGACGATCTGTGGGCCAACTACGTGGGCCGTCCGTCGCCCCTGTATCACGCCGAGCGCCTGACCGAACATCTGGGTGGCGCAAAGATCTATATGAAGCGCGACGAGTTGAACCACACCGGCGCGCACAAGATCAACAACGTGCTGGGCCAGATCATCCTGGCGCGCCGCATGGGAAAGACCCGGATCATCGCCGAAACTGGGGCCGGGCAGCACGGTGTCGCCACCGCGACCGTCTGCGCCAAGTTCGGTCTGAAATGCGTGGTCTATATGGGCGCACATGACGTTCAGAGGCAAGCGCCCAACGTGTTCCGCATGCGTCTGCTGGGGGCCGAGGTGATTCCGGTGACCTCGGGCCGCGGCACCCTGAAGGACGCTATGAACGACGCGCTGCGCGACTGGGTGACCAACGTGCGCGATACCTTCTACTGCATCGGTACGGTCGCCGGCCCGCACCCGTATCCGGCGATGGTGCGCGACTTTCAATCGATCATCGGCAAGGAAGCCAAGGAACAGATGATGAAGGCCGAGGGTCGCCTGCCGGACACGATCATCGCGGCGATCGGCGGCGGCTCGAACGCCATGGGGCTGTTCTATCCCTTCCTCGACGACAAATCGGTCAACATCATCGGCGTCGAAGCAGGCGGCAAAGGCGTCAACGAAAAGATGGAGCATTGCGCCTCGCTCACGGGCGGTCGACCAGGTGTTCTGCATGGCAACCGGACTTATCTGCTGCAGGACGACGACGGCCAGATCCTCGAGGGGTACTCGATTTCGGCCGGGCTCGACTATCCGGGCATCGGCCCCGAACATTCCTGGCTGCACGATATCGGGCGCGCGCAATATGTGTCGATCACTGACAAAGAGGCTCTTGAGGCGTTCCAGCTGTGCTGCGCGACCGAGGGCATCATTCCCGCACTCGAACCCAGCCACGCGCTGGCGCATGTCATGAAGATCGCGCCGGAGCTGCCAAAGGATCACATCATCTGCATGAACATGTGCGGACGTGGCGACAAGGATGTTCAAACGGTCGCCAAGTATCTGAACTTCGACATGTCTGATACCGAGGGTCGCGACGCAACCTAAGGGCAGCCCAAAGATCCGGACCCGGCACGCTTCGACCGTGCCGGGTTTTTCATTCCCGGTTCACTGTCCAGAGTCTGCGCGGTGGCTGGTCAGAACGTGCAGCGGCACGATTTCCAATGCGCGCTGGTGAGTCGCCTCAAGATGAACCTTTGGCGCACAGCCCTCGTCATGGGCCTGCATGAACCGCGCGGCACACAGGCACCAGCTGTCGCCAGGCTTCAGGCCCGGGAAATCGAACTCGGGCCGTGGCGTGCTCAGGTCGTTGCCGACATATTTTGAATAGGCCAGAAATTCAGCGGTCATCACCGCGCAGACCGTGTGGCTGCCGCGATCCTCAGGGCAGGTGTTGCAGGCCCCGTCGCGGAAAAAGCCGGTCAGGGGCTTTCGCGAACACGGAGCCAGCACGCCGCCCAGAACATTTATGCTGTCCTGCTTTTGCATGCAGCTACCTTACAGGCTTTGCGCGATCTTGCGGAACATTTCGATGTTCTGCTCATTGACCCCGGGCTCGCGGAACTTCCGATCAGCGCCTGTGGCTACGATCAGCACGCCGCGCGACTGGTCGAAATACATGTATTGGCCATAGACGCCGCGTGCCAGAAACTCACCGTCATGGGCGCCGACGGGGATCCACCACTGATATCCGTAGCCGATCTTGCCGGGCTCGGTCGGCGCGCTTGGCAAGGTGGATTCCTTGATCCAGTCGGCCGGAACGATCTGGCGTCCGTCGCGCGCGCCGTTCCTCAGGATCATCTGGCCAAAGCGGGCATAATCCCGCGTCGTGAAATTCAAGCCACCCAGAACAAAGGCGACGCCGGCGCCGTCGGTGATATAGTATCCGTCCCGCTCAAGACCGAGGTGCTGCAGGATCTTTTCGTCCAGCAACGCGGCGACGCTTTGACCTGTTGCCCCTCGGATCACCATTCCAATGACATGGGTATCAATGGAAACATACTGCCAAGTCTCTCCCGGTGCCGCAAAACTGTCCTTCAACGAGGCCGTAAAGTCGTCCAACTCGCCCCCAAGGGCGACGACCCGACCCATCCGGTTGATGTCGGATTTCGGGTCCAGATAGTCTTCGTCAAAGGTTACACCGCTGGCCATGTTCAGCACGTTGCGGATCGTTGCTGTTTCATAGGCGCTGCCCTGCAACTTGGGGGCATATTTGATGACCGGATCATCCAGCGAGGCTATGGCGCCCTCCTCAAGAAGGATGCCGAACAGAGCGGACAAATAGCTTTTGGCCATCGACCACGAGATCCGGCGGTCCTCTGGCGATGTGCCCAGGAAATACTCCTCGAACCGGACCTGCCCATCCTGCATCACCAGCAGGGATGTGACGGCGCGCTCTTCGATCCAGTCCTGCGTCTCGGCGGACAGGTCGAATTCAGCGCCATAGGGCAGGCCCCAAGTGGGACCGTTCCCGCGAGGGAGGTCGACAGTCAGAAACGCCGCGTCCATGTGAGAGAAATTCTGAACGATCTTTTCTTCGGAAAACAGAGAGTTCACCGCCAGAAGGCGCTGAATTTCCTCGCGCTTCCAGAAACTGACAACTGCAGCGGCCAAGACCAGCGTCAGGACGATTCGCAGCAGCCATTTCAGACCTGTTTTCATGATATTCCTCCCGTTTGGCGGAATTGGATCGTGATGACGGCAATTCCGCAATTGCTACGTTGCGGAAGGTTTTTGCCGCTATCGGAACTTGTCCAACAGCTTCTGCATCGCCGTGCGGTCATCGGGCGTGGGCGTCTCGGCTTTCGGGGCGGGAGAGGTCTTGGTTTCGGATTTGGGCGTCGTGGTGGAACTGTGCGGTGGCGCTGTTCGCAGCGCCACGGCGTTCATAAACTTGGCCGCATCGCCCGCAGCCAGATGAACCGCCCCGTCTGCAACGCCTTGCAGAACATCGTCCAGCCAGTCGGCGTCGACCTTGGCGAAATCTCCCAGAACATAGGGCGAAACCAGCTCTTTGCGTCCGGGATGGCCGATCCCCAGCCGGACACGATCATACGCTGCTCCGATATGGTCGTGGATCGACCGCAGGCCGTTATGCCCGGCATGGCCGCCACCTGCCTTGGCACGAACCTTCCCGGGTGCAAGGTCCAGTTCGTCATGGAAAACGGTCACATCGGTTGAGTCGAGCTTGAAGAACCGCATGGCCTCGCCGACCGATTGGCCCGAACGGTTCATGAAGGTCATGGGCTTCAGCAGCAGGACCTTCTCTCGGCCCAGCAGTCCTTCGGATATTTCACCCTGAAATTTCGAACGCCATGGCCCAAAGCCATGATCCCTGGCGATGGCATCCACCGCCATGAAACCGATATTGTGCCGGTTGCGGGCGTACTTTGCGCCCGGATTGCCCAATCCGACAAACAGCTTCATCGCAAATTCCTTGTGCGTTTCGGTCCGGCGCAGAATTGCACGAGATGCCTTTCCTGTGCCAGCCGGTCGTTCAAAGAAAAACGGGGCCCTGGACGAGGCCCCGCTTCAAATTCCAATCCGAAGGATGCGGATTTATTCTTCGTCTTTGCCTACGACTTCAACTTCGTCGGCTGCGACTTCCTCTTCACCTTCGCCTTCTTCGTCGTCGCTGGACGCCAGGCCGGTCGGTGCCGAGATGTTCGCAATCACGAAATCACGGTCGATGGTCGGTTTGGTGCCGTTGGGCAGGTCAACCGACGAGATGGTGACAACGTCGTTGATTTCCAGACCGGTCAGATCGACGGTGATCTTTTCGGGGATGTCGCCGGCGGTGCAGACCAGCTCGACCTCGGGACGGACAACGGTTAGAACGCCGCCCTTCTTGATGCCGGGGGCTTCTTCCTCGTTGATGAACTCGACGGGGATGTACAGGGCGATCTTGGTCGTGCGACGCAGACGCATCAGGTCCAGGTGGGTCGGCAGGTCCTTGACGACATCACGCTGAACGTCGCGGCAGATGACGCGGACGTCTTCGTGGCCTTCGACCTTCAGGTTCCACAGGGTCGACTTGAAGCGGCCTGCCTTCAGGCGCTTGAACAGTTCGTTGAACGGAATCTGGATCGGCAGCGGGTCTTTCTCGCCACCAAATACGATGCCCGGAACCATGCCGTCGCGGCGTGCCTGACGAGCGGCGCCCTTGCCCGTCCCCGTCCGTTCCAGAGCTACGAGATCAGGAATCTCACCAGCCATGATAAATCTCCAATGTTGGGGCGGGGTGCCTCCAAGGCTGTCACCCCGCGTGAAGCGGCGTCATTAGACCGAATCCGGCCATTTGGAAAGGGGTAAAAACGATTTCCGAGTCATTCCTGCCAGCGGCCGCAGAAATCATGCGGAACAAGCAGATTGTGCGGCCCCAGATCGGCCACGTTGCGCTCGCCGCATAGGGCCATGGTGGTGTCCAGTTCCTTTTGGATCACTTCCAGCGCGGTGGTCACGCCCTTTTGGCCCATCGCGCCCAGCCCGTAGACGAAAGCGCGCCCGATATAGGTGCCCTTGGCCCCCAGCGCCAGCGCCTTGAGCGCGTCCTGACCCGAGCGGATGCCGCTGTCGAGATGCACTTCGACCTCGCCGCCCACCGCATCCATGATCCGCGGCAGCATCCGGATCGAGCTGAGCGCGCCGTCCAACTGCCGCCCGCCGTGGTTCGACACCACGATGGCGTCAGCGCCCAGCTTGGCCGCCATCTTGGCGTCTTCGGGGTCAAGGATGCCCTTCAGGATCACCTTGCCGCCCCATTGCTCCATCAGTTTCTCGATCTTCTTCCAGTCGAGGCTGGGATCGAATTGTTCCGCGGTCCACGCGCCCAAGGACGAGGCGTCCGAGATGCCCTCGACATGGCCCACGATATTGCCGAACTCGCGTCGTTTCGCGCCCAGCATCTCGATGCCCCAGGCCCATTTCGTCATCAGGTTGGCGATGGTTTTGGCGGTCAGTTTCGGCGGGGCAGATAGGCCGTTCTTCAGGTCCTTGTGCCGTTGGCCGAGGATTTGCAGATCAAGGGTGATGACCAGGGCCGAGCATTTGGCATCCTTGGCGCGCTGGATCAGGCGGCGGACGTAGTCTTCGTCCTTCATGGTGTACAGCTGGAACCAGAACGGCGCGCCGGTATGTTCGGCCACATCCTCGATCGAGTTGATCGACATGGTCGACAGCGTGAAGGGCACGCCGAAATCCAGCGCGGCCTTGGCGGCCTTCATTTCACCATCCGCATGCTGCATCCCGGTCAGACCCACGGGCGCGAGGGCCACCGGCATGGCCACGTCCTGTCCAATCATCTGCGACGCGGTCGAGCGGCCGGACATGTCCACCGCAACCTTTTGGCGCAGACGGATGTCGTGGAAGTCCGAGCTGTTGTTGCGGAAGGTCTGCTCGGTCCAGCTGCCGCTTTCGGCATAGTCATAAAACATCCGGGGCACCCGACGTTCATAGATGCGTTTGAGGTCGTCGATATTGGTAATGACAGGCATGGCCGCGCCTTTCTGCAGATTGGTTAGGTTTCTTTACCAATTCTTCCACCGCGGCGCAACGGCCAGTTGCGCAAGTGGTCAGGTGGGACGAAGGCGCAAAGAAAAACCGCCGCAGGCGTGCGGCCTGCAGCGGTTGAGAACCGTTTGGGGTTTTGGCTTCAGGCGCTGTGGGCGCCGTCTGACAGCGATTTCACGAAATCCAGAACCTCCGCCACGGGTTTGCCGGCGGCGATTTGGCTGACGATGGCTGAGCCGACCACCGCCCCGTCGGCAACGCTGGCGATGGCGCGTGATTTCTCGGGCGTGTTGATGCCGAAGCCCACGATCACCGGAAGATCGGTCGCCGCCTTGATGCGCGCGACCTCGGGGCCGACATCGGTGGCCTCGGCTTCGGCCGCACCGGTGATGCCGGTGATCGAGACATAATAGACAAAGCCCGAGGTGTTCTGCAGTACTCTCGGCAGGCGCTTGTCATCGGTGGTGGGCGTTGCCAGCCGGATGAAGTTCAGCCCGGCCGCCTGCGCGGGCAAGCACAGCTCGTCATCTTCTTCGGGCGGCAGGTCTACGACGATCAGGCCGTCGATGCCGGCCTCTTTGGCGTCGGCCAGGAACTTGTCTACGCCACGGCTGTAGATCGGGTTGTAATAGCCCATCAGTACGATCGGCGTGGTGTCATCGGTTTCCCGGAATGCCTTGGCCAGATCCAGCGTGCGTTGCAGCGTCATGCCGCCGTCCAGGGCCCGTTGACCAGCCGCCTGAATGGTGGGGCCGTCCGCCATCGGGTCGGTGAAGGGCAGGCCCAGTTCTATCACGTCGACGCCGGCCCCCGGCAGGCCGCGAACGATCTCAAGCGAGGTGTCATAGTCGGGATCCCCGGCCATGATATAGGCGACAAAGGCCTTCTTCCCCTCGGCTTTCAGGGTGGCGAACTTGGCGTCGATACGGGTCATGGACGATCCTTGCATACAGGTTTGGACCTGATGTGCAGAAACTTTGGCCGAAAATCAATCCCGTCCTGCGCGGTGGGTTCAGAAGTTTCAGAAGTTCAGGTGGTACCGCAGCAACAGCGCGTTCACGCCGGGGTTTTCCTCTTGCGTGCTGGCGTTTGATTTGTGGGTCACGGCCAACGATATGTCATTGCCGTTGTTCAACGTGTAGCCCAGCCCGAAAAGGCTGCGGATTTCGAAGCTCCCGCCCAGGTCGTTCAATTCGTTGGCTTCGCTGTAGAAACCCGGCATCACGCTGCCTTCCACGAACCATCTGTCGGCAAAGGAATAGATCCCGATCACCCCGGCGCCGATATGTGTGTTTCCATCCTCGTCCACCGACAGCGCGGCCCCGAGCGCGGCGCTGAAGCGGGTGGCCTCGTGAAATGGCCGGTGCTGGTATTCGAGGGAAAAGATCGCCTGGTCAATCGAGTTGCTCTTCGAATAGTCGGCGTAGCCGGCGCCGAAAATCACCGACTGCGCCTGCGCGGCTGTTGAAAAAGCTAGAAAAGCGGCGCTTGAAAGGAGGTTTTTCATAGGGATGTTCGCTGTTGATATTCGTTACAAAGCTAAAGTCTGACACTATTCTCTCGTGTTCAATGTCAACAAGCACACGTTTTCCCTACATTTTCGTGATGTTGCAGATTGGACTCAGGGCCAGCAGCCGCAGGTGCCTTGCGCATTGCACCGGACCCGCATAGAAGCAGCCCGCGAATGGCATCAGGAGGCCGTCATGGGCTTTAAAATGGGTATCGTGGGTCTGCCGAATGTCGGCAAGTCGACCCTGTTCAACGCGTTGACCAAGACCGCGGCCGCGCAGGCGGCGAATTTCCCGTTCTGCACGATCGAGCCCAATGTGGGTGACGTGGCCGTTCCCGATGCGCGTCTGGACAAGTTGGCTGCGATCGCCAAATCGAAGCAGATCATCCCGACCCGGATGACGTTCGTGGATATTGCAGGCCTGGTCAAAGGCGCTTCGAAAGGTGAGGGGCTGGGGAACCAGTTTCTGGCCAACATTCGCGAAACCGATGCCATCGCTCATGTATTGCGCTGTTTCGAAGATGGTGACGTGACCCATGTCGAAGGCAAGGTCGATCCGGTGGCCGATGCCGAGACCATCGAGACCGAACTGATGCTGGCCGATCTGGAAAGCATCGAAAAGCGTCGCGCCAACCTCGTACGCAAGCTCAAGGGCAACGACAAGGAAGCGCAGCAGCAAGACCGGTTGCTGGCCACCGCGCAAGAGATGCTGGAAAGCGGCAAGCCCGCCCGTTTGGTCGAGGTGTCCGACGAGGATGCAAAAGCCTGGAAGATGCTGCAGTTGCTGACTACCAAGCCGGTCTTGTATGTCTGCAATGTCTCGGAAGAAGACGCGGCCGAAGGCAATGAATATTCCGCGCGTGTGGCCGAGATGGCCGCGGCGCAGGGCAATGCCCATGTCATCATCAGCGCCAAGATCGAAGAAGAGATCAGTCTGCTGGAGCCTGAAGAGGCGCAGATGTTCCTCGAAGAAATGGGGCTCGAAGAACCGGGCCTCGATCGACTGATCCGTGCGGGGTACGACCTGCTCAAGCTGGAAACCTATTTCACGGTTGGCCCGAAAGAGGCGCGCGCCTGGACCATTCGCAGGGGCACTGCGGCACCTCAGGCGGCCGGTGTCATCCACGGCGACTTTGAAAAGGGCTTCATCCGCGCCGAGACAATTGCCTATGATGATTTCGTGGCGTGCAATGGCGAACAGGGCGCCAAAGAGGCCGGGAAGATGCGTGCAGAAGGCAAAAGCTATGTCGTCAAGGATGGCGACGTGATGCACTTCCTCTTCAACACTTGATCTCGAAACAGCTTTTCTGGGCCGGCATTGGCGGTATCTTGAGGTATCGCTCCTGTCCGCCCGAGGCCCGCACGTGTTCGAAATCCGCGATCTGCAATTGCTCAGCGCTTTGGCGCGTCATCGCCATTTTGCCAAGGCGGCCGAGGAGTGCGGTATTTCGCAGCCCGCGTTCTCGATGCGGATCCGCAACCTCGAGGATCGGCTTGGCGTGTCCATCGTCCGCCGTGCGAACCGCTTTCAGGGCCTGACCGAAGAGGGCGAGATGATCGTCCGCCGCGCCCGCCGCATTCTGGATGACGCCAAAGCGCTCGAGCAGGAGGTGCAGGCGATCAAGGGCGAGATCACCGGTACACTGATCCTGGGCGTGATCCCGACCGCCATCGCGTTTACTGGCCGCTTGGTCAAGCGGCTGCAGCAGGCGCATCCGCGTATCCTGTCGCGGATCGAGACGATGTCGGCCACGGCAATCCAGCACCGCCTGGACGAAGGCAGCCTGGATGCCGGCATCACCTATGGCGACAGCATCGGCACTGACCTGCGCTATGTGCAGCCTCTGTACGAGGAAACCTATGTTTTGCTCATCCCCGAGCATATGACGCAGAGCACGGGCCCGATCCCGTGGGCGCAGGTGGCCGAGTTTCCGCTCAGCTTGTTGGAGCCCCAGATGCAGAACAGGCGCATCCTCGACAGGATATTTGCCGAACAGGGGTTGCATCCGCGTGTGGTGGCCGAAACCAGCGGGTTTACTGCCTCGATGGTCATGGCGCGTGAGGGGCTGGCGGCGACGGTCGTGCCACGGGTTCTGGTACGGGCGCTCGGCGATTTGAAAGGCACGCGTGTCTTGCCTCTGGTTGATCCTGTGGTCAGCAAGCCGATCTGTCTGGCGACGCTGGCGCGGGATCCGGAATTGCCCACCGTTGGTGCATTGCGGCAGGTCGTGACGTCTTTGCGGTGATAAACTGTCGTTATCGTGCCATTGGTTTTTGCGATTTGACGATATGCTACTCTGATGAGAGACGAGGCTCGATCGGAGGGCATCATGGCACCATTGGATACCAAGCCATCAGGCGCGCCAAAGGGCGTCTGGAAGTCAGGTAAAGGCAAGGGGCGGCATACGCCCAAGGGCCGTCAGTTCACGGACGAGGCGCAGGCCGAGATTCAGCGCCTGCTGGGCGACCGCCCGCGCCGCCGCGACCTGTTGATCGAGTTTCTGCATCTGATCCAAGACACGCACGGCCATATCAGCGCCGACCATATCGCCGCGCTGGCCGTCGAGATGCGCATCGGTCAGGCCGAGATCTACGAGACCGCGACTTTCTATGCCCATTTCGACGTGGTGAAAGAGGGTGAAACTCCTCCCCCCGCCTTGACCATCCGCGTCTGCGATTCCCTGTCCTGCGAGATGGCCGGTGCGCAGCAGCTGAAGAAGGCGCTGGAGGACGGGCTGGACCCGTCCGAAGTCCGCGTTCTGCGCGCGCCCTGCATGGGTCGCTGCGACACCGCACCGGTGCTGGAAATCGGGCACAACCACATCGACCACGCAACCCCCGAAAAGGTGCAAGCCGCCATCGCGGCCGGAGACACCCACGCCCATCTGCCCGACTATGAGACCTTTGCGACCTATGTCGAAAGCGGCGGTTACGCCAAGCTGAAAGAATTGTGCGAAGGTGGCGACTGGGAAGCGGTTCAGGAACAGGTTCTGGCCTCGGGCCTGCGCGGCTTGGGCGGTGCCGGTTTCCCGTCGGGCAAGAAATGGGGCTTTGTCCGCATGAATGACGGCCCGCGCTATCTGGCCGTGAACGGGGATGAGGGCGAGCCCGGCACCTTCAAGGACCGCTATTACCTGGAGCGCACGCCGCATGTTTTCCTCGAAGGCATGCTGATCGCCGCCTGGGCGGTCGAGGCACAGACCTGCTTCATCTACATGCGCGACGAATACCCGGCGGTACTCGAGATCCTGCGGCGCGAGATCGCGGCGCTGGAACAGGACGGGATCGTCGAGAAAGGCTATATCGACCTGCGCCGCGGTGCGGGTGCCTATATCTGCGGTGAAGAATCCGCGATGATCGAGTCAATCGAGGGCAGGAAGGGCCTGCCCCGCCACCGCCCGCCTTTCGTGGCGCAGGTCGGCGTTTTCGGCCGCCCGACGCTGGTGCACAATGTCGAGACGCTCTACTGGGTCTCGAAGATCTGCCGGGAAGGCCCGGAAATCCTCAGCTCAGTCGAAAAGAATGGCCGCAAGGGCCTGCGCAGCTATTCGGTCTCGGGCCGGGTGGCCAAGCCGGGCGTCTACCTGCTGCCGGCAGGCTCGACCATTTTGGACGTGATTGATGCCGCCGGGGGCATGGCCGAGGGCCATGTCTTCAAGGCGTATCAACCGGGCGGGCCGTCGTCGGGTCTTCTCCCCTCCAGTATCGACGGCGTCCCGCTCGACTTTGACACCCTGCAGCCGTTGGGCACCTTCATCGGGTCCGCCGCCGTCGTGGTTCTGTCCGATCAGGACACCGCCCGCGACGCGGCGCTGAACATGCTGCGGTTCTTCGAGGACGAAAGCTGTGGCCAGTGCACGCCCTGCCGGGCGGGCTGCGAGAAGGCAGTCAAGCTGATGCAGGCTGACAAGTGGGACACCGACCTGCTGGAAGACCTGTGCCAGGTGATGGGCGATGCCTCGATCTGCGGGCTGGGGCAGGCGGCCCCGAACCCGATCCGCCTGGTCATGAAACACTTCGCCAATGAGATCTGAGGGAGACAGCCATGCTTGACGCAAGCGAAACCAAGACCGTCACCTTCAACCTGAACGGCGAAGACGTGACCGTGCCCGAGGGCACCACGATCTGGGAAGCGGCCAACGGCAAGGGTCTGGTCATCCCGCACCTGTGCCATAAACCTGCGCCGGGCTATCGCCCCGACGGCAACTGCCGCGCGTGTATGGTCGAGGTCGAGGGCGAGCGGACGCTGGTCGCCTCGTGCATCCGTCCGGCGGCTGAAGGAATGGTCGTGAAAACCGACACTGACCGCGCCGAGAAATCGCGCGCGCTGGTGATGGAACTGCTGGTGGCCGACCAGCCCGAACAGCCGCATGATGCCTCGAGCCATTTTTGGGACATGGCCAAGCTGAACGATGTCAGCGACAGCCGCTTTCCGGCGAAAGAGCCCGAGAAGATCCCTCTTCTGGATGACAGTCATGTGGCGATGCGGGTCAATCTGGATGCCTGCATCAACTGCAACCTCTGCGTCCGTGCCTGCCGCGACGTGCAGGTGAATGACGTGATCGGCATGGCCGGCCGAGGGCATACCGCCCAGGTGGTGTTCGACCAGAACGACCCGATGGGTGACTCAACCTGCGTGGCTTGCGGCGAATGCGTTCAGGCTTGCCCCACCGGCGCGCTGATGCCCGCCACCGTGCTGGACGACCAGCAGCGCGGCGACAGCAAGGATTACGATTCCGAGACCGAAAGCGTCTGCCCCTTCTGCGGGGTGGGCTGCAAGGTCAGCCTTAAGGTCAAGGACGGCAAGGTCAAATATGTCGAGGGCATCAACGGCCCCGCCAACGAGGGCCGTCTGTGCGTCAAGGGCCGGTTCGGGTTCGACTACATCCACCACCCGCACCGCCTGACCAAGCCGCTGATCCGGCGCGAGGATGCGCCGCCAAAGGGGTTGAACGTCGATCCTGCCGACTGGAGCACCCATTTCCGCGAGGCAACCTGGGACGAGGCGCTGGATCTGGCCGCCAAGGGTTTGATGAAGCTGCGGGATGAGGATCCGCGCAGCGTGGCGGGCTTTGGCTCGGCCAAATGCACCAACGAAGAGGCCTATCTGTTCCAGAAGTTCATCCGGCAGGGCTTTGGCCACAACAACGTGGACCACTGCACGCGGCTGTGCCACGCCTCGTCGGTGGCCGCGCTGATCGAGAACGTGGGCTCGGGCGCGGTGACCGCGACCTTCAACGAGATCGAGAACGCCGATGTCGCGATCATCATCGGCGCCAACCCGATCGAGAACCACCCCGTCGCAGCCACCTATTTCAAGCAGTTCGCCAAGCGCGGCGGCAAGCTGATCGTGATGGACCCGCGCGGCGTGGGCATGCGCAAATTCGCGACCGAGATGCTTCAGTTCCGGCCCGGTGCCGATGTCTCGATGCTGAACGCGATCATGAACGTGATCGTCGAGGAAGAGCTGTATGACAGCCAGTACATCCACCGCTGGACCGAGAATTGGGAGGCCGAGAAGGAGCACCTGCGCCAGTTCACCCCCGAGAAGATGGCGCCGATCTGCGGCATCGACCCGGATCAGCTGCGCCGCGTGGCCCGGATTTTCGCCAATGCGAATGCCGGCCTGATCTTCTGGGGCATGGGCGTCAGCCAGCATATCCACGGCACCGACAATTCGCGCTGCCTGATCTCGCTGGCGCTGATGACGGGCAATGTGGGCAAGCCGGGCGCCGGTCTGCACCCGCTGCGTGGGCAGAACAACGTACAGGGGGCCTCGGATGCCGGCCTGATCCCGATGTTCCTGCCTGACTACCAGTCGGTCACCGACGACGCCGTGCGGGCCAAGTTCAGTCAGGTCTGGAACTCGGGCGATTTCTCGAACGAGAAGGGCCTGACCGTGACCGAGATCATCGACCACGCCTATGCCGGCAAGATCAAGGGCATGTACATCCTGGGCGAAAACCCGGCCATGTCCGACCCCGACGTGCACCACGCCCGCGAGGCGCTGGCCAAGCTGGACCTGATGATTGTGCAGGACATCTTCCTGACCGAAACGGCGAACTATGCCGACATCATCCTGCCGGCCTCGGCGCTGTATGAAAAGAACGGCACGGTGTCGAACACCAACCGTCAGGTGCAGCGCGTACGTCCCGCGGTGCCGCCGCCGGTCGAGGCGCGCGAGGATTGGGCGATCACCGTCGATCTGGCGCAGCGCATCGGGCTGAACTGGGATTACACGGATGTCTCGCAGGTGTTCGACGAGATGAAGCTGACCATGGCTTCGCTGGACAACATCACATGGGAGCGGCTCGAGACCGAGAGCATCACCTATCCGTCGCTGTCCGAGACCGATCCGGGCCAGCCCATCGTGTTCGGCGACGGCTTCCCGCGCCCGGATGGCCGTGCGAAATTCACTCCGGCCAGTATCATCCCCCCGGATGAGGCCCCGGACGAGGAATTCCCCATGATCGCCACCACAGGGCGGCAACTGGAACACTGGCACACCGGGTCCATGACCCGTCGTGCCAAGGTGCTGGACGCGGTCGAGCCCGAGGCGAACTGTTCGATGAACCCGCGTACGCTCAAGCTGATGGGGATCGAACCCGGCGAGATGGTGCGTCTGACCACCCGGCGCGGCTCGATCGAGATCATGGTGCGCGCCGACCGGGCGATCGCCGAGGATATGGTGTTCATCCCCTTCGCCTATGTCGAGGCGGCGGCGAACATCCTGACCAACCCGGCCATCGACCCATATGGCAAGATCCCCGAGTTCAAGTTCTCGGCCATCCGTGTCGAAAAGATCGAGGACGCCATCGCGGCCGAGTAAAGCCTGCAGCGACTCACCAAAACCCTGAAAAGGCGGGCCAGCGTGCCCGCCTTTTTCTTGGCTTGACAGATGCTTGCAGCCAGCCAACCCTTGGGCCGCGCAATCCCGGAGGAGTTCATGGCCCGCCGTTTCGTCGATCTGTCCGTTCCGCTGGAAACCGGCATCGTGTCGGACCCGCCGATCATGCTGCCGCAGATCGAATACATGAACCACGACCAGACGGCCGAGCAGGTGATGGCCTTTTTCCCCGGCCTGAAGAAAGAGGACCTGCCGGGTGCCGAAGGCTGGGCCATCGAACGGCTGCAGATTGCCACCCATAACGGCACCCACCTGGACGCGCCGTACCATCACCATTCGACCATGAACCGGGGCGAGCGGGCGATCACCATTGACGAGGTGCCGCTGGAGTGGTGCATGAACCCGGGCGTGAAGCT
Source organism: Ruegeria sp. CRTD044 (assembly GCF_059613485.1). Taxonomy (NCBI): domain Bacteria; kingdom Pseudomonadati; phylum Pseudomonadota; class Alphaproteobacteria; order Rhodobacterales; family Roseobacteraceae; genus Ruegeria; species Ruegeria sp. CRTD044. Next base: position 373,540 of record NZ_JBXWSP010000016.1, on the reverse strand, counting down.
GGATTTCCGGCATTTCGAGGATGGCTACGTCGTCACCGCCGCCGATGTCGCGGCCGAGTTGAAGCGGATCGGGCATGACCTGCGACCGCTGGATATCGTCGTGGTCAATACCTCGGCCGGCACCTGTTATGGCCAGCCGGATTACCTGATGAAAGGCTGCGGAATGGGGCGCGAAGCCACGCTGTACCTGACCGAGCGCGGCGTGCGCGTGACCGGCACCGACGCCTGGAGCTGGGACGCGCCCTTCCCGCTGACCGCGCAGGAATACGCGGAAACCCAGGATCCCTCGATCATCTGGGAGGGGCATCGCGCGTCGATGGAGATCGGCTATTGCCACATGGAGAAGCTGACCAATCTGGAAAGCCTGCCGCCCACGGGGTTCGAGATCTCGTGCTTTCCGTTCAAGATCAAGGGCGCCTCGGCCGGGTTCATCCGCGCGGTGGCGATCTTCGAGGAGGAAGACGACGAATGACCCGGCAAACCGAGCCCTTGGGCGGCCATGACGGGCCGTACCCTGCGCCGGTCGAAATCACCGGTTTCACGGTCCGTCCCGACTGGATCGACTATAACGGTCACATGAATGTGGGGTATTATGGCGTGGTGTTCGATCTGGCCTTTGAACGGCTGCTGGTCGATCATCTCGGCCTGGGCGAACCGCAGGTCGCGGCGCTGGAGCAGGGGCCGTACATCCTGCAGTCGCATCTGCATTTCCTGCGCGAGGTTCGCGAGGGCGAGGCATTGGTTTTCCGGTTTCGGATGCTGGACGCCGATCACAAGCGTGGTCACTATTTTGCGCAGATGGTGTCGGTCGAGGATGGCGTGGTCAGTGCAACCCAAGAGGCCCTGTTCATGAATGTCAGCCACACAACAGGCCGGTCGGAACCCTACCCGGACTGGGCTGCGGTGCGGCTGGCGCGAATGGTGTTCGACCATGCCGCATTGCCCCCCGAGCCGCAGATCGGCAGACCAATCGGCATTCGGCGCAAATAGCCTGAGAGTGGCCTTTGTTGCCAGAATTCCAGGAGCGGGTTACGCTGACCACCCGGTTCGGGCTTGGTCACGGGAGGGCAACCAAATGTGGATCCTGAGGAAATGCGCGCAGGCGCCAGCCTGCATATTGGCGGCATCGCTGATCGTCTTGCCTGCGTCAGCCGCTTTGGCGGACAAGAAAAAGGAAGAAGACGCGCTGAAGGGCGCCCTGATCGGCGCCGGCGTCGGAGCGTTGATTGGAGATGGCAAAGGCGCGGCCGCAGGTGCGGTTGTCGGTGCCATCATTGGGGCAAACCGCAAGTGACGGGGGTGTCCATGACTGACCGCCGTCAGAAAGGAGTCCTGATGCGACTGCTTGATTTCAAACCGGTTCTGGCTGGCTTGATCCTTCTCCCGTCCATCGGCACGGCGGACGAGGCCGCCGACCAGATGGCGCAAGACGCGCTTCCGCTGATGTACCACACCTGCGCTTCGGTCATCGAAGAGGCTGATGGGAATGATGAATACGTTTTCGACGTCGTCAGAAAGATGACCGCTCTTTCGATCTACAACCGTCAGGTTGATATCGAAGAGTTTGCATCCTCGGACGAAGAAAAGGCCAAGCTGCGTGAGGCTTTTCTTTCAGCGCTGACCGAAGGTTGCGCAGGCGATGAGGATGCCCTGTTGGGTGGTGTCGTCGACGATGCCGTTAAATCAACGCTTGGGCTGTAGGGGTCGGGCTCAATAGTGCGGTGGGCGCTCGTCGCCCAGAATGACCCCGCCGGATCCTTCCTGCGCACGTTCGGCTTCGCGCTGCATCAGCATCGCGACGTGGCGGGTCAGGCGATCGATCTCGTCCTGCTGCTTGGCGACGACCATGCTCAGGTCATCCACGGTGCGGGTCAGATGGGCAATTTTTTCTTCCAGATGCTGCATCGCTGGGGCTCCTGTGATCTGGTGCGGTCATACCGCTGTGGCGCGCGCAATGCCAGCGCTGGCTTGCCCCGACCCAGACCATGGGATAGACCGCGCGCGCAAGTGATGAAATCCCAAGGACGCCCCACATGGCCAAGCCCAAGAAACAGCCCCGCCCCAAGGCCGTCACGCCGAAAGGGTTCCGCGACTATTTCGGCCAGGAAGTCACGCAGCGCACCGAGATGCTGCGGACGATTGCGGACGTCTATCATCGCTATGGGTTTGATGCGCTGGAAAGCAGCGCCGTGGAAACGGTCGAAGCGCTGGGCAAGTTCCTGCCCGACGTCGATCGCCCGAACGAAGGCGTGTTCGCCTGGCAGGAGTTTGACGAGGGCGGCAACGGCGACTGGATGGCGCTGCGTTATGACCTGACCGCGCCGCTGGCCCGGGTCTATGCCCAACACCGAAACGACCTGCCCACACCCTATCGCCGCTATGCGATGGGTCCGGTCTGGCGCAACGAAAAGCCGGGGCCGGGGCGGTATCGCCAGTTCTATCAGTGTGATGCGGATACTGTGGGCACGGCCAGCATGGCTGCCGATGCCGAAATCTGCGCCATGCTGTCGGATACGCTGGAAACCGTGGGCATCCCGCGCGGCGACTATCTGGTGCGGGTCAACAACCGCAAGGTCCTCAACGGCGTGCTCGAGGCCATGGGCCTGGGCACGGACGCCGCGGCGCGCGATGACGTACTGCGCACCATCGACAAGTTCGACAAAGTGGGCGAGCAGGGCGTGCGCGAGTTGCTGACCAAGGGCCGGCTGGATGCTTCGGGCGCGTTCATCGAGGGTGTTGGCCTGTCCGACGATCAGGCCGAGCCGGTGATCGCCTTCCTGACCTCCAAGGCCGATGACACCGCCGGAACGCTGGCCAACCTGCGCTCGGCCGTGGGCGACAGCAAGATCGGCGCCGAAGGTATCTCCGAGCTGGAACAGATCGGCGAGTTGCTGGCCGCGGGCGGCTATGGCGCCGATCGCATTCAGATCGACCCCTCGGTTGTGCGAGGGCTGGGATACTACACCGGTCCGGTCTACGAGGCCGAGCTGACCTTCGAGATCTTCGACGAAAAGGGCCGCAAGCGGCAGTTCGGGTCTGTCTCGGGCGGCGGGCGCTACGATGATCTGGTCAAGCGCTTCACCGGGCAGGAAGTGCCCGCGACGGGCATCTCGATCGGGGTCGACCGGTTGCTGGCCGCGCTGCGCGAGAAAGGTCGGATCAAGTCACATGACACCGGGCCGGTCGTCGTGACCGTGATGGACCGGGACCGCATGGCCGACTACCAGGCGATGGTGGCCGAGCTGCGCAATGCCGGCATCCGCGCCGAGGTCTATCTGGGCAACCCAAAGAATTTCGGCAATCAGCTGAAATACGCAGACAAGCGGAACTCGCCCGTCGCGGTGATCGAGGGCGGGGACGAGAAGGACCGCGGCGTGGTTCAGATCAAGGACCTGATCCTGGGCGCCAAGATCGCCGAAAGCGCCACGCTTGAGGAATGGAAGGAACGCCCCAGCCAGTTCGAGGTACCGCGCGGCGATCTGGTCGCCAAGGTGCGCGAGATTCTGGACAGTCAGGACTGAGCCATGGCCAACCGATCCCAGATCCAGGCCCGGGCCGCGATGATGCGCGTGCGTTTCGAGGCCGCCGGGGCGCAGGTCGTCGACACGCCGCTGCTGCAATCGGCCGAGACGCTGCTGGACCTTTACGGCGAGGATATCCGCGCGCGGGCCTATGTCACCTCGGACGCGCTGCGCGGCGAACAGATGCTGCGCCCGGATTTCACCCTGCCGGTGGTGCAGATGCACATGCGCGACGGCGCTGAACCGGCGCGGTACACCTATTCGGGCGAGGTGTTCCGCCGTCAGGAACATGACCCCGACCGCGCCAATGAATACATCCAGGTGGGCTACGAGGTCTTTGACCGCGACGATCCGGCAGGGGCCGATGCCGAGGTGTTCTCGCTGTTTGCCCTGCAATTGCGCGGCCTGCCGCTGCGCGCGGCGACCGGCGACATCGGCATTCTGACCGCGGCCGTTCAGGGCCTGCGCACCTCCGACCAACGTAAGGCCGCGCTGATGCGCCACCTGTGGCGGCCGCGCCGGTTCCGGGCTCTGCTGGACCGGTTCGCGGGCCGCAAGCCCGAGCTGGACCACCGCGCCGCGTTGCTCGCGGCGGCCGACCCGATGGCCTGCGACGCGCCGGTGATCGGTAAGCGCCGACCGGCCGAGATTGCCGCCCGTATCGACGCCCTGCGCGCCGACCGCGACACGCCGCCGATTTCCGACACGGAAATGGCCGGGCTGGACTCGCTGCTGGGCGTGCGCGAGACCATGCCCTATGCGCTGGAGCACCTGCGCGATATCGCCGTCGATCTACCTCAGATCATCCCCGCGCTGGACCGGCTTGAAGCGCGGATCGCCGCCCTGCAGGCGCGTGGCGTTGATGTCGGCAAGCTGGATTTCGAAGCCTCGTATGGGCGCACCTCGATGGAATATTACGACGGGTTCGTTTTCGGCTTCTACGCCGAGCGCCGCCCCGACCTGCCGCCCATCGCCACCGGCGGGCGCTATGATGCGCTGACGCGGCAACTGGGCAACGGGGCCGAGATCCCGGCGGTGGGTGGCGTGCTGCGCCCCGACCTGATGCTGGAAATCGAGGAGGCGGGCCAATGACCCTGAAGCTGGGCGTGCCGTCCAAAGGGCGGCTGATGGAGAAAACCTTTGCCTGGTTCGCCCGCCACGGGATCGAGCTGTCGCGGGCCGGGTCCGACCGGGAATACGCAGGCAAGGTGGACGGGATCGAGGATGTCTCGCTGATCCTGCTGTCGGCCGGAGAGATCCCGCGCGAACTGGCTGCCGGCCGTATTCATCTGGGCGTGACCGGCACCGATCTGGTGCACGAGAAATTGCCACGCTGGGAACAGCAGGTTGAAGAAATCGCACCGCTGGGCTTTGGTCAGGCCGATCTGGTGATCGCGGTTCCGGTCTGCTGGGTCGATGTCGAGACGCTGGATGACCTGGATGCCGCCGCCGCCGCTTTTCGGGCCACGCATGGGCACCGCCTGCGGATCGCCACGAAGTACCACCGTATGGTGCGCGAGTTCCTGACCGATTCCGGGGTCGCCGATTATACGCTGGTCGACAGCCAGGGGGCGACCGAGGGCACGGTGATGAATGAAACCGCCGAGGCGATAGCTGACATCACCTCGACCGGTGAGACCTTGCGCGCCAACCACCTCAAGATCCTCTCGGACGGGTTGATCCTGCAATCGCAGGCCACTCTGTGGCGCAGCCGGGTTGCGGAATACGGGGCCACCGAAAAGGCTGCTCTGACAGAAGTGATGCGCCGTCTGGGCTGAGGTCAGAGGACGCCGATCTCAGCCAATGCGCGGTTCAGATCCTCGGGCAGGGCGTCGTCCTGCGCGCGGCTTTCGGGCAGGTCTGCGGGGCTGTCCTCGGGTTTCAGATAGCGCCAGCCCTGAAACGGTCGTTTCTGCGCGCCCTGAGTGCGGTGGACCTGCGGGTCCAGCACGATTGCGCAGCGGCGGATGCCATCCTCACCCGTCACCTCGTCCAACCGCAAAACCCGCTGGCGGCACTGGATGACACCCTTGATAACCCAGAAGATCGATCCGCCGTTCAGAATCTCGGCCTCGCGCTTGGGCCACATGCGGGTGATGTGGCGGGGCAGGCCATCCGGAAACCGCCGGCGATAACTGTCCTGCCAGGCGATCAGGCTGTCAACGCTCTCGGACCCGACCGAGAGTTTCACGAGGTTGATATAATTATCCACAGCTTTCCCACAGAGTCGTCCCACGGACTATCTTTATATTGTATCTTACCGTTGCGCGCTATCAAGCTGTTGTGGTTCGGCGCGGATTTGGTCTAATCTGGATGCCTCTTTCAAGACAGGGAATCACCAATGAGCCGCTTTGCCGCCCCCATCGCCGAGCAGATCTGGGACATGAAATACCGCTTCAAACAGGCGGATGGCACGCCGATCGACAAGTCGGTCGAGGATTCGTGGCGGCGGATTGCGCGCGATCTGGCACGGGTGGAAAAGGACCCCGCGCATTGGGAGCAGAAGTTCTACGAGGCGCTTGAGGACTTCAAATACCTGCCCGCCGGGCGGATCACGGCCGGAGCAGGCACCGCGCGGCAGGTGACCCTGTTCAACTGTTTCGTCATGGGCACGATCCCCGACAGCATGGGTGGTATTTTCGACATGCTGAAAGAGGCCGCGCTGACCATGCAGCAAGGCGGGGGGATCGGCTATGATTTCTCGACCATCCGGCCGCGCGGCGCGGATGTGCACGGGGTGGCCGCCGATGCCTCGGGGCCGCTGTCGTTCATGGATGTGTGGGACGCCATGTGCCGCACCATCATGTCGGCGGGCTCGCGCCGGGGCGCGATGATGGCGACCATGCGCTGCGACCATCCGGATATCGAACAGTTCATCACCGCCAAGTCCGACCCGGCCCGGTTGCGCATGTTCAACATGTCGGTGCTGGTGACCGATGCCTTCATGGAGGCGGTCAAGGCCGATGCTTCGTGGGATCTGGTCTTTGACGGCAAGGTCTATCACACGGTGCAGGCCCGCGATCTGTGGAACAAGATCATGCAGGCCACCTATGACTATGCCGAGCCGGGCGTGATCTTCATCGACCGGATCAACCAGTCCAACAACCTGAGCTATGCCGAGACCATCGCCGCCACCAACCCGTGCGGCGAACAGCCCCTGCCGCCGTATGGCGCCTGTCTGTTGGGTTCGATCAATCTGGCCCGGCTGGTGTCGGCGCCGTTCGAAGACGCGGCCCATCTGGACGAGGCGGCGTTGCAGGAACTTGTCGCAACGGCCGTTCGCATGATGGACAACGTGGTGGATGCCTCGAAATTCCCGCTGCCGCAGCAGGCCGCCGAGGCGCAGGCCAAGCGCCGTATCGGTCTGGGCGTGACCGGGCTGGCGGATGCTCTGTTGATGCTGGGCCTGCGCTATGGCTCGGACGAGGCGGCGCGTCAGACCGAGCGCTGGTTGCACGCGATCGCCCGCGCCGCGTATCTGGCGTCGGTCGACTTGGCCAAGGAAAAAGGGGCCTTTCCCCTGTTCGATGCCGAGAAATACCTTGCCAGCGGCACCATGCAGCAGATGGATGACGATGTACGCCAGGCCATCCGCGACCATGGGATCCGCAATGCGCTACTGACCTCGATCGCACCAACGGGGACGATCTCGCTCTATGCGGGCAACGTGTCGTCGGGGATCGAGCCGGTCTTTGCCTATGCCTACACCCGCAAGGTGCTGCAGAAGGACGGCTCGCGCACCGAGGAAGAGGTGGTGGACTATGCCGTTCAGATGTGGCGCGACAAGTTCGGCGACGTGGAACTGCCCGACTATTTCGTGAACGCCCAGACCCTGACCCCGGCTGAGCATGTCAAGATGCAGGCAGCCGCCCAGAAATGGATCGACAGCTCGATCTCGAAGACGATCAACTGCCCCGAGGACATCTCGTTCGATGCTTTCAAGGACGTGTACATGCAGGCTTGGGATATGGGCTGCAAAGGCTGCACCACCTATCGCCCGAATGATGTGACGGGATCGGTGCTGACCGTCTCGGAAAGCGACGACAAGGTGCCGGGCGAAAGCGCCGATGCCCCGCACGAGGTGGACGGTGGCGACGTGATCTACATGTCCGAACCGCTGGACCGCCCGCAATCTCTGGAAGGGTCGACCTACAAGTTGAAATGGCCCGACAGCGAGCACGCGATCTATCTGACGATCAACGACATCGTCATCGGTGGTCGGCGGCGTCCGTTCGAAGTGTTCATCAACTCGAAGAACATGGAGCATTACGCCTGGACGCTGGCCCTGACCCGGATGATCTCGGCCGTATTCCGGCGGGGCGGGGACGTGTCCTTTGTGGTCGAAGAACTGAAGGCCGTGTTCGATCCGCGTGGCGGGGCCTGGGTGCAGGGCAAGTACATCCCGTCGATCCTGGCGGCGATCGGCGGCGTGATCGAGCAGCACATGATCGCGATCGGGTTCCTTGAGGGCGAGGGCATGGGCCTGAAATCCGACCCGAAGGCGCAGGTGGTCAACATGGACGCACCACGCGGCAAGGCCTGCCCGTCCTGCGGCCAGTATGACATGGTGATGATCGAGGGCTGCATGACCTGCCGCAGCTGCGGACACTCGAAATGCGGTTGACGAATGCCATATAACTGTCGTTAAAGTTGTATTGTGTTTCGCCGGAGTCTCAATTTGATTTGACTCTCCGGCAACATTCTCGTGAAAGCTGCAATTCCGTCTCTTTTCCGCCGGATTCATCGTTGATACACCGCTAATGTACGGGGTGATGAGTTTGAAAGGTCGGGCGGGCAGATGACAGCCGGGTATAACGGTCGCGTAGCAGTATTTTGGTCCCAGACGGAAATTGACGGGCTTGAAGCAGCGCCTGTGGCAGATTTGGCCATTGGAGCGTCTTGGTCGTGGCATGGGTGCATGACACGCTTGCCGGAGTGTGACGCGGAATATTCCGTACAGACTGGACATGATCAGGCGTTGATGGCGTTGGCCGGGCATGGCCCCGAAGCCGCAACGCTGAAGCCGATCGCCACGCTTGCAGTTATCTCATTGACGAATGGGGCGCAGACCTACGAGGCCGAGTTGACGTTGGTCGAAGGTCAGAAGGACGCGGTTTTTCTGTTCCAAAATGGCTGCCCCGCGCGGGGTCACGACTTCTGGGTGTGCGCCGTCGAAGAATATGCCGACGCAAGCCAATCGGGTGCTGGCAACGTTGTTTCCTTCCCCACGCATCGCAGGTCAACGGAGCAAACGTTGGTTCTTGCGCCGCACATGACGGCGACCGCCGCTGAATAAACGGCCCATTCCCTAGGAACTATTTCTTCGTCCACGCATCGCAGCATGTTGACTCTGGTCTGTCCGCAGATATAAGCGCGGCTTCATTGGTGTTGGTGGCCCTCGCAAGGGGATGCCTGTCATGGGGGAAACCTCAAGAGGACAACGCCCTTCATAGTGGCCTATCAGGGCCTCGACCTTAAGAAGGAGATCAGCCGTGACCAAACGCACGTCTGCCAAGCACAAAATCGACCGCCGGATGGGCGAAAACATCTGGGGTCGCCCGAAATCCCCGGTCAACCGTCGTGAATACGGCCCCGGCCAGCATGGTCAGCGCCGCAAAGGCAAACTTTCGGACTTCGGTCTGCAGCTTCGCGCCAAGCAGAAGCTGAAAGGCTACTACGGCGACCTGACCGAGAAGCAGTTCCGCCGCATCTATGCCGAAGCCGTACGTGTGAACGGCGACACTGGTGAAAACCTGATCGGCCTGCTGGAGCGCCGTCTGGACGCTGTTGTTTACCGCGCCAAATTCGTGCCGACAGTGTTCGCCGCACGTCAGTTCGTGAACCACGGCCACGTCAAGGTGAACGGCAAGCGGGTGAACATCCCCAGCTACCGCGTCAAAGAAGGCGACGTGATCGAGGTCCGCGACAAGTCCAAGCAACTGGCCGTCGTTCTGGAAGCCGTTGGCCTGGCCGAGCGTGATGTTCCGGACTACCTGGAAGTTGACCACTCGAAGATGACCGCGACCTTCGTGCGCACCCCGTCGCTGGGCGACGTGCCGTACCCGGTCATGATGGAACCGAACCTGGTCGTCGAATTCTACGCGAAGAACTGATCTTCGCGGACAGTTTCAGAAAACGGGCCGTACCTGCGAAGGTGCGGCCCTTTTTCATGGCACACACTCAGATCGGCAAAGGGCGGTCTTCTGCGATCGCCTCCATCGCGAAATACGATGTCACGCTGTCCAGTTCGACCTTCTCGATCAGGCGCTGATAGACCTTGTCATAACTCGCCATATCCTGCGTCACGACCCGTAGCTGATAGTCGTAGTCGCCGCCGATCCGGTGGAAATCCACGACTTCCGGAATGGTCAGGACATGGCTGCGAAAGGCCTGCAGCCACTCGGCCGAGTGGTGCCGGGTCCGCAGCATCACGAAGACCACCAAGTTCAGCCCCAGTTTTTCGCGCGCGATCCGGGCTGTCGACCCTGTCAGGACGCCTGCGTCGTTCAGCGCCTTCAACCGCCGCCAGCAGGCGTTTTGCGACAGGCCGACTCGCTCGGCCAGTTCGCGTTGGGAAAGGGTCGCGTCCTTTTGCAGTTCGCGCAGGAGGCGCTTGTCAATTTGATCTATCTTTTCATTCATTTCAGATCATATGACCCAGAACTTTAATAATTCAAGCAAAGATAGGTGAAGTTTATTCAGCTCAAGTAGATCATATTGGAGGTGCAATATGGAGCCAATGACATGACCCTGTCCCATTTTCGTGCAGAAATCCAAGCCGCCACTCACAATTCGACCCTGCGCGACGGGCTGATCGGAGAGAACGTTCTGATCCCGGGTCTGCATGGGGACGTGCCGCTTGTGTACGCGGACTACGTTGCCTCGGGCCGCGCATTGCGGCAGGTCGAGGATTTTGTGGCCCAGCATGTGTTGCCTTTCTATGCGAACAGCCACACCGAGGCCTCCTATTGCGGTTCCTACATGACGCGACTGCGCCGCGAGGCGCGCGCGGAAATAGCCCGCATCGTTGGCGCGAGGGGAGATGACGCGGTGATCTTCACCGGGTCTGGTGCCACTGCGGGACTCAACCGGCTGGTCAGTTTGATGGGAGTGCAAGAGGCTGACCGGCCGGTTGTCTTGATTGGTCCGTACGAGCACCATTCGAACATCCTGCCCTGGCGTGAGAGCAAGGCGCAGGTCATCGAGATCCCCGAAGGCCCCGAGGGCGGGCCTGACATGGCGGTGCTGGAAAAGGCGCTGATCGACCATTCGGCCTCGGATCTGGTGATCGGGTCATTTTCGGCGGCGTCGAATGTCACGGGCGTGATCACCGACCCTGATCCGGTGACACGACTGTTGAAACGGCACGGGGCGCGCGCGGTCTGGGACTACGCAGGGGGCGGGCCCTACCTGCCGATGGACATGGGGCCGGACGATGCGCGCAAGGATGCCATCGTCGTGTCTCCTCACAAGTTTCCGGGCGGGCCGGGGGCTTCGGGTGTTCTGGTCGTGAACCAGAGCGCCGTGCGCCGCACCTGTCCCAGCTGGCCAGGCGGGGGCACGGTCAGCTTCGTTTCGCCCTGGCGCCACGACTACAGCACCGATCTGGCCACCCGCGAAGAGGCGGGAACCCCGAACGTGATCGGCGACATCCGCGCGGCCCTGGCCTTCATCGTCAAGGATGCCGTGGGCACCGACGAGATCGCCCGGCGCGAGGCGCTGTACAACCGCATGGCGTTGGATGGGTGGCGTGACAACCCGAACCTGACCCTGCTGGGTGTGGATCACCCGCACCGCCTGCCGATCTTTTCCTTCCTGGTGCGCGACACTGCAGGGCAACCGGTGCACCAACAGCTGTTCACCCGGATGCTCAGCGACATCTACGGCATTCAGGCGCGCGGCGGGTGTGCCTGCGCCGGCCCCTATGCGCATCGGCTGCTGGGCATCGACAAGGCGGCCTCGGAGGCGCTGCACGCGGCGTTGTCGGCCGGTGAAGAGATGAAGAAACCGGGTTGGGTGCGGCTGAACTTCTCGTACATGATGAACGAGGACACGGTTCAGTTCATCATCGACAGCGTCAATGACCTCTCGCGCCGTACGCAGGAATACACCCCGTTCTACGCCGCCGATCCGGCAACCGCCCGCTTCAAGGCGGCGTGACGGAATTGCCGCTTTTCCCAAGGCCTTGAGACCTGTATGAGGGGCGCAACCAACGGAGCCCCTCATGAACAAGATCACCCCGCAACCCGGCATCATGGATATCGCGCTGTATCAGGGCGGTCAGTCGCATGTCGAGGGCGTGGAAAACGTCATCAAGCTGAGTTCCAACGAAAACCCCTTTGGCCCCAGCCCCAAGGCGATCGAAGCCGTGCGCGAAAGTGCCACGATGCTGCATCGCTATCCGGTGACCGATCACTACAACCTGCGCGCCGCGATCGGCGAGCGGCACGGGCTGGACCCCGACCGGATCATTTGTGGCGTGGGCAGTGACGAAGTGCTGCAATTCGTGGCCCAGGCCTATGCCGGGCCGGGGGACGAGGTGATCCATACCGAGCACGGCTTCTCGATGTATCCGATCATCGCCCGCATGGCCGGCGCGACCCCGGTCGAGGTGCCCGAGCGCGACCGCAAGGTCGATGTCGATGCGATCCTGGCCGCAGTGACTGACCGTACCCGCATCGTGTTCGTGACCAACCCGGGCAATCCGACCTCGACCATGATCTCGGACGCCGAGCTGACGCGCTTGGCCGAGGGCCTGCCGCAGACCTGCCTGATGGTCCTGGATGGCGCCTACGCGGAATTCGTACCGGGCTTTGACGGCGGCGCCGGTCTGGTGGACCGGTTCGACAACGTGATCATGACCCGGACCTTCTCGAAGATTTACGGGCTTGGCGGCATGCGGGTCGGCTGGGGCTATGCGCATCGCGAAATCATCGACGTGCTGAACCGCGTGCGCCAGCCCTTCAACCTGTCGCTGACGGCCATCGCCGCGGCCGAGGCCGCCGTGGCCGATGTGGAATATGTCGAATTCTGCCGGGCCGAAAACACGCGCCTGCGCGAATGGCTGTCGGCCGAGTTGGCCAAGATCGGCGTTCCGTCCGATACGTCCTGCACCAATTTCATCCTCGCGCGGTTCGCGGATCAGGCCGAGGCCGAGGCCTGCGACGCCTATCTGCAATCGAAAGGTTTGATCGTGCGCCGGGTTGCGGGCTACAAGCTGCCCAACGCTCTGCGGATCACCGTGGGCGACGAAAAGGCCTGTCGCCGCGTGGTTGCGGCCATCACCGCGTTCAAAGGGGGCGCCGCATGAGCCAGATCTATGACCGCGTGGCGCTGATCGGGTTGGGCCTGATCGCCTCGTCGATGTACTGGGCGGTCAAGCGCGCCGGGTTGGCGGGCGAGGTGACTGGCTATGCCAGGTCCGAGGCCACCCGCGACACTGCGCGGCGCATCGGGCTGTGCGACCGGGTCTGCGACACCGCGCAAGAGGCGGTCGAGGGTGCCGATCTGGTCGTGCTCTGCGTGCCGGTGGGCGCAATGGGCTCCGTCGCCAAGGACATCGCGCCGGTGCTCAAGCCCGGCGCGACCGTTTCGGATGTAGGCTCGGTCAAACGTCACGTCATTGAAGAGGTTGGCCCGCATATTCCTGAAGGCGTGCATTTCGTGCCCGCCCACCCGCTGGCCGGGACCGAGCATTCCGGCCCCGAATCCGGCTTTGCTGAGCTGTTCGACAACCGCTGGTGCCTGCTGGTTCCGGTCGAAGGGTCTGACCCCGAGGCCATCGCCCGCCTGCGCGCCCTGTGGGAAGGGATGGGGTCGAATGTCGACGAGATGGATGCCGATCACCACGATCTGGTTCTGGCCGTCACCAGCCACGCGCCGCACCTGATCGCCTATACGATGGTGGGCGTCGCCGACGACCTGCGGCGCGTCACCGACTCCGAGGTCATCAAGTACTCTGCCGCCGGTTTCCGTGATTTCACCCGGATCGCGGCCTCGGACCCAACCATGTGGCGCGACGTGTTCCTGACCAACAAGGACGCGACGCTGGAAATCCTCGGCCGTTTCACCGAAGAGCTGTTTGCCCTGCAGCGTGCGATCCGTACGGGCGACGGTCAGCACCTGTTCGACTACTTTACCCACACCAGGGCGATCCGGCGCGGCATCATCGACGCGGGTCAGGACACCGACGCTCCTGATTTCGGGCGTGTGAAGGCCAAGTCATGAAACTGATCAAAGGCAAAGCCTTGTCGATGATTGCGGTGGTTTGGGCCGGCGCAGCCACTGCATCGGCCCCAGACACATCACTGGTTCCGGTTGCGCGGCCATCCCCGGCGGCAGAGCTGGTGCAGGCCGCTTATGTCCCGGCAAGTCCGGCGACGCCGATCGCTGTGCCTGCGAAGATGCGACCCGCGGTGCGGTCCGTATCCCCTCAGGTCTTAGCCGTGGCGGCGCGCCCGGCCGACCTTCCGCTGCTTGGACCGGATACCTCGCTCAAACCCTATCTGCGGCCCGAGGCGTTGGAACAGCAAGTCCTGTTCAAAAAGCGAAAACTGCGCAAAGGATCAGTGTGCGGTGATATCGCCATTCAGGGCAAGGCCGTGGGCTCGGTTCCGGGCAAGATCAAAGCCTGCGGGATCAAGGATGCCGTCCAGATCACATCGGTGTCGGGCGTGGTTCTCAGCCGCCCATCCACGATGGATTGCGGTACGGCGATCGCCTTGAACAAATGGGTCGACAAGACCGTCAAGCCGACGTTCAAACGGCGCGGTCCAGTGGTCGAATTGCAGGTTGCCGCACATTACGCTTGCCGTACCCGGAACAACCGGAAAGGTGCAAGGATCTCGGAGCATGGCAAGGGTCGGGCTATTGATATCTCTGGGTTCAAAATGGCCGATGGCGAGGTGGTGACAGTTCTGGACGGTTGGCGTAAAAACCCCTCGAAGAAGCAGCTGACCAAGATCTGGCGCGGGGCGTGCGGGCCCTTCGGCACGGTGCTGGGCCCGAATTCAGACCGCTATCACCAGAACCATTTCCACCTTGATACCGCCCGTTACCGCAGCGGACCCTACTGCCGCTAACGCAGGATCAGACGCGGGGCCGGCCCCAACGGCAACGGTCCCAAAGCCACGAATCCGTCGCGGAAATTCAGCTGTAGGTCCAGCGCGTTGGGGTTGCCCCCCAGGCCGGCCAGCAGGTTCAACGCCCGCGTGACCGGATCAACGGCCTGATCGGGCAGGGCACCTGCAGCATTGGCCATGGCAATCATGTCACGCCAGTTCTCGGCTTTGACCGCAATCTCTCCGACCGGAATGCCCTGTTCATCAACCTCCAGTTCGCCGGTTGCAAACAGACGCAATTCGCCCCATTGCACCTCGGCCAGATGCAGGTCGATCAAACGAGGTTGAGGGCGACGTTCTTCCAGCGCGGAGCGGTCCCAGGTTTTGTCGAAGGTGACATTCATGTCCAGTTCAAGCGTCTCGAAGGCTTGGGGCAGCGAAGCCGCCGTTCGCATCAGCGCGCGCAGGTCTTCACCGGGCGTGAAGGCATCCGAACTGACCCCGATCGCATAGCTCTCGGGCTGGGTGCCTTGTTCCATGACCAGGGCAAGTGACTGACCGGCAGCCATGTCGGTTCCGTCCTGGGTCACCGACCAGTTGCCCGATGTCAGGGCCATCTTCTCCAACTCCAACGCGACGCCCGGACGCAGGTTCAGTTCCGCCTGAAGGCTGTCTGCCAGAATGATTGCGGTCTGGTCGAAATAGGACAGCCGCTGCTGCGTATCCGCAAAGCGCAAGATCTGTCGTCCGGGCCAGATGGCGGGGCTTTCGAATTCGATCCAATCCGCGCTCCAGGCTGTTCCATTCACCGCATCGGCCAGCGCGACACTGTTCAAGCGGGTCACGTGGTGCAGCGGAAACCCGGCGATTTCCACGTCGGAATAGTCGGCCTGCCATCCAAGATCCTGCTGATGCGCGAACCAACCGGTGATGGCGCTGCGCAGCCCATACCCGGCTATGGCCCAATACCCGCCCCAGAGGATGGTCAGAAATATGAACACTCGTACCAGTCGGCGCATCGCAAATGGCCCTTTTTCCTGCCTTGGAATTGATGTTTATAGGCCTAAACGGGCAAGGACCAGAACTATGACGATGTGGGTATTCGGATACGGGTCGCTGTTGTGGAATCCGGGCTTTCCTGTGGCCCGGCGCGAGCAGGCGACACTTCACGGCTATGCGCGGTCATTTTGCATGCGGTCGATCCATCACCGCGGAACCGAGGAAAACCCCGGACTTGTCCTGGCCTTGGACGAACACCCGGATGCCCATTGCAAGGGCTTGGCGCTGGCGGTCGAACCAGGCCATGAGGAACGCACCCTTGAGGAACTGCGCGAGCGCGAATTGATCTCGTCAGCCTATGTGGAGAAGATGCTGGACGTGCATCTGGACAGTGGCCAGACGGTGACGGCAGTGACTTATGTGATCGATCCCGACCACGTGCAGTATTGCGGGGGCCTGCCGCTGGAGGAGCAGGCGCAAATCATCGCGCAGGCCGTGGGCGGCCGCGGCCCCAACCCCGAGTATCTTTACAATACCGCTGAACACCTGTCCGAGATCGGGTTGCACGACCCGGATCTTGAGTGGTTGGCGCAACGGGTGCGCAGCTTGACCGCATAAACCTTTGGCTTTGCCACCAGATTTTCGATAGATTCGCCTCAGAGCAGGCAAAACCGGGAAAGACGCGCATGGCGCATGTACAGCAGGGCGCGAGACCGCATTTCTCGCAACCGATCCGTCAAATCGTGATGATGCTGATCGCCATCGGGCTGTCGGGCCTGGGCGTGTTCATGGCTCTGCCCTACGTGCTGCCGGTTTTTTATGCCAACCCCTATCTGAACGGATTCATCCTGCTGGTCTTCGTCATCGGCGTGGTGGCCTGTTTCTATCAGGTGACCCAGTTGATCGGTTCGGTTCGCTGGATCGAAGCGTTCGTGGGCGGCGTCGTGCGCGAAGACGCTCGTACACCGCAGCTGTTGGCCCCTTTGGCGTCGCTGCTTCGCGCACGCGGGGCGAAATCGCAGATCAGCTCGACATCGACCCGGTCGATCCTGGATTCGGTCGCGGAACGGGTCGAGGAAGAGCGGGAATTCACCCGTTACATCACCAACGTACTGATCTATCTGGGTCTTCTGGGCACATTCTTCGGCTTGGCAACAACGGTTCCTGCAATTGTCGACACCATTCGCAGCCTGAACCCCCAAGAGGGCGAAGAAGGCCTGGCCGTATTCAATCGCCTGATGAGTGGCCTCGAATCCCAGCTGCAAGGCATGGGCGTGGCGTTCGGGTCCTCTCTGTTGGGGCTTGCCGGATCGCTGATCGTGGGTTTGCTCGAACTGTTCGCCGGCCACGGGCAGAACCGTTTCTACCGTGAGCTTGAGGAATGGCTGTCGTCGATCACGCGCGTCGGATTTGCCGCCGGAGACGAAGGTGGTGCGGAACTGGCGGTGCTGACCCCGGTCCTTGATGCCATGTCCGAGCAGATGGACGCGCTGCAGGATCTGTTCGCGGCCCAAGAGTCGGATCGCGCCGAGGTATCGGCCAAGCTGGGTGCATTGGTCGATGTCATCGCGGACATGAACCAGCGACAGGCGGAAACCGAAGGGGTCACCGCCGCGCTTGAGCGGATCGCGTTGGGGCAGGACGCGCTGCTGGATCACATGCGTGAACATGGTGCGGGCGAGGGGATCGACGCCGAAAGCCGGATGCGGCTGCGGTCGATGGACGTGCAGCTTCTGCGCATTCTCGAAGAAATCTCGGCCGGTCGCCAGGACAGCATGAACGAACTGCGCAAGGATTTCGAACTGCTGGTCAAGGCGCTGACGCTTCCGCGCGGGGCGGCGCGCCATACACCGGGCGGAGAATAACACATGGCCCTGTCTCGTCGAACCGGTCAGCGTTTCCAGGGCTCGGTCTGGCCCGGCTTCGTTGATGCGATCACGGGGCTGCTTATGGTCATGACCTTTGTGCTGACCATTTTCATGGTCGTGCAGTTCGTGCTGCGCGAAACCATCTCCGGACAGGAAGACGAATTGACGGCCCTGTCGGACGAAGTGGCCGCCCTTGCGGATGCTTTGGGCCTGGAAGAGCGCGAGAACAGCCGCCTGCAGGCCCGGTTGGGGGCACTGAACACCACGCTGTCGCAGGCCGAAGAAGATCTGAGCCAGGCGCAGGCCTTGATCTCTTCTCTGACCTCGGAGCGTGACCAGCGCGCGGCCGAGTTGGAAGAGGCGCAGACTCGTATCACAGGGTTCGAAGCGCAAGTCGCCGCGCTTTTGGCTGATCAGGCGCGTGCGCAGGGCGATATTGCCGAATTGGATTCCCAACGCGAGCAACTGCTGTCCGAGCAGGAGGCATTGAACCTAGCCTTGGCCCAAACCCGTGCGGAGGTGGATGCCCAGGCCGAGGCTGCACGGCTGGCGGCTGCACGCCGCGAAGCGCTGGAGGCCTTGGTAGCCGACCTTGAGCAAGCGGACAGCGCGCGCGCGGCGCAGATCGCGGAATTGCAAAGCCAGTTGTCCGAAGAGGAAGCCGCCCGCGTCGCCGAGGCTGCTGCCGCTGAGGCGCTGCGCAACAGATTGCAGAATGCGGATGCCGAATTGACGGCCATGACCCTGGCACTGGAAGAACAGCGCAAACAGGCCGAGGAAACACTGACACTGTTGGCCGCCGCTCAGACGGCCAAGGCCGAGCTTGAGCGGCAATTCGGTGAGTTGAATGACGAGGAGCTCAAGGCTCAGCTTGAAGCAGCCCTTGCGGCGCGAACCGAAGCCGAGGCCGAGGCCGAAAGTCAGCGGACGCTGGCCGAGCAGCGTGACGCCTTGCTTGCCGTTGCCCGGGAAACGATCGCCACCGAAAAGGCTCTTTCCGCCAAGGCGCAACGCCAGACGGCCCTGTTGAATCAGCAGATCGCCGCATTGCGCGGCCAATTGGGGTCGTTGCAGGCGCTGCTGGATGACTACAAAGACAGGAATGCTGAGGCCGAGGTGCAAATTCAGACCCTTGGTCAGGACCTGAACGCGGCCCTTGCCCGGGCCGCGTCCGAAGAACGGCGCCGCCGCCTGCTGGAAGAGGCCGAACGTGTCCGTCTGGAAGCTGAGGCCGAGAAGCTGGCCGGTCAGAATCAGGAACTTACGGCGCAGGCCGAAGACCTGCAGCGGTACCGCTCCGAGTTCTTTGGTCGCCTGCGCGACGTGTTGGGCAACCAGGAAGGCGTTCGGATCGAGGGCGACCGCTTCGTATTCTCATCCGAGGTGCTGTTCCCACCCGGTTCGGCGGTTCTGTCCGAGGATGGCCGGCGCGAGGTCGCGAAAGTGGCGGGCATTCTGCGCGGGATTGCGGCGGACATTCCGCCCGAATTGAACTGGGTCATCCGGGTCGACGGTCACACGGACAATATCCCGCTGAACGGAACAGGACGGTATCGAGACAACTGGGAGCTCAGCCAAGGGCGGGCGCTGTCGGTCGTGCGCTACATGGTCGAACAGTTGGGCATTCCGCCGGAACGCCTGTCAGCAAACGGATTCGGCGAGTTTCAACCTGTCGATACGGCGGACACTCCGGAAGCGCGGGCAAAGAACCGCCGCATCGAATTGAAGCTGACCGAACGCTAAGCCAGTGTCAGCGCGGCCCGAAGCGGAAGCTGGGATCGGGTGTGCCCGCAAAACAGCGTGGAACAACCGGGTAGTCGTCGGTCAGAAAATACG
Source organism: Ruegeria sp. CRTD044 (assembly GCF_059613485.1). NCBI lineage: Bacteria > Pseudomonadati > Pseudomonadota > Alphaproteobacteria > Rhodobacterales > Roseobacteraceae > Ruegeria > Ruegeria sp. CRTD044. Next base: position 354,256 of record NZ_JBXWSP010000016.1, on the reverse strand, counting down.
CGTAGGTGCCCGAAGGAAACGCGGCCGAGACGGTCATGGCACCATTGCATTCGTCGAGCGCTCCAAGTCCTGCCACGAACTCGTAGTCTTCGTTGAACGTTCCATCATGTCGTCCGTCAGGGGCGGCGCCGCCAGGGCGCTGGCCGGCCTTCAGCCGGTAGGAAGAGGTCATTTGCGTGACATTGCCGCCCACCAAACCGGTTCGGGCGTAAATCGGAAACCCGTCCGCTGCATACCCGATCAACGGAGAGTGTTCTTTCGGTGACCAGCCCTGCATTTCGATCAGGCCGGTCGGAACCCCGTGGTAGTGATACTTTCCGCTTGGCTGGACATGTGCGAAATTGGCATCGAGTCCAAGCGCGATCGCGCCGCCCAAGGCATTGTAGGACCAGCCCGACCGGGGATCGCCGTGCCAGAATTCAGCGGCCAGTGGGTCAAAGACGACCCCAGTGAGAGTCACGCCAAAGTTCCACCCCATGCGCAGAGGCGTCCGGGTTGCACTCGCCCTCGGAACGGCCGGCACGCTCAACTTGACCGGCTGCTCGGCGATATGATGCGGGTTGTCTTTGTTCGGAAAGCGACCGACCAGATGATTGGGGATGCCATTGCCGGTAATCGACAAGGTGCGGCCTTGTTCGGTGATCTCTGATCTGTTGACGCCTGAGTTGACGGTCGCCGGTTCCAGGTTCAACGGTTGGGCGCGGGTTTCGTCATGAAAGCGAAACCGATGCTGGGCAGAGGCGATTACGCCGACGACCGAGGCCGCGAAGGCGATGCTCCAAATGACGGCGATTTTTCTGGACACTGTGCTGCTCCACTCCAAAGGCTTTGGTTTGAAACGTGGCGCGCAGCGGTTTCCGTCGCTGGGAACTGTCTTTTTTGGAGGATACTGGCAGGAGAGGGGGCGGCCACTCACGAAATCGCCCGGCAGAACTGGCTGCCGGGCGATGAGACTTGTTTGATTGGATCGAACTCTAATCCGCGGTGAGCAGCGGCGGCTTGTCGCCCGAGATCCGCGGATTGTCGGGGCCGACAATCTCGAGATCCAGATCGCCTTTCTTGACCGAGACCCGCACAACACCGCCCTTGGCCAGCTTTCCGAACAGCAGTTCTTCGGCCAACGGTTTCTTGATGTGTTCCTGGATGACCCGGCCCAGCGGCCGTGCGCCCATCTTGTCGTCATACCCCTTGTCGGCCAGCCACTCGGCGGCTTTCGGAGTCAGGTCGATGGTCACGCCACGATCCAGCAGTTGCGCCTCAAGCTGCAGGACGAATTTTTCGACCACTTGCAGGATGACCTCTTTGGGCAGCGGCGCGAACGAGATTACCGCGTCCAAACGGTTGCGGAATTCAGGCGTAAACATCCGTTCGATTGCGGCGGTATCTTCACCCTCACGCCGGTCGCGGGCAAAGCCGATTGCGGCCTTGGCCTGTTCCTGCGCACCTGCGTTCGAGGTCATGATCAACACCACGTTGCGGAAATTCACCGTGCGGCCGTTGTGATCGGTCAGTTCGCCGTGGTCCATCACCTGCAGCAGGATGTTGAACACATCAGGGTGGGCCTTCTCGATCTCGTCCAGCAGCAGCACGCAATGCGGGTGCTGGTCGACGCCATCGGTCAGCAGTCCGCCCTGATCAAATCCGACATAGCCTGGAGGCGCACCGATCAGACGGCTGACCGCGTGTTTCTCCATGTATTCCGACATGTCGAAGCGCAGCAGTTCCACGCCGAGCGTATCGGCCAGTTGCTTGGCGACTTCGGTTTTGCCCACACCGGTCGGGCCAGCGAACAGGTAGTTGCCGATCGGTTTTTCCGGCTCGCGCAGACCGGCCCGCGCCAGCTTGATTGCGCTGGACAGAGCCTCGATTGCCTGGTCCTGCCCGAACACCACCCGTTTCAACGAGTTCTCAAGGTCCTTCAGAACCTCTGCATCGTCCTTGGTGACGTTCTTGGGCGGAATGCGCGCGATCTTGGCCACCACGGCCTCGATCTCCTTAACGCCGATGGTTTTGCGCCGCTTGCTTTCCGCGACCAGATGCTGGGCCGCACCGGCCTCGTCGATCACGTCGATCGCCTTGTCGGGCAGCTTGCGGTCGTTGATGTAACGCGCAGACAGCTCGACCGCGGTCTTGATCGCGTCGGCGGTGTATTTGATGTCGTGATGCTCTTCGAAATAGGGCTTGAGACCGCGTAGAATCTTCACGCTGTCCTCGACCGAGGGTTCGTTCACGTCGATCTTCTGGAACCGACGCGACAGCGCGCGGTCCTTCTCGAAATGCTGGCGGAACTCTTTGTAGGTGGTCGAGCCCATGGTGCGCAGCTTGCCGCCCTGCAACGCAGGCTTCAGCAGGTTCGAGGCATCCATGGCGCCGCCCGAAGTTGCACCCGCACCGATCACGGTGTGAATCTCATCGATGAACAGCACGGCGTCGGGGTGATCCTCAAGCTCGGTCACCACGGCCTTGAGCCGTTCTTCGAAATCGCCGCGATAGCGCGTGCCGGCCAGCAATGCGCCCATGTCCAGCGAATAGATGGTCGTGTTCGACAGAACCTCGGGCGCGTCGCCCTGAACGATCTTGTAGGCCAGGCCTTCCGCAATCGCCGTCTTGCCCACGCCCGGATCACCCACCAGCAGCGGGTTGTTCTTGCGGCGGCGGCACAGAACTTGGATGCACCGCTCGACCTCGTCGGCGCGACCGATCAGAGGGTCTACATCGCCGGCGCGGGACTTGGCGTTCAGGTCCACGCAATACTTGCCCAACGCGCTTTCCTTCTGGTCGGCGTCACCGGAGGCGTTCTGCGCTTCCTCTTCACCCTGATCGGCGCCGGTCACCGGACGATTTTCACCAAATGCCGGGTCTTTGGCGACGCCGTGGGCGATGAAATTCACCGCGTCATAACGCGTCATGTCCTGCTCTTGCAGGAAGTATGCCGCGTTGCTTTCCCGTTCGGCAAAGATGGCCACCAGAACATTCGCCCCGGTCACCTCGGTCCGGCCCGAGCTTTGCACATGAATCGCGGCGCGCTGTATAACACGCTGGAACGCGGCTGTCGGTACGGCTTCGGACCCGTCGATGTCTGTTACCAGATTGGACAAATCCTCGTCGATGAACTCGACGAGAGAGCTGCGCAATTCGTCTAGATCCACGCTACACGCCTTCATGACGCGCACCGCATCGGGTTCTTCCAGCAGCGCCAGCAGCAGATGCTCCAGCGTTGCGAATTCGTGACGCCGTTCGTTTGCAGCAGCCAGGGCCGCGTGAATGGCTTGTTCCAGTGTGCTCGAGAATGAAGGCACGCGGGTGCTCCTCTGTATTGGGCCGGGAGGGGTTCGAGTATTGGCCGGATCCCCATCCCAACCATGACCTCATACTATTAGAGTTTGGTTGATCATGGCGCGGCTTCAAGGGTTTTCTTTCACTTGACAGTCACATTTAATGTGACCGTGGCCGTGAAGAAGACCAATTAGGCATCAGAAGCGGTCTTTTCTACCCCGGATCTCGGCAAAAACCGCGACCGGGTCAGCCCCCACCATTCCAAGCTGCGCCTGAATCTTGGGATCAGTGGCGCGCAGGAACGGATTGGTCGCCTTTTCCTCGCCCAGATTTGACGGCACGGTCGCGCGGCCCTCTGCCCTTGCCTGATCGATCTCATGCACTCGTTGCAGCAGCGCTGTGTTGTCAGGATCAATGGTCACCGCAAACCGGGCGTTTGACTGGGTGTATTCGTGACCCGAGCAGACCGACGTCTCGTCGGGCAAAGCAGCGAGTTTCGAAAGCGAGGTCCACATTTTCTTCGCGTCGCCTTCGAACAAGCGCCCGCATCCCAGCGCCATCAGGCTGTCGGCCGTGAACACCACCGCACTTTGCGGCAAATAATAGGCCACATGTCCCACCGTATGCCCCGAGACATCCAGGACCTCGACAGGTTCGCCCCCAATCTCGAACCGGTCTCCGTCGGCGACCTGTTTGTCTAGGGGAGGAAGCCGGTGAGCGTCGGCCGCCGCACCAATCACCTGTGCTGGGTGCTGCTCGAGGATGCCCGGCAAGCCGTCGACGTGATCCCAGTGGTGATGGGTCAGAAGGACATGGCTCAGGCGCCAGCCGCGTGCGGTCAATTCGGCCAGAATTGGCCCGGCCTCCGGGGCGTCGACCAGGGCCGTCTGTCCGCTTGCCGGGTCATGTGCCAGAAAAGCATAGTTGTCGGAAAGGCAGGGGATGGTGACGATCTCAAGAGGCATGGCCTTTTGCCCTTTCGTTGCTAAACTGCGCTCAGCTAAGCCGATCGACCGGGGATCTGCAATGCATCTTGATGTGCAGGATCTTAGGAACTTCTATTACCGCAGCACGCTGGGGCGTGCGGCGCAGGCTGCCATTCGTGGCCGGCTGATCGAACTGTGGCCCGAGGCCAAGGGCCAGACGGTGGCCGGATTCGGCTTTGCGGTGCCTCTGTTGCGCCCTTATCTTGCTGACGCGCGGCGTGTCATCGGCCTGATGCCCGGACCGCAAGGGGTGATGCCTTGGCCCGCCGGTATGCAGAATGTATCGGTGCTGACCGAGGAAACCCAGTGGCCGATCGAAACCGGTCATGTGGACAAGCTGGTGGTCATGCACGGGCTCGAGACCTCGGAACGGCCCAGTCAACTGCTTGAAGAGTGCTGGCGTGTTCTTGGGCCCGGCGGTCGGGCGGTGTTTGTCGTTCCCAATCGGGCCGGGCTTTGGTCCCGAACGGACCGAACGCCCTTTGGCTACGGACATCCGTATTCGGCAACGCAATTGGAGAACCAGCTGCGCGCACATCATTTCGTACCCGAGATGCACTGTTCCGCGCTTTACCTGCCGCCCTCCTTCCGGCGGTTCTGGCTGCGCTCGGGTGGGTTGATCGAAAAGACGGGGCAGCGGATCCCGACCATCATGGCCGGTGGTGTTCTGATGGTCGAAGCCAGCAAGCTTGTCCGGCCACCACGCGGCAGCGTGACCAAGGATGCCGAAAAACGCCCCATCAAAGCGCTGGACGGATTGTTGAAGCCGGCGTGAACCGGCGCGCATCCACGAGCGCGGGATCCCCGGAAACATGAGGGAAAAAGGCCACAGGAATCGCAAAAACAGGCAACTTGGTAACATTTTTCACGCCGGCGAATGGGTTCAAACCGTCGCAGTTTCCGTAACCAATTGAAAAGAAAGATTTTGTGGATAAACCTGAGCCCGGCATAACATATTGCTAGGTGGCTTAGGCTCTGCTACATCCCCGGTGATTTTGATCCCCGCCCTTTCAGGACGGGGTTTCCTCACGCCCCCGGTTCAGCTGCCGCACGCGAAATCGGGGCCCAAAATATCGGAAGGGTGGACGTGTCCGAACCAGCTTCGATTTCGACGGGCATAGCCAAGCGCTATGCAACGGCGATCTTCGAGATCGCAAAAGAGAACAAGGACCTTGCAGGTCTGGAAACCGGCATCAATGACCTTTCGGCTGCATTGAGTGAAAGCGTGGACCTGCGCGAGGTGATCTCTTCGCCGCTGATCTCTCGGGCCGACCAGCAGGCGGCCATCACTGCCGTGGCCGACAAGATGGGCCTGCACCCGATCATGCGCAACACGCTGGCTCTGATGGCGCAGAAGCGCCGTCTGTTCGTGCTGCCGCAGCTGATCAAGGTTCTGCGCGAAATGCTGGCCGACGAGCGCGGCGAAGTGACTGCCGAAGTTGCCTCGGCCAAGGCGCTGACCAAGACCCAGCTGGAAAAACTGTCCAAGACACTGTCCGAGCGCGTAGGCAAGGACGTGACCATCAATGCGACCGTCGATGAAAGCCTCATCGGTGGTCTTGTCGTCAAAGTGGGCTCGCAGATGATCGACAGTTCGATCCGCTCCAAGCTCAACTCCCTACAGAATGCAATGAAAGAGGTCGGATAAATGGGTATCCAAGCCGCAGAGATTTCTGCAATCCTGAAAGACCAGATCAAGAATTTTGGTCAAGAAGCAGAGGTGGCCGAAATCGGCCGCGTGCTGAGCGTCGGTGACGGTATTGCCCGTGTTTACGGCCTGGACAATGTGCAGGCGGGTGAGATGGTCGAGTTCCCCGGCGGCATCATGGGCATGGCGCTGAACCTCGAAGCCGACAACGTCGGTGTCGTGATCTTCGGCTCGGACCGTGACATCAAGGAAGGTGACACCGTCAAGCGCACCAACTCGATCGTGGACGTTCCGATCGGGGACGAACTGCTGGGCCGTGTTGTTGACGGTCTGGGCAACCCGCTGGACGGCAAAGGCCCGATCAATGCCAAGCAGCGCGGCGTCGCAGACGTCAAGGCGCCGGGCATCATCCCGCGTAAGTCGGTGCACGAGCCGATGGCGACCGGCCTGAAGTCGGTTGACGCGATGATCCCGATCGGCCGTGGCCAGCGTGAGCTGATCATCGGCGACCGTCAGACCGGCAAGACCGCCGTGGCTCTGGACACGATCCTGAACCAGAAGGTCTACAACGAAGCCGCCGGCGACGATGAATCGAAGAAGCTGTACTGCGTCTACGTGGCCATCGGCCAGAAGCGTTCGACCGTGGCTCAGCTGGTGAAGAAACTGGAAGAATCCGGCGCAATCGAATACTCGATCGTCGTGGCCGCGACCGCGTCCGACCCGGCGCCGATGCAGTTCCTGGCACCTTATGCCGCAACCGCAATGGCCGAGTACTTCCGCGACAACGGCCGCCACGCTCTGATCATCTACGATGACCTGTCGAAACAGGCCGTCGCCTATCGTCAGATGTCGCTGCTGCTGCGCCGTCCGCCGGGCCGCGAAGCCTATCCGGGTGACGTTTTCTACCTGCACTCGCGCCTGCTGGAGCGTTCGGCCAAGCTGAACGAAGACTTCGGCGCCGGTTCGCTGACCGCTCTGCCGGTCATCGAAACCCAGGGCGGCGACGTGTCGGCCTTTATTCCGACCAACGTGATCTCGATCACCGACGGCCAGATCTTCCTGGAAACCGAGCTGTTCTATCAGGGCATCCGCCCCGCCGTGAACACCGGTCTGTCGGTTTCGCGTGTGGGTTCGTCGGCTCAGACCAACGCGATGAAGTCGGTTGCCGGTCCGGTGAAACTGGAATTGGCACAGTACCGCGAAATGGCTGCGTTCGCGCAGTTTGGTTCGGACCTCGACGCCGCGACCCAGCAGCTGCTGAACCGTGGTGCGCGTCTGACCGAGCTGATGAAACAGCCGCAGTACTCGCCGCTGACCAACGCGGAAATCGTATGCGTGATCTTCGCCGGCACCAACGGCTATCTCGACAAGATCGACGTTTCGGACGTTGGCCGCTATGAGGCCGGTCTGCTGGCGCATCTGCGCGGCAAGCATGCCGATCTGCTGCAGTGGATCACCGACGAAGATCCCAAGATCAAGGGCGAGGCTGCCGACAAGATCAAGGCTGCGCTGGACGAATACGCCGCAACCTTCGCTTAAGGAGACGCGGCGATGCCAAGTCTAAAGGACCTTAAAAACAGGATCGAGTCGGTCAAATCGACCCGCAAGATCACCAAGGCCATGCAGATGGTCGCGGCTGCAAAATTGCGCCGCGCCCAGGAGTCTGCCGAAGCCTCGCGCCCCTATGCCGAGCGGTTCAATGCCGTGATGGCAGGGCTGGCAGCATCGGTCGGGGGCAGCGACAGCGCCCCCAAGCTGCTGCGCGGCACCGGCAGCGACGATGTTCACCTTCTGGTCGTCATGACGGCCGAGCGTGGGCTCTGCGGCGGCTTCAACTCGAACATCTCCAAGTTGGCTCGCGCCAAGGCAGATGAGCTTCGCGGCAAGGGCAAGACGGTCAAGATCCTGACCGTCGGCAAGAAAGGCCGCGACGCGCTCAAGCGTGACTATGGTGATCTGTTCGTCGGTCACATCGACCTGAGCGAGGTCAAGCGTATCGGCTATGCCAATGCGCAGGACATCGCAAAGGACATCCTGTCGCGTTTCGACGCGGGCGAGTTCGACGTTGCCACGATCTTCTACGCGAAGTTCCAGAACGTCGTGACCCAGATCCCGACGGCCCAGCAGATCATCCCCGCCTCGTTCGAGGAGACCGAAGGGGACGACAGCGGCGCCGTGTTCGATTACGAGCCCAGCGAAGAGGCCATCCTGGCCGAATTGCTGCCCAAGGGGGTCGCCACGGCGATCTTCTCGGCTCTGCTTGAAAACGGGGCCTCGGAACAGGGTGCACGGATGTCCGCGATGGACAACGCGACGCGCAACGCGGGCGAGATGATCGACAAGCTGACGATCCAGTTCAACCGCTCACGTCAGGCCGTGATCACCAACGAGCTGATTGAAATTATTTCCGGCGCCGAAGCGCTGTAGAGACAAACCGGAGACGAAACATGGCGAATGCAAAAGGCAAAGTCACACAGATCATCGGGGCCGTCGTCGACGTGCACTTCGAAGATCAGTTGCCTGAAATTCTGAACGCACTTGAAACTGAAAACAACGGCAAGCGCCTGGTGCTGGAAGTTGCCCAGCACTTGGGTGAAAACACCGTCCGGACCATCGCGATGGACGCGACCGAAGGTCTGGTCCGTGGCGCGGATGTTGTCGACACCGGCGCACCGATCTCGGTTCCGGTTGGCAACGCCACCCTGGGCCGCATCCTGAACGTTGTCGGCGAGCCGATCGACGAAAAAGGCCCGGTCGAAGCGACTGAAACCCGTGCCATCCACCAGCCCGCGCCCGAGTTCGACGAACAGTCGACCGAGTCGGAAATCCTGGTCACCGGCATCAAGGTCGTTGACCTGCTGGCCCCCTACGCCAAAGGCGGCAAGATCGGCCTGTTCGGCGGCGCCGGCGTGGGCAAGACCGTTCTGATCATGGAACTGATCAACAACATCGCGAAAGTGCACTCGGGCTTCTCGGTGTTCGCCGGTGTTGGTGAACGGACCCGTGAAGGCAACGACCTGTACCACGAGATGATCGAATCGAACGTCATCAAGCCCGACAACCTGTCGGAAAGCCAAGTGGCCCTGGTCTACGGTCAGATGAACGAACCTCCGGGGGCGCGTGCCCGTGTTGCTCTGACCGGTCTGACCCTGGCCGAGCAGTTCCGCGACCAGTCCGGTACCGACGTTCTGTTCTTCGTCGACAACATCTTCCGCTTCACGCAGGCGGGCTCCGAAGTGTCGGCTCTGCTCGGTCGTATTCCTTCGGCCGTGGGCTACCAGCCGACGCTGGCCACCGACATGGGCGCTCTGCAGGAACGCATCACCTCGACCAAGAAGGGCTCGATCACCTCGGTGCAGGCGATCTACGTGCCTGCGGACGACCTGACCGACCCCGCGCCGGCAACCTCGTTCGCGCACCTCGACGCAACCACCGTTCTGAACCGTGCGATCTCGGAAAAGGGTATCTACCCGGCCGTGGACCCGCTCGACTCGACCTCGCGCCTGCTTGACCCGGCCATCGTCGGCGAGCGTCACTACAAGGTTGCGACAGACGTTCAGCAGATCCTCCAGCGCTACAAGTCGCTGCAGGACATCATCGCCATCCTCGGCATGGACGAACTGTCGGAAGAGGACAAGCTGACCGTGGCCCGTGCCCGTAAGATCGAGCGCTTCCTGTCGCAGCCGTTCGACGTGGCCGAGGTCTTCACCGGTTCGCCGGGTGTTCAGGTTCCGCTGGAAGTCACTATCGACTCGTTCGAGCGTGTCGTGGCCGGCGAATTCGACCACCTGCCCGAAGCGGCCTTCCTGATGGTTGGCGGCATCGACGAAGTGATCGCCAAAGCCGAGAAGATGGCCGCAGCAGCTGCCTAAGGAGTATCCCCGATGGCAAACACGATGCAATTCGACCTCGTCAGCCCGGAGCGGAGCCTTGCTTCGCTTCAGGCCAGCGCGGTCCAGATTCCCGGCGCGGACGGGGACATGACGGCGATGCCCGATCATGCCCCCACCATTACCACGCTGCGTCCGGGCATCCTGAAGGTCGAAGCGCCCGAAGGGTCCAGCGAATACCTGGTCACCGGCGGGTTTGCCCAGATCAACGGCGATGCCCTGTCGGTACTGGCCGAAAAGGCCATCCCGGTTGACGAAGTGACCCGCTCCCATCTGGACGAGCTGATTGCCGAGGCCCGTGCCTCGCACGAGGCGGCGAAGGAAAACGGCGAACAGACCATTGTCGACGAGGCGGCCAAGCTGCTGGCCGACATGGAAGCGCTGGGAACGCATATGAGCCTGTAACGGCCGATGCACTGTCAGAATTGGAAACGGCCCTGCTGCTGCGGGGCCGTTTTTTTGTCGTGATTTCGCCGAAAGGTCAGGATAAGTTGCGGAAATTCATAGGAATTGATGCGCAATGAAGATATTCTTGACCCACCCCATCGGAATTGACCGAGGTGAAGAGGTTCTGTTCTCGGAATTCGCAGATGGCGGAGACATGTGGACGGGCGAGGGGCCGCGGGAACGACGCCGGCCCGTCACCTTCAGCCAACCCTTCCGCACCCCGCCCGTCGTGCAGATTGGAGTGTCCTTGTGGGATGTCGATACCTCATCGGCCTTGCGTGCCGAGCTGCTGTCCGAAAATGTTACAACCACGGGCTTTGACGCGGTGTTCCGGACATGGTCGGACACACGTATCGCCCGGATCCGCGTGGCATGGACCGCGATCGGGGAAGTGGCCCACGAGGACGACTGGGATATTTCCTGACCCGCCGTTCCCAGCGGGTCCTTTGTAATGATCTAGGGCTCGATCATTGCCACGCGTTTCGCGTGCCGGCCGCCTTCGAATTCGGTGCTCAGAAAGGCATCGACAATATCCAGCGCCAATCCAGTGCCAACAACACGCGCGCCGATCGACAGCATGTTGGCGTCATTGTGCTGGCGGATCATGCGGGCGGAGAACGCATCCGAACAGACGCCGCAGCGGATGCCCGGAACCTTGTTTGCAGCCATCATGATACCCTGCCCCGTGCCGCACAGGACAATGCCCAATTGGCACTCGCCCGAGACGACGGCCTCGGCGGCGGCTTTGCCGTGCTTGGGGTAATCCGTGCTTTCGGGGCTGTCAGGGCCGAGATCTAGAACGTCCCAGCCTTGTGCTGCTGCAAAAGCGGCAATTTCCTTGCGCAGGTCGATGGCAGCGTGATCGCTGGAAAGAACCAGACGTTTGTTGGCGGTCATGGGAATGGCTTTCCGGTTTCTTCAGTCGGTGTGGTACAGGGATTCGTAGATCGGGATCAGGGTCTTGTCTTCGAACAGCGACGAAACCGATGTGCCCTGCCAGATGTTCAGAATGGCCTGTGTGAAGATCGGGGCCGTCGGCACCGTGCGGATATTCTTTGCCTTTTTGATGTCTTCGGTCGGCATGATCGTGTCGGTCAGAACAAGCGATTTCATCACCGAGTTCGAGACGCGTTCAACGGCCGGGCCGCTCATGACGCCATGAGTGATGTACGAGTGAACCTCGCGTGCGCCGTTGTCTATCAGCACCTGCGCCGCCTTGCACAGCGTACCGGCCGTGTCGCAAATGTCGTCGACGATCAGGCAGATCTTGTCCTTCACGTCGCCGATCACGGTCATCTCGGCCACTTCCCCGGCTTTTTCACGTCGTTTGTCGACGATCGACAGAGGAGCGCTGATCCGCTTGGCCAACTCGCGGGCGCGAGCCACGCCGCCGACGTCGGGCGAAACCACCATCAGGTCGTCCATCTGGTCGCGGAACTGGTCCTTCACGTCCAGCGCAAAGATCGGAGAGGCATACAGGTTGTCGACCGGCATGTCGAAAAACCCTTGGATCTGTGCCGCATGCAGATCCATCGTCAGGATGCGTTCGATCCCGGCGCCGGTCAGCATGTTGGCCACCAGCTTGGCGCTGATCGGGGTGCGCGCCTTGGTGCGGCGATCCTGGCGGGCGTATCCGAAATAAGGGATAACCGCGGTGATCCGCGCCGCCGAGGACCGACGCAGCGCATCGGCGATGATCAGAAGCTCCATCAGGTTGTCGTTGGCCGGGTTCGAGGTGGGCTGAATAATGAACATGTCCTCGCCGCGGACATTCTCGAAAACCTCGACAAAGATCTCGCCATCGTTGAACCGTTCGACCCGCGCATCGACCAGACGCTGGTTGACGCCGCGGTGCAGGCTCATGCGGCGCGCGATGGTTTCGGCAAGCGGAAGGTTTGCGTTCCCAGCAATAAGCTTGGGTTCGTGATGTGTCGGCATCGGCTGAGGTCCCCGGGCAGCAGTGGCAATGTGACAGATTCGTGATGTTGACACCGCTTAGCATGGCCTTACGGTTCCGCAAAGATAACTGGGTGGAGAAAGTGCACATGGCCGACATTGACTACTTTTTTGCGACACTGTCGCCCTATTCCTATCTCGCCGGACTGCGGCTGGAGGAGATTGCGGCCAAGCATGGCGCCACCATCGCCTACAAGCCGGTCGACATCATTGCGCTGTTCGGGCGCACCGGCGGCGTGCCCCCCAAGGACCGCCATCCGTCGCGCATTGAATACCGGGCGCAGGAACTGGTGCGTCAGGCCAAGAAGACGGGCCTGCCGTTCAACCTGCAACCTGCACATTGGCCGACCAACGCAGCGCCGTCCTCATACGCCATCATCGCAGCCATTCAGGATGGGTCGGGTGATGTGGGCAAACTGTGCCATTCCTTTCTGCGCGCCTGCTGGGCCGAGGACAAGGACATCGCGCAGGACGACGTGATCCGCGACTGTCTGGCCGGGGCGGGCTTTGATCCGGCGCTGGCCGACAGCGGACTGCTGGTCGGGGCCGAGACCTATGCCGCCAACCTCGAAGAGGCGGTGGACCGCGGCGTGTTCGGCGCGCCTTTCTACATCACGCAAGATGACCAAAGGTTCTGGGGGCAGGACCGGCTTGACGATCTGGACCAGCATCTGGCGACGCTCAAGGCATGACCGTGGCCAAGGCCGTGCTGCCGCCCGTCCACGTTCGCACTCTTGGGGCGGGTGCTCGCAAGGTGCTGGCGCTGCATTGCACTATTGCGCATTCTGGTGCGTGGTCCGGTCTGGCGGCCGCTTTGGACGACCAGGCGACACTGACTGCACCCGACATGCTGTCGCACGGGCGCAGCCCGGATTGGGACGGTCGGGGAGATTTCTTCGACCTCACCACAGCCCTGTCGCGGGCGCAGCTGAGCGAACCGATGGACGTGATCGGGCACAGTTTCGGTGCGATGGTCGCCCTGCGGCTGGCCATCGAATACCCGGACCTTGTGCGCAGCGCCGTTCTGATCGAGCCGGTGTTCTTTGCGGTCGCCCACCAAGACGCGCCAGCGCTTGCGGCGCAGCACGCGGCCGAATCCCAGCCCTACAAGGTCGCCCTTGCCGAAGGCGACGCGCCCCGGGCCGCGCGTCTGTTCAACCGCATGTGGGGCACGACCGACCGCAGCCCGCGCTGGCCGGATCTGCCCGAGCGAACCCGGAATGCGATGATCCGGGGTGTTGGCGTGGTCGGCGCGGTCGAGGGGCCGCTGTTCCGCGACACCACCGGCCTGCTGGCCCCGCAGGCCATGACGCGGGCCGAAATGCCGATCCTGCTGCTGCATGGATCGGCCTCGCACCCGATCATGGCAGTGGTCAATGCCGGGCTGCGCGCCCGCTTGCCCGACGCGCGGCAGAGCGTTGTCGAGGGGGCAGGGCATATGCTGCCCATCTCGCACCCCGGCGAGACGGCAGCGCAGATCGACGCATTCTGGCGCGCCTAGAGCAGCGCCAGGAACCGGTCGATTTCTTCTGTCGGAGTCGACCAGTCGCAGACGAACCGGCAGGCCAGCATCTGGTCCTCGTCCGGGCCGTCCAGCGAGTCTCCCCACAGGTGATAAACCGCACCGGCCGCGTGCAGCCGCTTGTGCAGGCTGCGGGGAAAGCTGGCAAAGATGATGTTGGCCTGGGGTTTATGCAGGAACTGCGCCCCCGCAGCCCGCAGCCCATCGGCCAGACGCGCACAGTTGGCGTTGGCCTTTCGGGCCGAGCGCAGCCACAGATCATCGCGCAGATAGGCCGCCATCTGGGCCGACAGATACCGGTGCTTGGAAAACAGATGCGCCCCGCGCTTGCGGCGCAGCTCGAACTCCCAGGCCTTGCTTTCGTCGAAGAAGACTACCGCTTCGACCCCCATCAGCCCGTTCTTGGTGCCGCCAAAGCTGACCGCATCCACACCCGCCTTCCATGTCATCTCGGCCGGGGAACAATTCAGCGCGACCAGCGCATTGGTGAACCGCGCGCCATCCATGTGGACGGGCAGGCCGAACTCCTTGGCGACCCCGCACAGGGCCTGCAACTCGGCCAGCGAGTAGACCGAGCCCCGCTCGGTCACCTGTGTGATCGACACCGGACCGCGTTGTGGCCCATGCACGCCGCGTGTCTCTTCGGCGGCGATGGTGCGGCGCAGTGCATCCGGCTGCATCTTGTCGCCACCCGGAACCAGCGTCAGCTTGGCGCCGGTGTAGAATTCGGGCGCGTTGCACTCGTCCTCATGAATATGCGCGACGGGCGAGCAGAATACGGTCTCCCACGGCTGCGACAGGGTCGCCAGAGCCAGCGAGTTTGCCGCCGTTCCGGTCGCCACCAGATAGACCGCCGCGCCGGGCGCCTCAAAGATGGCGCGGATCCGGTCGCGCACCTCGTTCATCAGATCGTCGGCGCCATAGGCCATCTGATAGCCCTGATTGGCCTCGGCCAGCGCGGTCAGTACCTCGGGGTGGACGGGCCCGGAATTGTCAGAGGCGAAATGCATCAGGTTGGCTCCTCGATAATGTAGTCTTCCCACTCTTCCTCGGGGGTTTCGAATTCGGAAACGGTAAGTCCCTGAACCGAAACGCCTGCGGCGTGGACGCTGTCGGGCGACCCTGACAGCAACGGGTGCCAATCGTACAGGGGCTTGCCCTCCCACAACAGGCGGTAGGCGCAGGTCTGCGGCAACCAGTAGGCGTGTTCGTGTATGTTGTCCGGGCGCATGACGATGCATTCCGGTACGAACTGGTGGCGGATGTCATACTGGGTGCAGCGGCAGGTCGCGTCATCCAGCAGCCGGCAGGCGACACGGGTCAGGGCAACCTCGCCACTGTCCTCATCTTCAAGCTTGTTCAGGCAGCATTTGCCGCAGCCGTCGCACAGGGCTTCCCATTCGCGCGGGTTCATTTTTTGCAAGGGCTTGCGCTCCCAGAAACGCGGGGCTAGCCCGGCGCGGTCGATGGGATCCGTGCTCATGTCGCGGCCAGGATCTTGCGCGCGCGATCGCAGTCTTCGGTCATCTGGGCGATCAGAGCATCGAGGCCGTCAAAGGTCATCTCGGGGCGCAGAAATTCGACCAGGCCAACCGAGAGGGTCGCACCATAGAGATCGCCGGAGAAGTCGAACAGGAAGGTTTCGATATTAGGCACCTCGCCGTGGAACATCGGCCGCACCCCGACCGAGGCCGCACCGTGATAGCTGCCGGCATGCGGGCCATCCAGCACGTCGACCAGAACCGCGTAGACGCCGAATTTCGGCGGGTGGATTCCTTCGATCGACATATTGGCCGTGGGAAAGCCCAATTCGCGGCCGCGCTGTTCGCCGCCGATCACCTCGCCTTCGATCCGGTGCCAGTGGCCCAGCATGGCCGCCGCGTCCCGCGGGCGGCCGTCGCTCAGGGCTTGCCGGATCGCGGTGGACGAGACCACGTGATCGGATTGCTGCATCAATGGGGCGATGGTGACACCGAACCCCATCTGCTGGCCAAACTGCACCATGTCCTGCGCGGTGCCGCTGCGGCCTTTACCGAAACAGAAATCGGCCCCGATCACCACATGGGCCAGACCCAAGCCTTTGCAGATCACGTTGGTGGCGAATTCCTCGGGCGTCAGTCCGGCAAGCGCGGCGTTGAACGGCAGTTCGTACAGCTTCTGCACGCCCAGCTTCTCTAGCCGGTGCGCACGCGCATTGCCGCGCATCAGACGAAAGGGCGGGGCATCGGGGGCGAAATACTCGCGCGGGTGCGGCTCGAACGTCAGAACGCCCAAGGGTGCCTCGGGGCATGCCTGCCGGGCCAGATCGATCACCGACTGGTGGCCAATATGAACGCCGTCGAAATTCCCGATCGCAACGCTGGCGCTGCGGTCTTCTGGGTCTACAAACTGGAAATCCCGGATGATCTGCATGGGGCTTGCCTAGCGGGACTGTCCGCCGGGTTCAAGCGGCAGTTCCGGACCAGCGTCCAGTGGGGCGTCAAAACCTGCCGTCAGTCGAATTTCCGTGATGGAGCCAAAACCATCGCCTCGCCCACCAGAACTTTCTTGCCGTCCACCGCGCAATGGCAATCCAGCTTGACCCGGCGCTTGGCGAAGTCGATGTCGATCACCTTGACCTCGGCATAGACCATGTCGCCGGGGCGGACCGGCGCCAGGAACTTCAGCGACTGACCCATGTAGACCGTCCCATGGCCCGGAAGTTGTTCGCCGATCACGGCCGAGATCAGACCGGCGGTCAGCATCCCGTGGGCGATGCGCCCTTCGAAGATCGTATCGCGGGCATAGTCGTCATCCAGATGCACCGGGTTCCGGTCGGTCGAGACCTGGGCAAACATCTCGATGTCTTCGTCCGTCACCACTTTGCGCAGGTAGCGGGTCATGCCCATTTCTATGTCTTCGATACAGATCGTTCCGCGCGGAAGATTGTCCAACATGTTGCCCTCACTATGCATCGGTCCGGCAACAAAAAATCACCAACGACCCAAGGTTGGCAACTTTATTACTTCGCAACTGCAGAAAATCAAGCGTTTTCTGCCTAGCGCAGACGGCCGATCGTATAGGTTGGGTTGATGTTTTCCTTGGAAATATAATCGCTTAAAGCATCCGGATCCGGCTGGTGCGACGTTTTTGTTTCCGATGCGGCCAGACCGCCGCTGATGAACAGGGAATCAATTCCCTCTCCCATGCCGCCGGCGATGTCGGTATGCGGACCGTCGCCGATGGCCAGAATCTCGTCATCCGGCACGTCCGTTCCCAGCGCATGCAGGCGACGCCGGGCCAGATCATAAATGGGCGGGTGTGGTTTGCCGAAATACAGGCTCTCGCCGCCCATTTCAGTATAAAGCTTGGCCAGCGCACCAGCGCACCATTCCCGAATTTCGCCCCGATCGACGACGATATCGGGATTGGCGCACAGCAGCTTCAGGCCTTTCTGCTTGGCATACAGGAAGTCCGGCCGATTCACGGCCGGATCGGCCATCGGGTCGAACGGGCCACAGCAGACGATCCCCTCGGCCTGGTCCAGCGGCACGCGTTCGATGTGGATCGGGTGGTCCAGTATTTTCAGCGGCTCAAAGAACCCAGCGTCGCGTTCCCATTCACCCATGAAATAGACTTTCTCACCCACGGCTCCGCGGAACATGGCGGATCGGGCCGAGTCACCACTGGTCGCGATGGTGTCGTAGCAGACTGCGGGGACGTTGAACTGTTTCAACTGCTCCGCAACCCCGGCACGCGGCTTCGGAGAGTTCGTCACCAGAACCACCTTGCCGCCTCGGTCGCGATAGGCCTTCAACGCGGCAACAGCCTCGGGGTAGGCGGTAATGCCGTTGTGGACGCAGCCCCACAGATCCACGAACAGCGCCTTGTAACGGTCGGAAATCTGGTCAAGCGCGGAGATGATCTGGGTCATGCGGGCCTCGGGCTGTTGAAACGGCGTTGCGCCACCTATGGCAAAGCTGGCCCCACTTGACCAGAGGCAGCCGGGTGCAGGTCGTCATTCCTCGTCGCTCAGCTTTTCGACATCCGGGGCCTGTTGCACGGTTTCGGTGCCAAGAATGACCTGCGCGCCGATGCGGGTCTGGTACCGGATGACGGCGAGATAGCCGGGGCCAAGTTCATCCTGCAGGACGTCGACCAACGACGTTTCCCGCAGGCTCTCGGGCAACAGCCCGGCAACGGACGAGACCTTGAATTGCGCCTCGGGCGGCAGATCGACGATCACCCAAACCTCGGCCCGTTTGCGCTTGGCATTCACGTCGATGCGGATGATCTCGACCGATACCGGGTCCGCCCAGTCGCGGATCGCTTGCGCAACCTCGGCCTCGGTACGGGTTTCCAGGTAACGGTTGTAGGTCGATTTGCCCAACTGGACCACGACGAAGGCCAGGAACGCCATGGTTATGACCACACCGGCAGTAAAGTTGAGCTTGCGCCGGCCCTTGCCGAATGCAACCGACCTTGCGGCATAGACGATATAGACCGCGCAGGCCGACAAAACGATCGCGCCAAGGTTGGTCGCGAACAAAAGACCCGCCTCGTAGGCGTCGGCGGGTTCGCCGAAATACAGCAGGATCCCGGACGCGGACAATGGCGGAACCAGAGACACGCCGATGGCGGCGCCGGGCAACAGGCTCAGTTCGGCCTTGTTGATCTGGACGTATGCGCCGGCCACGCCGGCCGCGAGCGCCACGATCAGGTCTTCGGTGCCCGGGTCGGTGCGGGCCAAGACCTGATCGGGGATCAGGGTGCCGCGCGGGACATCGGCCAGATAAACCAGGATCCAGGCCATCAGAACGCACAGTACCGCCGCAATGCAGACCGTCAGGGTCAGAACGAAAGCGCGTTTCAGCCAGCCCATGACCATCGCAGCCGCAATGCCCAGAATTGGTGTCATCAGCGGCGCGACCAACATCGCGGCGATGACCACGGCGCCAGAGTTCCGCAGAAGGCCCATGGTTGCGATGATCACGGAAAGGGTCAGCAGCATGGCAAAGCGCCGCCAATAGGCAAGCCTGTCGCCGCCTTCGAACAGCAGAATGCTGCGTGTCGTGCTGTATTTCCGTGTGACCACCGTGTCCCGATCCACCCTGTCCCTGCGTCCAGCCTAGCAACGATTTGCCATCCGGCAAACCTTTCGACGCGCAAACAAAAAAGGCGCCCGCTAAGGGCGCCTTTCGCTGAACTGTGAACGGGATCAGACCTTGAGGTTCGGAATGATCTGCTTCTTACGGCTCATGATGCCCGGCAGAACAACCGTGTCGCCGGACACCGAAGCGCCAAAGCTTTTCTCGGCAACCGATTTGACAAGGTCGTTGGGCACCAACAGGGTGGCCTCTTCGTTCAGGATGTCGACGACGAACAGCAGCACCTGGTCCACGCCGTCTTCCTTGGCCACCTCGACCATCGACTGGGCCAGGCTGTCCTTGCGGTCCAGCACGACGCCCGGTGCGGTGGTTTCCAGAACGGACACGCGGAACTTGGTACCATCGACCTCGTATTCCTTGCTGTCCATGCGGATCAGTTCGGCGTCCGAGAAAGACGATACGTCAGATTTCGCGGCGAACATTTCGGCAGCATAGGCCGAAACATCCAGACCCAGCTCGGCGGCCAGCTTCTCGGCCACTTCGCGGTCATGCGCGGTGGTGGTGGGCGAGCGGAACTCCAGCGTGTCCGACAGGATGCAGGTCAGGGCCGCGCCCTTGACGGTCTCGGGCATCTTGGCGGCGTCGTCGCCCATCAGGTCGATCATGATGGTTGCCGTGCAGGCCAGCGGGCGGACGGTAATGTCGATCGGGCCTTTGGTTTCCAGCCCACCGACCAGCTTGTGGTGGTCGATGATGGCGCGGATATCGGCATTGTTGACATTGGCAGGCAGCTCGGCCGGGTTGTTTGTGTCAACGATGACGACGGGCGCATCGGTCTCGACATCCTCGATGATGCGCGGCTTGGGTAGGTCCCAGCGTTGCAGCATGAAGGCGGCTTCGGTGTTGGGCTCGCCCAGCAGAACGGGTTCGGCCTTTTCGCCTTTGACTTCGTTCAGATACCAGGCCCACAGGATCGGCGATCCGGTCGAGTCGGTGTCGGGAGATTTGTGGCCAAATACTTGGATGGTCATGTCTGTTTCCTGCACATAAGGAGTTTGCGCGCCTTATAGGTTGGTCCATTGGCGTTGTCACCCGGCAGAAACACGGCTGCGACGGTTGGTCTGACAGAAGCGCTGACCGCTCAGAACTGTGCGCGGCTCAGTTGATATCCGGCGCGTTCCAGCTGCTGCAAAAGTCCATGGTCTCCACCCAGATGGCCGGCACCAACCGCGATCACCGCCGTCTGGTTTTCGATGGTCAGGATCGTTTCCATCCAGTTGTCGTTGCGTTGAACCAGTAGCTGGTCCTCGAATGCGGCCCATTCCTGTTCAAACACGTCGGGAGCCAGGCCCGAAGCATCGCGCCCATATATCTTTGCGAATTGCAGGATTTCTGCGTGTTTCTCCTCGAAATATGCGCTGGCCATGGTCACCATGTGGTCATCACCGGCGTCAAACGCATCGACCATGCGCACCAGAGACTGCACCTGCTCTTCAAGCGTGTGGCTGTCGAAGATCGCGATCAGATCTTCGATCTGTTCCAGCGAATATTGCGGCTTGCCCTCAGCTTCGGCCAGTTCGGTCAGGCGCGCATCCATTCCCCGGTCTGCATCTGGCACCTGAAGCATGCAGGGTGGCATACCCAGCATCATCGACAGGAACCAAGGGCGCAGTTTCGCGGCCATCCAACCGGGAATGCCGCGTGCCGAAAGCGCCTTGGAAATCACGGCCCAGTCCTCTTCGCTCATCAGATCGATTAGAGTTGGTCCAGAGTTGATCAGGACCGGGCTGAAATCCTTGGCCAGGTCTTGTTCGAAAGCGGACATGTCGGATTGAGTGATCTCGAAATAAAACGCGTCCGCCTCGCTCAAAGTCGGTGCCAACCGCTCCACCACCGGGCCCATTCGCGGATCGTTGACGTGCAATGTGCCGATCAGATGCAAAACAGTGTTGTCCTTCCGCGCAATCCAGTGATTGCCTTCGGGATATGCCATCTGACTGGTGGCCGCGTTCAACTCGGCCCGGGCCTCAGGCGTCATGTCTTGCCGCAAATCGCGCCCGTCACAGGCGGCATGGGCCACAATTGGATGCAGAGCGGCAAGCAGGGCAAAAAGAAACGCGCGCATCGAGACCATTCCGATTGTGGCTGAAAGAACTTGGGAACAGATAGCCACGCCCGCCTACCGCGCGCAAGCCGTGTATCCGTATGGCGTTTCTCTGAAAAAACCATAGCATAGCGTCATGAACCGCGAACAGGATCTCTATCCTCCGATCAAGGCGCTGTTGCAGCGGCAAGGATACAACGTGAAAGGAGAGGTCGGCGCCGCCGACATCGTGGCCGTCAAGCCCGGTTGCGATCCAGTGATTGTTGAATTGAAGCTGAGGTTTTCGCTGGCCTTGTTCCATCAGGCCGTGACCCGGTTGAAGGTATCGGATCAGGTCTATGTGGCCGTCTGCAAGCCCACCGGCCGGTCAGCGCGCCGGGCGCTGCGGGACAACCTGTCCCTGTGTCGTCGGTTGGGGCTGGGGTTGATCACCGTTCGTGCGGATGGACGGGTTGAAGTCCATTGTGACCCCGGCCCTTATACGCCGCGAAAGAACAAGGCCAAAGCTGCGCGACTGTTGCGCGAGTTCGAGCGGTTGGAAGGGGATCCGAACTTAGGTGGGGCAACTCGGCACGGTATCGTCACTGCCTATCGGCAGGATGCCCTGAAATGTGCCGCGCACCTGGCCGAACACGGGGCGACCAAAGGCGCTGAGGTCGCCAGTGCCACGGGCGTTGCGGCGGCGACGCGCCTCATGCGCGAAAACCATTATGGCTGGTTCGAAAAGGTGGCAAAGGGCGTCTATGAACTGTCGCCCTCCGGGTCCGAAGGGCTGAAGCATTGGGCTTACAGCTGGGAAGATCCGACCTGACTAAGCGCACTGCCAGCTGGGCGCAAAAAAAATCATCACCGATTGTTGACTCGCCGGAAATCACCCCCTAGCTATGCGTCGTTAGCACTCGACCAAGCTGAGTGCTAACACCCCGCAAGACCGCGGGGGGAGGAAAACAACCTTTGAGCCCAAGGAGCTGCAAAGATGGCATTGAAACCGCTTCATGACCGCGTGCTGGTTCGCCGTACCGAAAGCGAAGAGAAAACCGCAGGCGGCCTGATCATTCCCGACAGCGCAAAAGAAAAGCCCAGCGAAGGCGAAGTTGTTGCAACCGGCGAAGGCGCGCGGAAAGACAGCGGCGAACTGATCGCGATGGCTGTGAAGCCCGGCGACAAGATCCTGTTCGGCAAATGGTCCGGCACCGAGGTCCACGTCGACGGCGAAGAGCTGCTGATGATGAAAGAAAGCGACATCATGGGGATCATCGAGTAACGCGCACGCGCTTACTCTGATCTTCATTCCAAAAACATTTCTCGAGGAGAAAAAGACATGTCTGCAAAGGACGTCAAGTTCGACACCGATGCCCGCAACCGCATGCTGAAGGGTGTGAACATCCTGGCGGATGCTGTGAAGGTGACCCTCGGCCCCAAAGGCCGCAACGTGGTTCTGGACAAATCCTTCGGCGCGCCGCGCATCACCAAAGACGGTGTTTCGGTCGCCAAGGAAATCGAACTGGAAGACAAGTTCGAGAACATGGGCGCGCAGATGGTGAAAGAAGTCGCCAGCCGCACCAATGACGAAGCCGGTGACGGCACCACCACCGCGACCGTTCTGGCTCAGGCCATCGTCAAGGAAGGCCTCAAGCAGGTCGCAGCAGGCCTGAACCCGATGGACCTGAAGCGCGGCATCGACATGGCAACCGCCAAAGTCGTCGAGGAAATCAAGAACGCTGCCCGCGAAGTCAAAGACAGCGACGAAGTTGCGCAGGTTGGTACCATCTCGGCCAACGGCGAAGCTGAAATCGGCCGCCAGATCGCAGACGCGATGCAGAAAGTCGGCAACGAAGGCGTCATCACCGTCGAAGAGAACAAAGGTCTGGAAACCGAGACCGACGTCGTCGAAGGTATGCAGTTCGACCGTGGCTACCTGTCGCCCTACTTCGTCACCAACGCTGACAAGATGGTTGCCGAGCTGGAAGACTGCATGATCCTGCTGCACGAGAAGAAACTCTCTTCGCTGCAGCCGATGGTTCCGCTGCTCGAGCAGGTGATCCAGTCGCAGAAGCCGCTGCTGATCATCGCCGAGGACGTGGAAGGCGAAGCGCTGGCAACTCTGGTTGTCAACAAGCTGCGCGGTGGTCTGAAGATCGCTGCCGTCAAAGCTCCGGGCTTCGGCGATCGCCGCAAGGCAATGCTGCAGGACATCGCAATCCTGACCGGCGGTCAGGTCATCAGCGAAGACCTGGGCATGAAGCTGGAAAACGTCACCATGGACATGCTTGGCACCGCCAAGAAAGTGTCGATCACCAAGGACGAAACCACCATCGTCGACGGTGCTGGAGAGAAGGCCGAGATCGAAGCACGCGTTGCCCAGATCCGCACCCAGATCGAAGAAACCACCAGCGACTACGACCGTGAGAAGCTGCAAGAGCGCGTTGCCAAACTGGCAGGCGGTGTTGCCGTGATCCGCGTCGGTGGCATGACCGAAGTTGAAGTGAAAGAGCGCAAGGACCGTGTGGACGACGCTCTGAACGCAACGCGCGCCGCCGTTCAGGAAGGTGTCGTTGTGGGTGGCGGTGTTGCCCTGGTTCAGGCCGGCAAGGCTCTGGCCGATCTGAAAGGTATCAACGCCGATCAGGACGCCGGTATCAACATCGTTCGCAAGGCCATCGAAGCGCCGCTGCGTCAGATTGCTGAAAACGCAGGTGTCGACGGTGCCGTCGTTGCCGGCAAGGTGCGCGAGTCCTCGGACACCGCCTTCGGCTTCAACGCTCAGACCGAAGAATATGGCGACATGTTCAAGTTCGGTGTGATTGACCCGGCCAAAGTGGTGCGTACCGCTCTGGAAGACGCTGCCTCGGTTGCAGGTCTGCTGATCACCACCGAAGCCATGGTTGCCGACAAGCCCGCCAAAGAAGGTGCAGGCGCCGGTGCTGGCATGCCCGACATGGGCGGCATGGGCGGCATGATGTAAGACTGTCCGGGCTCGCGTCAGCGAATTCAGACAACCCGCAAGGGAAAGTCATACCAAAAAATTCAACGGGGTCGCCTTCGGGCGGCCCCGTTTTGTTTATTCTGGTGTTCCGCAGGGGTTCGGCCGGCGTTGCTTGCAATGCTGGGGAACGCCGCAGCCGGTCACGCGGAAGTGCAGGAAACCGGGTGTCCATTGCACGCGGACACGATATTGGTGGGGCATGCAGCTGTTTCTTCTGACCGCCCTGACAATGTGTGCCTTTGCGGCGAATTCCATTCTGAACCGGTTGGCCGTTGAGAGCGGAGCCAGCGACCCGGCGAGTTTTGCCGTTGTTCGCGTGCTCTGTGGTGCGCTGGTCCTTTGTGCATTGGTCGTGTCGCGGGGTGGCAACCTGCGGGTGTTCGACAGGCGCCGAGTAATCGGAGCAGGGTCCTTGTCGTTGTACATGGTCGGGTTCTCGGTGGCCTATCTGTCACTTGATGCGGGATTGGGCGCCTTGATCCTGTTTGCAGTGGTCCAGATATCGATGTTTCTGGCCGGCTCCCTTGCCGGGGCGATCCCGACTTTTCGACAGGTGGCGGGGGCAGCAATTGCGATGGTCGGATTGGCCTGGGTGCTGTGGCCAGGCGCTGAGGCACGTGTGGACCCGACAGGGGCAGCCTTGATGGCCGCCGCAGGGGTCGGGTGGGCTGCGTATTCGATTGCCGGTCGGTCCGAGCCCGATGCGCTGGCAGGAACGGCCTCGAACTTTGTGGTGGCCCTGCCGGTGACCGCTGGCATTTTGGTCGCGGGCGCTCCGGCGTGGCATTTGACCTGGGCGGGTTTGGGGCTGGCGGCCGTATCCGGCGGCATGACCTCGGGGTTGGGGTACGCCCTGTGGTATCGTCTGCTGCCCCAGCTGGCGCCTGCGGTTGCAGCCGTAGTTCAGCTGAGCGTCCCGGTGATTGCGATCATTGCCGGTGTGGCGCTGCTCGGCGAGCAACTGAGCCTGCGGCTGATGGCCGGGGCAGGGTTGGTTTTGGGCGGTATCGCATTGGCAGTTATGCGCGTGAGGCGGCGCTAGGTCTTTCCTCTCTGAAGAATTGCCATTATCTGGCAGCCATGCGGATCTTCTTTTTCATATTGATTTGCCTGATGCCGATTGCCGCGCAGGCAAAATGCGTTGTCCTGCTGCATGGGCTTGCCCGGACCGAAGCATCGTTTTCGGTCATGGAGCAGTTGTTCAAGGTGCACGGGTACACCGTTGTGCGACCGGGTTATCGCTCGACGGATCTTCCGATTCCGGAACTGGCCGACCGGACCATACCCGAGGCGTTTGCGGCATGCGGAGATGACACCGTCAACGTTGTCGCGCATTCGATGGGGGGAATCTTGTTGCGCTACTGGCTGCAGGATCACCATCCGCAAAATCTGGGCCGCGTCGTCATGCTTGGCCCGCCCAACCAAGGCAGCCAATTGGTCGATGAACTGGGCGATTGGGAAGTGTTTGGTCTGTTGAACGGCCCCGCCGGCCTGCAGCTGGGTACGGGTCCCGAAGGCATTCCGCGTCGCCTGCCGCCGGTCGACTTCGAGCTGGGGGTGATTGCAGGCGAGAACTCCTTGAATCCGGTATTTTCGTCGCTGGTTGATGGGCCGGATGACGGCAAAGTCTCTGTCGAAGAAACCAAGGTCCAGGGCATGGCCGATCACATCGTGCTGCCGGTGACGCATACGTTCATGATGAACAACCCGCAGGTCATGGCGCAGGCTTTGCACTTCATCGAGTTCGGTGAGTTCGATCCCAGCATAACCTGGCTGGACGGTGTGATGGACATCATCGATGAGATCTGCATCGGAGAGGACTGCGCCGAACCCGCCTCGGAACCCACGCGATGACCGCATTGGAACTGACCTTTTCCGGGGCGCAGGTTCTGCACCCTGACCGTGGACTTGTCGGTGACGACCTCTCGATCGCGGACGGCTTGATCCAAGAAGGCGGCGCTGCGCCGGTCGTTGATCTGAGCGGCTATCTGATCCTGCCTGGCATCATCGACCTGCACGGGGACGGCTTCGAGCGTCACATCGCCCCGCGCCGGGGGGCCATGAAGCAGATGGACGAGGGCATCCGCGCTGCCGAGGCCGAGCTGGCGGCCAATGGCATCACCACAGTCGTGCTGGCGCAGTTCTACAGTTGGGAGGGCGGCGTACGCGGCCCAAAGTTCGCCGCCGACGTGTTCCGCGCGATCGCGGCGGTGAAGGGCAGCGTGGTCACCGACCTGATCCCGCAGTTGCGGTTCGAAACCCACCTGCTGGACGATTATGCCGACCTGCCGGGGCACATCGCCGACTGGCAGGTGCCCTATGTCGTGTTCAACGATCACCTGCCCCATGACCGTCTGGCGCAGGGGCGTACCCCGCCGCGTTTGACCGGGCAGGCGCTCAAGGCTGGTCGCAGCCCCGAGGCGCATCTGAAGATGCTGCAGCAGATGCACGCCCGCACCTCCGAGGTGCCCGCTGCGCTTGATGCGCTGTGCGCGGCGTTGGCCCAACAAGGCGTGCGTCTGGGCAGCCATGATGATGCGACGGCAGAGGCCCGTTCCCACTGGCGCGCGCGCGGCGTGGATATCGCCGAATTTCCCGAAACGATCGAAGCGGCCGAGGCGGCCAAGGCCGCGGGCGATCACGTCATTCTGGGCTCGCCCAACGTGGTGCGGGGCGGATCGCACAAGGGCAATGTCAGTGCGCTGGATCTGATCGCCATGGGGCTGTGCGATGCGCTGGCGTCGGATTACCACTATCCCAGCCCGCGCAGGGCGGCTCTGATGTTGATGAAATCGGGGCTGATGGATCTGGCGGGCGCATGGGCGCTGGTGTCGTCGGGTCCCGCGCGGGTGCTTGGCCTTGAGGACCGGGGGTCGCTGCACCCCGGCAAACGCGCCGATCTGGTCATTCTGGACGCTGAAACGCAGCGCGTGGCGGCCACCATCGCCGGCGGCCGGGTCAGTTTCCTGTCGGGGGATGTCGCCGGGCGGTTCGTCGCCGCGGCACGCTAGCGTTTGATCCGGTTGAAATGGCCCATCTTGCGGCCCGGCTTGACCTCGGCCTTGCCGTACAGGTGCAGGGCCACGTCGCGCTGTTGCGCAAGCTCGGGCACGCGGTCCATGTCGTCGCCGATCAGGTTTTCCATCACCACATCCGCGTGACGCTGCCCGTCGCCCAGAGGCCAGCCGGCCACGGCGCGGATATGCTGTTCGAACTGATCGACCGCACAGCCGTTCTGCGTCCAGTGACCCGAGTTGTGAACGCGTGGCGCGATCTCGTTCACGATCAGGCCCTGCGGTGTCACGAACAATTCGACCCCCATGACGCCGACATAGTCCAGCGCGTTCAGGATATTCGCGGCCAGCAGCACTGCGTCGGTCCGCAGGGCGGGGGACAGGCGCGCGGGCACCGTGGTTGTGTGCAGGATGCCGTTGCGATGCACGTTCTCGCCGGGGTCGAAGCAGGCCACCTGGCCGTCCAGCCCGCGGGCGGCAATGATCGACACCTCGTGGCTGAAATTGACGAAGCCTTCCAGAATCGCGGGTGCGCCCTGCATGTCGGCCAGTGCGGCCAGTGCGTCCTCGGGCGACTTCAGCCGCGCCTGCCCCTTTCCGTCATAGCCGAAGCGGCGGGTCTTGAGGATCGCCGGCGTGCCGATCCGTGCGATGGCGGCCTGCAGGCTGTCCAGGTCGGTCACATCGGCAAAGGGTGCGGTGTTCAAGCCCAGGCCTTGCAGGAATGTCTTTTCGGTCAGCCGGTCCTGACTGACCCGCAGCGCCTCGCGGCCGGGTCGGATGGGGCGGTGCGATTCCAGAACGTCCAGCGCTTCGGTCGGGATGTTTTCAAACTCGTAGGTGATGACATCGACCGATTGCGCAAAAGCGGCCAGCGCCTCGGCATCCTCATAAGGTGCGGTGGTCACGCGATGCGCCACCTGGCCCGCGGGCGGGTTGGCGCCCGGCTCGAAGATATGGGTTACAAAGCCCAGCCGCGCCGCGGCCATCGACAGCATCCGGCCCAGCTGGCCGCCGCCCAGAATTCCGATCACCGCGCCCGGCTGCAAGGGGTCACTCATCGCGGGGCTCCTCGGGGATCGAGTCCGACAGCGCCGCGCGCCAGGCGTCCAGCCGGTCGGCCAGGGCTGCGTCCTGCAGGGCCAGAATACCGGCGGCCATCAGGCCGGCATTGGCGCCGCCGGCCGATCCGATGGCCATGGTCGCAACCGGGAAACCCTTGGGCATCTGCACGATGGAATAGAGCGAGTCGACACCGGACAGAGCCCGTGTCTGCACCGGAACGCCGATCACCGGTACCCGCGTCTTGGACGCCATCATCCCCGGCAGATGTGCGGCACCGCCGGCGCCGGCGATGATCACCTGCAGCCCGCGCTGCACGGCGGTCTTGCCGTACTCCCACAAACGATCCGGCGTGCGGTGGGCCGAGACGATCTTGGTCTCGTAGGCCACGCCCAGTTCGTCCAGTATCTCTGCAGCGCCTTTCATGGTGGGCCAGTCCGACTGGCTGCCCATGATGATTCCGACCTTGATCTCGCTCATCCGCCCTGTTCCCCGCCTGCGTTAGGAAGCGCGCACTATAGTGAAATCCGCTTGCGTGGCAATGCGGTTGACCGCGACGGATCAGGCGATGATGTCAGGGGTCAGGCGATCCTCGATCAGCCGGATGATATCCTTCAGGCGCAGCTTTTGTTTCTTCAGCCGCTTCACCGTCAACTGATCGGCGGTGCCGGTCGATTCGAGCGCCTTGATTGCCTCGTCCAGGTCGCGGTGCTGCTGGCGAAACACCTCCAGTTCGACGCGCAGAACCTCGTCGGTTTTCATCGAAATGTCGGTGGGCGCATTCATGGGCGACTCATGTGTGGCTGGTGGTGCGTGTTACACAAGATAGTGCGTTCAAGTGAATCCGCCTAGACCTTGTGGAGACACACGTTTCATCCCATATTGTCTTGTGCGCAGCTGCCGTTACGGGGCCGCGCATCACGTCGCTTTGACAAAGAAGGACGAGAAAACGTGTCAAAACTTACTCTTGGCTCATACCCGCATCTTCTGGGGTTCGAGCAGCTGGAACGCCTTCTGGAACGGTCTGCAAAGGCCGGAAACGAAGGGTATCCGCCCTACAACATCGAACAGACGTCGGATCATTCCTACCGCATTACCTTGGCCGTGGCCGGGTTTGCCGAGGATGACCTGTCGATCACCATCGAAGATCGGCAACTGGTGATCCGGGGCCGTCAGCGCGACGACAGCGAGGGGCGCGTGTTCCTGCACCGCGGCATCGCGGCCCGTCAGTTCCAGCGCATGTTCGTGCTGGCCGACGGTGTCGAGGTCGGCGAGGCCATCATGGAAAATGGTCTTCTTCATATCGACCTGACCCGCGCCGTGCCCGAAACCGTTGTGCAGACGATCAACATAAGGAAGGGGTAAGCCATGAATACACCGTATGAAATCAACACCGAAGGCAATCGGATCGTCTATGTGAAGGCCGTGAACGTGGCCAACCTGCCGCACGAGGTGCGCACGCAGGTGGGTGATCTGGATCATCTTTATGCCGTTCACGATTCAGATGGGCAGCAACTGGCGCTTGTCGCCGATCGAAAGCTGGCCTTCGTACTGGCGCGGCAGCATGACCTGTCTCCGGTGGCCGTGCACTGACACGGGCACAGACCGATTCAGCGTGACAAGCGGCGCGTGAGGCGTCAAACATGCCACCCGCGGGTTTGCATTCCCGGCACTTTCTGACTGCAAGCACGAGAGGGCGCATGAGCTGGTTCGATTTCGATTGGGTGGATGCCTTCAGCGACACGGCATTCGGCGGAAATGGCTGTGCAGTCGTGCATGGTGGCGCGCATTTGCCGGAATCGGTTTGCACGGCGTTTGTCCGCGAGACGTCTTTGGTCGAATGCACATTTACCGGACCATCGGATGTGGCGGATATTCGAGTGCGGTACTTCCTGGCCAGCCGTGAAATTCCCTTTGCCGGACACCCGACGATTGCGACTGTGGCTGCCATGCGCCATCGTGGAATGATATCTGGTGACGCACTGACGCTGGAAACCGGAGCAGGGATCGTGCCAATCCAGCTGCATGGCGACCAGATCGAGATGACCCAGATCGCGCCCGAATTCGGCACGCGGGTGCCGGAAGACCTTGTTGCCGCTGCGATCGGCCTACCTGCAAATGCGATCATTTCGCCGCCGCAGATGGTTTCGACCGGGCTTCCATTTTGCATTACAGTTCTGCGGGATCATGCAGCCTTGCGCGCGGCACAACTGAATGTGGATGCACTGCAACGGGTGGCGGAAACTGCCGGATATGCCGGGTCCGACATGGCCGAACCCTTTCTGGTGACCCTGCAGGGGGCCACGGCTCAAGGGGATACGTTCTCGCGTCTGTTGCTGGCACCGCCCAGCCCACCCGAAGATCCGTTCACCGGGTCCGCCACCGGTGCAATGGCGGCCTACTTGTGGAAATTCGGGCTGATGCAGAAAGACAGCTTTGTCGCCGAACAAGGCCACGACATGGGCCGCCCTGGCCAGGCGACCGTAACGCGGGTCGGGCCAACGGATGCGATGACAGGCATCAAGGTTGCCGGCCGCGGGTTTGTCCTGATGCGCGGCCAGACCGACCTGCCGGACAGCCTGCAATGACCGAACCTGCGATCGCAATCCTGCCCTATGGGCACCGCTTGGGGCCGAAACTGGCCTCGGTGCCGCTGTCCGATCTGATCTGGCCTTTGGGTTGCCCCGAGCGCCTGTCAGGAAAGACCGTTGGTGACCTCGCGCCCTCCGACCACCTGATCATGTATCCCAATTCCACCGTACACCTGCGCCTGCGGCGCGGCACGCGGGCTCGGATATCGCTGATGATGGGCGAGCCATCGGCCATACATGGCAAGCACGACCGGATGCTGCGCTGGACCTGGCGGCGGTTTTTCCGGGTGTTCACCTTTCACGACGTATTGCTGAACAGCCTGCCCAACGCGGTTTTCCTGCCCTATGGCGTGACCCAAGTCCCCGAGTGGCAGGATCTGAGCGTCGTCAAGACGCGGTCATGTTCGCTGATCGCGTCGGCGAAGCGCGATCTGGAGGGGCACCAGCTGAGGCACAGGCTGATCGATTGGGCCCGCGACACAGGCGCTGACATCGACATCATGGGCCGCGGCTATCAACCGTTCGAGCACAAGTCAGACGGGTTGGCACCTTATCGTTATTCGGTCGTCATCGAAAACGTGCGCGAGAGGAACTACTTCTCGGAGAAGCTGATCGACGCCGTTCTGTGTTCGACAGTCCCGATCTATTGGGGGTGCCCCAATATCGGCGACTTCCTCGATACCAAGGGGATGATCCTGTGCGAAACCGAGGCGGACATCCAGCAGGCCGTGCAGATGCTGTCGGTGGAAGACTATGAAAAACGCCTGCCGTATCTGCGGGCGATGCAGCCGCAAGCCGCCATCTTTGGAGAGTTCGAACTGAGGGCTGCCGAGGCCCTGCGGGATCAGCTCTCAACAGGCTGACTGTGCAACACGCGCACTTTGGCTCTGCCGGAGTGGGTCAGCGCCGCGAGACACGTTCCAGATAATCGATCGCGTCCTGCAATTCCTCCAGAATGTCATACCAGCCATCCACGTCGTTCAGCCGGCGGAACTCGGCTTTGACCGAGTCGTGGTGCATCATGTCCTTGGCCTCTTTGAGACTGTCGCGCGCCGAGTCTGGCTCCATGTTGCCGGCAGCGGTCTTGGCCGCATCGATGACCTCAAGGATCTGGCGAAGACGGGTCGTGCCGGGCGTCGGCGGAACCGGTGGCACGACAAGCCCCAAAGGGTGATCCTGGGGCGGCGGCTGCAGTGTATCCAGCGCCTTTTGAATCTTGGCTTTGATCTTGTCGCATTCCTTCACCCAATCCGCGTAGGTGCGGATCGACTTCAGAAGGTCCAGCAGCCAGTCTATGGGGATAAACGGTGTCAGGCACCCTGCCACAGCCGGCGAAGCCATCAACGCCGGAAGTTGCAACCGGGAAAACTGGGCGATCTTGTAGTCGGCAATTACCGCTGCGCGGTTGTCTCCCGCAAACATGGCTCCGCCATCGTCGGTATTTTTCTGAGTTGCCATATGTTCACCCTCCCAAAGGATGCAGATTAATTATGTCTGCGCAAAATATGCCAAATAGTAGCATTTTCTGGAGGAAACGTCGAACTACCGCAAATCTGCGCGGATGGAAGGGGGGTGTTCAAAGCAGTGTTCAGGAAATGAAAGACCCCCGGAGATGTCTCCGGGGGTCAGTGTTGATAGCAGTTGGCTGTGGCTCAGGATCCGGCGATCAATCCCATGCTTTCCAGCTTCAGCAGAACCTGATGGGCGCAGTTGTCCACGTCCACATTCTCGGTCTCGACGCGCAGTTCCGGGTTTTCCGGCACATCGTAAGGGTCCGAAATACCAGTGAACTCTTTGATCTTGCCTTCACGCGCCAGCTTGTACAGGCCCTTGCGGTCGCGGCGCTCGCATTCCTCGATGCTGGTGGCCACGTGAACTTCGCAGAACGCGCCGAATTGCTCGATCTCCTCGCGCACGGCGCGGCGGGTGGTGGCGTAGGGCGCGATCGGGGCACAGATGGCGATGCCGCCGTTCTTGGTGATCTCGGAGGCCACATAGCCGATGCGACGGATGTTCAGGTCGCGGTGTTCCTTCGAGAAGCCCAGTTCCGAGCTGAGGTTCTTGCGGACGATGTCACCGTCCAGCAACGTGACTGGACGGCCGCCCATCTCCATCAGCTTGACCATCAGAGCGTTGGCGATGGTCGATTTGCCCGAGCCCGAGAAACCGGTGAAGAAGACGGTAAAGCCCTGCTGGCTGCGCGGCGGATAGCGGCGGCGCAGCTGCTCGACCACCTCGGGGAACGAGAACCACTCGGGGATCTCGAGCCCTTCGCGCAGACGGCGGCGCAGTTCGGTGCCCGAGATGTTCAGGATCGTGACGTTGTCCTTGTCCTCGATCTCGTCCGCGGGTTCGTACTGGGCGCGCTCCTGCACATAGACCATGTGTTTGAAGTCGACCATCTCGATGCCGATCTCGTCCTGGTATTTGCGGAACAGGTCCTGCGCGTCGTAGGGACCATAGAAGTCCTCGCCCTGGCTGTTCTTGCCCGGGCCGGCATGGTCGCGGCCGACGATGAAATGGGTGCAGCCGTGGTTCTTGCGGATAAGGCCGTGCCAGACCGCTTCGCGCGGGCCTGCCATGCGCATCGCCAGGTTCAGCAGGCTCATCGTAGTTGTCGAGGCCGGGTATTTGTCCAGCACCGCCTCATAGCAGCGTACGCGGGTAAAGTGGTCGACATCGCCGGGCTTGGTCAGGCCTACGACCGGATGGATCAGCAGGTTGGCCTGCGCCTCACGCGCGGCACGGAAGGTCAGTTCCTGGTGCGCGCGGTGCAGCGGGTTGCGGGTCTGAAACGCGACGATGCGGCGCCAGCCCAGCTTGCGGAAATAGGCGCGCAGCTCGTTCGGCGTGTCGCGGCGGGCTTTGAAGTCGTAATGCACCGGCGGCTGGATGCCGGTCACGGGACCGCCAAGGTAAACCTTCCCGGCCACGTTGTGCAGATAGTTGACGGCCGGGTGCGCCAAGTCGTCAGCACCGAAAACCTTTTCGGCCTCGCGCGACTTGTCCGGGGTCCAGCGGTCGGTCACCGTCATGGTGCCCAGGATCACGCCTTCCTGGTCGCGCAGGGCGATGTCCTGACCCAGCTCGATCTGTTCGGCGAACTCTTCACTGACATCCAGTGTGATCGGCATCGGCCAAAGGCTGCCATCGGCCAGGCGCATGTTTTCGACCACGCTGTCATAGTCTTCCTGACCCAGAAAGCCCTTGAGCGGGCTGAACCCGCCGTTCATCAGCAACTCCAGATCACAGATCTGGCGTGGGGTCAGGTCCCAGCTGGTCAGGTCGGCGGCTTCGACTTTCAGCTTTTGGGCGGATTCATAGGAAACATACAGTTCTGGGATCGGAGCCAGGTTACTCAACATCGTCATCGCAATACTCTTGAGGCAGTGTGTTCGGTCAGTGATTCAGGTGCATTTCCGGGCCATGTGCCCCGGTCGTCAGTCGAAGTCCATATACATTCATGAAACAAAGGAGGATATGCGCGGTTTTTCCCCGGAATGGAAGGTTTTTCCGGGCCTGAACCAAAAAAGCGACGAAAATCCCACCGGATGGGGACAATATCGTCAACCGGAGGCGATCTGTTCTGGAGAGGCCAGAAGTTGGTCCAGATCCAGAGCGCGCTCGACGGGCAGGGCAGGGACGGGCTCGGTTACGCCCCGCAATTGGAACAGACGCAGGTCAAGCCCATCGGTCTCAAACCCGGCCGCGCGCAGCACGGCTTCCGAGACCAACAGCTCGGCCCCGAGCGCCTTGGTTTCTCCTTCCAGCCGGCTGGCGACGTTCACGGCGTCTCCGATGATGGTCCGGGCGGCGTGGCCGGCAGCGCCGATCTCTCCCAACACAAGGTCGCCCAGGTGCAGGCCCATGCCGATGCGGATCTCGGGGCTGTTTTCCTGAGACAGTTGTTGGTTGAACTGCGCAAGCGCATGGCTGATGTCGATCGCAGCTTTCAGGGCAGAACGGGCCGAGCTGGACGTGTCGGGTGTTTCGAACACGGCCAAAAGGCCATCGCCCATGTATTTGTCGACGACCCCGCCGTCTGCGGTAATGGCTGGAACAATGGCGTCAAAGAACCGGTTCAGCAGGAATACGATGTCATAGGGCAGTTGCCCCGTTGTGCGCGCGGTGAACCCGCGCATGTCCAGAAAAAGCACGGCCAGTTTACGCTCTTGCCCCTGACTGGCATGCGCCCGCTGGCGTCCACCATCCGGCCGGAAAACACGGAAAACCGTCAAGGGGCTGGAGGGGCGGACCTGGCAGGCAAGGCGCGTGCGCTGTGTGGCCCCCACGGCTTTCAGGCTGCGGGCCTCGACCTCGCTGGGCGGTGGCAGTGACTCGGCGCCATCCTCGACGATGACGCGGCAGGTGGTGCAGCGCCCCCGGCCGCCGCACAGCGCGGTATGCGGAATACCGTTGGCTTGTGACATCTCAAGCAGGGTCATGCCTTTCTCTGAGGTCACCTCCGGCCCATCGACATATCTGACGCGCACCGAGTGTCGTCTGCGCCAAAGCTTGCCCCCGAAATGAAACGCAAGAGCGGCGCCAAGCGCGATCCAGAAGGCCATCAAGGCATTGTCCTTGACGCTGAACAAAACCTGGAACTCTTCGGGGCCGGGCCAGTTGTAGTGTTCGATATACTGTTCGCGTAGATCTGGGTCCGAAAAATCCATCCAGATGCGCCGCCCTTCGGTCAGCAAACCGGCCAGGGCAAAGCTTGGGATGAAGACGGCAACTCCGATCAGATAGGGTACGGTTTGGCGCCACCACGAGGTCAGTCGCAACCAGATATGCAGTCCGACGCACCCGTGTATCCAGACGATCAGCATCAGCAGACTTTGCATCCAGATGGCCGAATTTGGCCACATCAGAATAATGATGTAGCCCATCTCGTCATTCACGTCGAAAACCTGATGCGCATAGCGTGTCTGTACGATGTGCGAGATCAGTTGCAGCGGGATTAGAAGGCCAAGAACGATCTGCAGGCCCGTATGAAAGGGCATTCGCAGGGTTCGGCGCTGGGCGATCGACACCAATGCCAGACCTGCATGCACGATCAGGGCAAGATACAGGACCGCGCTGCCAATCGAATGGCGCGTGACCGTTTTCCGAGAGTCCTGCATGTCATGCAGGTAGTCGGTGTGAAACAGCCCCAACCCGATATTGATGAAATGGAAGAAAGCAAAGGCAAATAGCACAAGACCACTGATGATCCTGAGACGGGTCGCCCAACTGCCCTGCCAAAGGGGGGTGTTCAAAAGATCACCTGAAATCTGCCGCGCTCGGGGCAAGTCTGCGTTGCCGCGCGGTGCGGGTCAAGGTGCCAGAGGAGGGCGGTGCGCAGCGCCGAAACGCTGCGCGTCGCGGTCATTCCTGTTCGGCAAGGAACCGTTCGGCATCCAGTGCCGCCATGCAGCCCATTCCGGCCGAGGTCACGGCCTGCCGGTACACATGGTCGGTCAGGTCACCGGCGGCGAACACGCCGGGGATCGAGGTCTGCGTAGTGCCGGGGTTGGTTTTGACATAGCCGCCCATATGGGTTTCCAGCACGTCTTTTACCAGTTCATTGGCTGGCGCGTGGCCGATGGCAACGAACACGCCTTTGCAGGGGATCTCTGTGATTTCGCCCGTCTTGACGTTCTTCACCCGCACGCCTTCGACACCCAGCGGGTTATCGGTGCCAATCACTTCCTCCAGCTGGTGGAACCACAGCGGCTCGATCTTGTCGTTCTTGAACAGGCGGTCCTGCAGGATCTTCTCGGCCCGCAGCTCGTCCCGGCGGTGGATCAGGGTGACCTTGCTGGCGAAATTGGTCAAGAACAGCGCCTCTTCCACAGCGGTGTTGCCGCCGCCGATCACCACGATCTCCTGCCCGCGATAGAAGAACCCGTCACAGGTGGCGCAGGCCGACACGCCAAAGCCCTTGAATTTCTCCTCCGATGGCAGCCCCAGCCATTTGGCGCGTGCGCCGGTTGCCAGGATGACCGCGTCCGCAGTGTAGACGGTGCCGCTGTCGCCCTTTGCGGTGAAAGGACGCTTGGACAGGTCCAGGTCGTTGATGATGTCACCGATCACCTCGCAGCCCATGGCCTTGGCGTGATCCTGCATGCGCACCATCAGGTCGGGGCCTTGAACCTCGGTGTCACCCGGCCAGTTCTCGACCTCGGTGGTGGTGGTCAGCTGGCCGCCCGGTTCGATGCCTTGCACCAGAATCGGGTTCAGCATCGCGCGGCTGGCATAGACGCCCGCAGTGTATCCGGCAGGCCCCGATCCGATGATCAGAACCTTGGTGTGTCGTGTCTCCGCCATGGAACCCCCACTCGATTATTGCCTGAGCGCCGTCGTGGGCGCCGGGCTTCGATATAGCGACAGCATCGGTCAGCTTAAAGCCCCTTCGTCTCACGCGTCCGTCATGTGGTTCCAAGGTGCCGGCTTGCCTGATCGACAGACAAAGATTATTGCGCTGGTGCGAAAGAATATTGCGCATGGCACCTGCGCTGATATAAGAACCGAAAATTTCAGGAGCACCGCATGGTCACGACACGGCTGGACGAGATCGACCGAAAGATCCTTGCAGAACTGCAGGCAGACGGGCGAATGACCAATGTCGAGCTCGCAAAACGTGTCGGAATCTCGGCCCCACCCTGCCTTCGGCGCGTGCGCACGCTGGAGGAGGCCGGCTTTATCCGGGGATACCACGCCGAGGTCAACGCCCGGGAACTGGGGTTCGAAGTTCAGGTCTTTGCGATGGTTGGCCTTGAAAGCCAGGCCGAGGCGGAATTGCGGGCGTTCGAAGACCGCTGCCGAGACTGGCCGCTGGTCCGGGAATGCCACATGCTGAACGGCGAGGTCGACTTCATCCTGAAATGCGTCGCCCCCGACCTCAGCAGTTTTCAACAGTTCCTGACGGGTGAGTTGCTGACCACGCCGAACGTGGCCAGCGTCAAGACTTCGCTTGTCATCCGCGGTGCAAAAGACGAACCCGGCGTGCCGTTCGACGTATTGGAAGAACGGATGAACCGGACGGCGTAAAGCCGGCGCGTCTGGTTTGCGATGCGCATGGCGGCAGCACCGCCACGATGGCCAGAGAAATGGCCCAACTCAGTAAAATCTGCATGTTGCCCCCCAAAATGCAGTGGTGATGGTTAAAGCTGTCACGCCGTGATGGCGTCGATCTCGCCCTCCCCGGCGCGTGCCATAAGCAGCGGACCGAAGTCGTGCAAGGAATGGATATGCGCGAACAGGTTCAGGTAGATCGAGCGCAGCGAGTGGCTCATCATCCGGACCGCGTTCACGCCGGGATGATAGGTTTCGAACTGCAGCCCATCGACATTGATGACCGCGTGGCGCTCCAGGCAGATATGGAACAGCTCGACCGGAGTGGGCGGCTGCGTTTCGATCACGGACATGCCGTCCTGAAATTCGGCAACGGGTGTCAGCATCGGCTGGCCACCTCCAAGATGCCTCAGATGCGCCGGCGTCGCCAGCAAGCGGGCCGCGGGGCCGGCAATGACGCCGGACAATGGTTTTTGCATGCCGAACGTGTCTGCCATGATGCGGGTCAATGGGCGTGTCCGCCCGCGCGAGTCTTCGCGGCCAGGTACCAGAGTGACCGAGCCTTTCCACAACATCTTTTCGGATGCGCCGGTCTGGGTCAGGACCGTGTCGCCCGGCATCAGGTCCTCAATGGCGACCGGGCCGTGTTCCGTTTCGACCAGAGACCCACGTGTAAAGGCGCAGAACGCGTCTTCGAAAACGGGCAGAGCCGGAGCGATGTGGCGTGTCTGCGAAACTTCACCGTTTTTCAGCAGCGCACTCACTTCGTATCGACGCAGTTGCGCCTTCTGTTTGGTGCCTGGACGCGGTGCTTCGCGCAGCAGTGCCGAAGTGTCGACGGCATTCTGCGCGGCACGCGCCAGTGAATTTGGAATAGTCATATTATTCCGTTCCTTCCAATACGCCGAACAGGCGGGAAACATCCCCGTGCAGGCCCGCCTGACAGCTTGATTCTTTGTCTTGAAAAAAGTGCGCCACCTCCATGCGGGTGCCGACATGGCCGCGCATGGCGAATGGATTTCGCATTCGTTTGGTCAACACAATGACCCCCCAGACAAACTCGTACATTGCGAACGTAATTGTCCGCACACAAACGCCCTGAAAAACGTCGGCTGCGAATACCAGCCTCGGTTAACGCACCGGCCCAGAGCAGCTTCCGGCGCGCGTCTTGCCCTGTTGAGGCCGGCAGCTGGCCCCAGAGGGATTTCGTATCAGCGTCGCGCGGCCAACCGGCGCACGACCCTTGCAGAGTGACTGGAAACCCGCTTCCAGGGCATTTCCGGTTGTTGGTCCCTGGCGGCCGCGACAACGGCGCGAAGAAAGCGAGATTTCAACTTCATATTCATGTCCTGCTCGATGTTCGGGGCTAAGCCCTTTTCCCTTTGTAAAGCCAATGTGACGCGTCTTTGCGGCAGCGATGTGGCTGTTCCGGGATCAATTGAGGACAAAGATGAAGTCTTGCGGCACCCCCTGAGTTCGGATGCCAGAAATCAGAAGTTCGGAGAACGGATAACCATCTGAGCACTGGCAAAAATTAACAACGATTCTGATGACAGATAGACACAATAAATGTGGCGGAAAAGTGGCGCTTTCGCCTCAATTCGGCCGATCTTTACAATCGTATGGCGGAAATCAGGCGGCCGTAATCCGCCTCGCCGGCATGGGTCGCGCGCCGGTAGGAATAGAACTTGTCGTGATCGGAATAGGTGCAATGCCGCGTCCATTCTGCCTGCCTGACACCGGCCTGACGCAGCTTGTGAAGGCCAAAGGCCGGCAGGTCGAAATGCATCCGGTCACCTTGCCCATTTGCAAAGAAACGCGCGTTGTCCTGGCTGTCCAAAAGGAAGTCATCCAGAAACTCGGGGCCAACCTCGTAGGCGCGCTGCGAGATCGTCGGGCCGATGACGGCGGTGATGTCTTTTCGGTGCGCGCCCAGCGCCTCCATGGCGTCCAGCGTCGCCTCTAGGACACCGTCCAGAGCACCGCGCCATCCTGCATGTGCCGCCCCGATCACTTTCGCTTGAGGATCCGCAAACAGCACCGGCTGGCAGTCGGCCGTCAGGATCGTCAGCGCGAGGCCCGGCGTTGCGGTAACGATTGCATCGGCCCTTGGCTTCTCGCCTGCAATCGGCTTGTCGACGGTGATCACGTGCGGGGAATGTACCTGATGCACGCCGACCAATGCATCCAGTTCAACGCCCATGGCCTCGGCCACTCTGCTCCGGTTCAGCGCGACCGCCTCGCTTAGGTCGGACGAGCCGGTGCCGCAATTCAGTCCGCTGAAGATACCGGAAGAGGCGCCGCCCTTGCGACTGAAGAACCCGTGTCGAATCGGTGACAGCAAATCCGAGGTCAGAATTTCCAGAGTCATGTCCCAAGTCCCGATGGTGGCATCGCAGTTTTCGGGTAGAGGCCCAGCACCTTGAACAGGTTTCCCATTTCCTCGGGATGCGTCAACCGCCGATGTGCGCGAACCAGCGTTTCCAGTTTTGATCCGGTC
Organism: Ruegeria sp. CRTD044; assembly: GCF_059613485.1. Taxonomy (NCBI): domain Bacteria; kingdom Pseudomonadati; phylum Pseudomonadota; class Alphaproteobacteria; order Rhodobacterales; family Roseobacteraceae; genus Ruegeria; species Ruegeria sp. CRTD044. Next base: position 314,131 of record NZ_JBXWSP010000016.1, on the reverse strand, counting down.
AATGCGCTGGCCAGAGATTGTGCGCGTTGTGTGATGCCCAGACGCTCAAGAAACACACCCTGAGGCGTTAGCCGCGTATGGGCGCAGCCCGTCGCGCGCGACGCCAATGCCAGCGTTTCGAAATCCACATGTGCAGTCAGGTCGGCCTGACCCGGTGTGGCGAGCGGATCGACGTATTCGTGCCCCTTGACGGCCTGCAGCGTATCGCCCAGCGAACGCCAGTCGCCATAGTCGATAACGAGAGCCATACCACCGTGGCTGCGGATGATGCGGGCCGTTTCGGTCACGATGGGAACGGCCGCCGCGCACAGCTCGACCAGATCACCGTCCCGTGTATCCTCGAGGCGCGTCGCCAAGGCCGCCTGCGTCGCCCTCGGGCCAAGGCCGAATGCCAGCTGATCGCCCTGCAGACCCACAAGACGTTCGCACCAGCCGTCGCCGTCGCGCAGAAACTGGCGGATGGGCAGGGCGTCGAAGAATTCGTTGGCCACAAGAAACAGCGGAAGCTCTGGGAGATCGCCCACCGAAACGATCCATTTCGGTGCGTGCACATCCAGGGCCTCGGCTTGAAGTCCGCGCAGAACGGGCGAGGCTTCGAGCAATACCACCTGCGCGGCGTCGTGGAACCCGGGCACGCCCCGGGTCGCCCGTAGAATGTCGGCCATGAGTGTTCCGCGCCCCGGGCCCAGCTCGACCAGCGCAAACCGGCCGGGTCTGCCTTGATCAATCCAGCTCTGCGCGAGGCAAAGACCAATCACTTCGCCGAACATCTGGCTGATTTCCGGAGCGGTGACAAAGTCTCCATGTGTGCCTATTGGGTCGCGGGTGGTGTAGTAGCCGTGTGTTGGATGCAGAAGGCATTCGGCCATATAGTCCGCCACGCTCATCGGCCCGTCCTGCCGGATGCGGTCGGTCAGATGGCCAAGCAGGCTCATGCCGCCCGCCGTGCCCGTAGGGCAAACCACAAGCCGACTGCGATCATCGGTACAGATAGGATCTGGCCCATCGTCAGGCCGTAGCCGCCCACATGCCACGCAAGTCCAAGCGGGTTTCCGGCCGAGACGAATTGCGCATCGGGTTGGCGAAAGAACTCGACGATGAAGCGCGAAGCGCCATAGCCCGCCAGAAATACGCCCATGATGCGACCGGGCCAATGAAATGCGCCGCGCCGATAGACCAGCCACAACAATAGCAGGCCCAACAGCACGCCTTCCAGCGCAGCCTCGTACAACTGCGACGGGTGGCGGGCGCAAAGCCCAGCAGCGACATTGGCGCAGTCCTGAGCTGCTGCTCCGGGAAAGATCACCGCCCAGGGCAGTTCGCTGGGTCGGCCCCAAAGCTCGGCATTGACGAAATTGGCCAAACGGCCAAGCAACAGGCCGGGAGGGACGGTATGGGCGATCAAGTCGGCCAGTGAAAGCAAGGGGGCCGAATGGCGTCGCGCGAAGACCAGCGATGCTATCACCACACCCAGAAGGCCGCCGTGAAAGGACATGCCACCCTGCCAGACCTTAAGGATCTCAAGCGGGTGGGACAGGTAGTATTCGGGCTGATAGAACAGAACAAAGCCCAATCGCCCGCCGATGATGACCCCCAGGATGATCCAGGTGATCAGGTCCTCCAACTGGTCCGGTCTCAAAGGAGGGGATTGATCCGGCCACAAAGCGGGACGGCGCACCGCCATCACCGCCATGCGCCACGCGATCAGAATGCCGGCGATATAGGCCAGCGCATACCACCGCAGCGCGAACTCGATCCCGAAGGCGGAAATCGAGAACAGCTCGGGCGACAGATCGGGGAAATTCAAAACAGCTTGCATGTGCGTCTCATTGCCCGGGGTTGGCTGACCAAGTCAACCTTGAGACTGGGCTCTCTATCCCCCATATAGAAGGCATTCGCGATTCCGGAGTAGACACATGCAAACCCGCAACAAGTTTCTGGACGATATGTCCCAGTTGATGACCAACGCAATGGGCGTGGCGCAGGGTGCGCGAGAAGAGGCTGAAACGGCGATGAAGTCCTTGGTCGACCGCTGGCTGGCGGATCGCGACTTTGTCACGCGAGAAGAGTTCGATGCCGTCCGCGCGATGGCCCAGAAAGCGCGCGAAGAAAACGCGGCGCTGGAAGCGCGGATCGCCGCGCTTGAAGCCAAGCTGGACAAATAAGCCCAGCCGCAGATCGGCATTTCAGAATTTTTGGCAAGACCCTACACCGCTCAACCCGCGCTGGGTGTCGCAGTGTGGGGAGTCTCGCCGCATTGCAAAAATAAATCAAGGCAAAGCTGCAGGGTGCGCCAATATTTTGGTGGCCGTTGCCAGCTGTCCACAACTTATTGCTGTTATCCCCAAGAATGGGGGTTGCCAGAGTCCCAGCCACAGCGCACCATATTTAGTACAGGCCTATGGGGGAAGCCCGGCTTGTAGAGCAGGCAACTAGCGCTGGGGCGCTGCCAGCCCCGAAATGCTAGGTATTAAGTGAGGTGGCACCATGGCACTTTCCGAGCAGTATTTCGAAGAAGACATTCATCCGATTGATATTGTCGAACATCTGGCTGAACACCACGATTGGGATTTCGACCGGATCGGTGACGACCAGATCGCCATGGCGGTCGAAGGACAGTGGCGCACCTACTCGATCACGTTGGCCTGGTCCAACTATGACGAGACCCTGCGGATGGTCTGCTCGTTCGAGATGGAGCCGCCCGAGGACCGGGTTTCCGATCTCTATGAATTGCTGAACCGCATGAATGACCAGTGCTGGGCCGGCGCCTTCACCTACTGGGGCAATCAGAAGCTGATGGTCTACCGCTACGGTCTGGTGCTCAGCGGCGGGCAATCGGCCAGCCCCGAACAGATTGACACGATGATCACCGCCGCTGTCCTGAGCGCCGAGCGTTACTATCCTGCGATCCAGTTGGTAACCTGGGGCAACCGTACGCCCGAGGATGCGATGCAAGTCGCCATTGCAGAGGCTTACGGCCGCGCGTAAAGCTTTGCCCCAAACCGCAAAAGCTGGGGAGGGGCAATCATGGACATGTCACGCGTCGCGGATCAGGGGCTGGTGCTTCTGGGATGCGGCAAGATGGGGTCGGCCATGTTGGCCGGTTGGCTCGAACATGGCCTGCCATCCGCATCCGTATGGGTGATCGACCCCAACCCTTCCGATTGGCTCAGGGCGCAAGGGGTCAATATCAACACCCCACTTCCTGAAAGACCTGCCGTCGTTCTGGTTGCCGTCAAACCTCAGATGATGGGCGAGGCATTGCCGGCAATTCAGGCGTTTGGGGGAGGTGGAACCCTGTTCATCTCGGTCGCCGCTGGAACTTCCATCGCCACGTTCGAGCGTGTTCTGGGGGCTGGCACGCCGATCATTCGGGCCATGCCGAACACGCCCGCGGCGATCCGGCAAGGCATTACCGCGCTGATTGGAAACGCCAGCACGTCGGGTTCTGACATGACCCTGGCCGAAGATCTGCTTTCGGCCATCGGTGATACAGTGCGCCTGCAGGATGAGGCGCAGATGGACGCGGTCACCGGTCTCAGCGGCTCGGGCCCGGCCTATGTCTTTCATCTGATTGAAACGCTGGCTGCCGCGGGTGAGGCGCAAGGGCTTCCGCATGATCTGGCCATGCGCCTGGCCAAGGCGACGGTTGCCGGGGCAGGGGCTTTGGCGATAGCGTCCGAGGAAGATCCGTCGCAATTGCGCATCAATGTCACGTCACCCAACGGAACGACGCAGGCAGCGCTGGAAGTCCTGATGCATGAACAGGAAGGGTTTCCAAACCTGTTGCACCGAGCCGTAAAGGCGGCAACCGATCGATCCAAGGAGTTGTCCGGTGAGTGAAATATCCTTCGACGACTTCCTCAAAGTCGACATCCGCGTAGGTGAAGTCACCCGGGCCGAACCCTATCCCGAGGCGCGCAAGCCCGCGATCAAGATGTGGATCGACTTCGGCGACGAGATCGGCGAGCGCAAGACCTCGGCACAGGTTACCGCGCATTACACGCCCGAATCCCTTTTGGGCAAACAAGTGCTGGCCGTGGTCAATTTCCCGCCGCGTCAGATCGGACGGTTCATGTCCGAGGTTCTTGTTCTGGGTCTGCCCGACGAATCGGGCGAGATTGTTTTGATCGGTCCTGATGGCAAAGTTCCCGTGGGCGGGCGGATGCACTGATGAAGCTGTTGATCACCCGACCGATGACTCCCGCCGTAACTGCCCGCGCGCGGGATGAGTTTGACGTCGACTTCCGAGATAGCAACGCACCGCTCAGCATTGGTGAGATGGCGCGCGCATTGCGGGACTACGACGTTGTCGTTCCGACCTTGGGCGATGTCTTTTCGGCCAATGTCTTTGAAATGGCCACCGCTCCGCGGTGCAAACTGCTGGCCAATTTTGGGGTGGGTTTCAATCACATTGATGTGGCGGCAGCGCAGGCTGCAGGTGTTCGCGTGACCAACACACCGGGGGCGGTCACGGATGCAACGGCGGACATTGCCTTGACCCTGCTGCTGGCAACGGCCCGCCGCGCGGGCGAGGGTGAACGGCTGGTCCGGTCCGGCAATTGGCAGGGCTGGTACCCGACCCAAATGCTGGGACAGCACGTCACCGGAAAACGGGTCGGAATCATCGGAATGGGACGGATCGGGCAAGCCATTGCCCGGCGCTGTCATTTCGGATTCGGGATGCAGGTCAGTTATCAATCCCGCACGCCCAAGGATCTGGATTTCCCTGCCGAGTTCGTTCCCGACTTGGCGACCCTGGCTGCTGTGGTCGATTTTCTGGTCGTCGCCGTCCCCGGTGGTGTTGACACCTTCCACCTCATAGACGCTTCGGTTCTTTCGGCGATGCGGCCGTCGGCCATTCTGGTCAACATCGCTCGCGGAGAAGTCGTGGACGAAGCCGCACTGATCCATGCGTTGAAAACCGGCCAGATCGTCGGTGCCGGGCTGGATGTCTATGAGTTTGAACCGGCCGTGCCGCAGGCCCTGCGCGAGATGGAGAATGTCACCCTGCTGCCGCATCTGGGCACCGCGACCGAGGAAGTGCGCACGGATATGGGGCACATGGCGTTGGACAATGTGTCGGCTTTTGTCGCCGGGCGACCGTTGCCAAATCTGGTCTAACTGCCCACGGCCTCGCGCCAGTGTCTCCGGCAGAGTGAAACATAGGTCTCGTTTCCGCCGATCTGCACCTGCGCACCTTGAGTGATGGTTTTGCCGGTTTCGTCCTGACGGATCACCATCGTGGCTTTCCGCCCGCATCTGCAGATGGTGCGGACCTCGCGCATTTCATCGGCCAGGGCCAGCAGAGCCGCTGAACCGGGGAACAGCTTGCCTTGAAAATCCACCCGCAATCCGTAGGCCAGAACCGGTACTTTGAGGTCATCCACCGCGCGGGCCAATTGCCAGACCTGTTCTTCGGTCAGAAACTGCGCTTCGTCCACAAAAACACAGGCCACTTTCCCCTGATCAAGACGGTCTTGAATCATCGCAAACACATCGTCGCGGGGATTGAACGTATCGGCCTGTTCCGAGATTCCGATCCGCGATGCTATACGTCCCTGGCCCGCGCGCCCGTCAATGGCTGCGGTCATCAGATAGGTGTCCATGCCGCGCTCGCGATAGTTGTGCGACGCCTGAAGCAGCACCGTGGACTTGCCTGCGTTCATGGTTGAGTAGTTAAAGTACAGCTTGGCCATGGGGTGGGTCTAATCGGCTCACGCTGCGCGAGCAAGTCGTCAATGTCCTGAAAGGAATCGACGCCGCCATTGCAGTCGCAGAGGCCGAGCAGATGCTCTTGGGGATGGATAACCCCGCTTCCACAACAGCGACACCGCCGGCCACGAAATGGCCGAAACAGCGCAGGGCCTGAAATACTGCCCCACAAACACTCTTTACCGGCATTAACTGCCGCCACTCACTCACAAAACCCCCGCATATCTGAGGGATAGCCAACATATGACATTTCAATTATGACTCGAGTATGGGAAATTTCCCCTCCCTTTCCCCGGTGCGGACAGCCGGGCAAGAGGGCGCAGCGAACAAAGGTACAAAAATGGCAGATATCGGGGCCTATCTGAAAAAGCACACCGAAGCTTTGGTCAAGGACGTGGGGATCGAGGCAGCATGCGAGATCACAGGGAAATCCAAGGCCACATTAGGCCGGTATTACTCCGACAATCCCGAGCACAGTGACCGGTTCATGCCGGTGGATGCGGTTGCACGTCTGGAAAACGCGGCCAGCTACCCGCATGTGACCTCGGCCCTGGCGGACCTGAAGAACATCACCTTGTCCTATGATGAGCGCAATTCGACCGGTACGCGCACCGGGGGCGTCAATTCGGACGTGATCGCACTGAGCCAGCGGTTTGCGATGCTGATGACCGAATACCAGGCCGCGATCGAGGATGGCATCATTACCGTCAACGAAGCCAAGCGTCTGCTGAAAGAAACCTCGTTGCTGCAACAAGTTCTGATCGAGATGAAATTGCACCTCGAAGAGGAAAGCGTCAGCTGAATTAGTTTCCCGGCAAGCCGTCAAGGGGCGGTAAGAAGGCGATGTGCGCATCGCCTTCTTCAAGCTGAGCTGAAGAAGCTCTTAGCCTTTGTCAGTTTTCGTCGTTGTTGGCGTTGTTCCCGCGTCCAGGGCTTGAGCCTTCGGGCCCATTTCCGCCCCCGTTGTTGCCTTTGCCGCCGCCATTGTTGCCCTTGCCGCCGCCGTGACCGCCACCCTTGCCGGGCTTGCCGTCTCCATGGCCTGGCTTGCCGCCGCCCTTGCCGGGTTTGTCTCCACCCTTGCCGGGCTTGCCACCGCCATCGCCAGGCTTGCCGCCGCCGTTGCCCGGATCGTCGGATCCGCCATCACCGGGGTCATCGTTCCCCCCGCCATTGCCGGGGCCACTGTTTCCGCCGCCCGACCCGGATCCGCCGCCGGCGGCTGGGCCGGTGCTCGATGCGGGTTGAAATCCGCTGGGGTCGTTTTCGCGGCCGTCAAAGCTGTTGGCGTTGGAAATCGATCCGGTCGGCAAATCGCTCAGCAGATTGGCCAGCCCCGGACACTGCTGCGAGGTATTGGCAAGAACCGACCCGAAATCTGCCCGTTGTTGCAGATGCGAGAGGAAACTGGGCGTAACCTGCGAACAGCCGCAAAGGGCCGCATAGTCACCATTGTTGGCCGCGACCCGTGCTGTGTTGGCGTTGCAGACTTGGGGCTCGGCCATGGCCGCGCTGGCTGCAGCAACCCCCCAAAACGGGGCGACAACCCAGGCCGCCATTCCTGACTTAGAACTCTTGAACATGGCGCACCTTTCTAAACCTAGCGTCACCTGACATGCGGAATTGCATGGCCTTCCAGATGGAGGCCGCGGGTTAAGCTGCGCTGTATCAATTCTGAAGAAGTGTTCAGGAACGCCAAAAATCGCCCGCCTGCGCGGGCGAAACAATCGAGGTTATCGCTTGTTGCGCCGGACGTGGACCGGCGGCGCTGGCGTGTCAGGCGTGGCGTTTGACGATGACGGACCCCACCGAATACCCTGCGCCGAACGAGCAGATCAGGCCGACATCGCCATCCTGAAGATCGTCTGAATATTTGGAAAAGGCGATGATCGACCCGGCTGACGATGTATTGGCATAGTCCTGCAGGATGTTGGGCTGTTCGCCCGGCTCGGGCTCGCGCCCCAGAACCTTCTTGCCGATGAAATCATTCATCGTTTTGTTGGCCTGGTGCAGCCACAGCCGCTTGAGATCGCCGCTTTCGATCCCTTCGGAATCCATGTGGTCGCTGATGTGTTTGCTGACCATCGGCAGCACTTCCTTGAACACCTTGCGGCCGTTCTGCATGAACTGCATGTCGCGGCGGTCGGTCAAACCATCTGGGCGAGTGCGCCGCAGAAAACCGTTGTTGTTGCGGATGTTGTTCGAAAACTCGGTCGCGCAGCGGGTCGACAGGATTTCGAAATGCGGGCCCTTTGCATCCTCGATCCGTTCGATCAGCGTGGCGGTGGCAACGTCACCGAAGATGAAGTGGCAATCCCGGTCACGCCATTCCAGGTGTCCTGAGCAGATCTCGGGGTTGACCACCAGCGCCGCCCGTACGGACCCCGACCGGATCATGTCGGCCGCAGCCTGAATGCCGAAAGTCGCCGAAGAACAGGCCACGTTCATATCGAACCCAAAACCGGTGATGCCCAACGCGTTCTGGATTTCGACCGCAATGGCGGGATAGGCGCGTTCATGGTTCGACGCGGCACAAATCACCAGATCGACATCCGCCGCCGTCCGCCCGGCCTGGGCCAGCGCTTTGTTGCAGGCGTCCAGTGCCATTTCGGTCATGATGCCCGGCTCGTCATCGCTGCGCTGGCGCAGCAGGGGGTGCATCACGTCCGGGTCCAGCACGCCGGTCTTGTCCATGACGTACCGGTTCTCGATGCCGGATGCCTTGACGATGAACTCTTCCGAGGAATGCTGCATCGGCTCCATCTCGCCCGCGGCGATGGCATCGGCGTTGGCAGCATTCATCTTGTCGGCATAGGCGTTGAAGGCTTTGACCAGCTCGGCATTGGTGATGACGTTTTCGGGCGTGAAAACCCCGGTACCGGTGATTGCGGGCGTGTACATGTCGGGTCCTGAATGTTTCGGATTCGCCCAAAATGCAGTCACAGCGTCCCCAGATCAAGAGATGTTGACCCAAGGGAACGGCATAGGTTTGCGCAAATTCAACTTCACATCTTGAATAGTTCAGAATCCGAAGTATATCACCGCTCGACTCGCGCGGAGAGCATCCATGACCAAAGACATCAGTGAACGGCTGGCCCGACTGACCCCTGAGATCCAGGCGATGATGGGCGTCTATGCGCTGTACTGGAAACTGGAAGAGAGTTTTGGCTGCATCGACACTGATCTCAGCCATCAGGAATGCCACATGTTGATCAAGTTGGATCAGCCCAAGCGGATGGGAGTGTTGGCAGCCGACATGCTGACCGTGCCGTCGACCATTACGGCCACCGCCGATGCGCTTGAGGCGGCCGGTTATCTGACCCGCCAGCAGGACCCCGATGATCGCCGTGCGTGGTTGCTGGTGTTGACCGACAAAGGTGCCGAAGCCCGCAACATGCTGGTTACCACCGCCGGAGAGCTGTTTCACCGTGCCTCCGGGTTGGATGACGAGGAAACCGCTCAATTTGCCCGGCTTGCCCGCAAGATCCGGGACAACATTCTGAAAACGGGAATACCCGAGGGATTGACGAAATGAAGCTGCTGAATTCGCTGGGCCTTGCCCTTGCCGTACTGGCCGCACCGCTTGCGGCGCAAGACGACACCAAGCCTGTGAAACTTATGGTGGTGCATGAGACTGCTCCCGGATTTTCACGCCAGTTCTTCGGGCGCGTGGCCGCGCGGCAGACTGTCGATCTGGCGTTTCAGGTCGCCGGGCAGATCGTGGAACTGCCCGTCAACGAAGGGTTCCAGGTGCCCAAGGGCAGCCTGATTGCAAAGCTGGACCAAGAGCCGTTCGAACTGGCACTGGAACGTGCGCGTCTTCAGAAGGATCAGGCTGACCGCACCGTGGCCCGCCTGTCGCGCCTGCGGGGGACGACTGCGAGTCAGGTCGCTGTCGATGACGCTGAAACCGCCGCCCAACTGGCCGCGATTGCGGTGCGTGACGCCGAGTACAACCTCGAGCACACGACACTGACCGCGCCGTTCGACGCGCTGGTATCGCGGCGTGAGGTCGAGAACTTCACCACCGTGGCCGCGGGAACGCCGATCGTCCGGATCCACGATCTGTCCGAATTGAGGATTGAGGTCGATGTGCCCGAAATCCTGTTTCAGAGAACCAGCCAGGAAGATGGCATTTCGATCACGGCGAAATTCCCCGCTAGTGACGAGGTCTTCCCGTTGGAAATCCGCGAATTCGACGCCGAAACTTCGAGCGTCGGCCAGACGTTCCGGATTCAGTTCGGCCTCACGCCGCCGGAAGACTTGCGGGTGCTGCCCGGCTCGTCGGTAACCGTCAATGTTCAGGTCGATGACAAACGCACTGGCATCATCGTTCCCCCGACCGCGATTGTCGCCGACGCCGAGGGCAATCTGGGCGTTATGGTCTTTTCGCCGGTCGGTGCAGATGTCGGTACTGTGCGGCGTGTTCCCGTGACCATCGAGCCTACCCAGACCGGTGACGTCCGGGTTTTGACCGGTTTGTCGGACGGCGACGAAATCGTAGTGGCCGGAGGGTCCGTTCTGACCGATGGGCAGACCGTGCGCCGCTTTGCCGGCTTTGCGAACTGAAGGGGGCGAGGATGAATATCGCACGCGCCTCTATCGACAGGCCGATCTATACGTGGCTGGTGATCCTGATTGCACTGCTGGGTGGTATCTGGGGGTTTTCGTCGCTCGGGCGGCTCGAAGATCCGGCGTTTACCATCAAGAACGCCGTAGTGTTGACCACTTATCCCGGTGCGACGGCTGAACAGGTGGCCGAGGAGGTCTCGGAACCCTTGGAATCTGCTATCCAGCAGATGGGCGAGGTCGATGTCATCACTTCGGTCAACCGTCCCGGTCAATCGCTGATCGAAGTCGAGATCAAGTCCACCTACGATGGCAGCGAATTGCCGGATATCTGGACCCGACTGCGCGCCAAGGTCCGGGATGCGGCCCGTGGATTGCCGTCCGGTGTCAGCCAACCCTATGTGAATGACGGGTTCGGTGACGTGTTCGGTCTTTTCTATGCGGTCACCGCGGAAGGGTTCAGCGACGCCGAAAAGCACGAATTGTCGACCTTCTTGCGGCGCGAGTTGCTGACCGTTGAGGGTGTTGCAGACGTTGAAGTGCAGGGCTTGCCCGATGAAGCCATTTTCATCGAGCCGGATCTGGCCATTTCGGTCAACCAGAATGTGCCGTTGCAGTCGATCAACGAAGCGATCGCCAACGCTAATTCGGTCCAGTCGTCAGGGACGCTCCGATCAGATGACGATCGCACCACGATCCTGACGGCCGACGGATCGGACAGCGTGTCCGAGATCGCAGGGCTGTCGGTTGGCTCTCAGGGGCAAGTGATCAACCTCTTTGACATGGCCGATGTCTACCGGGCCCGCCAGACCGATCCTGATATCATGATCCGGTTCAACGGCGTCGAAGCGTTCACCCTGGGTATTGCTGGCCTGTCGACGGAAAACATCGTGGAAGTCGGAAAGCGCGTCGACGCCAAGCTGGCCGAGCTGGATGTGGAAATTCCCGCAGGCGTCGATGTATTGCCGATCTACCAGCAGCACGTCGTGGTCGAGCAGGCTTCGAACGATTTTCTTGTGAACCTAGCCATGTCGGTTGCCATCGTGGTGGCGGTGCTCGGAATATTCATGGGTTGGCGCGCGGCAGTAGTTGTGGGCTCGACCCTTTTGTTGACCGTTGTCGGGACCTTGCTGTTCATGGCGCTGTTTTCCATCGAGATGGAACGCATTTCGCTGGGCGCTCTGATCATTGCGATGGGGATGCTGGTCGATAATGCCATCGTGGTGGCCGAGGGGATGCAGATCTCCATGCTCAAGGGAAAAAACTCGCGCGATGCTGCCGACGAGGCCGCGTCCAAGACACAGATCCCCCTGCTTGGGGCCACGGTCATCGGGATCATGGCCTTTGCCGGGATTGGGCTCAGCCCGGATGCGACGGGCGAATTCCTGTTCTCGTTGTTTGCGGTGATCGCGATCTCTTTGCTGCTGAGCTGGGTGCTGGCCATCACAGCAACACCGTTGTTGGGGCATTATTTCTTCAAACAGGGCAAGGACGTGGATGTCGACGCCTATAGCGGTATCCTGTTCCGAACTTACGGGGCGATCCTGCGCTGGGCATTGCGGTTCCGTTGGCTGGTGGTGGCCGGTTTGTTCGGGGTCACCGTGGTCTGCTATGCCGGCTTCGCGATGGTGAAACAGCAGTTTTTCCCGGACTCCAACACGCCGCTGTTCTTCGTTCATTACAAACTGCCGCAGGGGACTCCGGTCGCGCGGACGAGTGCCGATATGCAAGTCTTTGAAGACTGGCTGGCCCAACGGGATGATGTCGTCTCGGTCACCACGTTCGTGGGGCAGGGCGCGACGCGGTTCATGTTGACCTATTCGGCCGAGAAGCCCAACCCAAGCTATGGGCACATGATCATCCGGACCGAAACGCTCGAGGACATTCCTGTCCTGCGCGCCGATCTGGAGGCCTTTGGTGAAACTCAATTCCCCGAAGGCGAATTCCGGACCAAGCGTCTGGTCTTCGGCCCCGGCGGCGGTACCCCGATCGAGGCGCGGTTCTCGGGCAGCGATCCGGTCGTCCTGCGGCAACTGGCCGACGAGGCGGTGCGGCGCATGTCGGCGGCATCGCCAAATGCGCTGGACGTGCATCACGACTGGCGTGAAATGGAATTGGCGGTCCAGCCGATCTATGCCACCGAGCGTGCGCAGACGGCCGGTGTCACCCGCGAAGACATCGCCGCCACCCTGCAATTCTCGACGGACGGCATCACCGGCGGCGTGTTCCGCGAGAGGGACCGCCTGATCCCGATTATCCTGCGTCGCCCGGCGGACGGAGAATACTCGATCGTGGATCAAGTGGTGTACTCGGACCAGTCACAGAAATTCGTTCCGATCGAGCAGATGGTGGACGGGTTCCAGTACAAAGCGCTCAATACGTTGGTGCATCGGCGCGATCGCGTTCTGACCGTCACGGTGGGCGCAGACATCCCGGCCGGCCTGACCGCAGCCCAGGTCCATTCCGAGGTTCGCGATGCGATCGAGGACATGGAACTGCCGCTGGGCTACAAGCTGGAATGGGGCGGCGAGTTCGAGGATTCCGGCAAAGCGCAAGCCAGCCTTGGCAAACAGTTGCCACTGAGCCTGTTGATCATGGTTCTGATCTCGGTGCTGCTGTTCAACGCGATCCGGCAACCGGTCATCATCTGGCTGCTGGTGCCGATGTCGGTGAACGGTGTGGTGATCGGGCTGCTGGGCACGGGCCTGCCCTTTACCTTCACCGCGCTTCTCGGGCTGCTCAGCCTGTCAGGGATGCTGATCAAGAACGGTATTGTTCTGGTCGAAGAGATCGACCTTGTCCGCGCCACGGGCAAGCCTCTGCGCGAAGCGATCATCGAAGCCTCGGTCTCGCGTCTGCGCCCGGTCATGCTGGCGGCGATCACCACGATCCTGGGGATGGCGCCGCTGCTGACCGACGCGTTCTTCGTGTCGATGGCAGTGACGATCATGGGTGGTCTGGCCTTCGCGACGATCCTGACCATGGTTGCCGCGCCGGTGTTCTACATGCTGTTCTTCTCTCGGGAAGAACAGCGCAGGTTGGCGGCGCAGACTGCATGATCCCACAAAAAAGCCCCGGCGAACGGCCGGGGCTTTTTGCTTGTCCGCTGCGGGCGTCAACCCTGTAGCGATTTGACCTCCACATCCCCTTCAGCCTGCGCCTTGATCGCCAGCGCGGCGGCGTGGCTGGCCGCAGCCGTGGTGTAGTAGGGGATCTTGTCATACAGCGCGATCGAGCGGATCGCCTTGCTGTCCTCAACTGCCTGCGCGCCTTCGGTGGTGTTCATGACCAACTGGACCTGACCGTCCTTCAGCATGTCCACCACATCCGGGCGGCCCTCGTAGACCTTGTTGACCACGTCACAGGGCACGCCCTTGGACTCCAGCCATGTCTGTGTTCCGCGGGTGGCCACCAGCGAGAATCCCTGCTCGACCAGAACCTGCGCAGCCTCGATCATCGCCGGACCCTTGTCGGCATCCTTGATCGAGATGAATGCCCGTCCCTTGGACGGCAGCACCATCCCCGCGCCCATCTGCGCCTTGAGGAAGGCCCGCGGGAAGTCGCGGTCCCAGCCCATGACCTCGCCGGTCGAGCGCATCTCGGGGCCGAGGATGGTATCGACACCGGGGAAGCGGGCGAAGGGCAGCACCGCTTCTTTCACCGAGAACCACGGCATATCCGGGTCGGCCAGGGTCATCTGGTCGGCGATCTTGGTGTCCTGGCCCTCCTTGTAGGGCGGGCGTTGCGGGAAGTTCGACAGCGGCTCGCCCGCCATCACCCGCGCGGCGATCGAGGCAATGGCGCTGTCGGTCGCCTTGGCCACGAAGGGCACGGTGCGGCTGGCGCGCGGGTTGACCTCGATCAGGTAGATCTCGCCATCCTTGATCGCGAACTGCACGTTCATCAGGCCCACGACGTTCAGCGCCTTGGCCAGCTTGTAGGTCTGGTCCTTGATTTCGGCGATGATCTCTTTCGACAGCGAATAGGGCGGCAGCGAACAGGCCGAGTCGCCCGAGTGCACGCCGGCCTCTTCGATATGCTGCATGATGCCGGCCACATGGACATCCTTGCCGTCGCACAGCGCGTCCACGTCCAGCTCGACCGCGCCGGCCAGATAGCTGTCCAGCAGCACGGGGCTGTCGCCCGAGACCACCACGGCCTCATTGATGTAACGTTTCAGCTGATCCATGTCGCGCACGATCTCCATCGCGCGGCCGCCCAGAACGTAGGAGGGGCGGATCACCAGAGGGAAGCCGATTTCCTCGGCGATTTCCAACGCCTGCGCGTCGGTCGAAGCGATACCGTTCTTGGGTTGTTTCAGGCCCAGATCGTTGACAAGCGCCTGGAACCGTTCACGGTCTTCGGCCAGGTCGATCGCGTCGGGCGTGGTGCCCAGGATCGGAATACCTTCGGCCTCGAGCGCATTGGCCAGCTTCAGCGGAGTCTGACCACCGAACTGCACGATCACGCCGTGCAGTGTGCCGTTCTGCTGCTCGGTCCGCAGGATCTCCATCACATGCTCGAAGGTCAGCGGCTCGAAATACAGCCGGTCCGAGGTGTCGTAGTCGGTCGACACCGTCTCGGGGTTGCAGTTGACCATGATTGTTTCATAGCCCGCGTCGGTCAGCGCGAAACAGGCGTGGCAGCAGCAATAGTCGAACTCGATCCCCTGGCCGATCCGGTTGGGGCCGCCGCCCAGAATGACGACCTTCTTGCGGTCGCTGGGGCGGGCCTCGCATTCGACCTCGCCCATCGTTGGGGCCTCGTAGGTCGAATACATGTAGGGCGTCTGCGCCTCGAACTCGGCGGCGCATGTGTCGATCCGCTTGAACACGGCGGTGACGCCCAGATTGTGGCGGGCGCGGCGCACGTTGGCCTCGTCGCGGCCGGCCAGATTGCCCAGACGCGCGTCGGTAAAGCCCAGCATCTTGAGCCGGCGCAGGCCGTCCTCGGTCATCGGCAGGCCGTCCTTGCGAACGGTGCGTTCCGCGTCGACGATCTCGCGGATACGGGCCAGGAACCACGGGTCGAACTTGGTGACGGCAAAGATTTCGTCGTCGGTCAGACCGTGGCGCATCGCCTGCGCGATGGTCCGCAAACGGTCGGGTGTCTGCTGGCTGATGGCCTTGATGACATGTGCCTTGTCGTCGCTGCTTTCGACCGCATCCCATGGGCCGATGCTCAGGCCCGGAATTTCAACTTCGTCAAACCCGGTCAGGCCCGACTCCATCGAAGCCAGCGCCTTTTGCATCGATTCGTGGATCGTGCGGCCGATCGACATCGCCTCGCCCACCGATTTCATCGCGGTGGTCAGGTAAGGCTCGGATCCGGGGAATTTCTCGAAGGCGAATTTCGGGATCTTGGTGACGACATAGTCGATGGTCGGCTCGAAGCTGGCCGGTGTGACCTTGGTGATGTCGTTGTCCAGCTCGTCCAGCGTGTAGCCCACGGCCAGCTTTGCGGCGATCTTGGCGATCGGGAAGCCCGTCGCCTTCGACGCCAGCGCCGACGAGCGCGACACGCGCGGGTTCATCTCGATCACGACCATGCGGCCGTCTGCCGGGTTGATCGCCCATTGCACGTTCGATCCGCCCGTTTCGACGCCGATCTCGCGCAGAACGGCGATTGAGCCGTTGCGCATGATCTGGTATTCCTTGTCGGTCAGCGTCAGGGCAGGGGCCACGGTGATCGAGTCACCGGTATGTACGCCCATCGGATCGACGTTTTCGATAGAGCAGACGATGATCGCGTTGTCGGCAGTGTCGCGCACCACCTCCATTTCATATTCTTTCCAGCCCAGCAGGCTTTCGTCGACGAGGATCTGGTTCACCGGCGAGGCATCCATGCCCGAGCGGCAAAAGTGGATGTAATCTTCACGGTTGTAAGCCACACCGCCGCCGGTGCCACCCAAGGTAAAGGCTGGGCGGATGATCGCGGGCAGGCCGATGTTTTCCAGCTCGTCCAGGGCCATTTGCACGCCGGCATCCAGATCGGCAGAGCCGTCGGCTTTTTTGGGGGCGGTGACGATGGTGGCCTTGGGGTTCTCAAGACCCAGGCGGTCCATCGCCTCACGGAACAGCTTGCGGTCCTCGGCCATTTCGATAGCCTCGCGCTTGGCGCCGATCATCTCGACGCCGAATTTTTCCAGCACGCCCATCTCCTCCAGCGCCAAGGAGGTGTTCAGGCCGGTCTGACCTCCCATCGTGGGCAGCAGCGCGTCGGGACGTTCCTTTTCGATGATCTTGGCGACGACCTCGGGCGTGATCGGCTCGATATAGGTGGCGTCGGCCAGTTCCGGGTCGGTCATGATCGTGGCAGGGTTCGAGTTCACCAGGATGACCCGATACCCTTCCTCGCGCAGGGCCTTGCAGGCCTGGGCACCGGAATAGTCGAATTCGCAGGCTTGCCCGATGACAATGGGCCCCGCCCCGATGATCATGATCGACTGGATGTCGGTTCTCTTCGGCATGGCCTGGTCCCTTCGATTTTGCACGAGTCGCGGGCGCCGCCCATGCGCCCAAATTGTCGTGGGTTATAGGGACCCGGGCAAAAGGTGCAAGGGGGATCGGAAACGGAAGCGAAATTGCCGCTTTCCCCCCTTTCCCTTGGCACCGTATTCTCTATATGCCGCTGAACGGCAGATGAGGAAGCAATTGCGCATTCGTTTCGATCAGGGACCCGCCGGTCCGGGCACCGGTTTCGACCGGCCCGCCCAGGTGATCCGCGCCGACCGGGCGGAGCAGGTGCCCCAGGCATTGGCGGCGCTGGATGACGCGCGCGCGCAGGGCGGCTGGCTGGCCGGATATGCCAGTTAC
The DNA here is from genome assembly GCF_059613485.1 of Ruegeria sp. CRTD044. Classification (NCBI taxonomy): domain Bacteria; kingdom Pseudomonadati; phylum Pseudomonadota; class Alphaproteobacteria; order Rhodobacterales; family Roseobacteraceae; genus Ruegeria; species Ruegeria sp. CRTD044. The sequence goes on along the minus strand of NZ_JBXWSP010000016.1, from coordinate 297,032 downwards.
GAGCTGGGCTATGCGCTTGAGCCCAAGCTGGCCGCAAGGCTGCCCGCGAACCGTCGATTGCCGCTTTTGTGTTTTGGGGTGTTTGATGGCCCGAGCGCCCAGGACCTGCCGTCCGGTGCGGCCGGGCTGACCGCGTTCCAGCCGCGTTGGAGCGAGGCGCGCTATGCCGAAGCCTTCCGTGCCGTGCATGATGCAATCGGGGCCGGGGACATCTATCAGGCCAACCTGACCTTTCCTATAGATCTGGAAACCGAGGGCGACAGCGCCGCGCTCTATGCCGCGCTGACCGCCGGACAACCGGTCGGCCATGGCGCGCTGGTCCAGCAGGACGGGCTGCCCGATCTGCTCAGCCGCTCTCCCGAGCTGTTCTTCCGCACCGATGCCGAGGGGATGATCGAGACCCGGCCGATGAAGGGCACCCAGCCGCGCAGCGCCGACCTGGCCGAGGACGCGCGGCGGCGCGATTTCCTGTCCTCGGACGAAAAGAACCGGGCCGAGAACCTGATGATCGTGGACCTGCTGCGCAATGACATCAGCCGCGTGGCGCTGCCGGGAACCGTTCAGGTGCCCGAGTTGTTCAAGGTCGAGACCTACGCCACCGTGCATCAGATGGTGTCGCTGGTGCAGGCGCGGCTGCAGGTGGGGGCGGGGCTGTCGGACATCCTGACGGCGCTGTTTCCCTGTGGTTCGATCACCGGGGCGCCCAAGATCCGTGCGATGGAGATTCTGTCGGATCTGGAGCCCTGGCCGCGCGACATCTATTGCGGCACCATCGGCTGGGCCGCCCCGGACGGGCGGTCGGAATTCAACGTCGCGATCCGGACCTTGATGGTCGAGGGCAACCGGGCCACGTTGAACGTCGGCGGGGGCGTCGTCTGGGACAGCACCGCCGAGTCGGAATACGAGGAAGCGCTATGGAAAGCCCGGTTCGCGCACCAACTGAGCCTGATCTCCGCCTGATCGAAACCTTTGCGTTTCGGCCCGGGCAGGGGTTCGTGCGGCTGGAGCGCCACCTGCTGCGCATGGCGCGGACGGCTGACTGGCTGGGTGTTCGGTTCGGCGAGCGGCGTGTGGGCGAGGTGGTGGCCGGCGTGTCCGGCGCGGACCCGCTGCGGTGTCGGCTGACGCTGGACTTGACCGGTGCACCTGAGATCACCACGGGGCCTCTGGCGGACAACCCGCCGGGCTGGACAGTGGGCATCGCCACGCCGCGGTTGGCGTCCTCGGACATCTGGCTGCGCCACAAGACCTCCCGCCGCGCGATCTATGATCAGGCACGGGCGGAATTACCCGACGGCGTGGACGAGCTGTTGTTCCTGAACGAACGGGATGAACTGTGCGAGGGCACCATCACCAACCTGTTCGTCGAAACCGACGGCGGGCGCCTGCTGACACCGCCGATTGCGGCGGGCCTGCTGCCGGGCATCCTGCGCGAGGAGTTGCTCGAAACCGGACGCGCGGCCGAGGCGGTCTTGACTCTGCATGATCTGGCCGCCGCGCGCCGGGTCTGGATGGGCAATTCCCTGCGCGGTTTGATACCGGCCAAGGTGATGCTGCCATGAGCGACCGCAGCTCTGCGCGTGGATTGCAGGTGTCGAACCTGCGCCTGAAGGCTGAGTTTGTGGCGTTCTACGTCGCGGTCCCCTTTCTGATTGCGGTTCTGTTTCCTCCCGACTGGATGTTTCCGGCCCTGTTCTTCTTCACCGCTGTCGGGATCGCCCTGCTGCACCGCACCTCGGGCTTTTCCTGGGCTGAGCTGCGCTATGGCTGGCGCAACTGGCGCTGGGCCGAGGTGATCGGGTTTTCATTGGCAATGGCGGCGATCTGTTTGGCCCTGGTGATGGCCACGCGTCCGGATGCGGCCTTTTTTCTGCTGCTGAACCGGCCCGAATTTCTGGCCGTGATCTGGCTGGGCTATCCGTTGCTGTCGGCACTGCCGCAAGAGCTGCTGTTCCGCACGCTGTTCTATCGCCGCTATCACGCGGTCCTGCCTAACGGCGCGGCCTTGCCGTTGCTGAACGCCGGGCTGTTTGCCTTTGCCCACCTGATGTATTGGAGCTGGATCGTCACCGTGATGACATTCGCGGGCGGACTGCTGTTTTCCTGGGCCTACCGCAAGCGTGGGTCGTTCTTCTATGCGGTGCTGCTGCACGCGATCGCGGGCAACATCATCTTTGCCGCCGGGCTGGGCGTGTTCTTCTATTCCGGAAACGTGCAGCGCCCGTTCTAGGGGCGCTACTCGGCGGCGTCGCGCATGTCTTGACCGGGCTGATACAGATAGTCCCGCGTCAACGGCACCGCGTCGCGGCGATGACCCAGCTGCAGTTGGAAAACGGTCTGGTCGCGCTCTTCGAACACCAGGATGCAGGCGGTCAGGTAGAACCGCCACATGCGGATGAACCGGTCGTCATACATCGCGCGCACCTGATCCAGATTGCTCTCGAACCGGTCGCGCCAAGCGCGCAGGGTCAGGGCATAATGCAACCGCAGGCTTTCGACATCCAGAAACCACAGACCGGTGCGCGCCACGGGTTTGACGATTTCCTCGAGCGACGGGACATAACCGCCCGGGAAGATATATTTGTTCAGCCAGGGCGACTGGCCGGTGGGCGGCCCGTTGCGGCCGATGGAATGGATCAACGCCACACCGTCGGGCTTCAACAGGGCTGCGACCCGGTCGAAATAGGTGCGCAGCTGTGGCGCGCCCACATGCTCCAGCATCCCGACCGAGACGATCCGGTCGAACTGATCCTGCATCTGCCGGTAGTCCATCAACCGAATGTCGATGCGGTCGGTCAGCCCGGCCTGCTGCACCCGCGCGGTGGCGGTGCGGTGCTGGTTTTGCGACAGGGTCAGCCCGGTCACCTGCACGCCGTGGTCACGCGCCAGCGTCAGGGCCAGACCGCCCCAGCCGCAGCCGATGTCCAGCACGCGCATTCCGGGCTCCAGGCACAGCTTGCGCGCAATATGCGCCTTTTTGGCGGCTTGTGCCTGTTCCAAAGTCATCCAGGGCTGCTGGAAATAGGCGCAGCTGTACTGCATGTCAGGGTCCAGCATCAGCCGGTAGAAGTCGTTGGACAGGTCATAGTGATGCGCAACATTGCGCCGCGCCGAGCGGACCGAGTTGCGCTGCAGGATCGGCCGCAGCAGATACCCGGCCCAGTCCTGAATCTGCTGCAGCAAGGGCAATGACCCGCTGGCCGCGCATCGAATCGCGATCCGCATGGCTCTTTCAAGGCCGCCCTCGTCGACGGTCAGCGTGCCATTCATGTAGCCCTCGCCAAAAGCCATCTCGGGGTTGCGCACCAAGCGCGCCATCAATGCGGGGTCATGAAGGGTGACATGCGCCTCGGGCTGCGTGGCGTCACCATAAGTGCGCGCCGTCCCGTCCGGGAAGGTGATCCGCAGAGTTCCGCGGGTGATGAAACCCCGCAATACGCGATCCAAAACAGTTTGCCACATCGGCCGAACACCTCCTTGCTCAAGGGGCCTAGCTCCCGCGTGCCGGGAAAACTATTTAAGTTCACATGTCCAAAAGATAGCGATTTTTTCGAATTTGTCTGCATTCCGGGCTCCGATGGAGGCGCATCGTGCTCCAACCCTTGACTTCCCGACCCGATCGCGGTGTATCGGCGCGACGAATTCAGCGCCCGAAGGGATATCATCCATGCACGCCTATCGCAGCCACACCTGCGCCGATCTGACCGCCGCAAATGTCGGTGAAACCGTCCGCCTGTCGGGTTGGGTTCATCGGGTGCGAGATCACGGCGGCGTGCTGTTCATCGACCTGCGCGACCACTATGGCGTGACCCAGGTTCTGTGCGACGGCGACAGCGCCGCGTTCAGCGCGTTGGAGAAAGTGCGCTCGGAATGGTGCATCCGCATCGACGGCACGGTCAAGGCGCGCGACCCCGAATTGGTAAACCCCAAGCTGCCCACCGGCGAGATCGAGGTTTATGTCCGCGAACTCGAGGTGCTGGGCGCGGCCGAGGAGCTGCCGCTGATGGTATTCGGCGACCAGGAATACCCCGAAGAAACCCGCCTGCGCTATCGCTACCTGGACCTGCGTCGCGAGGTGATGCAGCGCAACATGGCACTGCGCTCGGACGTGGTGGCCAGCATGCGCCGCCGCATGTGGGATCAGGGCTTCCGCGAATATCAGACGCCGATCATCACCGCCTCGAGCCCCGAGGGCGCGCGCGACTTCCTGGTGCCCTCGCGCCTGCATCCGGGCAAGTTCTATGCGTTGCCGCAGGCACCGCAGCAGTTCAAGCAGCTGATCATGGTGTCGGGCTTCGACAAGTATTTCCAGATCGCGCCCTGCTTCCGCGACGAAGACCCGCGCGCCGACCGCTCGCCCACCGATTTCTACCAGCTCGACCTCGAGATGAGCTTCGTAACCCAGCAGGACGTGTTCGACACGATCCAGCCAGTGCTGACAGGGATCTTTGAAGAATTCGGCGGTGGCCGGAAGGTTGATCAGGAATGGCCGCAGATCTCCTACAAGGACGCGGCGCTGTGGTATGGCACCGACAAGCCCGATCTGCGCAACCCGATCAAGATGCAGGTGGTGTCGGAACACTTCCGCGGGTCCGGTTTCGCGATCTTCTCCAAACTGCTGGAACAGGAAGGCACCGAGATCCGCGCGATCCCCGCGCCGGGTGGCGGCAGCCGCAAGTTCTGCGACCGCATGAACGCCTTTGCCCAGAAAGAAGGTCTGCCCGGCATGGGCTATATCTTCTGGCGCGATCAGGGTGAGGGGATGGAAGCCGCCGGCCCGCTGGCCAAAAACATCGGCCCCGAACGCACCGAGGCAATTCGCCAGCAGCTGGGCCTTGGGGTCGGTGACGCGGCGTTCTTCCTGGGTGGTAAGCCCAAAGCCTTTGAAAAAGTCGCCGGCAAGGCGCGCGATGTTATCGGCGAAGAGCTGGGCCTGACGGAAAAAGACCGGTTCGCCTTTGCCTGGATCGTGGATTTCCCGATCTATGAGAAGGACGAGGAAACCGGCGAGATCGATTTCGAACACAACCCGTTCTCGATGCCGCAGGGTGGCATGGAGGCGCTGCAGGGCGACCCGCTTGAGGTCAAGGGTTATCAGTACGACCTGGCCTGCAACGGTTACGAGCTGGTGTCGGGTGCGATCCGGAACCACAAGCCCGAGATCATGCTCAAAGCGTTCGAGCTTGCCGGTTATGGCGAGAACGAGGTCAAAAGTCGCTTTGGCGCGCTGTTCAACGCGTTCCACTATGGCGCTCCGCCGCACGGAGGCTGCGCCGCCGGCATCGACCGGATCGTTATGTTGCTTGCGGACGAGGCCAACATCCGCGAGGTCATGATGTTCCCGATGAACCAGCGCGCCGAAGACTTGATGATGCAAGCGCCGTCGGACCCGACTTCGGATCAGCTGATGGAACTGGGCCTGCGGGTCATCCCTCAGGAATGAGCCAAGGACCGTACCCAGAGTGTGAAAAACCTTTGGGTGCGGTCGAAACTACGGCGACGGCGCGAAGCGATCTTTCTGCTAAGTGCTTCAGCGCGTATATGGGCCCGCGTTCTGCAGGCGGCTAAAACCAAAGGAACTTGAGATCAGTCCAGCCAGTTCGGCTGTTTTTTGCGGTTAGCGCGAATGGTCCGTGCGGATCTGCGGGTGTGCCAATACCACCAAGCGCAGAGCATGGTTGTTGTCATGAAATAGGCCAACGTCATTCAGATCGCCTTTCGTCTTTCAAGACGGCTTTGGACAAGACCGGCAACGCGCGCTGCCAAGGCTGTTACCGGAGCGCCCTCGGCGCGCGAGGATGCGAGGTCATGGGCCGCCTGCTCCAGAACCGTGTCCTCGGCATCTCGGGCTACACCGCGCAGGAATTGCGCGGCATAGTCCAGCATGCGTGAATCCGCAGGCCCAGTCAGAACATCTGCGATATGCGCCATGTCATCCTGATAAGCCAGCGGATCGGGGCAGATCTGTTCGTCTTTGACGGATTGGAGTGTACCCGGGCGACGGTCTTCGGGGAGGTTCTCCAGGATGGCCCTTTGGAAGCTGATCAGCGAATTCAACGGTTTCGCCAGAAAACCATCGGCCCCGGCTTGCAAGGCAAGCGTTTCGGCGCAGTCGTCGCCGGACATACCAAGGATGACGCTGATACGGGGGGAAACCGCGTTCAGTTCCGCGATCAGGTCTGCGCCGGAGCCGTCCGGCAGGCCCATGTCCACTACGATCACCGACGGGCGGTAGATCTGAAGGTGCCTGCGCGCAGACCTCAGGCAATCGGCCCGGCGAATGCGGGCGCCGCTGTGCAGGCACATCAGTCGCATCGCATCACAGGCATAACGACTGTCCTCGACAACCAGAATGGTTTGACCCAGCAAAGGCCGAGTGGCGCTGGGGGCAACGGCGGATGGGGCGAACGGCACCGAATCGTCCATGGCAGAACTCCTTTCAGCAGATGCCCCACGCTAGGAACTCCTGGCTAACACAGGGTTAACGCGCGTTTTGGCGCACTTGCCCTTTGACAGGGCAGCCCCCATAAACGCTGCAACGCAGAACAGAGGAGACTGCCATGATTGGCCGCCTGAACCATGTCGCCATCGCCGTGCCCGACCTCGAGGCCGCATCCGCCCAATACCGCAACGCGCTGGGCGCCAACGTTGGTAAACCTCAGGATGAACCGGATCATGGCGTGACGGTGGTCTTCATCGAACTGCCCAATACCAAGATCGAGCTGCTGTACCCGCTGGGCGACGACAGCCCGATCAACGGCTTCCTGGAAAAGAACCCGGCGGGTGGCATCCACCATGTCTGTTATGAGGTCGAGGACATCATCGCCGCACGGGATCACCTGAAGGCGACCGGTGCCCGCGTTCTGGGAACCGGAGAGCCCAAAATCGGCGCGCACGGCAAGCCTGTGCTGTTTTTGCACCCCAAGGACTTCAACGGATGCCTTGTGGAGCTGGAGCAAGTCTGAGCCGGGCTGAGGAGGCGCCGAAATGACAATCACTGCTGCGCTGGTATTGTTCGCCGTGATCTGGTTCATGACCTTGTTGGTCGTGCTGCCGGTCCGCATCAAAACGCAAGGCGATCTGGGCGACATCGTGCCGGGGACCCATGCGGGTGCTCCGGAAGTTCACCACATGAAGAAAAAGATCTGGATCACCACCGGTATTTCCATCGTTTTGTGGGCGGTGATCGCAGGGATCATTGTTTCTGGCGTGATTTCAGTTCGTGATTTTGACTGGTTGAACCAGATGGAACCGCGCGAGTAATCAGCGCTCAGCCTGTCGCGACAGTCCATGAAAGATATGCGTGAACGTTGCGGCTCCGATGATCGGAATGACAAGGTTCACCAACGGGATCGACAGGGGAATGGCCATCAAGGTTCCGGCGACCCAGATCGTCCCGGCATGGCGTGCCCGCAACGCCCGAGCACCGTCGCGCCCGATCCGGCGCATGGCCGCCAGCGTGAAATACTCCCGCCCCAGCAAAAACCCGTTCATTCCCCAAAAGATGAACGGAGCGAGGGGTGTGAACAGCGCGTAAAGGACCAGCGCCATTACGTTGGCCACAATCAAAACGCCCAAGAATCCCAACGAGTCCAACAGCGCATCCCAGATCGGGACGGACGGAACAGGGGGTAGGTTCGGATAATGCCGGTCTTCAACGGCCTGTGCGACCTCATCCAGAAACATCGATGTGATGGCTGAGGCCACCGGCACCATCAGAAACACCGGCAGGATCAGAACCAGAAAGATACCTGAATAGTTCAAAACGTCGTTCAGCCACGGGACGTCGCCGACAAATGGCAGCGAGATCTCCTGACCAGAAAGGGCGTTGATGCCCCAAATCGCCAGCACACAGGCAACAACAAGTAGCACAATCGTCAGGCCGACACCGCGCAGTAGCACCGATCGGAAACGGGCATCTCCGAGCTGCCCCAAGGCAGCGAAGAACGCATTGAGGATAATCATTCCGTCACCCACTCAGTGATCGCGGCTACGTCCGGGCGAGGCCGTTCGGGCGGCGTGGCCCCTTCGGTTGCGATGTGAATCAGTCCGGCAATGCGTTCATTGTCGGCCAGGCCCAAACCGCGTTCGCAGAATTCGCGGTCGTGCGACTGCCAACCTGAAAGCCAATTGGCACCCCAACCCGCTGCAAGGGCTGCGTTGAGCAGTGCAAGGCAGACCGCCCCGGCCGAGTAGGTTTGTTCGATTTCCGGGATTTTCGGCGATGGCTTCTGCACTTCGATGACGGCAACAGCGAGATGCCCCATATCAAACTGACTGCGGGCCTTGGCGATGTCTTCGGGGCCTTTCCCCAGCGCAACGCCTCGTTCCTCGGTCAGATCGGCCAATCGCGGCATTGCGCCTTTTTCGATGACGATGAACCGCCAAGGTTCCAATTTGCCATGATCGGGGCTGCGAGCGGCTGCGGTCAGCAACGGGATCAACTCGTCGCGGGTCGGCGCCGGGGCCATCAACGTCTTGGCGGGCCGCGACCTGCGCGACTGCAGGAACTCGAACGCAGCCGGGTTTTTCAGCGTCATATGTTAATTTCCTTTACATGGTCCTGTCGTATCTCGGTCAGACACGCGCCGGTTTCAAGGGCAAGATGCAAAACTGTTGGATATTGTGCCACCCGGCACCTTCCAAATACGGAAGAGAATGTGATGGCAAAACCGAAACTGCGAAACCTGCCGGACCTTGCGCATCTGACGCGACCCGGGCAATCGATTCCCGTGCGAGTAACCCCCAAAGCTGCGGAGGACCGGGTCTCTTTCGACGGGGCGACAGTGCACATCGCTGTCACCGCCGTGCCCGAGGATGGAAAGGCGAACCAAGCCGTGGTCAAGCTGCTGGCTCGGGCCATGGGTGCCTCACCGTCGGCTTTGACGCTGAAAAAAGGCCATACAGGGCGCGACAAGGTCTTTGTCTACGATCCCTAGGCCGGTGTCTCCCTGATTTGATACACCCCTTCGGGCAGATCCAGGGCGGCCGCAAGATCGCGCACCTGTTCGGGCGAAAGGGTGATTTTCTGCATCTGGTCCGTTCGGGGGTCCAACTGCTCGATCGTGACGCACTCGGCGAAACTGTTGATCACCACGTCTTCTTGCAAAGGCTCCGGGCCTTCGTCCACCAGGGTAATGACTGTCGAGTCGAATTCATGCTCAATCGAAAACATGTTCCCAGACTGCCCAGCCTGCGATCGCAATGCAACCCGCTGATTGGGTTTCGGGCTGTGGTCAGGGGGGCCACATCGCGCTAAGCTTTCCTGCCGGCACGAACAGAAAGGATCCGGAATGCACCGCCTCAGGTTTTTGCTGGTCTTGGTTGTGTCCGCGTGCACTGCGGGAGGGTTCATTGCGGTTGATGATTGGTCACCGTCCTCGCCCGAACTGCGCGACTCGGCACTGACGTTTCAGCAGGTCAGCAGGTCGGTCGGGGCTGCCGCGCAAAAAGTCTGTCAGCGCGAGACACGGGGGCAGAACTGCGATTTCGGCATTCTGATCGACACGGATCCTTTTGCCGAGCCAAATGCGTTCCAGACGTTGGACAAGGATGGGCGCCCGTTCATCATTTTCACGCAGGAAATGGTCAAGTCGACGCAGAACGCTGACGAGATGGCGTTTGTGATGGGGCACGAGGCGGCGCATCACATCCTGGGCCACATCGCCCGGCAGGTAAAAAACGCCAAGGAAGGGGCTCGAATTTTTGGAGAACTGGCTGAGGCGCAAGGCGAGGACGCGGCCGGAATTGAACGTGCCCAGAAGCTGGGTGCCGAGGTCGGAGTTCAGAGCTATACGAAAGAATTCGAGCTGGAAGCGGACAGGATGGGAACTTTGATCACCTACTCGGCCGGGTACAATCCGCTGGTCGGCATGGCCTATTTCAGCCGGATTCCCGATCCGGGTGACCGCTTTCTGGCGTCTCATCCGCCCAATGCCAAGCGCATCGAAGTTGTTCTGGAAACAGCCGCCCAGCTAGGCCTGACCCGATGACCCAGATCCAACGGATGGGGGTCGTTCTGACGGACCGAGGCTCGAAATACGCGGTGAGTGGTGCGCCCGTCAGGTCGCGGGATGAGGTCGATGCGGTGTTGCGCGACCTTAAATCGGACAAGGCATATGCCAAGGCGACCCATAACACGTGGGCCGCGATTTTGCCGACCGGCGCTCTCAAGGCCGATGATGGCGAAACTGGTGCGGGGATGGTCATATTGCGCATGTTGGAACGCGCCGGTGTGCAGGATCACCTGGTCATTGTGACCCGGTGGTATGGCGGCAAAAAACTGGGCGGCGATCGTTTCAGGCGGGTCCAGGACGCTACACGGGCCTACCTGGACGACCTGGGGGTCGTCTCTTGACCTGAATCAAGGGCGCCGTCGGGTTATGGGGGTAGGGTTCTTTTCAGCGAGACAGCGAAAGGAACTCGGATGTCCAGACGCGAAGAATTGCGCCGCCATGCCGCTTTGGTGGATCGAATGGCCCTGAAACTGGGCGTTGACCTGCAGGAGGCCGCGATTGGCGGTTCGGTTTCGATCGACGAAATCACCGACGCGGTGCTGCGCTGTACAGGCTGTTCGAACCCCGATCACTGCGACCGCGCGCTGGCGCTTCAAAGCAGCGACGGACCACCACCGGAGTATTGCCGAAACCAGGAATTGCTGGCCAGGCTTGCACCCTAGAGCGGACGGGCAGAACCATGAACGTCCTTGGCCAGACCATGAAGCATGTACGCCTTGTTCTGCGGATGGGGCAGGCGACCGGCGTTGACCTTGTAGATGCCCATCGCACGGGTCGGCTCAGTCCCGACGAATGGGCGCGCATGGTGGGACGGTGCCGAGGCTGCGAGTGGGCTTGCGACTGTAGCGATTGGCAGACGCACCGAGGTGGCAGGGTTGAGGCCCCAGAGACATGTCCGAACCGGAACCGATTCGCCAAACTTAAGACGCTGCAGAATCAGGAAAAACAATGAAACATGTGCGACTCGGAGACATAGAAAAACACTTCTGGCTTACGCGGTCGGTTGCGCGCTGCATGGAAATCTCGCTGTCCGAAGCTATCGCCGAAGGGCGGCTGACCGCGCAGGGATACAGCGAAATGGTGACCCGTTGTCGAGCCGCTGACTGCAGCGAAAGATGTGCTGTCTGGCTTGCGTGCCAACAAAGCCGGGCGACCGCCGCCCCGGAATTCTGCGCCAATGCCAAAGCTTTGAATGCTTTGACCTGATTGGCCTATAGCTTGGAATGGCTCCCGTCGCACAGCGGCGGACTAGCGGTTTGCTTGCATCCGCAGAAGAAGACCTTCTTGCTTGATTCTGCTACATATTTTACCGGCTCGATCCCGGTTTCCTTGTGCGAGCCGTCGCAGAATGGCTGACGGTTGGAGCGTCCGCAAGCGCACCAGAAGTAGCTTTTGCCCTCAGTCACTTCGATGGGGTAGGGTGATTTCTGGGCGATTTGAGATCCTTTTGGCATTCTGGCGCTCCGGCTGTTGAAAGGGACATCCGAGAGCTTAGCCCAATGCAGAGAAATGTGTAGTTCGCGCGTCCGGGTTCTGCGGTGTCACGTCGTGGTGCAAGCGTGGATTCGCCTCTGATCACACGGATGTGACCGTATCTGTTGCCAGAAAGCCGAACTGCCCGTATCCTTAACCTGGCCCCGAAAAGTTGGGCAATATCAGAAAAGTATTAAAGGATTGATGGACATGAAACTGAAATTCGCTGCCGCCGGCGCCTTTGTTTTGATCCTGACTGCTTGCTCGCAGCAGGAAGAGCCCACCCCGGTTTACGTTCAGCCAAGCTATGACAAATATGGCTCGCCCAGCTGTTCGGCAGGCTATGAACTGGCCACCACCGAGGCCGGCCAGACCGTGTGTAACCCGGTCACTCAATAAGCTTTTTGCAGACGGTCCCGATTTGGGGGCCGTCTGCCTTCTTCCGCCGGATGGCGGTTCAGCGCACCAGATTCCCCCACAGATCGTATTCACCAGCCTCGTCGACCTGAACAAGGACGATGTCACCGGGTTTCAGATTTTCATGACCGTCGTCGATGAACAGGTTGCCGTCGATCTCGGGCGCGTCTGACTTGGTGCGGCAGGTGGCGGCCTCAGCATCCACCTCATCCACGATCACTTGGATCCTCTGACCCACTTTCGACGCCAGTTTTGCTTCGGAAATCGCCTGGGCCTTTTGCATGAAACGCTCCCAGCGCTCTTGCTTGATCTCATCCGGGACGTGATCCGGCAAGTCGTTCGAGCGGGCCCCTTCAACGTTTTCGTATTGGAAGCACCCGACGCGATCCAACTGCGCCTCGTCCATCCAATCCAGCAGGGTCTGGAACTCGGCCTCGGTCTCCCCGGGGTAGCCGACAATGAAGGTAGATCGCACCGTGATGTCGGGGCAGATCGCGCGCCAGGCGGCGATCTCGTCCAGTGTCTTGGCGCCGGCTGCCGGTCGCGCCATCCTTTTCAGAACGTCCGGATGCGCGTGTTGGAACGGGATGTCCAGGTATGGCAAAAGGTTGCTGCCTGCATCCGCCATAAGCGGGATCAACTCGCGCACATGTGGATAGGGGTAGACGTAGTGCAGCCGTATCCACGCATCCAGTTGGCCCAGTTCACGGGCCAGATCGGTAATGTGGCTGCGCACCTCCCGGTCTTTCCAGAGGTTCACATCGTATTTGCGATCCAGGCCAAAGGCCGAGGTGTCCTGGCTGATCACCAGCAATTCGCGTACACCGCTGTCGACCAGTTTTTCAGCCTCGCGCAGAACGGCGTGGGCCGGTCGGCTTGCCAGTTTTCCGCGCATGTCCGGTATGATGCAGAACTTGCACTTGTGATTACAGCCCTCGGATATCTTAAGATAGCTGTAGTGGCGCGGGGTCAGCTTCACACCCGAAGCCGGCAACAGATCCACATACGGATTGGGATCAGGCGGAACGGCGGCGTGAACGGCATCCAGCACCTGTTCATACTGGTGCGGCCCGGTCACGGCCAGGATACGCGGGTGATGTTCGCGGATGTAGTCCGGCTCGGCGCCCAGGCACCCGGTCACGATGACCTTGCCATTCTCCACCAGAGCCTCGCCGATTGCTTCGAGGCTTTCGGCCTTGGCACTGTCCAGAAACCCGCAGGTGTTCACGATCACGGCATCCGCACCTGAATAGTCGGGCGAGATCCCGTATCCTTCGGCGCGCAGGCGCGTCAGGATGCGCTCGCTGTCGACCAGTGCCTTGGGACACCCCAAGGACACCATTCCGATGGTGGGTTGGCCGCTGCGCGGTGCGTCGGTGATCCGGGCTGCGGGTGCCAGATCGGGGCGTAGGTTTGGCGGGTTGGTGCTCATTGCGCGGCATATAGTGGGGAAATCTTCCCCTTGCAAATCCTTCGCACGCGAGGAACATCGAAGCTGAGGCAAAAAGCCGGCAAGGCAGAGAGCAAATCATGAAGTGGCTGATACGCATTCTATTCATTCTGGTTGCGGTCGTGGGGCTGGTGATCGGGGCGTTGCTATTGATGCCCGGCGACAAGCTGGGCAAGATCCTCGCCGAACAGGTCAAGGCGCAGACCGGACGTGAGCTGACGTTGTCCGGCGATGTCCGCCTGTCCTTTTGGCCGGTTCTGGGAATGGAAACCGGGCCGGTTACGTTTGGGAACGCGCCCTGGGCCAGCTCCGAACCTATGCTGAGCGCGCAAAGCCTGGCAGTTGGCGTCGATGCCTCAGCGCTGCTGGCGGGGGATGTGCGTATCCGGCGCGTCGTGGCTGAGGATCCCGTCTTGCGGCTGGAACTGTCACAAGGGCGGGGCAACTGGGAAATGACGGCGCCGCAAACCGGAGCGTCAAACACGGGCTCTGGCAATGCAAATGTACCCGCACCCAACTCTGCGGCGCCGGCCGAAACAGGAACCGTGACCCTGGACCGATTGGAGCTCAGCAACGCGCGTCTGGTTTATGTGGAAAACGGTGTCCCTCAGATGGGCTTTTCCGGGGTCGATCTGAAGGCCAGTTGGCCCGATGTCACTGCGCCGATGAAGATGAGTGCATCAATGCCGGTGCCCGGTGGCGCGGTTGAGGTTGATCTGGAAATTCCGGATCTACCTGCATTCTCCAGTGGCGCGGTGACGCCATTGGTTCTTGGCCTGACAGCGCCGGGCGGAGAGATCAGCTTTGACGGACGCGTCAACCTGGCCGGTGAAATGGACGGCAAAACTCATGTCCGGACCACAAACACCGACGCGATGCTGGCCGCTTTTGGTCAGGGTGGGGTGTCAGTCCCCATGGGACTTGGACGGGTCGCGGATGTGTCCAGCCAGATGACCTACACCAAGGATGGGCGCATTTCCTTGCGGGATATGCGCGCCGTTCTGGATCAGAACAGTTTTGACGGTGCCGCAGATATTGTTATCGCAAACCCACCAAGGATTACTGCGCGGCTGAGTACCGGTGACCTTGACCTGACGCAGGCAACAGCCGGCAGCGCGCCCAGCAGCGGCGGCGGCACGGGCGGAGGGAAACAGGCGCCCGAAGGCTGGTCCCAGGCGCCGATCGACGCGTCACCCCTTGCATTGGCAAATGGAACGATCCGGTTGAAAGCCAATTCGATCGCCATTCCTGATATGACCTTTGGCCCCAGCGATCTGAGCCTTAGTTTGGATCGGTCGCGTGCGGTTCTGAAAATGGAACCGGCCACGCTGTTTTCCGGAAAGCTGACCGGAGAAGTCGTGGCCAACAATAGAAACGGACTGTCGGTCGGGGGCAACCTGACCGCCACGGGTATCGACCTCAAGCAGGCTTTGACCACGTTGGGCGGTGTCGAACGTCTGTCCGGTACTGCGTCCGGAACGTTGCAATTCCTGGGGGTGGGGCAAACCGAAGCGCAAATCATGCGCTCGCTCAGCGGCAAGGGCAGCGTGGACGTCGGCAAGGGGGTGATCTCCGGGTTTGATCTGGATCGTTTGATGGGGCGCGGCGAAGGCAGTGGAGGGACCACCGTCTTCAACAGCCTGACTGCCACCTACACGATGCAGGACGGCAACCTGACGAACAACGACCTTCTGATGCAGCTTGACAATTTCCGTGCCGATGGCGCGGGCCGTGTCGGGCTGGGCGCGCGGGATATCGACTATGTGTTCACGCCGGTCGCGCTGCGGGCGAACGGCGGCAATGGCATTGCCGTGCCTGTGCGGATCAAGGGGCCGTGGAGCGATCCGTCGATCAAGCCCGACCTGAGCAAGGTGATCGAAGCCGCGACGGAAGAGAAGCTCAAGGAACTGGAGCAGGACGCGAAGGACAAGGCGCTGAAAAAGGTCGGAGAGGAGTTGAATACAACCATTTCCGACAGCGAACAGGTCGAAGACGCGCTAAAGCAGAAGCTTGAAGATGAGGCCAAGAAGGGCTTGCTGAAACTGCTCGGACGGGATTGAGAAAGGGGCGCCGCAGCGCCCCTTTTTTGCTCAGATCGTCTGGTCGTAGTCGCCCACACCCGGCTCGGTGCGGATTACGGCATCGATATCGGCGAAAATTGCCCGCATCTCATCTTCGCTCTCGCTGCTTTCGCAGACCACCACCAGGTTGGGCGTGTTCGAAGACGCCCGGACCAGGCCCCAACTTCCATTGTCGAGGATGACGCGGGCACCATTGACGGTCACGACTTCCTTGATAGGTCGACCTGCCAATGTTTCACCCGCCTCGGCCTTGGCAACGAGCTTGTCCACCAGTCGGGCGAGGATGTCATACTTCTCGGTATCGGCAGCATAGGGCGACATGGTCGGGGTCGACCATGTCTTGGGCAGGGCGCGACGCAGATCGGACATGCTCTGTCCCGGGTTTCGGTCCATCAGTTTGCAGATTTCCACCGCGACCCGCATTCCGCAATCGTATCCGCGCCCGATTGGCTCGGCCAGAAAATAATGGCCCGACTTTTCGAACCCGGCCAACGCGCCGATTTCCTTCACGCGCCGTTTCATGTGGCTGTGGCCGGTTTTCCAGTAATCCGCCTTGACACCATGGGCCTGCAGCTCGGGATCGCTTGCAAACAGGCCGGTCGATTTCACGTCGGCCACGAAGGTCGCGCCGGGGTGCAGCTTGGCCAAATCGCGCGCCATGATGACACCGACCTTGTCGGCAAAGATCTCCTCGCCCTCGTCATCGACTACACCGCAGCGATCGCCGTCTCCGTCAAACCCAAGCGCCAGGTCCGCCCCGCTGGCTTTGACGGCGTCAGCCATGTCGTGCAACATCTCCATCGCTTCGGGGTTCGGGTTGTAGTTGGGGAAGGTGTAATCCAACCGGTTGTGGCTGGGTACGACGTCGACGCCGATCCGCTCAAAGATCTCGGGGGCAAAGGCAGATGCGGTGCCGTTCCCCGTCGCGCAGACCACCTTGAGGGGGCGCGACATTTTGAAATCACCCACCAGATCGTCGATATAGGCCTCTTTCACGCCGTCCACGAATTCATAGGACCCGCCGGGGCGCGCCACGCCTTCGCCGTTCAGCACGATGTCGCGCAGCTCGGCCATTTCGTCAGGGCCGTGGGTCAGAGGGCGGTCAAAACCCATCTTGACCCCGGTCCAACCGTTGGGGTTGTGGCTGGCCGTCACCATGGCGACTGCATGAACATCCAGATGGAATTGGGCGAAATACGCCATCGGGCTCAGCGCCGGGCCAATATCCTTGACCTGGATACCGGCCTGCATGAGGCCCAGAATCAACGCATTCTTGATCGCCAGAGAATAGTCGCGGTAGTCGTTGCCGACCGCGATCACCGGCTCGATCCCACGTTTGTGCATCTGAGTGCCCAAACCAAGTCCAAGAGCCGTCATCCCCGGCAGGTTGATCTCGTCAGGGTATTTCCAGCGGGCATCATATTCACGAAACCCGGTCGGTTTGATCATCGCATCGCGCAGAAAGCTCCAGGTGTTCGGGGTCACCTCGGGGATTGGTTTGGTCATGGAAAATCTCGATCGTTAAATCTGAACTGGGTTGGCCTTGGCCAGGGCATCGAAACGCATCAATGTGTCAATCAGTTGGCCCATTTGGTCCAACGGGATCATATTCGGCCCATCAGACGGCGCCGTGTCCGGATCCTGATGCGTTTCAATGAACACGGCACCGACGCCCAGGGCCACGGCCGCGCGGGCCATTACCGGTGCAAATTCCCGCTGTCCGCCGGACGAGCCGCCTCGGCCACCGGGTTGTTGAACGGAATGGGTTGCATCCATAACAACCGGATACCCGGTTTGCGCCATTTGCGGCAGCGATCGCATGTCGGCGACCAGCGTATTGTAGCCAAACGAGGTTCCGCGCTCGGTCAGCAGGATGTTGTGGTTGCCCGTGCTTTCGATCTTTTCGACGATGTTCGGCATTTCCCAGGGGGCCAGGAACTGACCCTTCTTGACGTTGACGGCCTTGCCTGTTTCTCCGGCTGCCAGCAGCATGTCGGTCTGGCGGCACAGGAAGGCTGGGATTTGCAGAATATCCACCGCCTCGGCTGCGATGGCGCATTGCGCTTCGGTGTGGACATCCGTCAGGACCGGAATACCCATCGTTTTGCGAATGTCATCCAGTACCTTCAGCCCGGCCTCGATCCCCATGCCGCGTTTCCCGGACAGGGACGTGCGGTTGGCTTTGTCATATGAGGCCTTGAACACATACTGTGCCCCGGCGGCTTTACAGGCTTCTTTCATCCTTCCCGCGATCATCTGTGCGTGATCCGCCGTTTCAAGCTGGCAAGGGCCCGCGATGATGGTCAGCGGAAGGTCGTTGCCAACGGTGACGTTGGCTATTTTTACATGTTTCATGAGCTCTACGAGGATACCTGTTCACGAAGGACTGACGTTGTCAGCGAAATCATCAGGTAGATACCAGCAAACAACAGGAAAGCCAAAATCGTATTTTCGAACTTTCGCGGATAGGTGGGCTCCTGACTGGCGACCGGGTTTACGGAAACGGTGAGGTATCGAACCTTGCGGTTGGCCTCGGTCCGGGCGGTTTCCATTTGCTGCATGGCCGATTGCAGCATCATGTCCCGTGCGGCCAGATCGGCTTGGGCCATCTGGATCCGAACGCTCAACCGCGCCAGCGAGTTTTCGCCGGCGGAGGCGTCCAGCATCTCGGCATTGAGCTCTTCGAGCACGGCCTCAAGCCGGCTAATATCGGCTTGAACACCGTCGACCTTGGCTTTGTTCGGTCGCAAGTTGTCCAGCAACGCCGCCAGTTCCAATTCCTTGTCCTGGAGCTGTATCTCGATCTCGTTGATGCGGGCGCGCAGCCCGGCAATCACGTTTTCGGGGTCCAGAACGGCACCCTGCAACTGCAGTTCGATCAGCGCTTCCTGGGCTTTGCGCCGCTCCTCCTGAGCGTCTTCGAAGGACTGCAGAGCATCCCGCATCTGATCTTCGCGCTTCAGTTCGGTGAGGCCGTTGATCTTTTCTTCGGCGTAGGAGATCAGCAGATTTGACAGGTCGACGGCAGTGTCCGGGTCGGGTGCTGCAACCTCCATCCGGATGATACCGTCGCTGGGGTCATAGCCGATTGTGACCATGCGCTTGTACAGTTTGAACGCCTCTTCCAGCGTGGCGTCCTGAGGCAGTCTTTGAATCGGATCTATCCAGTCCTGCTTGAAAATCTCGGCAAAACCAGTGTCCCGTTCCAGACGGTTGAGCGCATCCTTGGATTCAAGGAACTCCTGAGTCGCGACCGAGTCCTGCGTGGTTGCGTATTGCGTCCCGGCCAAAAGCCCGCCGATCTCACCAGCGCCACCATCTGCCTGGAGAATGGAAAATGCGGACTCGCTGGCGTACATCGGAGTGGCTATGCGATAGAAGTAATAGCCGACAATGATCGTGGGCAGCAGAACAAAGGCGAATAGACGGGCAAACAGACCAAACAGCTTTCGTCTGCGCCGACGGGCGATGTCCTTCTGAATCTGGCCGATTTCGAATTCGCGCCGCTGTGCCGGGTTCCATTCGGGGCCGGGAAGGGTCTGCTGCTTTTCTTTCACCGTTTGCGGCAGCTGGATCGTGATCTTGTCCTTCGGTTGGTCTTCCGCATCCGCGTTATCGGAAGATCCTGCCGCAAAATCCAGAAGGTTGGAGCGGGGAAACGGATCGATCCCCTTCTTTCGTAGCAGACGCACGGCATCGTAGTCCGACGTCGCAGCCAGACCGTGTTTCTGCGCCATGCGCCGGGCTATGCGCAGCTGACGACCGGTCAACCCTTCTTTCTTGATGGCATCCAGTTCAGTTCCGGCCGGGGCTTCCTCGGCCGGTTGGGTTGCTTTTCGGATGCGCGAAATCGCCTCGGCACGCGCCTCGACCGTGCCTTCGGCCTGCGAAGCATGGTTCGGGTCATATTTTTTAACCTTGGGTTTGGTAGTCATATAGCTGCGTCGCCTCTTCCAAGGAGTCAAACATATGAAGCTGCCCATCCACAAGCACGGCGGCCTGGCGGGCGAATTTTTCGAGGGTTTTGGGATTGTGTGACACAATCACCAAAGTCGTGGTTCGCAAGCGTTCCTGCAGGATTGAACCCGCTTTTTTGTTGAATTCGACATCGGTGGTGGCAGGCATACCTTCGTCGATCAGGTACATGTCGAAGTCCAGAGCCAGCATCAACGAAAAGGTGAAGCGGGCGCGCATGCCGGCTGAGTATGTCGCCAAGGGTTGGTTGAAATACTCGCCCAAGTCGCACATCCAGCTGCAGTAAGCCTCGACATAGTCGGGGTCCATTCCATAAATCTTGGCGATGTAACGGGCATTCTCGAGCGCGGACATCTTCTTGGAAACGCCGCCGGCAAAGCCCATGGGGAAAGACACCCGGCACTCTCGGCGGATCACGCCTTCGTCGGGCTTTTCGAGGCCGGCCATCATGTTGATAAGTGTGGTTTTTCCGGTGCCGTTCGGAGCCAGAACACCAAGTGATTTTCCCAGTTCGACCCGGAACGAGACCCTGTCCAGGATCACCTTGCGGCGAGTCCCGGTCCAGAAGGACTTGCTGACATTCTCGAACTCAAGCATTCACGGCCTGCTCATGTTTTTGCTTTGGGTGCGGCCACCGGTGGCGGGCTGACGGCCGGATGTTTTACCGCGCCATGTTGGCCACATTATGTCGAAATATGAAACAAATGTTCAATGCGCGTTCGAAACGCCTTGCCACAATTGTGACGCACACAGCCGACAACTGGATCGGTTTGCGGGAACAACTATGATCCATTCTAAATCTGCAACAAGCGCCAAAGAGCTGGAGATCAGGTGAAGCCACTTGCTGAAGAAATCAGATCGTGCCGGTTGTGCGCCGACCGCTTCGCTTCGACTGCGACCGCGCATCAGCCCCGCCCGGTGGTGTGGTTTCGCCCCGGTGCGCGCATCCTGATTGCAGGGCAAGCTCCCGGGGCACGGGTCCATGAGAGCGGCCGACCGTTCACCGACCCCTCAGGCGACCGGCTGCGGGATTGGCTGGGGTTGGAGGAAGAGCAATTCTACGATCAGGCGCGGGTTTCGATCGTTCCGATGGCGTTCTGTTTTCCGGGGTACGATGCGCGAAAGGCGGACTTGCCGCCGCCGGCGATCTGCAAGAAGACCTGGCATCACAGGGTGATGAGTGAACTTGGCGATGTTCCGTTGACCATCCTTGTCGGTGGGTACGCGCATAAATTCCATCTGGGCGTACAGACCTCGGTGACGGATACGGTGCGCGATTGGCTACAGTATGAGCCGCGGGTATTTGCCTTGCCTCATCCGTCATGGCGCAATACGGCATGGCTGAAGAAAAATCCCTGGTTCGAAACGGACCTGCTGCCGGTGCTGCGAGCCCGGGTCAAAGAGGTGATGGATGACTGACACGACCGCGCTGGACATTGCGCATGCCCAGATGGAGACCGACCCTCAGAACGATGCCGCGCGGCTGAGGTTCTTCGAACGGCTCGCGGACAATGAACTGTTTCTGTTGCTGACCGAAGAGGCGCGAGACGAAAACATCTCGCCCGAGCTGTTTGACGTGGCTGATGGTCGGTTTGTGCTGGCCTTTGACCGCGAAGACCGATTGGCGCAGTTTGCGGGCCGTCCTGCCCCATATGCCGCTCTGTCCGGGCGGGTTCTGGCGGGGATGCTTGCAGTGCAGGGCATCGGGTTGGGGCTGAACCTTGAGGTGGCGCCGTCGTCGATGCTCATCCCCGCCGAAGCGTTGGGCTGGCTTGCGGAAACCCTCAGCCATGCCCCGCAAGAAGTGCAATCCCGTCTGACGGAGTTCCTTCCGCCCGCGGGGTTGCCCGACATTCTGCTGACGGCGCTGGACACCAAACTGGCCACAGCTTCAGGTCTGGCCTCCGCAGCATATCTCGCCGGAACCCGCGCCGAGGGTGGCGGGCAGGGTCATCTTCTTGGTTTCGTTGACGCGGTCCCCGGTGCCCAGACGGCCTTGGCCAAGGCGGTTTCCGAAGCTCTGACATTTTCGGGGATTGAGGCTGGTGCCTTGGATGTCGGGTTTTTCGCGGCCAGCGATCCTGCCGCCGCAGCATTGGCGAAAGTGGGCCTGCGATTTGATATCCCCGAGCCAGTGCGCGCCTCCGGGCCCCGACCAGCGCCCGGAAGCGACCCGGAAAGCCCCCCGATCTTGAAGTGAAGTCGAGGCTTCGGCGCAGGGATGATTTGCTCCCTGCGCCAAATGAACAGAGTTATTCGGCAGCTGTTTCCAGCTTGTCCTGCGTACGGGTTTCGAAGTCGCTCGCATCATGCCGTTCGCGCAGTTGGGTGTGCAACTCTCCGAATGCGCGGTTGACCATGCGGCCTCGCTTCACGGCCGGCCGCGCGTCAATCTCTTGCGCCCATCGCATGACGTTCTTGTAGGATTTGACATCAAGGAACTCGGCGGCGTCGTACAAACGACCCAGAACCAGTTGCCCATACCACGGCCAGATCGCCATGTCGGCGATGGAGTAGTCCGCGCCGGCGATAAAAGCTTTGTCCGCAAGCTCGCGGTCCAAAACATCCAACTGGCGTTTGGTTTCCATCGCAAAGCGGTTGATCGGGTATTCCCATTTCTCTGGCGCATAAGCGTAGAAATGCCCGAACCCACCACCCAGATAAGGCGCGCTGCCCATCTGCCAGAAAAGCCAGTTCATCACTTCGGTGCGCTCGGGGCCGGATTCGGGCAGGAATGCACTGAATTTTTCGGCCAGATGTACAAGGATGGAACCGCTTTCGAACACCCGGATCGGCGTTTCACCCGAGCGGTCCATCAGAGCGGGGATCTTCGAGTTCGGGTTGATCGCGACAAAATCCGAGCCGAACTGATCGCCGTCACCGATATTGATCAGCCATGCGTCATATTCCGCGCCCGCGTGACCCAAGGCCAAAAGCTCTTCCAGCATGACCGTCACTTTCACCCCATTTGGCGTTGCAAGCGAATACAACTGCAAGGGATGTTTGCCGACGGGCAATTCCTTGTCATGGGTCGCCCCTGCGATGGGGCGGTTGATATTGGCGAAACGCCCTCCGCTTTCACTATCCCATGTCCAGACTTTCGGTGGGGTGTATGTGGTGGTGTCGCTCATCTTCTGCCTTTCGTCCCAGAGCCGAGCCGCGCCCGGCCCGACAAGAGTTAGTGTTGCAGAACAAGAACGCCAACCCCCGACGTGGCGGCTGTTCTGTAACAATTGCGGCAAGACTGCTCACGTTTGCTCGTCAATGGTCACAGCGGCGTTAACGGGTCTTCGCCGACGAAGGGAATTGCTTATTGTCTCTGCAGACAGCCACTCCGGCCCTGCAACCCGTCAAAACACGAGGACATGAAACATGAACAGATTTGCTCTGACCTTCGCTGCTGCAATGGCGTTGGCCGTGCCCGCCTTTGCCGGCCCGCAATATGTCGATGGGACCGGCTTCGCCGTGTCCGGATATGATGTGGTGGCCTACCGTGGGCTTGCACAATCGCCGATTGGACAATCCCAGCCCGAAGGCGTGCGCGGACGGTCGGACATCACTGCGGAATACAACGGGGCGACCTGGGCTTTTGCGACCGAAGAAAACCGCGCGAAGTTCCTTGAAAACCCCGCGTTCTATGCGCCGCAATATGATGGCCATTGCGCCTATGGCGTGTCCAAGGGTGGCAAGGTTCCCGGCAACCCCAACCTTTGGCGGATCGTTGACGACAAGCTGTACCTGAACATCACCGATGTCGTGGTCGGTTTCTGGGAAGAAGACGTCCCGGGCAACATCAACCTGGCTGAGGGGAACTGGCCGGGTCTCGAGGTTAATGACGCCTCGACCAACGTGATCCCGAAATTCACGTCCGAAGGCCCGATCTCAAACTGACGTGGCGCGCGTTGCAGGCCCGGCAGACTCGCCAGGCCTTTTTCAATGCTGGGTTTTCAACAAGCCTGCCAGAACTGATCCCGGGTGGCCTGATCCGCTTCGAACCTGATCCTGACGCTGCGCGCGCCGGGAAACTTGCGTTCTCGAATGGTGTCGGGAACAACGACCTCGCCTGCTCCGCCATTCTTGGCCTGGAAAGACAGTATTTCGGTTTCGACCGTCCGAAAGCCGGCCAGAACGGATGTCGGCAGGGCAACGCGGTTTTCACCCTCGCAAACCGGCGTCGCAACGAAATAGGTCAGGTCGCGGCCATAGCATCCGATCGCCTCTGGTACATGGTCCGAATTGCGCGCCGATTGCGGGCAGTCTTCTGCGCTGGCCTCGCCAAAGGATAGGGCGCGACTTGGATCGAGCAGTTTCAGACAGGCGGAAATATCCTTCTCGTCCAGCTCGATGATACGCTTTCTGAGTTTCGGGCGTCGCGGTTGGGCCGGCCCGGCGCCTTTGCCTGCCAACCCATTTTTGCGGAGATAGTCATATGCCGACTTCGCCCGTGCGAACTGATTGCAGTCACCGCCTGTATGGTCGGGATGTGCATGAAAGGCGATGTCACGCCACGCATTCCGGATGTCCGATGGGGTGGCGGTCTGATCAAGGCCCAAGACGTGCAGTGCTTCTACGCGAGCCTGAATTTTCTCGACTGGCTCCATACCAAAATCACTCGATAAAACAACTGGCTCCTATTTTCCGGAGCCTTGAGTTTCTGTCAAATTATCCAGTGAATTGGTGGGCTTGACGGGGACAGTGCGCCGTTGCAGGGGGAATTGTTCGCGCCTTGCAGCGGGCCGCAGAGGGCAATCCCCCTTTGGCCGCTGCAAATGCAAGGAACAGTCAGGCGACGTTTTGCAGATCGGCTTTGGGCGTGATCCCAAGAGCAAAACACACATCGCGGGTCAGTTCGGGGCGGTTCAGCGTATAAAAATGCAGCTTGTCCACGCCTTCGTCGATCAGGTCCGAACACAGTTCGGTGCACAGCGCGGTGGCCAACAGGTCGTGCCGGTTGTCACGGATCGCTTTGTCAAAGGCCTGATCGACCCAGTCCGGCACCTGGGCGCCACAGCGTTTGGCAAATTTCTTCGCACCGGCCCAGTTCTCGATTGGCAGGATGCCCGGCACGATCGGCTTGTCGATCCCGGCTTTGGCGCAGGCATCGCGAAAGCGCAAAAACGTTTCGGCCTCAAAGAAAAATTGCGTCAAAGCCTCGTCTGCGCCGGCGTCCAGCTTGGCTTTCAACCAGTCGATGTCAGCCTGTGCGTGTGGCGCTTCCGGGTGAATGTCGGGATAGGCGCCGACCCGGATGGTGAAACTGCCGGATTCCGCCAGTGCTGCGATCAATTCGACCGAGTGGGCGAACCCATCAGGATGCGGGACGAACCGTTCCTGCCCCTTGGGTGGGTCGCCGCGCAACGCAACGATGTCGGTGACGCCGGCCGCGGCAAAGCTGTCGGCAATGGCCAAGGTCTCGCTGCGTGAAGCGTCGACGCATGTCAGATGGGCCGCGACTTTCAATCCCGAGGATTTGTGCAAAGTCGCCACCGCATCGCGGGTCAATTCACGGGTGGTGCCCCCCGCTCCATATGTGACCGAGACAAAACGGGGTGCCAGTGGCGCCAGTGTCTGGACCGTATCCCACAGGCGGAACGACGCTTCGAGCGTCTGAGGCGGAAAGAATTCGAAGGAAATCTCGGGCTGGGTCATGGCAGTCTCGCAGGTTGTATCGCGGCTCTTGTGCCATGGAGTTCTTTGTGAGACAAACTCATATTATTCAAGAACAACATGAACGATGCGAAAGATGCATATTGAATTTCGACACCTGCGCACGATCAAAGCCATCCATGAATGTGGTGGGTTGGCCCGTGCGGCGGATCAACTGAACATCACGCAGTCGGCGCTCAGCCATCAGATCAAAGGGCTGGAGGATCAGGCCGGCGTTGAACTGTTCCTGCGCCGGTCGAAACCGATGAAATTGTCGGCCGCTGGGCTGCGCCTGTTGCGACTGGCCGAGCAGATCCTGCCACAGGTCGAAGCGATGCAGGAGGAGTTTTCTTCGCTACGCGACGGGCGCACGGGGCGGATGCACATCGCGATCGAATGCCACGCCTGTTTCGAATGGCTGTTTCCGGTGCTCGAGGCCTTCCGCAAGTCTTGGCCGGATGTGGATGTCGATATCCGGCCGGGCCTGGCCTTTGACGCGCTGCCCGCGCTGCAGAAGGAGGAGGTTGATCTGGTCGTCTCCTCGGACCCCGAAGACCTGCCGGGGGTCGAGTTCATCGAGCTGTTTGAATACAATCCTGTCTTTGTCGCCGCATCGACCCACCCTCTGGCCGAGAAACAGTATATCGAGGCCGAGGATTTTCGCGGTCAAACGCTGATCACTTATCCGGTCGAACGCACGAGGCTCGATATCTTCAGCCAGCTTCTCATCCCGGCCCGCGTGGAGCCTGCTGCGATCCGGCAAGTCGAGTTGACCGCCGTGATCCTGCTGCTTGTGGCGTCAAACCGTGGAATATCCGTTCTGCCTGACTGGGTGGTGCGCGAGGTCAAGTACAACTCGGACTATGTGACCCGTCCGCTAACCAAGGATGGCATCACGCGCCGGCTTTATGCCGCGGTGCGAACCGAGGACATGGAAAAACCTTTTGTGCAGGAATTGGTCAAGCTGGCCAGCCTAGAGGCGCGCAAGCTGCAGCAGCAATAAGGTTTTGGCCACGCGGGAAACGGCATGCTGCCATGCGCATCATTCCTCTTGGCAAGGGGGCGTTGCGCCAGTATACGCGCGGTTTGACCGGACAGGAGCCTCGGAACTATGGTTGGCAGTGCAAATCTCAACATCATGATCAAGGCCGCGCGCAAAGCGGGCCGATCGCTGGTAAAAGACTTTCGCGAAGTCGAGAACCTGCAGGTGTCGATGAAGGGCGCGGGTGATTTCGTCTCGAAGGCCGACATTGCAGCCGAGAACATTCTGAAAGAAGAGCTGCTGGGCGCGCGTCCCACCTACGGTTGGCTGGCCGAAGAAGGCGGCGTGATCGAGGGCGAAGACCCGACCCGGCGTTGGATCGTTGATCCTCTGGACGGGACGACCAATTTCCTGCACGGCCTGCCGCACTGGGCGGTTTCGATCGCACTTGAACACAAGGGCAAGATCGTCGCGG
Source organism: Ruegeria sp. CRTD044 (assembly GCF_059613485.1). Taxonomy (NCBI): domain Bacteria; kingdom Pseudomonadati; phylum Pseudomonadota; class Alphaproteobacteria; order Rhodobacterales; family Roseobacteraceae; genus Ruegeria; species Ruegeria sp. CRTD044. The sequence continues at coordinate 270,517 of NZ_JBXWSP010000016.1, read as the reverse complement.
GCGTCATCTACGATCCCGCGAAGGACGAGATGTTCTTTGCCGAAAAGGGCGAGGGTGCCTGGATGAACGACATGCGTATCCGCGTGTCGAGCCGCAGCCGGATGATCGAATCGATCTTCTCGACCGGTTTGCCGTTTGGGGGCCGCTCGGACCTGCCGGCCACGTTGCAGGACCTGGCCCGTCTGATGCCCGCCTGCGCGGGTGTGCGTCGCTGGGGTGCAGCTGCGCTGGATATGGCCTATGTTGCCGCTGGCCGCTACGAAGGCTTCTGGGAGCGTCGCCTGAACGCCTGGGATATGGCCGCCGGCATCATCATCGTGAAAGAAGCGGGTGGGTTCGTTCAACCGTTGAACCCCGAAGGCAGCATTCTGTCCGACGGGGAAGTCATCTGTGCCAACGAACCAATTTTCGACCAGTTCGCCAAGGTGATCCGCGGCTGATCCGTCAACACGGCGGCCGGAAACGACCTGAACCAATTTCAAAGATCGCGCGGCCGAATTGGCCGCGCGTTTTGTTTCAAAGGCGTACAGTACCCGCCAGGCCAGCTTCGGAGGCCAGCCGCGCAGCCACGGACGCCACGGCCAGGTCCTGCAACCCGACCCCGGTCCCATCGAACAGGGTGATCTGGTCAATCTCTGTTCGGCCGGGATGATCGCCATTGATCACCGCTCCAATCGGGGTGATGGCGTCAGGATCCAGCGCTCCCGAAGCCACGGCATGTTGCGCCTCACCTATGGTGACGGACTGGGCAACCTCGTCGGTGAAGACCTGAGCCGAAGCAACCAGTTCGGGGTCGACTTCCATCTTGCCCTTCGTGTCGGTGCCCATGCAGGCCAGATGCGTTCCGGGCTTGATCCAATCGCGCATCAACAACGGTTCGAACGCCGATGTGATCGTGATGATGACGTCGGCCTGTGCCCCCAGTTCCCGCTGCGAAACGGATTCGAAATCCAGTCCGATTTCCTTCGCGACGGCGGCCAGTTTCGGAAGCATTTCGGGATGGGGATTCCATGCCACCACCTTTTCGAAGTCGCGTTGCTCGGCGGCGGCGCGCAACTGAAAGGCCGATTGGTGGCCCGCGCCGACCATGCCAAGCACCTTGGCGTCCGTGCGGGCCAGGTGCGCAATCGACACTGCCGAGGACGCAGCCGTGCGGATAGCCGTAAGGTAGTTTCCTCCGACCAGCGCGGAAGGCTGCCCGGTATCGGGATCGAACAGGATGACGGTGGATTGGTGGTTGGTCAGCCCGCGATCGGCGTTTCCCGGCCAATAGCCACCAGATTTGACGCCCAGAACCAGGCCTTCGGCGTCAAAGCCGGATTTGAACCCATATACGGCGCCGGCATGACCCAGCCCTTCGCGGATGACGGGGAAGTTGCGCGCTCCGCCGCGTGCCATCGCTGAGAACACGTCTTGGATTGCGTCAAACGCCAGCTTGCGGTTGACCAGCTGCTTGCAGAGGTCTTCGCCAACGATCTGTATCAAATTGGTTTCAGCGTTCATCTCGTCCCTCATGATCAAAACGCCTTGCCGCGAGCAGAGACCGGCCACAGGGTCTCGACCCTTCCGTTGCGCACGCCGACATACCAGTCGTGCACGTTGCAGGTCGGATCGCAGTGCCCGGGGACCAGACGCAACTTGTCGTTCACCCGCAGCACGCCGTTGGGGTCGCCGATCACACCGTGTTCGTCCGAACATTTCAGGTATTCGACATCATCACGGCCAAAAATCACCGGCAAACCGCTGTCTATCGACTGTGCCTTGAGCCCTGCGTCACAGATCGCCTTTTCCGGTTTGGCGTGGCTCATGACGCTGGTCAGAATGAACAAGGCGTTTTCCCATTCGCCCTGATCGATCCTTTGGCCATTCCGGTCCAGAATCCGCCCATAGTCGGCATCCATGAACGCGTAGGACCCGCACTGCAATTCGTTGTAAACGCCAGAATTGCTTTCGAAATAATAGGATCCCGTCCCACCACCCGAAACCAGTTCGCACTCAATCCCGTCCGCCTTCAACCCGTCGACGGCGTCCCGCACCATGGCGATTGCTGCATCCAGTTTTTCCTTTCGCTCGTCATAGCTGTCGAGATGTTGCATCGCACCCTGATAAGCTTGGAGGCCGGTGAACTTCAGGTTCGGCGCCTCCTCTACAGCGTGGGCAATGGCAATGACTTCAGCCGTACTGGTCACCCCACAGCGCCCCGCGCCGCAGTCGATCTCGACCAGGATCTCCAGCTGCGTTCCATGGGTCTGCGCCGCAGAGGACAGCTCGGACACATTCGCGATGTCGTCCACGCAGACCAGCGTTCGCGCGCCCAGCTTCGGCAGCCGAGACAAGCGGTCAATTTTGGCCGGATCGCGCACCTGGTTGGACACAAGGATGTCCTTGATCCCGCCGCGCGCAAAAACCTCGGCCTCCGAGACCTTCTGACAGCACACGCCAACTGCGCCGCCCAGTTTCTCCTGCAGGCGCGCGACGTCCACAGACTTGTGCATCTTGCCATGCACCCGATGGCGCATGCCGTGCGCTTTGGCGTAGTCGCCCATCTTGCGGATGTTCCGCTCCAGCGCGTCGAGGTCCAGTATCAGGCAAGGAGTCTGGATTTCGCTTTCATCCATGCCGATTGCTGCGGGGATGTCGAAGCCGACGTCCAATTGATCGATGTTCACGGGTTTGTTCATCCTTCTCCTCCTTGCCCGGCCAGCCAGGGCAGCTTGTCCAAATCCACATTTCCGCCGGTCAGGATCACGCCGACGCGTTTGCCTCGAAAAACCTCGGGGTTGTTGAGAATGGTTGCCAATGGAACAGCCGAAGATGGCTCAATCACCAGTCGCAGGTGTTTCCAGGCCAGTTTCATGGCCGCCACGATTTCGTCTTCGGAGGCCGTGAAGATGTCGGCAACGTTCCGCGACACGAAGTGCCAGGTGTTTTCCTTGAGCGGAACCAGAAGGCCGTCGGCCACCGTCTTGGGTGCGTCGTCGGCGATGATCCGACCGGCTTTGAAAGATCGGTATGCGTCATCAGCCTGCTGAGGTTCCGCGGCATAGATCACGGTGTCAGGGGCCAGATTCGATACTGTGAGGCACGTGCCCGACACCATACCGCCGCCGCCGATCGGAGCGATAACCGCATCAAGCCCACCTGTTTGTTCCAGCATCTCGGCCGAGCATGTGGCCTGTCCTGCAATGACACGCGGATCGTTATAGGGGTGCACGAATTCGCCACCCGTTTGGGCCTGCACCTCGGCAAAGGTCGCTTCGCGCGAAGATGTCGAAGGCTCACATTCGGTGATCGTGCCGCCAAACCTGCGGACCGCGTCCTTTTTGGCCTGAGGTGCTGTGCGTGGCATGACGACGTTGCAGGGAATGCCGCGCCGACCGGCAGCATATGACAGGGACAGTGCATGATTCCCGCTGGAGTGGGTGCAGACGCCCTTGCCGGCGATCTCGTCGGGCAATCCAAATACCGCATTGCAGGCACCGCGGACCTTGAAGGCTCCGGCCTCCTGCAGGTTCTCGCACTTGAAAAAGAGCCGTGCGCCGGTTTGTGCGTTCAGATACTCCGACGACAGGACGGGTGTACGCCGGATATGTGGTTTGATCCGTTCATGCGCAGCGCGCATGTCATAGATCGTCAGCTCTGCAGCGGAAAGAGTGTCCAACATACCGATCTCCTCAAGCCGCAGCGCGCGAGCGGTTGGTGCCGTTTGCACGGAAGTACTCCTGCGCTGCCGCCACGCCGCTGCCCAGTTGTATCGGGTAGTTCAGATCGGCCATCGCCATCTCGATCGTGGCGAGGCCGGACAGGACCATGACGTCTGTCAGGCTGCCAAGGTGACCGATGCGAAACGCCTTGCCGTTCAACTGCCCCAGGCCGATCCCAAAGGACACTCCATAGGTGTCATAGGCATGGTTAGTAAGGACATTGCTGTCGAACCCATCGGGTACATAGACTGCGCTGACAGTGTCCGAGTAGAGGTCCGGCGATTGAGCGACCAGGCTCAAGCCCCAGGCGTCGACCGCCCGACGCACGCCTTCAGCCAGACGAAAGTGGCGGGCGTAAACGTTGTCCAGGCCTTCGTCGAACAGAATGGATAGGCTTTCCTGCAACCCGCAGATCAGTTGCAGCGGCGGCGTGTATGGAAACCCGCCCGAGGCATTGGCGTCCAACATGTCCCTGAAGTCGAAATAGGTGCGGGGTAGCCGTGCACCATCCATCGCCGCCAGCGCTTTGGGGCTGACACACAGGATTGCCATTCCAGCGGCCAGCATGAACCCCTTTTGCGACCCCGAAACCGCAATATCGACGCCCCAGCCATCGAATTCGAACGGCATCGAGGCCAGCGAACTGACGCAGTCGACCATCAGCAGGGCAGGGTGCGCCGAGGCATCCATCGCCGATCGGACCGACAGGATATCCGAGCGCACACCGGTGGCCGTTTCATTGTGCGTCACCAGAACCGCCCGGATGTCGTGGTTCCGGTCGTCGGCGAGGATCGACTGAAACCGTTCGGCAGGTGCTCCGCTGCCCCAAGGGCAATCGATGACTTGCACGTCCAGCCCATGCCGTTGGCAAAGGTCGATCCAGCGATGGCTGAATACGCCATGACGGGCCACGAGAACCTTGTCGCCCGGGCTCAGTGTGTTGCTGATCGCAGCTTCCCACCCACCTGTGCCGCTGGATGGAAAGGTAACAATCTGACCCGTGGTCGACCGGAAGACCTGCTTGAGGCCCTCGAGTACCGGCGCAAAGGCCTGAACGAAATTCGGCGCGCGGTGGTCAATGGTCTGGACCTGCATCGCGCGCAGGAGGCGATCCGGGATATTCGTCGGGCCGGGAATGAAGACCGGGTTTTGGTTTGACATCATCGTGTCCTCCGCTTTGCCCCAAGTGTGTCTCCCTGTCGGAGTTGATGCAATTTTCTTGAAAAATATTTTCATTTTTTGGAAATAATGCGTAACCTGCCATAAATGCATGATATTCACTTTCTCATTTCGCTGAGTGCTTGTGATCAACTGAGAAAGCCAGACGGCCGTTCGGCCAAAATGAGGGAGAATCACAATGTCAGCCCAGAAGCGGCCGCGCGGCCGGCCCAAGTCGTTGTTCAAGGAAAGCTCGGCCGGAACCATGCAGGCGTTGGACCGTGCGCTGGGGGCCCTGACCACAGTCGCACGGCTTGAACGCACCGCGCTCAGCGACCTCGCGCGTGAGATCGACGTGCCCACTGCAACCACGCATCGCATCCTGACGACCTTGCAAAAGCATGGGTTCGTCAGCTTCAGCGAAGAACGTCAGGAATGGATGATCGGAGTCGAAGCCTATCGCACAGGCGCTTCGTTTTTGCGGCACAACAGCGTTGTCGAGATCGGCCGGTCAGTTCTTCGGCGCCTGATGCAGGACAGCGGAGAAACTGCGAACCTGGCAGTTCCCGACGGGTCGGAAGTGGTGTTTGTCGGGCAAGTCGAGACATCGAACCCGATCCGGGCGTTCTTTCCGCCGGGCGCTCGTACGCCGATGTATGCCTCGGGTACGGGCAAAGCGATTCTGGCGGCCATGACCGAGGCATCCCGGGCCAAGGTGTTGGCGGACACCAAGCTTGTGCCCTATACGCCCAACACCTGCGCCACATTGGAAACCTTGCGCGAGGATCTGACCGAAACGCGGCTGCGCGGATGGTCTTATGATCGAGAGGAGCGCCACTCGGGCATGTCCTGCATCGGAGCCGCGATCTTCAACGACAAGCAGGAACCTTGCGCCGGAATCTCTGTCTCGGGGCCGACCGCGCGATTCAATCCGGACCGGGCACCCGAGCTTGCCGCCCACGTCGTTCAGGCTGCGCAAGAGATCACGCGGTTGAGCGGTGGTCAAAGTCCGGATCAGTCAGACCGATCAGACGGGTGATTGACCCCGTCATTCCAGGGAATCGGCCCGTGGGTTCTGGGGTTTCCGCCCTCGATGCAGCCAAGGTTGACGCCACACTCCGCCGGATCCGAGCGTCTTTGGTGATAAACGTATATCCCGCAGGTCTTGCAGAAATAGTGTTTCGCCGTGTGCGTTCCCCACGTGTAGAGGCTCAGGTTCTCGGCGCCTTCAAGAATGCGCAGGCTCTCGGTCGTGGCCGTCACGGCGGCGGCCCCGCGGCGGATGCAGAAGGAACAGTCGCATCGGGCAGCCGTGGACAGGCCACCGGGGAACTCGGCCTCGATCTTCACGGCGCCGCAATGGCAGATGGCAGTCATTCGGGTCATCGGCGAGGTACTCTTGGTATACGGGACTGGCTGAGCTTGTAGCGGTGTTCGGGATGTGGCGGGTGACCATGGGTACGGTTCCAATAAGCTGGTCCGCCTCGTTTCAGCCACATCGGGATGCACAGAACCAAACCGATCACAAAGCCACCAGTATGCGCCCAATAGGCGACACCGCCGGCGTCAGGGTTGCTGGACACGCTGCCAAGGAACTGCATTCCCAGCCAGACGCCCAGCATCACGAAGGCCGGGATGGTGAAGACCCGGAAGTAGATGATCAGAATCAGCAGGATATCGACACGCGCCTTTGGGAACATCAGCAGGTAGCCCCCCATCACGGCCGCAATTGCGCCGGACGCGCCGATGGTGGGAACCAACGACCCGGGAGCCGTGACGATATGGACCAGCCCGGCGCCGATACCCGCGACCATGTAGAACAGCAGGAAGGGCAGGTGGCCCATCTCGTCCTCCATGTTGTCGCCGAAGATCCACAGGAACAGCATGTTGCCGATCAGGTGCATCCAGCCGCCATGCAGGAACATCGACGTCACCAGCGTTTCGAGCGCCACGCCGTCGCTGATGCGGGCAGGGATGATCGCATAGTCGAAATAGAACCGGTTGATCAGCCGGGCGTCGTCCATGAATCCGACATAGCTGAGGAAAATCAGGACATTCGCCGCGATCAGCGCATAGACGACAAAGGGCGTCCGCCCCGAAGGGTTGTGGTCTCGAATTGGAAACATGGGGGGACGCTGGGCTTTTCCCGGCCCAGCGTCAAGTCAGCTTATGCCGCTCCGCCCAGTAGTGCGGCGTTTCCTCCGGCAGCCGTGGTGTCGACGCAGACATGGCGCTCGGCCATCACCCGCGACCGGTCGGGTAAGCCGGGAATCAGCGGCAGGATGGGGCCGTCTCGCCGCGCCAGATGGCGCTCGATCTGGCGCGCGGTGTCCGCATCACCCCACCACAGAACCCCCGATATTCCCGGCAGGTTCTCAAGCCGGTGCAGGTCGAGCGCGCCCTCGGCCCGAATCGCGGTGCCGCCAAGCGCGAGTATGGCATCCGCCTGCGCCTTGGCCGCCTCGGGGCCGGGGCCCAGGCACAGGAACGGCGCGCGGGGGAACTCGGTCAGCCGGTTCGATTCGCCGGTCGGTCCGGGCATCGAGCGGGTCGTCGGCGCGGCAGGCTGCCCGATCGGTGCGGGTAGGTCGGCTGGGGCGGACCATTCCGCGGCCGCGACCTGTCGGTCCGGGGCGCAGAAACGGGCCAGATAGTTCGGGCCGCCCGCCTTGGGGCCGGTGCCGGACAGACCTTCGCCGCCGAAGGGCTGCGAGCCGACGATCGCGCCGATCTGGTTGCGGTTCACGTAAATATTGCCGGCGTGGATCGCCTCGGTCACGTGCTGTACGCGGTCGTCGATTCGAGTGTGCAGACCGAAGGTCAGGCCGTAGCCGGTGGCGTTGATGTCGGCGATCACCTGGTCGATCTCGTGCGACTTGAACCTTGCGACGTGCAGGACGGGGCCGAAGATCTCGCGTTCCAGCGCGCCGATGCCGGGGACCTCGATCAGCGTCGGCGCCACGAAGATCCCCTCGGGCGGCAGCGCCAGTTCTTTCAACACACGACCTTCGGCGCGGGCCTTGGCGACGTGATCGGCAATGCCCTGCCGGGCTTGTTCGTCGATCACCGGGCCGCAATCGGTCGAGAGCAGCCACGGATCGCCCACGGACAGGGCGTCCATCGCGCCCTTGAGCATGGTCAGCACGTCATCGGCGATGTCATCCTGCAGATACAGACAGCGCAGGGCCGAGCACCGCTGGCCCGCCGACTGGAAGGCGCTTTCGATGATTGACTGCACGGCCTGTTCGGGCAGGGCCGTGCTGTCCACGATCATCGCGTTCAGCCCGCCGGTTTCCGCGATCAGCGGCGTGCCGGGCTGCATGTGATCGGCCATTGCAGCGCGGATCTTCAGCGCCGTCGCGGTCGAGCCGGTGAAGGCCACGCCCGAAACGCGCGGGTCGGATGTCAGCGCGGCGCCCACCGACGGCCCGCCCGGCAGCAATTGCAGCGCATCGCGCGGCACGCCGGCCTGATGCAGCAGCTGCACGGCCCGGTGGGCGATCAGCGGCGTCTGCGGCGCGGGTTTGGCCAGAACCGCATTGCCCACGGCAAGCGCTGCCGAGATCTGCCCCGTGAAGATCGCCAGCGGGAAGTTCCACGGGCTGATGCAGGTGAAGGTCCCGGCCGGATCGGCGTCGGGGATGTTGGCGGCGTAGTAGCGCAGGAAATCCACCGCCTCGCGCAGCTCGGCTACCGCATCGGGCAGTGATTTGCCGGCCTCGCGCGCCAGCAGGGCGAAGAGCTCGCCATAATGCTCCTCGTAGAGGTCGGCGGCGGCATTCAGGATGCGGCTGCGCTCGGCCGCTGGCGCCTGCCACGGAGCAGCTGCGGCAAGCGCCAGCTCCACATCCGCGGCGCTGGCCGGGGCGACCGCGCCTGGCCGGTCCTCGGGCAGGGCGGGGTTGATGACAGGTTCCTCGGCCTGGGGCGCCGCGTCACCGGCCAGCAGAGGCTGCGCGAACCAGTGATGCGCGCGAAAGGCGTCGCGGGCGGCATCGATCCGGTCCAATGTAGGCGTGTGATGCAGGTCGAACCCCTGCGAGTTTGGTCTTTCAGGTTGAAACAGTTCGGGTCCGGTTGGGATGTGGCGTGCAGGTTTCCGCACGGCCTCGAACGGATCGGCGGCCACCACTTCGGGGGCCACGTTTTCGTCCACGATCTGGTTGACGAACGAGCTGTTGGCGCCGTTTTCCAGCAGCCGCCGCACCAGATAGGCCAGCAGGTCGCGATGCGCGCCAACCGGCGCGTAGATGCGGCAGCGGGTATTGTGTTGGTCCTTGACGATCTGGTGCAGGGTCTCGCCCATGCCGTGCAGGCGCTGGAACTCGAAGGGCTGGCCCTCGGCCATGTGCAGGATCGCGCTGACCGTGTGGGCGTTGTGGGTCGCGAACTGAGGATAGATCCGGTCGGTCATGCCCAGCAGCTTGCGGGCATTCGCGATGTAGGAGATGTCGGTGGCCGCCTTTTGGGTGAAGACCGGGAAGCCATCGACGCCCGCGACCTGCGCGCGCTTGATCTCGGTATCCCAGTAGGCGCCCTTGACCAGACGCACCATCAGCTTGCGGTCGTGACGCTCGGCCATGTCATAGAGCGTGTCCAGCACCAGCCCCGCGCGCGGGCCATAGGCCTGCACCACGATGCCGAACCCGTCCCAGCCCGCAAGCGCCGGCTCGGCCATCACCGCCTCGATCACCTGCAGGGACAGCGACAGGCGGTCGGCCTCTTCGGCGTCCACGTTCAGGCCCATGCCGGCCGCCTTGGCCAGCAGGGCCAGGGCTCGCAGGCGCGGCACCAGTTCGTGCATCACGCGCTCTTCCTGGGCAACCTCATAGCGCGGATGCAGCGCCGAAAGTTTCACCGAGATTCCGGGATTGGCGCGGATGTCGTCCTGCGTGCAGGCATCGGCAATCGCCGCGATGGCACGGGAATAGGAAAGGTGATAGCGCGCGGCATCTGCCTCGGTGCGGGCGGCCTCGCCCAGCATATCGTAGGAATAGGTATAGCCTTTCGCTTCCATCCCGGCGGCGCGTTTCATGGCGGACTGGATGGTCTCACCGAGAACGAACTGCCGGCCCATTTCCTTCATCGCGCGCCCGACGGCGGTGCGGATCACCGGCTCGCCCAGCCGCTTGATGGCGCCGCGCAGGGCGCTGACCGGCGAGGCTTTTCCCTCGTCCAGCACCTTGCCCGTCAGCATCAGCGCCCAGGTCGAGGCGTTGACCAGCGACGACGAGGAGTGGCCCAGGTGTTTGCCCCAGTCCGAGGGCGCGATCTTGTCCTCGATCAGCGCGTCGATTGTGTCGGCGTCGGGAACGCGCAACAGTGCCTCCGCCAGACACATCAGGGCGATGCCTTCATCGGTCGACAGGCCGTATTCCGCCAGAAACACTTCCATCAGCCCCGGCGATGTGCTGGACCGGATGTCGCGTACCAACTGCGCCGCGGCCGAGCAGATGGCGGTGCGGTCGGCTTGGGTCAGGGCGGCCTGATCGGTCAGGGATTTCAGCAACGCGGTCTGGTCCGCGTAGGTCATGGAGTCGATGGTGTGGCGCAGGCTGTGAGTCATGTGTCCTCCGGTCTTTCACGCAGTATACTTGCGATTTTGCGGGACAACGGACCGAAAATGAAGTATCGGGCACCCAATGTCCTGAATTTTGGATCAAATGCCATGCGAAAAGACTTTCCGGGTTTGGACCGCTTCGACCGCGCGATTCTGTCCATCGTGGCCGAGGGCGGGCGGATCTCGGTCGCGGATCTGGCCCGGCGGATCGGGCTGTCGAAATCGCCGACACAGGCGCGGCTGAAACGGCTCGAGTCTGATGGGATCATCACCGGCTACCGTGCCATGCTGGACCCGATCCGCCTGGGTCTGGACCATGTGGCCTTTGTCGAGGTGCGCTTGACCGACACGCGGGAAAAGGCGCTGGCTGAATTCAACGCGGCCGTGCGCAAGGTGCCCGAGATCGAACAAGCGCATATGATCGCGTCGAATTTCGACTATCTGCTGAAGGTGCGGACGGGGTCGATGACGGAATATCGCGCGGTTCTGGCAGAAAAGATCTCGTCGCTGCCGCATGTGGCCAGCACTTCGACCTTTGTGGCGATGGAGGCGGTGAAAGAGACTGGGCTGGCCGATGCCATCGATGGCGCGGGTTGACGAAAGGGCGATCCGCGTCACCATTGAAGTATGAGACACCTACTTCTTTCCACAGTTCTGAGCGCAGGCGTTGCGATTCCGGCGCTTGCTGAGACCTGTCCGCCTGCACCCGATCACGCCGCCCGGCTGGGTGAACTTATCGGTCAGATCCAGCAGGCCGAGACCGAGATGGCCGCCCGCGAGATCTCGAACCAGATGTGGGAGTTGTGGGCCGACGCACCTGACGAGGCCGCGCAGACCGTATTGGATCAGGGCATGTCCAGACGAAATGCTTGGGATCTGTTGGGGGCGCTGCAGGATTTCGACCGTTTGATTGCGTACTGCCCCGAGTATGCCGAGGGCTACAACCAGCGCGCATTCGTGAATTTCCTGCGTCAGGATTTTGAATCGGCCCTGACCGATCTGGACCGCGCACTGAAACTGTCGCCCAACCATATCGCAGCGATGAGCGGTCGGGCGCTGACCCTCATGGGTCTGCAGAGAATGGAAGAAGCCCGCATTGCTCTGGCAGAGGCGCTGGAACTGAACCCTTGGCTGCCCGAGCGTCACCTTGCGGCCGATGGTGGGCCTTTGGCGATGCCCGGCCAAGATCTCTGAATAGCGCTGCCACCCCCGACGCTTCGCCGGGGGTGATCGCTGAGGTAAGACGGTTCAGCCGACCAGTCCGTTGTCCTTGCGTTTGATCGCGATGATCGAGGAACGCGGCGCGCCCCCATCTGGCCAGGATCCACCGGGGTGCTGGATGCCTACGAACATGGTCCGGCGGTCGGCCGACCATGTCAGGCCGGTCACCTCGCAGCCGTTCGGGCCGGTCATGAAGCGAACGATTTCACCCGTGATTGGGTCGCCGGCCAGCATCTGGTTGTTGCCATGGCCTGCAAAATCGCCTTCGTTGTCGTCGTTCCCGTCGGTCTGGATCCAGACCACGCCGGTGCTGTCGATCATCATCCCGTCGGGCGAGTTGAACAGGTTGCCTTCGTTTACGTTCTCGGACCCGGCATACGCATCGGAATGCACTGTCGGGTTGCCGGCCATGACGTACAGATCCCACTGAAACGCGGTTTCTGCATGATCCTGGTTGGCTGGTCGCCAGCGAACAATCTGCCCGTATTTGTTGGCTTCCCGAGGGTTGGGACCATTGACCGAAGTATCATCGCCACCCGCATTGGGTTTGACGCCACGGTTCTTGTTGTTGGTCAGGCAGCAATAGGCCTCGGCAAGAACCGGGCTGGTTGCAACCCATTCCGGTCGGTCCATCGTGGTTCCACCGGCCTCAGACGCAGCGATGCGGGCAAAGATCAGAATCTCGGCCTCGTCCATGCCAGTCGTTTCCGGCGTCAGCGGCACCCATTCACCGGACATATCGTCGTTGAATTTGGCCACATACAGCGTGCCGTCATCCAGCAGACCTTCGGTATCCCCGCCGGGGGTGTAGACTCCGTTCGAGACGAATTTGTACAGGTATTCGCCCCGCTCATCATCGCCCATATAGACGACAATGCGACCATCCTTGGCCAGCTCGACCGCGGCGTTTTCATGTTTGAACCGCCCAAGTCCGGTATGCTTGACCGGGGTGCTGTTGGGATCGGTCGGGTCGATTTCGACCACCCAGCCGACGCGATGTGGTTCGTTGGGGTTCTTCGAAGTGTCAAACCGTGGATCGAACAGCTCGTATCCGTTCCAGCTCTCGGCCTTGATGCCGTATCGCTTGAAGCCATCCGCGACCTTGGGAGTATAAGTCGCGCTTTCGTTGCTGGAGCCGAAGTAGCCGTTGAAGTTCTCTTCGCAGGTCAGGTAGGTGCCCCAAGGTGTCTTGCCCGACCCACAATTGTTCATGGTGCCCAGCGACGTCGTGCCGGTCGGATCGGCCTCGGTCTTCAGCAGGTCGTGGCCAGCTGCTGGCCCCACGATCTTCATGGGCGTGTTGTGGTGAATGCGGCGATTGAAAGGGCTGTCCTTGACCACGGTCCAGCCATCCGGGGTTTCGGCGATTTCCATCACCGTCACACCCTGCAGGTTCTGCAACTTTCGAACGTCATCCGCGTTTGCGGGTACACCTTCCTGCGCCGCGGGCAGGTTGATTTTGCGGTTGGGATACTCGTGATTGATGGCGATCAACTGGTGCCCTTGGAACGAGAAGGTCTCCATACCATCAGTGTTTTCGCCAAAAATCTTGTCAGAGTTTTCAACCGGTCCACCATCGGTGATGTCATACCCCTCAGCCTCGGAGAACAGCGGATCGCCCCAGCGCATGAGGACCTTCCATTCATACCCCTCGGGGACATGCACGGTACCATCGGTCTGGGCCGCAATCGGAGTGAAGGCAAAACGAGAGGCGGTCTGCGCGTGGGCTGAGGTCGACCCCAGAAGACCGCTGCCCATGGCCGCAGCGCCTGACCCGAAGGCCAACACTCCGCCCAGAAAGCCGCGTCGCGACAGGGCGCTTTCGACGACGCGGTCAAAGTCGTTTTCGTCGGGGCGGGGGAAATGCAGTTCGTCCCAGTCGTCGGCGGAAAGGGTGGCTGGATCAACGTCTTTCATTGGATGATTCCTCGCTGTCGGAATGAATTTGTGAAACGGATTTAGGAACTGATTGTTACAGGTACTTAACAACCCCATTAACCGTTTGGGGCGGTACACACGCTAGGCAGGTTCTCGCGAACGGCAAGCACTGCAATCGTATGCTGCGCCAGTGCGCGGCCCCAAAACAAGTGCAATTCAGAGCGATTGGCGGTTGGCCGCGCAGCCCGTCCCGGGTGACCGCACGCAGACAGCCGCAAAAGCGATGCGCAGGAGGATTTCGGTTCTTGACGGCGGCCCGGGCATGGACTACTCAGCCCTTCACCAAGCGGGTATAGCTTAATGGTAAAGCCCCTGCCTTCCAAGCAGGCTATGTCGGTTCGATTCCGTCTACCCGCTCCAAACTCTCCGGAATAAGTTGCGTCAAAAAGCCCTTGTCGGGGTGCTATTGCGCGCAGTCTCCTTGACCCGGCGCGCCTGCACCGCCAAGAAGCCGTATCGCGAGTCCCAGAAGGTAAAAAGGGTCAGGCATGGCAAGAACACGCTCCGCCAACCAAGCAAACGTGCAAGCGCCCGGTGCTCATGAAGATCGACCTGGATCCCGGAAGCTGAGCGTGCTGGCCTCTTTGTGGCCTTTCATGAAGCCTTACCGGCTGCTGATGCTTGGGGCGACGCTGGCGTTGGTTCTGACGGCCAGCATGACGCTGACGTTGCCTTTGGCCGTACGGCGCGTGGTCGACAACTTCCGCATCGAAGACGGTGAGCTGCTCGATTGGTATTTCCTGGCGGCGCTGGGCATCGCAGCGGTTCTGGCGGTAGGAACGGGTATCCGGTACATGCTGGTGACCCGGTTGGGTGAACGTGTGGTGGCTGACATCCGCAAGGCCGTCTTTGACCGCGTCATCGGCATGAGCCCTGCCTTCTACGAACGCATCATGACCGGTGAGGTCCTGAGCCGTATCACCACGGACACCACGCTGATCCAATCCGTTCTGGGGTCGTCGGTGTCGATCGCATTGCGGAATTTCCTGATGTTCATCGGCGGGCTTGTGCTGATGTTGCTGACCTCGGCCAAGCTGACCGGGCTGGTTCTGCTGCTGATCCCGGTGGTGGTGGTGCCGATCCTGGTTCTCGGGCGCCGGCTGAGGGTCATCAGCCGCGAAAATCAGGACTGGATCGCCGCCTCGTCGGGCAATGCAGGCGAGGCGCTGGGCGCCGTTCAGACCGTACAGGCGTTCACACATGAGGACGCCAGCCGCCGCCAGTTTGGCGACATGACCGAGACCTCGTACCATGTGTCCCTGCGCCGTATCCAGACGCGGGCGGTTCTGACCGTGATCGTGATCTTCCTGGTGTTCTCGGGGATCGTCGGCGTTTTGTGGATGGGGGCGAACGATGTGCGCAACGGCGTGATGACCGAAGGCGTGCTGATCCAGTTCGTGATCTATTCGATCATCATGGCCGGGTCCGTGGCCGCGCTTTCCGAAATCTGGAGCGAGCTGCAGCGTGCCGCAGGCGCAACCGAACGGCTGGTCGAGTTGCTGAACGCCGAGGATACGGTCAACGACCCGGCACAGCCCAAGGCGCTGCCGCAGCCGGTCAAGGGACAGATCACCTTTGACAACGTGACCTTCCGCTACCCGGCCCGGCCCGACGTTCTGGCACTGGACGACCTGTCGCTGACGGTGAACCCGGGCGAGACCGTGGCCTTCGTTGGACCTTCGGGCGCGGGCAAGACGACCGTGATCCAGTTGATCCAGCGGTTCTACGACCCCGAGGCCGGTCAGGTCAGCCTGGACGGGATCGACTTGCGCGACATGCGCCGGGCGGATTTCCGGCAGCACATGGCGCTGGTGCCGCAGGACCCGGTGATCTTTGCGGCCTCGGCGCGCGAAAACATCCGGTTCGGACGGCTGGACGCCTCGGATGCCGAGGTCGAGGCCGCAGCCCGTGCCGCCGCGGCGCATGACTTCATCTCGGCCCTGCCCGAAGGCTATGACAGTTTCGTCGGCGAACGCGGCGTGATGCTGTCGGGCGGTCAGAAACAACGCATCGCCATCGCGCGGGCGATTTTGCGCGACGCTCCGGTTCTGCTGCTGGACGAGGCGACCTCGGCGTTGGACGCCGAAAGCGAGCGCGCCGTTCAGGCCGCCGTTGACCAAATGCGCGCCGGGCGCACCACCCTGATCGTTGCGCACCGTCTGGCCACCGTGAAAAAGGCCGATCGGATCGTGGTGATGGAGAACGGCCGGATCGTGGCGCAGGGCACCCATGACGATCTGGTGGCGCAAGGCGGGCTCTATGCACGTCTGGCGCGCCTGCAGTTCACCGATGGCGTGGCCGCCGAATGAAGTGACGCGCGGGCATTTCGCGAACCGCCGTAGCGTCATTCTACTTTTTCCCCTTGCCCGAGGGTAAGCCCTCGCTTGCGTAGGGCTGCTTTTGCTTACATCTTGGACGCAAGACAGCCTGCAAAAATGCAGGGTAAAAAAGGGGAGGAACCACATGGCCTTTGTGGGCAAGGAAGACAAACTGAGAATGGAGCAGGAAATGCCGTGGGAGGACCGCGATGTCCCCGTCACGTTCCATCAACTGCTCTCGCGGACGGCCACCAAGTTCCCGGATCGCAACGCGATCAGTTTCCAGATCCTGTCCGGCCCCAAGGACAAGGCCGAAACCCTGACATGGTCGCAACTGCTGGCCAAGACGAACCAGGCGGCCAACCTGTTCCGCTCTTTGGGTGTCAAGGAAAACGACGTGGTGGCCTATGTGCTGCCCAACTGCAACGAGACGCTGGTCACCATGATGGGCGGCGCGGTGGCCGGGATCGTGAACCCGATCAACCCGCTGCTCGAGCCCGAGCAGATCGCGTCGATCCTGCGTGAGACCAAGGCCAAGGTCGTGGTCACGCTGAAGCCATTCCCGAAAACGGACGTCGCGCAAAAGGTCGCCGAGGCCGTGCGCCACGCGCCGGGTGTCAACACCGTGCTGGAGATTGACCTGAATCGGTATCTGACCCCGCCGAAGTCATGGATCGTGCCGTTGGTCCGGCCCAAGATGGCCGACAAAGAGCATCTGGCCCACGCCGACTACCTGGATTTCAACAAGGAACTGGCCAAGCAACCCACCACGCTGACCTTTGAGGACAGCAAAGAGGACCGGGTCGCCTGCTATTTCCACACCGGCGGCACCACGGGTATGCCGAAGGTCGCGCAGCACAAATATTCCGGCATGATCTACAATGGGTGGCTGGGCCACACGCTGCTGTTCTCGGAAGAGGACACGATCATGTGCCCGCTGCCGATGTTCCACGTCTTTGCCTGTCATGTGATCGTGATGGCGGCGGTGTCGTCGGGTGCACATGTGGTGTTCCCGACCCCAGCCGGGTATCGCGGCGACGGCGTGTTCGACAACTTCTGGAAATTGATCGAGCGCTGGAAGGTTTCGTTCATCATCACCGTGCCCACGGCAATCTCGGCCAAGATGCAGCGCCCAGTGGATGCCGACATCTCGACCGTCAAGACGGCCTTCTCGGGCTCGGCCCCGCTGCCGGTCGAACTGTTCCGCCGGTTCGAGAAAGCGACCGGTGTGACCATCGTCGAAGGCTATGGCCTGACCGAGGCCACCTGCCTGGTGTCCTGCAACCCGGTGGATGGCGAGAAGAAAATTGGCTCGATCGGGATTCCGTTCCCGTACACTGACGTCAAGATCCTGCGCGACAGCCCCGACGGCCCCAAGGAATGCGCGGTGGACGAAGTGGGCGAGATCTGCGTGTCGAACCCGGGTGTCTATGCCGGGAACACCTATACCGAGGAAGACAAGAACGTCGATCTCTACTATTTCGACAAGTACCTGCGCACCGGCGACCTGGGGCGGTTCGATGCGGACGGGTATCTGTGGATCACCGGCCGCGCCAAGGACCTGATCATTCGCGGCGGTCACAACATCGACCCGGCCGAGATCGAAGAGGCCCTGCTGGGCCATGACGCCGTGGCCTTTGCCGGCGCCATCGGCCAGCCCGACGCCCATGCGGGCGAGGTTCCCTGTGCCTTTGTCGAACTGGTCGACGGTGCAAGTGTGACAGAGGAAGAACTGCTGGAATACTGCAAGATTCACGTGCATGAACGCGCCGCGCATCCCAAGCACATGACGATCCTGCCCGAACTGCCGAAAACCGCGGTGGGCAAGGTCTTCAAGCCTGAGCTGCGCAAACAGGCGATCACGCGGGTCTACAACCAGGCGTTGGAAACCGCCGGCGTTGCGGCGCGGGTCGTGTCGGTCATCGACGACAAAAAGCGCGGCCTTGTCGCGCAGCTTGACGCGAACGGCGCATCCGAGGACGATGTGAACCAAGTGCTGGGCAACTTCACCCGGCCGTGGGAATGGGCCGACTGATCCGGAGGGGCAATGGACTATGAACGTCTGATCGACGAGGAAACCTGGGCGTTCATACGGCGCACCGCCGAAAGCTATCCCGAAGACGCGGTGGATCGGTCCATCGAGGACCAGCGCCGCGTCTACGACGACATGTGCCGCGCGTTTCGGCAGCCGCGTCCACCGGGCGTCGAAACGCGGGACACCTCGGCCGATGGGGTCGGGGTGCGCGTCTATTCCTGCGGAGATCCCACCCGAACCGTCGTCTACATGCATGGCGGCGGTTTGGTCGTCGGCGGGCTGGACAGCCACGATGACGTCTGCGCCGAACTATGCGCCCAAACCGGCTATCGGGTGGTCGCGGTCGACTACCGGCTGTGTCCTGAACATGTGCATCCGGCGCAGTTCCAGGATTGCTGGACCGCGGTGAACTGGGTGCAAGCCGAATTCGGCGATCCGCTGGTTCTGGCCGGGGACAGCGCGGGCGGAAACCTGGCCGCAGCCGTCGCCCATCACGCGCGCGGGCGCATCGGGAACATCCTGGGACAGGTTCTGATCTATCCCGGTTTGGGTGGCGACCCGAACCAGGGATCGTATATCGAACACGCCCACGCCCCGATGCTGACGCGCGACGAGGTCCAGTTCTATGAAAAAGTCCGGTGTGGCGGCGCCGTCCCGGAACATGACCCAACATTCGCCCCCCTGCACGATACCGACTTTTCCGGGCTGCCGCCGACGGTGGTGGTGACCGCCGACTGCGATCCCCTGCGTGATGACGGAGCCGCGTACTGCGCCAAAATCACCGCCGCCGGCGGGCAGGCGCATTGGATCAACGAGGCCGGCCTTGTGCATGGCTACCTGCGCGCCCGCCATTCCGTGACCCGCGCCGCCGACAGTTTCGAGCGGATCTCGATCGCGGTCGAGGCGCTGGGGCAGGGGTTGTGGAATTACGACTGACCGCGCTCAGCGCAGGAAAGGCCTGGCCTTCATCGTCTCGGCCACCGGAGCGCCCATGCGGGTCAGGATCGTGGGCGCCAACTGCAGCTGGTCAATGACCGTTTCCGCATCGGGGCCCTCGGCATCGCCGAAGTAGTACAGCGCCGTTTCCTGCTGCATCGCGCTGCGCCCGCCGTGGTGGCCGCGCTCGTCCTGGCCGTGATCGGCGGTCACGATCACCTCGTATCCCAACTGCCGCCAGCGGGGGATGAAAGGGGCCAGCATCTCGTCCATGACGAAACAGGCGTGATCCATCTCTTCACAGTCGTGGTGGAATCGGTGCCCCATGCTGTCGAGCGTACAGGTGTGCAGAATGCCGTAATCCAGCCCGAAGCGCAGGCACAGGTTGGTCAGGGTCGCGAACAGGTCGACATCGGACGGCGTCATCTGATTGGCCTTGCCATAGCCCGTCATCGAGTGGAAACGGCCGTGGTTGATGGTGGGGCTGTCCGGTTCGTCATATTCCACATCGCGCACATAGTCGAACGGGTGGCGGTTGAAGAACTGCGACCAGAAGCTGTGGGTGACGGCCCCGGTCACGCCGCCGGCCTCGCGCACCTGGCTGAAGATGTCCTTGTGGTCCAGCCGGAACACGTTGCCGTTTCCGGTGCACCCATGCTCCTGCGGTGTCACGCCCGTGTGGATCGAGGCATAGCAGCTTGCCGAAATCGACGGCAGCACAGAGCGGTGTTTCCAAACCCGCGCCTCGCCGCTGTCGACCCAGCCTTCGAGGTTACCGAAAAGCCGGCGGAAATTGCGCCAGGGAACCCCGTCGAGAATGATGAGCAGAAGCTTGCGGTCCATCGCATGGCCCTCGTGTTGGATGGCTTGTTTGCCTCACCCTAGGAGATTCGGTCAGCCAATGCTGCCCGTCCGCGCCCGGAATGAGCAAATCCCGACACTTCGATACAAACAAAGTGTCGGGATTTCAGAGTGTTTTTCCGGCGTTCACAGCCTGCGGCATCAGTTGCCGGCGCTCTCCATCTTGCGGTGGGCCACGACCTCTTCCAGCCAGCCCAGATGCATTTCCGGCACCGAGCTGAGCAGCAGATCGGTATAATCGTCGAATGGCGGGCTCAGCACCTGCGATTTGGATCCATAGCGCACCACGCGCCCCTGATACATCACGGCTATGCTGTCGCTGATCGCGCGTACCGTCGCCAGGTCATGGGTGATGAACAGATAGGCCACGTCCTCGATCTTCTGCAGGTCCAGCAACAGCTTGAGAATGCCGTCCGCCACCAGCGGATCCAGCGCCGAGGTAACCTCGTCACAGATGATCATCTTGGGCTTGGCCGCCAGCGCGCGGGCAATGCACACGCGCTGCTTCTGACCACCCGACAGCTCGGCCGGATACCGGTCGATGAAACCTTCGCCCAGTTCGATCTCGTCCAACAGTTCGATGATGCGCTTGCGCTTCTCGGCACCGCGCATGTTGAAATAGAACTCGAGCGGCCGGCCGATGATGGTTCCCACGGTCTGGCGCGGGTTCATCGCAACATCGGCCATCTGATAGATCATCTGCAACTCGCGCAGGTCCTCGCGCGAGCGTCCGGCCAGATCAGGGCTGAGCTTGCGCCCGGCAAAGGTGATCTCGCCGTCGCGCGGGGGTAGCAGGCCGGTGATCACCCGTGCCAGCGTGGATTTACCCGATCCCGATTCCCCCACGACCGCCAGCGTCTGCCCCGGATGAAGCTCGACATTGACGTTGTGCAGCACGTCGAAGTTCAACCCCTTGTAACGGGCCGTGATGCCATCGACCTGCAGCACGGGTTCGGGCGTAGGCTGCTTTTCCTCGTGTTCGATCGAACGGACCGAAACCAGCGCCTGCGTGTACTCTTCCTGCGGGTTGTTGATGATCTGGTCGGTGGTGCCGTATTCGACCGTGTCGCCCATGCGCAGCACCATGATGTCATCGCTGACCTGCGCCACCACCGCCAGATCGTGGGTGATGTACAGCGCGGCCACACCGGTGTCGCGGATTGCTTCCTTGATGGCCATCAGGACGTCGATCTGCGTGGTCACGTCCAGCGCGGTCGTGGGTTCGTCGAACACCACCAGATCCGGTTCGGGACACAGCGCCAGCGCCGTCATGCAACGCTGCAACTGCCCGCCCGAGACTTGGTGCGGATAGCGGTTGCCGATATTGTCCGGGTCGGGAAGGCCCAGCTTGGCGAACAGTCCACGCGCACGGGCCTCGGCCTCTTTGCGGCTGAACTTCTTCTGCTCGACCGCGGCTTCGACCACCTGATCCATGATCTTCTTTGCGGGATTGAAGGACGCTGCCGCCGATTGCGACACATAGGTCACCTCGCCGCCGCGCAGTTTGCGGATATCCGACAGCGACGTCTTGAGGATGTCGCGCCCGTTCACCCAGACCTCGCCGCCGGTGATCTTCACGCCGCCCCGGCCATAGGCCATCGAGGCCAGCCCGATGGTCGACTTCCCGGCACCGGATTCCCCGATCAGACCCAGCACCTTGCCGCGCTCGAGGTCAAAGCTGACCCCGTGCACGATTTCGATGTCACGGGGCTTTTCGCCCGGCGGATATACGGTTGCGCCGATCTTGAGGTCGCGGACCTTGAGAAGGGTATCGCTCATCCCCGGCCTCCTTTCAGCGATGTGGTGCGGTTCAGGATCCAGTCGGCCACCAGGTTGACCGAGATGGCCAATGTGGCGATGGCCACTGCCGGATACAGCGCCGCGCCGATGCCATAGACGATGCCGTCCTTGTTTTCTTTCACGATGCCGCCCCAATCGGCCAGCGGGGGCTGAACGCCCAGGCCCAGGAATGACAGGGTCGAGACGAACAGGACCATGAAGATGAAGCGCAGGCCCAGTTCGGCCACCAGCGGTGACAGCGCGTTGGGCAGGATCTCGCGGAAGATGATCCAGCCGCGGCCCTCACCGCGCAGCTTGGCGGCCTCGACATAGTCCATGACTTCGATGTCAACGGCCACGGCACGGGCCAGTCGATAGACGCGGGTGGCGTCCAGCAGGCCCATGACCACGATCAGAACCGGGATGGTGACCGGCACCATCGCCAGAACCACCAGTGCGGTGATCAGCGACGGGATCGACATGATCAGGTCCACGGTCCGAGACATCACCTGATCGGCCCAGCCCCCCAGCACGGCGGCCAGAAAGCCCAGGATCGAACCGGTGACGAAGCTGAGGATGGTGGCGGCGGTGGCGATGAAGATCGTCGTGCGCCCTCCATAGATCATGCGGCTGAGAAGATCGCGGCCGATATTGTCGGTGCCCAGCCAGAATTGCGAACTTGAGGGCTCCCACACGTCGCCCACAACCTCGGCCATGCCGTAGGGCGCCAGGAAGGGTGCAAAGACGGCGATGATGAAATACAGGGCGGTGAAGGCCAGCCCGATCATTGCAGAGATTGGGATGTTCTTCATTTCGGGTGCCTCAGCCTTGGGTTGGCCAGGATCGCGACGATGTCGGCAACCATGTTCAGCCCGATATAGATGGCGGCGAAGATGACGCCGCAGGCCAGAACCACCGGCACGTCGCGTTTGGTCACGTGGTCCACCAGGTACTGTCCCATGCCGGGATAGACGAACACGACCTCGACCACGACGACACCCACGACCAGATAGGCCAGGTTCAGCATCACCACGTTGACGATGGGGGCGATGGCGTTCGGGAAGGCATGGCGCCAGATGACCTTGAAGTTGCTCAGGCCCTTCAGTTCGGCCGTTTCGACATAGGCCGACTGCATCACGTTCAAAATCGCGGCGCGAGTCATGCGCATCATATGCGCCAGAACCACCATGGTCAGCACGATGACGGGCAGCGCGATCGAGTTCAGCTTTTGCCAAATGGACATGCTGTCATTGATCATCGCCAGCGGCGAGAACATGCCCAGCTTGACCGCGATGAAATAGACGAGGACGTAGCCGATCAGGAATTCCGGGATCGAGATTGTCGTCAGGGTAACGGCAGAGATCAGCTTGTCGGGCCAGCGGTTGCGGTAGCGTACCGCGACGAGGCCAAGAAAAATTGCAAGGGGGACCGAGACGATGGCCGCCCAGAAGGCAAGAAACAACGTATTGCCCAATCGGTTGCTGACCGACTCGGCGATGTCCAGCTTGTTGGTCAGGGACGTGCCCATGTCTCCTTGGACAATTCCGCCGAGCCATTCGAAATACCGGGTCAAGGCGGGACGGTTCAGCCCCATCTCCTCACGGAGGTTGGCAAGGGATTCAGGGGTGGCGGACTGCCCCAGGACGGCTTGCGCGGCGTCTCCGGGTAGGGCCTCGGTCAACCCGAAAATCAGGGCCGAAGCGCCGAACAGCAAGAGGAATCCCAGCGCCAGGCGCTGGGAAACCAGTTTGATGATAGGATGCATACCTGTCTATCCGAGTTAGACGAACCACATCTTGCGAGACATGTTGCCGTTCATCATCTCTTGGGTCGGATCAGTCTCCCAGCCATCCAGCTGGTTGCTGATGCCCTCAACAAAGTCGTTGAACATCGGGCAGATCAGGCCGCCTTGATCACGGACCATCATACCCATCTGGCTGTAGATTGCCTTGCGCTTTGCCGGATCCAGCTCGGCACGCGCGGCAAACAGCAGGTCGTCGAACTCTTTGACCTTGAACCGGGTGTCGTTCCAGTCGGCGGTGGACAGGTAGGCCGTTGCGTACATCTGGTCCTGCACCGGACGGCCACCCCAGTAGGACGCGCAGAACGGCTGTACGTTCCAGACTTCGGACCAGTAGCCATCATTCGGCTCGCGCTTGATCTCAAGCGGGATGCCGGCCTGCTGGGCAGTCTGCTGGAACAGGGCTGCGGCATCCACGGCGCCAGGGAAGGCTCCGTCGGCCACACGCAGAATGATGGGCGACCCGTCATGGCCGGACTTCTTGTAGTGTTCCGCGGCTTTTTCGACGCTGAACTCACGCTGCGGGATCGTCTCATCGAACAGCGGGTATGCTGCGTTGATCGGCATGTCGTTCCCGACCGAGCCATAGCCGCGCAGTACCTTCTCGACCAGCTCTTCGCGGTTGATCGCGTATTTCAGAGCGGTCCGCAGTTCGTTGCCGTCGAACGGCGCCGTGTCACAATGCATGATGAACACGTAGTGGCCGCGTCCTGCCGTGGAGTGTACGGTCAGGTTGGGAGCACGACCCAAGAGGTCGGCAACCTTGGGCTCAACCCGGTTGATCGCGTGGACCTGACCCGACTGCAGCGCGGCCGTCCGGGCCGTGGCATCGTTGATGACCACAACTTCGACGCTGTCAAAGTTGCCGAAATCCGGGTTCCAGTGGTTTTCGAATTTGGAGAACAGGTGGCGCACACCGGGCTCGTCCGCTTCCAGCTTGTACGGACCGGTGCCGATACCGGCGCCCGGGTTGTCCATTCCGCCGTCCGGCTGGATGATCAGGTGGTAGTCGGCCATCAGGTAAGGCAGATCGGCGTTCGGCTCGTTCAGGGTGACCTGAAAATACTCGCCATCGGCCTTCATCGACTCGATGCCCTTCATGATGCCCAGCGCGCCCGACTTCGAATCTTCGTTCGAGTGGCGCTGCATCGTTTTCAGCACGTCTTCGCTGGTCATGGTCTTGCCGTTGTGGAACTCCACCCCTTGACGCAGTTTGAACGTCCAAACCTTGGCATCGGCGCTGCCTTCAACGCTTTCGGCAAGGCGCGGCTCGATCGTGCCGTCGGGGGCGACTTCGACCAGTTGGTCACCGAACTGCTTGCCGTTCTGGAATGGAACCGAGCTGGCATAGGTGGCCGGGTCCAGCGAGTTTGTGGATTCACCGCCCTGCAGGCCCAGTTTCAGATCGCCACCTTTCTTGGCGCCGGCTGCGCGGGCCGCGTCGGCGAAGACGGTGCTGGCCATGGCGGCCGATACACCCAGTGCGGCTGCCTTCCCCATGAATTCACGTCGGGTCAGCTTCCCGGCGGTCACCTGGCTGGCCATGTGAGTGAGTTGTTCGTTCATTCGGATATCTCCCAGTTGAGTGTTTTGTGTGCCCGTTTTACGGGCTTTTTATTGACGCATGAGTCAACGTTGGCGCATTTCGTCGCGGCGGGCAAGGTCAAATCTCGGGGACTTGCCACCAGCAAAATCACATCTGATCACGAGGTATGGTGTCCTCCACGGTTTTGGAAAAAATCTTCACATCGTTTTCAAAGGCATCAAGCGTCGCGCGCAGATGAAAGTTGGATCGGTCCGACCACATCTCGCAATTGGCCTCGGTTCGCAGTTGGATGCCGTCGCGCCCGGTTTCTTGTACCCATTCGCAGCGGCCGCGCGCGCTTAGCGGATCGTCCGGTTGGATTGACCACTGTTCAAAAGCGGTTCCGCCGCTGACCAGACCATGATCCGCGTCCTCGACCAGGCCGAAATCATCTTCGATGACCAGATCGATGATGCCGGTCGTCATGTCTGTTTCAACGCGCCGCGCATGGGTCGCCTCTCGCAATTGGGTCACTTGCCAAGGAGAGTCCGCATCGGGCGGGGCAAATTGCCATTCATCCCGATCCGACCAGTCGCGCAGGGGGATCGTGAACGTGCCGCCTGTCAGGTGGAGCTCCGCTGTTTCCGGCGAAGGCCAGATCAGCGGCCAATAGGCGCTTGAGACGGCAACGCGCAGGCGGTGGCCCTTTGGAACCCGGTAGGCGATGTGGTCCAGCACAACCTCGATGTCGTAAACCCGTCCGGGTATCAACGTTTTGGGGGACGAATGTCCCTCCCTATGGGTCAGGTTCAATACACCATAGGTAATCCGAGTCGCAGCTCCGTCGGGGTGAATATTGTTCAGCCGAACGGCAATCTGGGCTTGTGGTTTGTCGACACTCACCTTCAAGCGCAGGCGCGGGGCACCGACAATGTCCAGATCTGCGGTCAGAGGGGTCGTGTCAAAACAGGCGGACAGTGCGTCATCGGCCCGCTGGTCGCCGGGCATGTCCGGACCCAGCCAGATGGCGCAGTATTCGCCACCATCCATGCCGCAGTGGTGGGGCGAGCGCACCCGGGCGTCCAGCGGCCCGTCCACACCCAGCCCAGTGTCAGAAAGGGGAAGCGAGACGGTCGGCAGGTGGGACGTCGCGCGAGTATCCTCGGTGATCCAATGGCCGGGGCGCTCGGCATACCAGCGCGCAGGGCGCACGCCATCCATCAGATAGGCGCGATAGGCCGGGTCCTGTTCGACGCCGGTCTCCACGCCCTTCAGCCACCGGTCCCACCAGCTCAGCGCCTCTTGCAGGAAGCCGATGCGTGGTTCGGGGACGGCAAAATGCGGATATTTGTGCACCCAAGGGCCGACGATGCCCTTGACGGGCGCGGTCAGGTTCTCGACCAGCCAGGGCACGGTGTTCTTGTAGGCATCACCCCAGCCGCCCACCGCCAGCGTCGCGGCTCGGATCGCGCCGGGGTCTTCGCAAACAGACCCATGCCGCCAATAGGCATCGCGGGTCTGGTGCCGCAGCCAGACCGAGGGCAGGAACGGTTCGGCCTGCAACCGCTGCAGCCACATCTCGCGCCAGTCGTCACGCAGCGCCGGGTCGGGCGGGCGGGACGAATACGACCACATGGTCGCCCCCCAGCCCAGGTTCTCGTTCAGCAGGCAGCCGCCCTTGTAGTGGATGTCATCGGCATAGCGGTCGGCGGTTGAACACAGGGTGATGATGGCCTTCAACGGCGCGGGTTGCAGCGCCGCCACCTGCAGCGCGTTGAAGCCGCCCCAGCTGATCCCCATCATCCCGACCGCGCCGCTGCACCAGGGCTGTCGGGCCAGCCATTCGATCACCTCGACGGCGTCATCCAGTTCCTGCTGGGTGTATTCATCCTCCATCAGTCCCTGGCTGTCGCCGTTGCCACGCATGTCGACGCGGATGCAGGCGTAACCCCGTTTGGCAAACCAGGGATGGGTCAGGGCATCGCGCGCCGTCGTGCCGTCGCGCTTGCGATAAGGCAGGTATTCCAGGATGGCGGGCACCGGGTGCTGCGCTGCATCGACAGGTCGCCAGATCCGCGCCGACAGGCGGCAGCCATCCGACAGGATGATGCCGTGGTCCGGAAACTCTTCGATCTCGGACAGTGAGTTCTTCGCCTGCGTCATGCGCCCAGTCTCCGGCGCATCGGCGGACGGTGTGAGAGTAAAAGCGTCAATTCATTCCTTCGTTGCGACAAGCAGATCCATGACATTGGTTCCCGTGGGGCCGGTCACCAGCAGAGCGCCGGCCCGGTCAAGGAACGACCCCGCATCGGCATCGCGCAAGGCCTTATCTGCCCCATCGGCCCATGTCGCGCCGGTCACGACACCGCCGGCCGCATTTGTCGGCCCGTCGGTGCCGTCGGTTCCGCCGACCACGACACACAGCCCCTCGCATCCCTGAATCTCGCGCGCCAGCGCCAGGGCCAGCGCCTGGTTGCGTCCGCCTCGGCCCGGGTTTTCGGGCAGGACAACGGTCGGCTCTCCGCCGAAGATCATCGCGCCCGGCGGCATCTGACGCAGCCGCGCGGCGATATCTGCGGCGACGGACAGATAGTCGTCGTGCAGGGCCTCTTCCTCAGCCAGAACGTCCAGACCGGCGGCACGTGCTGCGTTGGCTGCGGCGCGGCGCGCATGGGCGTTCGAGGCAATGATCTCGACACTCGATTCGAATTGAGGGGCTTCGGGCAGGGCGCCGATGCCCGATCCGATGACGCCGATATCGTCCCCCGGCACGTCCGAGATGGCCAGGACCGTCGCGCGTGCTCCGCCGAAACCGGCCAGCAGACCGCCGCCCTTGATCCGCGACATCTCGCGCCGGCGGGCGTTCATGGCGGTGATGTCCAGCCCCTCGGACAGCAGCTGCGCGTTCAGCCGCGCCAGATCTTCGAGGGTGGCCCCCGGCACAAGATCCTCGGCCAGCGAAGACGCGCCGCCCGAGACCAGCAGCAACAGATGCGTGCCGGGCTCCATGGCCTGAACCGCCGCGCGCAGGGCCTGGCCGCCCTTCAGGCTGCGGGCATCGGGCACGGGGTGAGAGGCTTCGATGACCTGCAGATGCGACGGCAGCCCTTCGGCATGGCCGTCTTTCGTGACCACAATGCCCGGTGTTTTGCCGAAATGGTCCTGCGCCGCGTTTATCATCGCTGCCGCGGCCTTGCCCACCGCCAGAATCTGATCGGGGCGCGGAACATCGGACAGCGCCGCCTTGACCGCGCCATAGCCGTCAACGGCGGCAACGCCCGCCTTCCAGATCGCGATCGCCTGATCCTGCATCGTCATCACATGTCCATCCAGATCGTGACCGGGCCGTCATTGATCAGGGACACCGCCATATCCGCACCGAAAGACCCGGTTTCGGTCGGAACGCCAAGCGCGGCCAGCGCGCGGGCAAAATGTTCGTACAGGCGTTCACCGGTTGCCGGATCGGCCGCCGCCGCAAATCCGGGCCGGTTCCCGCGCGACGTGTCAGCGGCCAGCGTGAACTGGCTGACCACTAGGGCTGAGCCGCCGATATCCAGCACCGACCGGTTCATCTTGCCCGCGTCATCCTTGAAGATCCGCAGCTTGGCAATCTTGGCCGCCAGTTGCTCGGCCCGGGTCTCGTCGTCGCCCTGCATGGCGCAGACCAGCACCAGCAGCCCCGGCCCGCACTGGCCTATGACTTGCCCCTCGACTGAGACCGATGCCTCGGACACTCTTTGTATCAATGCGCGCATGACAGTGTCTTTCTCAAACTCCGCTCACTCGGCCGACGCCCCACGCCAGCTGACGAACTCGTCCAGCGTGGCGCGTTCGGACCGAAATCGGTTGGCCGGATGATCGGTATCCGGATAGCCGAGGGAAATCGCGCACAGGATCAGCCGGTCATCGGGGATGTTGAAATAGCGGTGCAGGAACGGCCCATAGGCAGCCACCGCCGCCTGCGGGATCGTGGCGATGCCCAAAGCCTGTGCCGCCAAGGTGAAAGCCGTGACAAACCCGCCGCAATCCATCGCGCCATAGGGGCCGAGTTCCGCCGGGCTGGACAGGATGGCGCAATGCGGGGCGCCGAACAGGTTGAAGTTTTCCATCATCTGCCGGGCCGACCCGGCGCGGTCACCCTTCTCAACGCCGACTGCCTCGTACAGGGCCCATCCGCAGGCGCGGCGCCGGTCCTGATAGATGCCGGAATAGCCGGTCGGAAAAGGCAGGTCGGGCTGCGCCTGGCCGGTCTCGGCTTCGGCCCGCAAGGCGCTGCGGAACGCATCCGTTTCCGCGCCGCTGGTCACGACCACCTGCCAGGGCTGCGCGTTGCACCAACTGGGCACCCGGGCGGCGCTGGTCAGGATCTGTTCGATGTCACCCCGCGGCACCGGATCGGGCCGGAAGGCGCGGCAGGAATGGCGCGCGGTCAGAAGCGTGTTTAGATCGGCCAGGGTCACGTCGTCCTCTCCTCCGGGGCAGCCGGCGGCAGGATGGGTGAGAAGCCGGGGATGTTCAAGGGGTTCCGCGGCAGAGTTTTCGGCGGCGGAACCCAGCGGTCATTGCTGTCCGGTCGCCACCAGATACCCGATGCCGGCCGCCGCCAGCAGGCCCAGGACCACCGCGATTGTGATCTTGATCGCCGACCAGGGCCGTTCACCCTGAACCTGCCCGGTACGGCCGTTGACGACAAAGCGATAGGTCTGGCCGCGATACTTGTACGCGGCCATCCAGACCGGCAGCAGGATATGCTTGAAGGTCACGTCGCGGATGTCGGTGTCGATCGAATGGATGCGCTGCCGATCACCGCCGATGTCAAAGCGGACGTCACGCTCGATCACGCGGGCCATGTGGCCGCGGGCTTCCTGATAACCTTGCTGCAGATCGACCGTGTAGGCCTCGGCCCGGAACCCGGCCAAGTATTCGGGCTGATAGGGCTCGAGCGCGGGCAGGTCCCAGGGTTGCAGCGCGTCGGTGTATGATTTGGGTAGCGATTGCGAGGCCAGCACCAGCACGTCGTCGAAAAACCGGGCCACCCGGCCGGATTTCGGTGTCCAGCGCACCTTGGGCACCTGCTGCTGCACCCGCTTGCCGTCACGCATCACCGTCCGGGTTTCGTAATAGACCACGCCCCGTTCGCCGCGATAGGCCGATTTCGTGTCGGCGTCGAAGGTCCAGTAGGGCACATAAATGCCCTGCATCCTGCGGCCTTTGCGGGCGTAATCCTTGAGCCCGTTCGGCGCGAACCACAGCCGCCCCAGCCAGTCACCCATGGCCTTGTGCGCGGCGCGCTCGTCCAGCGCAAAGGGCAGAACGCCGCGCGGCTTGATGTGCCGGTTCACGCCGGTATCGGTCACGACCGGGGTGGCGCAGAACGGGCATTCCGCGGCGTGGGTGTTGGGGTCGAACTCGACCTGGGCCGCGCAGTTGGGGCAGGTCAGAACCCGCGTCTCTTCGATCTCGCTGTCGGGCAGGCGGTCAGCGATGGCCGCGTCGAAGTCCAGTTCGCGCAGGCTGGCGCCGCCCCAGGGGCCAGCCCCGATCGGTTCGGAATGGCCGCAATGGTCACAGGTCAGCGTGCCGGATTGCGGGTCGAACCGATAGTCCGCGCCGCAATTGTCACATGGAAAACGGTGTTCCGCAGAACCGGATGGCGGGGCAGGGGGCTGTGTCATAGGTGGTCAGTTGTCGAGGGGAAAGTGAAGATAGGCTGCGCGCTGCTCCGCGGGCAGGACATGCGGCAGCATCGCGGCTTCGCAGGCCCCGATCGCCCTGAAATTCGCGCGCGCCTCGGCCAGCGTCAGGCCGTGGTTGGCGGCAGAAGGCTCGCGGGGGTTCTTGTCGTACAGAATGTCCTCGTCCTCCCAAAAGCAGATTGCACAGATCAGGTAGGCCCCGCGCTCGGCCAGGGTGACATAACCGCAGCACGGGCAGATGAATTGTGGCGGCGGCGCTTTGCGACCGCCTGTCTTTGAGCGTTTCCGCGATGCGGACATGCCGATGCCTCACGCCCCGGGCGGCGGAGGCGGCAGAATCGTGAACAGCTGCGCGAGTTCCTGCACCTCGCCCGCTTTCTTCCATCCGTCCTGACCGGGCGTCCACACGAAAGTGTCCCGCGTAATTTCTCCGTCGCTGGCCATGCGTCCCATCTTGGCCTTCGAGAACGGGCCGCTGGTCTGTCCGTCCACCGCGATATGCCAGACATGCTCGACCGGGGGTGGAGGCGGCGGGGCCACATGCGCGGCCGCTTGCGGGGCAGCGGGCGCGGGCGCCCCCCACGGGCCTGACGGCCGACCCGCTGCCATGTTCGACATCTGGTTCGCCATCGCCATCCCCATGCCCATACCAAGGCCAGCACCCATGCCACCGCCTCCGTTCGGGTTGCTGGCGGCCGCCGTCATCGCCTCGGCCGCCGAATACTGGGTGAATTTGCCCAGATCCCCCGCCAGCCCCATCGAGGTACGCTTGTCCAGCGCCGCCTCGACCGCCGGCGGCAGCGAGATGTTCTCGATGTAGAACTCCGGCATCTCGAGGCCGTAGCCGTCCAGCACGGGCGAGACCTCGGCTGCGATCAGCTTACCCAGATCGGCGGTGTTGGCGGCCATGTCCAGAACCGGAATGCCCGAGCCTGCGATGACCCGGCTGAATTCCTGCACGATGATGTTGCGGATCTGAAAGCTGATCTCGTCCATGGTGAATTCGCCATCGGTGCCGACGATCTCGACCAGGAAACGGGCCGGGTCCTTGACCCGGATCGTGTAGGTGCCGTAGGCGCGGATCCGGGTCGGGCCGAATTCAGGGTCGCGCAGCATGATCGGGTTTTTGGTGCCCCACTTCAGGTCGTTGAACCGGGTCGTGTTGACGAAATAGATCTCGGACTTGAACGGCGACTGGAACCCGTGATCCCAGTGCTGCAGCGTCGTCATGATCGGCATGTTGTTGGTTTCAAGCATGTAGAGGCCGGGCGTGAACACGTCGGCCAGTTGGCCCTCGTGCACGAACACCGCCGCTTGGCCCTCGCGCACGGTCAGCTTGGCGCCATACTTGATCTCGTGGCCTTCGCGCTCGAACCGCCAGACCATCGTGTCGCGGGTGTCGTCCACCCAGTGAATGACATCAATGAATTCTCCGGTCAGAAAATCGAAAATTCCCATCTGGGTTCTCCTGTCATCGGGGTCAGAGCGACTGCCCCATCAATTCACGGGCGATGATCCGCACCACCGGCGCGGCCTCTTGCGCGGTCATGCCGGGTTTCAGGCGCGGATCATACAACATCGTCAGCAGCTTTTCGTCATGGCTGGTCAGCAGGGCGAATTCGTCATCATCGTTGAAGATCGACGGTCGTGCCCGAGGGCTGTCATTGGGCAAGCCCAGCCCCTGGGCGATTTCCTCATGGATGCAGCTCAGCCGCATCAAGTCAGGGTGCTCGGCCCGCACCAACGCAACCGCACCAGTGTAGGTGTTCGGTGCCCCGTTCGACGCCGAGGCAAAGACAAAGCAATAGAACGAGCGCGGTAAATCCTGAAACAGGTTCAACTGAGCCTGTCCGATACTGGGAAACAACTGGCGCAGTCGCGTTTGCACGAATTCCGTATCGTCATCGCCGGCGACGAAGACATGGAAGTTCGCGTTTCTGGTTGCGGTCGAGATCGGGTGGCCAGTCAAGGACGACATGCGTTCGGTATAGGCCCGGATCTGTGCCTTGTCGGCCGCGCGTTGGTCTAGTGGTACTGACGGCCCGAACTCTGCCTGTATTCGGACCGGGCCAGACCAGCGGCTTAGCCTTCCGCTGGTGCGTTGGCTGCTGCCGGATACGGCGGCGCCGGGATACTCGCTGTAGAACGCGATGGCTTCGAAATTCCGCGCCAAATCATCCGCATCAAACGGGGTGTCCGGCCCGCCACCGTCTGTACGCATCAGGCCGCGGGTCAACAGGTCGCGCTCGACGCGCTGATAATAACGCGCCAGATCCCGGCTTGCGGCCGAAGGTTCGACATAAGCATTGGCCAACTGCGGCTGGGACGGGCGCGCCTGCGGAGCAATCGAGGACTCGAGCGCGTCATCGCAATTGGCCAAGATCAGCAAAGCAGCTGCCCCCAACCCGTGCCCTAGAAATCTTCGAAGCCGCACCTGCAATCTCTCCTTAGCCCGGAACGGCGGTTCCGGCCGTGTCGCCCAGCCCGTCTTTCCGGGCCTTGGCCGAAGCCAAGGTGTCCCGCAGCTCGGCTTCCATCTTCTTCAGCTCTTCTTCCGCGGCGGCCCGTTTCGCCTTGCCTTCGTCAGCGATGGCGAGGCTTTCATTGATCGTGCCGATCAGATCCTCGTTGGCCTTCTTGACGGCTTCGATGTCGAACACGCCGCGCTCCATTTCCTCGCGGATCATCTTGTTCGACTGGCGCAGGTTAGCGGCGTTCGATGTCAGCAGCTCGTTCGTCAGATCGTTGGCGTCGCGCACGGCGGCAGCGGCCTCGGCGCTGCGCTGGATGGTGACCGCCTGTGCCAGCTGGGTTTCCCAAAGTGGCACGGTGTTGACCAAGGTCGAGTTGATCTTGGTCACCAGCGACTTGTCGTTTTCCTGAACCAGCCGGATCGAGGGCAGCGATTGCATCGTCACCTGCCGCGTCAGCTTCAGGTCATGCACCCGGCGTTCCAGATCGTCGCGGGCCGCCCGCAGGTCGCGCAGTTCCTGCGCCTTCATCACCTGCTGATCTTCCGGGGCGGCCTTCACCTCGGCCTCTTTCTCGGGGATGTCATGGCTGTCAAGTTCGGTCAGCTTCTCTTCACCGGCGGCGATGTACAACGCCAGTTCATCATAGAAATCCAGCGTCTTTTCATACAGCAGGTCCAGCGACTTGATGTCCTTCAGCAGCGTGTGCTCGTGCGACAGAAGGTTGTCGGTGATCCGGTCGATCTGATCCTGCACCTCTTCGTAGCGCGCGGTGAACTTTGCGAAAGGCGCGGCGCGGCCCAGCAGTTTCTCCCACCAGCTGCGCTCGCGGCGCACGTCCAGTTCAGACACGGAAAAGCCGCGGATCGTGGTGACGATGTCGCGCAGGCTGTCACCGGCGGGGCCGACGTCCTTGTTGCGCACGTCGGCCAGCATTGCCTGGCTGATTTCCTGCAGCTCGGCTTGCGCCGCCGATCCAAAAGCAACGATCGAGTTGGTGTCGCCCATGTCGATTTCAGACATGCGCTTGCGGATTTCGGCACCCACCGGTTCGTCGGCTTCTTCCAATGGCACGATCTCGGAACTCGGCTCGGGCAATGAGACGGCTGCAACTTCCTGAACCAGCGTTTCGGCCTCGGCCGCCTTTTTCTTGATTTCGTCAGACATGAGAAGCTTCCCTGTTCTTGGTTTGGCCGGTCAGTCAAGCCGGACGCCTTCGCGCTGCAGCCTTTCGCGCAGCACGTCGATTTCGACCGTCAGATCACTGCGGTCATCCAATAGCATCTTTCGGGTGCGGGCCGAGAAATTCTGCTCGAGGTCGTCCAGCAGCGCCGAGTAGTCGGACAAAGCCTGCGGGTCGCGGGTGCGCGCATAGACATCAGCAAACTTGATCGTCGCATCGCGGGCGCCCTGCAGATAGACGGTCAGGTATTTGCGGGCACCGGCCAGATCGCGCGGGTCTTCCTCGACCGTACGGAACAGGTCGCGGGCGGTAGTTTGGAACCGCTCGACCCGGGCTTCGATCCTGCGGTCGCCGGCCCGTTTGATGGCATCCGTCATTTGGTTCAGATGCACTTCGGCATCTTCGACTACGCGGGCGACCCGGTCCTGTTGATAGGTGTCCACACCCTCCATGCCCTTGTTCTTCATCGGGTCGAGGCCGAAGGCGACGGAATGCAGCGCTGTGGCCACGCCGCCGAACAAGACCGGCGCCAGCAGGCTGACCTGGCTGGCGGCCTCGGCTTCCAGATAGTCATTGCGATAGGCGGCCAGACCCACCCCCAGCCCGGTCAAAACGGATGAGAAGATCTTGCGTGGAAAGGCTGGGCGGCGCGCGGTGCGGCGCGCGTTGTAAGCATCCTCGGCCTTCAGCCCTTCGCGCAGCAGAAAAGCCGCGGCGGTCAGAAGGCCGGCGGCGACCAATCCAAGGGTCATCCCGATTGCGCCGTCGTTCAGCGACAGAAAGACCAGCGGGATCGCCGGAACGAACATGACATTGGCGCGTGCGCCGACCGGGTTTACCCGGGCCCCATCGTATTGCCCGCGCGGGGCGGGCGCGTCGGCGTCAGACTGGCCGTCGGGGCTGAACTTTCCGCCGTATCGCTTGGCCATGGCGTCAGAGCCCTCCAAGCCAACCGGTGCAGACGCCGAACAACAGCACCAACAGGGCCGCGTAGGCCATTTTTTGCACTCCGGTCCCGGACATGACGTCCTCCAACTGCGGTTGTCCCCTTGAAAACCTAGGGGATCAAGGGGCTTGGCGCTAGGGGGAAGGTTCGATAACCCGCGTCAATTGCGTGATTTCTTGCCGACCGGTCTGCGGGATCTTTGAGGGCGGCTTGGGCGTTTCGCAGCAGCCGGTGGGGTTTCGGGTTCCAGCCCCAGCTGATCGCGCAGAACGCGGCGGCGGATTTCCTCGACCTCGCCGGGTTTGAGATTGCCCAGCTGGAACGGCCCGTAGGACACGCGCAACAGCCGGTTCACGGTAAAGCCGATGTCTTCGATCGCGCGGCGGATTTCCCGGTTCTTGCCCTCGCGCAGTCCGATCGTCAGCCATGCATTCGCGCCTTGCTGGCGGTCCAGCGTCACGGTCATGGGCTGGAACTTTTCGCCCTCGATCACAAGGCCCTGGCGCAGGGGGGCGAAATC
Organism: Ruegeria sp. CRTD044; assembly: GCF_059613485.1. Classification (NCBI taxonomy): domain Bacteria; kingdom Pseudomonadati; phylum Pseudomonadota; class Alphaproteobacteria; order Rhodobacterales; family Roseobacteraceae; genus Ruegeria; species Ruegeria sp. CRTD044. The sequence continues at coordinate 234,865 of NZ_JBXWSP010000016.1, read as the reverse complement.
CTCGTCCTTGGGGCGGCCGTTGATCCGCACCCGGTATTTGCGAAGCCAGCCGGTCGAGGGCAATTCAAGCTTGCGCTTGATGCCCCCGTCATTGGTCAGCAGCAGCAGGCCCTCGGAATTCAGGTCCAGCCGGCCGACGCTCATGACGCGGGGCATGTCCTCGGGCAGGTTGTCGAAGATCGTTGGGCGGCCTTTTTCGTCGCGGTTCGTGGTCACAAGGCCGGTTGGCTTGTGATACAGCCACAGACGCGCGGGTTCGGGCTCGGCCACGGGCTTGCCGTCGACAGTGATCTTGTCGCTGGGCGTGACGTTCAGCGCCGGGCTGTCGATGGTCTTGCCGTTCACGGTCACGCGGCCGGCTTCGATCATGCGTTCGGCCTCACGGCGCGAGGCGATGCCGGCGCGGGCCAGCACTTTGGCGATCCGGTCGCCAGGAGGAGGGGTGTTGCTCATGCCCTGCGCATAGCGCATCGGCGCGCCTTGCGAAAGGTGGGTTTCTGGGGCAGTCAGGGGCATGGTCTTCAGAACGCATATGGACAAGGCGCTGGAACAGGCGCGCGCGGCAGGTGATCGGGGCGAGGTTCCGGTGGGCGCGGTGATCGTGGCGCCCGATGGGCGGATCATCGCGGCAGACGGCAACCGTACGCGTGAGTTGCATGACCCGACCGCGCATGCCGAGATCCTGGCCCTGCGCGCCGCCTGCCGGGCCGTCGGGTCCGAGCGGCTGACGGGGCATGACCTGTATGTCACGCTGGAGCCCTGCGCCATGTGCGCCGCGGCGCTGGCGGCGGCGCGAATCCGGCGGATCTACTACGGGGCCGCCGATCCGAAATCGGGCGGCGTGGCGCATGGGGCGCGGGTGTTCTCGCACCCTCAGGCCCATCACAGGCCGGAGGTCTATGACGGCATGGCGGCCGAGGACTGCGTCCGGTTGTTGCGCGATTTCTTTGCCGCGCAGCGCGGTGGCGGCGGATCCAAGGGCTGAGGCGCGCTCAGGCCGGTTTCACGACCAGTTCGCGGGGTATGTCCGCCAAGGGTTGCCCGCCCGTCGGCGTGACCACGAAGGTTTCGGTGATGGCCAGCCCCCAATCCGGCGTCCACAGGCCCGGCATCAGGTGAAAGGTCATGTTGTCCTGCAGAACGGTGCTGTCGCCGGGGCGCAGGCTCATGGTGCGCTCGCCCCAATCGGGCGGATAGCTCAGGCCCACCGGATAGCCCGTGCGATTGCCTTTGACATAGCCGGCCCGGGCAAAGCTGTCATAGACGCAGGCGGCGATCTCTTCGCAGGTGGCGCCGGGGCGGGCGGCGGCCAGCGTGTCCTCGATCGCGGTCAGGATCGCGGTTTCCGCGCGCCGGATATCGGCAGGCGGGTCACCCAGAAACAGGCTGCGGCTGGCCGGGCAGTGATAGCGGCGGTGGCAGCCTGAGATCTCGAAATAGGTCGCCTCGCCCGGTGTCAGCGGACGGTCGTTCCAGGTGATGTGCGAGGCCGAGGCCTCGGCCCCCGAAGGCGCGATGGGCGCAATCGCTGGATAGTCGCCCGCAAGCCCCGGAAGCCCGGCGATGCCCGCCGCCTGAACCTCGGCCACGAGCACGTTCTTGGGAATCCCGGCGCGGAACCCGTCGCGCAGCACCGCGTGCATATGAGCGGTCAACTGACCGGCCTTGCGCATCAAGGCAATCTCGGCCTCGCTTTTGACCGCGCGCTGCCAGTTCACCAACCCGGTCGCGTCGACCAGCGCATCGCGGCCGAACGCGGTCTCAAGGATCCGGTGGCTGGCGGCCGAGTAGTAATAATTGTCCATCTCGACACCCAGGTGGGTCGTCCAGCCGCGCGTGCGCAGCAGCGATGCCAGCGACTCGACCGGGTGATGGTCGGGGTGCTGCACATGTTCTTCGGGCCAGTCGTGCAGGTCGGTGGGGTCCAGCCAGGTGGTTTGCGCCGCGCCGGGCTTGTCCTGCGTCCGGCCCCACCACAAGGGCGCGCCGTCGCGCGGGACGATCACCACCTGCGGGACGTAGAAGCTCCAGCCGTCATAGCCCGTCAGCCAGGCCATGTTCGACGGGTCCGCAACCAGCAGGGTCTCGACACCCCGCTGGGCCATCGCGGACCGGGTCTTGGCCAGCCGCGCCGCGTATTCTTCCGCCGAGAAGACCAGCGCGGGTGTCAAAGCTCGATCTCCTGCAGGACCTCGGGCTCGATGACGGTCACGCCCGGCAGCCCATCCGCCAGGTCTTTGGCGGATTGTTCCAGGATCGGAAAAGTCCGGTAGTGGCAGGGGATCACCGTCTTGAAGTCGAAATACCGCCCGGCGGCGTAAGCGGCGGCTTTCATGTCCATCGTGAAATAGCCGCCCGCCGACAGGATTCCGATATCGGGTTTGTAATAGTCGCCGATCCACTCCATGTCGGCCATGATCGTGGTGTCGCCCGAGACATAGACCGTGTGACCATCGGCCGACAGGATGAACCCCACCTCGGACCCACCGGCGCGAGGGCCATCGGGTGTGGCGAAGGTCGAGCTGTGCGAGGCCGGCACCATGTCGACCTTGACCCCGTTCAAGTCGACCCGACCGCCCTTGTTGAAGCCGATGGTCTCGATCCCTTCGGCCTCTGCCCAATGGGCCATGACGTCGTATTGGCCCACCACGGGAATGTTCAGGCGTTTGGCCAGCGGCAGAACGTCTGCGACGTGGTCGAAATGCGCGTGGGTCAACAGGATATGCGTGGCGCCCTGGACGGCGGCCTCGTGCTGATCCTCGGGCAGCATCGGGTTGCCGCTGAGCCAGGGGTCGATCAGCAGGACCTGCCCCGCCGCGTGAGTTCGAAAGCTGCCATGCCCCAACCAGATGATTTTCATGAAAGACCCTCCTGAAACCGGTTCAGGGTCAGCCTAGCATCGGCTATGTAAAAATCCATGGACTGGATGCAAGAAATCGACGGCTATTGCGAGCGCCTGTCGCCGGCCTATTGGGCCGAACCCGTAAACGCCGTGACCAACGCGGCCTTTCTGCTGGCGGCATGGGTGATGTGGCGGCGGGTGCGGGGGCAGGGTCTGCCCTTGGCCAACCTGCTGGTCGCCATTCTGGCGGTGATTGGCATTGGCAGCTATCTGTTTCATACCCATGCGCAGGTCTGGGCCGCGCTGGCGGATACGGCGCCGATTCTGCTGTTCATCCTTGTCTATATCTTCGCCGTGAACCGGGACATCTGGCAGCTATCCACGCCGAAGGCGGCGGCGCTGACGGCCTTGTTCATTCCCTATGCGGCGTTAACCGTTCCGCTGTTTCAACTGGTTCCCGGGCTGGGCGGGTCGTCCGCGTATGCTCCGGTGCCGTTGCTTATCCTGATCTATGCGTATCTTTTGCGCGCGCGCAGGCCTCGGGTGGCACAGGGTCTGGCGGTCGGGGCTGTGATCCTGATCGCGTCGATCACATTCCGTGCGCTCGATGCTCCGCTTTGCGCCCGCATCCCGATGGGAACGCATTTCATGTGGCACCTCCTGAACGCCACCATGCTGGGCTGGATGATCGAGGTTTACCGTCGGGCCATGACGGATGCGGTCAGTCCGGCAGTCGCCGCGCCACGTAGAACCCATAGCTGACGAAGTCGGAATAGGTTTCATACAAAGTGATCTCGGCCTGTTCCGCATCGACAATGGCTTTGGCCTGCTCGGAATGGCCATGCCGGTCGAGAAAGGCGGGGAAGCTGCGCTGAAGGGGGAGGTAGTAGTTCTCCATCCAGCAGTCGGTGCCCAGCGGGAAATAACCGACAGGTTCATAACCGGCGGTCTCGATCTGGCGTATCTTCTGTCCGGCGGTCGCAACTTCGGGATAGGCGGCATCCCAGTGCCGCGTTAGCGGCTCGGGGCGTTGATCGGTCAGCCAGGTCAGCTCGGACACAGCCAGGACACCGCCGGGTTTCAGGAACCGACGCCAGGCGAGCAGGCCGTTTTCGAACCCAATGTTGTAGATCGCGCCTTCCGACCAGATCACGTCAAGGCTGGCATCGTCGAAGGGCAGGTCCTCCATCGACGCCTCAAGCGTCTGAACCTGGGCCGCCAGACCCAAGTCCTGTGCTCGCCTGTTCAACTTGGCCAGAAACTCCGGCAGGAAATCCACTGCCGTCACCGATGCGCCCAGATGGCGCGCAAGGCAGAAGGTTGCGGCTCCGGTGCCGCAGCCAATATCGGCGACCTTCAGTCCGGGATCGGCTTGTACACCCGCCAACTTCACCGCCATTTCCGTTGCCGCGTCGCTGCCGGGGCCTTGCCGGTCGTTGGGTTGGTGCAGGTCGATCAACAGCTGCATGTCATCGGTCATGACGCGTCAATCCTTGAAGGCGCTGGCCAAGTCTTCGGGTAGGTCGAACTCGTCCAGCACGCGTCGGCGCGCCTCGGCTGACATCTTGCGGGCGGTTTTTTCGACGATGCGCTGGATCTTTTCGTCCGAGTGTTTCGCGGCGAAGGGCGCAAAATACCACTTCAGAAAGACAAAGCAGATCACGTCCTCCAGCGCCTGAACGTCGTCGTCGCGCTTGATGCCCTGTTTGCGCAACATGCGGCGGGCGGCGTCGATCTCAGCCTGACCGTACCCGGCCTCGGACATCAGCTCGGCCACGACCTGCGCGTGATGCTCGGCCTGGGCTTTGCGCCACGCCAGATAACCCGCGCGCCCATCAGGGTATGCCGAGCGGGCCAGCTTCCAACGCTCGACATGCTGGCCGCGCGCGGCGATCTGCAACGGTTCGGAGGCGTCGGGGAACAGTCGATCCAACTCGGCGCTCATCCGTTCGCCATAAATCAGCGCTGCGGGGCGACCGTCTTCCTGGGTGGGATCGGCCGAATTGGCCGTATCAATTGCATCCAGAACCTTCTGCTTGCGCTCTGTCATGGCATCTCCTGCTTTGGCAACGGCACCTCGGGACATTCGGTCATGCTGACATGACACTCTTGAGTGAATGAACGATAGGACACCGTGCTTCAACAAAAAAGCGCCGACCCATTCAGGGCCGGCGGCGCCACGAGGGCAGGTGCAGGATCGGGACGGAAAAAGGGGGGAGAACCGGCCCGATCCAACAGGGAAGCGGTAGGGTTAGTTGCGGAGCGGGGATTTCTCCTGGCTCACCTGATCTGAGGGGTGCTGATCGGGGAAGGTCAGCGTCGGTGTCAGGTCGCCCATGGGAACCCCCAGCGCGAGGGCCGGCGCGGCAGCGGTTGTCAGAACAACGGACACAGCAATCAACATGCGTTTCATGATTATTCTCCGGACTGAACTGTTTCGTTCAGTACATAAAGTAACTTTTTGCGCCGGCTTCAATCGTCAAAGTGAACTAATCCGTTCACTTTTTTGCATAGCGGGTATTCAAAATTGTTTGGCTTGGCGGCAACCGCGTGGGCTTTGGACAAATCGCTGTGGCTCAGTGGTCTTGCGACTGCTGCATCAGACGGGTAAATGCCCCTGTAACGCATATGAGGTTTCCCATGTCGATTGACCAAAGCACCGCCGCCAAGGTGGCCAAACTGGCCCGGATCAAGGTCGAGGATGACGCGTTGCCCGCGCTGGCCTCGGAATTCAACACGATCCTGGGGTTCATCGAACAGCTGAACGAAGTTGACGTCGAAGGGGTCGAGCCGATGGTCTCGGTGACGCCGATGCGCCTGAAGCGGCGCGAGGACGTGGTGACGGACGGGAACATGCAGGACAAGATCCTGTCCAACGCCCCCGACGCGCGCGAGGGCTTTTTCGCGGTTCCCAAGGTGGTGGAGTAAGACATGTCCGATCTGAACAAACTGAGCCTTGCCGAGGCCCGCGACGCCCTGTGCAACGGAGATGTGACCTCGGTCGAGCTGACCGAGGCCTGCCTGAAGGCGATCGACGCAGCCGATGTCCTGAACGCTTTCGTGCACAAGACCCCCGAGATTGCTCTGGAGCGTGCGAAGGCCGCAGACGAGCGCATCAAGGCGGGCGACGCGCCTGCCATGTGTGGCCTGCCGATCGGCATCAAGGATCTGTTCTGCACCAAGGGAGTGCCCTCGCAGGCTGCGTCCAAGATTCTGGACGGGTTCAAGCCCGAATACGAATCCACGGTCTCGCAGCAACTGGCCGATGCGGGCGCAGTGATGCTGGGCAAGCTGAACATGGACGAGTTCGCCATGGGATCGTCGAACGAAACCTCGGTCTATGGCAATGCGGTGAACCCTTGGCGGCGCGGCAATGATGACGCGCAGCTGACCCCGGGCGGTTCCTCGGGTGGTTCGGCGTCTGCCGTCGCAGCCGATCTGTGCCTGGCAGCGACCGGAACCGACACCGGTGGCTCGATCCGACAGCCCGCTGCCTTTACCGGCATCACCGGCATCAAGCCGACCTATGGCCGTTGCTCGCGCTGGGGCATCGTGGCCTTTGCGTCCTCGCTGGATCAGGCCGGGCCGATGACCAAGAACGTTCGCGACGCGGCCATCATGCTTGAGGCGATGTGTGGGCACGACCCGAAGGACTCGACCAGCGCCGAGCTGGCTGTTCCGAATTTTGAGGCCATGCTGACCGGAGACATCAAGGGCAAGAAAATCGGCATTCCAAAGGAATACCGGATGGATGGTATGCCCGCTGAGATCGAAAAGCTGTGGGCGGATGGGGCCGAAATGCTCAAGGCCGCCGGGGCCGAGATCGTCGACATCTCGCTGCCGCACACCAAATATGCGCTTCCGGCATACTATGTAATCGCGCCGGCCGAGGCGTCGTCGAACCTGGCGCGCTATGACGGCGTGCGCTATGGCCGCCGCGCGACGTTGGCGCAGGGCGATGGCATCACCGAGATGTACGAAAAGACCCGCGCCGAGGGCTTTGGCCACGAGGTGCAGCGCCGTGTCATGGTCGGCACATACGTTCTGTCGGCCGGTTTCTATGACGCCTATTACAACCGCGCCCGCAAGGTGCGGACCCTGATCAAGAAAGACTTCGAGGACGTCTTTGCCGCAGGTGTCGATGCGATCCTGACCCCGGCGACACCTTCGGCGGCGTTCGGTCTGGGCGAAATGACCGAGGCCGATCCAGTGCAGATGTACCTAAACGACGTGTTCACCGTGACCGTCAACCTCGCGGGTCTTCCGGGTATCACGGTTCCCGCCGGTCTTGACGGGCAGGGATTGCCGCTGGGGCTGCAGCTGATCGGTCGTCCGTGGGAAGAAGGTGACCTTCTGAATACCGCCTTCGCGCTTGAGAATGCCGCCGGGTTTGTGGCCAAGCCGGGCAAATGGTGGTAACCCTCAGGCAGCGGTAACAACGCGAGGACGGAGCAGTTCCATGCGCAAAATGCTTCTCATTCCGGCCTTCGGGTTCGTCGCCGCTTGCGATACCGTGGCACCAGTTACGGACTCCGGCTTCAACACGCCGCAGTATCAGGCCGAACGCGAGGCGCAGTTGGCCGGGCAGGGCGCAGCAGGCAACCCGCTGCTGCCGCCCCCGGCCATTTCGCAGGAGCAGTTGAATGCCGAAGCCGGTCCCGCCCCTTTCACGACGGGCGACAGCGCCACGGACATTGCCAACCAGACTGCGGCTGCCTTGGCGAGCACATCGGCTCAGCCGACTGCACCGGTGGCTGTAAGCTCAAACGGCATTTCGAACGAGCAGGATTTCGCAGCGGTTTCAAGCAGCCGCAGCATCCAGGATGATGCCGCGCTGATTCAGCAGAACCGTCAGACATACGAGGTTGTCGCGCCGACAGCAGTTCCGCAGCGCGGGTCGGACGGACAGCCCAATATCGTCCAATATGCTCTGACCACGACCAACCCAGTAGGCACACAACTCTATAGCCGAGCCGGGTTCAATTTGCAGGCCAAGGCACAACGCAATTGCGCGGGCTACGCATCGCCCGACCAGGCCCAGATCGATTTCCTGGCCAATGGTGGCCCCCAGCGCGACCGCAAGGGCCTGGACCCGGATGGCGACGGATTTGCCTGTGGCTGGGACCCCAGCCCATTCCGCAGTGCCGTCGGCAACTGAACTCTCGCCGATCTGGCACCCATCCCCCAATTTCGGCCCCCGCCGAGATGGGTTGAAGCCATCTCTGGTGGTGCTTCACTACACCGCGATGAATAGCGCCCAAGCCGCACTCGAGCGTTTGTGCGACCCGGACTCCGAGGTGTCGGCCCACTACCTGATCGGCTGTGACGGAACACTTTGGCAGATGGTCCGTGAGGAAGATCGCGCCTGGCACGCCGGCGCAGGCGCGTGGCGGGGGTTGAGCGACATCAATTCCCGCTCCATCGGGATCGAACTCGACAATCGCGGCGATCATCCTTTCTCCGAACCGCAGATGGCGGTATTGGAAAACCTGCTTTCACATCTGCAAGAGCGGTTGGGCATCAAGCCCTGGGACGTTATCGCCCATTCGGACATGGCCCCCGAGCGAAAGCTTGATCCCGGTCCCAAATTTGATTGGGATCGCCTCGCGCAACAAAAACTGGCGGCCGGGCCATCCGTTCTGAAGGGTATTTGCCTTGATGAAATGCCGCCAGACGACGAATACTTTGCATTGGTCGCCATGAGGGCCGGGTATCCCAAAGCCCCTACCGCTGATCTGCTGAAAGCGTTCCGAAGCCGGTTTGCCCCATGGCGGCGCGGGCCACTGTCCAAGAAGGATATGGGCGACATCGAACGACTGGCTGGTTTGATGGAACACCTTGACGGTATTCGGGTGGACGTTTAACCCGGCAACCGCGCGGAGGGCCGGATGGCCGCTGGGGCTCAGGCCCGAGAGGAAAGTCCGGACTCCACAAGGCAACGGTGCCGGGTAACGCCCGGGCGGGGAAACCCGACGGAAAGCGCCACAGAAAACAGACCGCCATGACGGATCGGAGGTTCGCCTCTGGCACATCGTGGCAAGGGTGAAACGGTGGAGTAAGAGCCCACCGCGCCGCTGGCAACAGCGGCGGCACGGCAAGCCCCACCGGGAGCAATGCCGAATAGGGTCCCCGCGCGGGCCGGTCGGCGTCAGCCGATACCGCCGCTAGGCTCGCCTTGGCCGAGAGGGACCGGGTTGGCAGCTCGAGCCGTGCAGCAATGCTCGGCCTAGAGGAATGGTCATCGAAGGGGGCAACCCCGGAACAGGATCCGGCTTACAGGCCCTCCGCGCGTATTTTCTTCATCCTCCGGGCGGTGTGTAGGCCGCGACCAGTTTCGAGGCCTTCTCGGTGATGGCAACAAATTCGTCGGCCGACCAGGCCCGAACCGTCTCGACCCGCGAAACCGCCCCCGAAGCCGCAACGGCCATACCAACGGCTACAGCATCCGTTCCGTCCGGAGCTTCGCTGATGACCACCACGTCATTGTTTCCGGTCGTCACGTAGAACGCCAGCAGTTTGCCGCCAACCTTCTCCAGCAGCGCCGCCACCGGCCCGGTGCGGTTTTCCGGTTTCTTCAGCATCCCTTTGACACCGGCGTGGGAATAAGAGGCATAAGTGATGAAGACAGGCATGACGATCTCCTCGTGAACGAAATGTGCAGAGCGCTCCAATTGGCCGGCTCCTTGGCCCGGAAGACAGGCTTGCCGCATCAAACCAATGCGGTGATCAACACCCAGGCTCCCAATCCGATCAAAACGACACCGACGACCGCCGTCAGCCATCCCGCCCGGGGCAACAGCTTTTCCAGTGCGACGTAGACGGCGATTGCAACGATCCACCAAAGGTTCATGATGCCGCCGACGAACAGCAGCGCCATCAAGGCCCAGCAGCAACCCAAGCAGTAAATTCCGTGCAGGGCGCCACATCGAAACGCACCCCAGTGCCCGGGCCGGTTGTGGCGGATCAGAAAGGCAGCCGGGCTCTGACAATGGCGGAGGCACGTGGATTTCAACCCGCTGAACTGATACATCCCGGCAGCACAGAGAACGAGGCCTGCCAGGGTGCCGGACCGGATGGTCATCATCGGGCCATCCATCGCTCCGATCTGTTGCAGGCCCCATTGCAGTCCGGTTGCCCCAAGGCTGAACACGGCCCAGGCAAAAAGATACCCCGACAGAAAGGCCAGTCCGAAGCTGGCGCTGCGCTGCCTGTCGGGCCCAACCCGTTTCAACGCCACAAACAACAGCGCTGTTGGGGCCGCGCTGGGTGTCATCATCGCGACCATCATCACCCACCACATCGCAAAGACCAGTGCGGCGTACCAAAGCGTCCAGACGTTGCCGGCACCCATCGACATGGGTTGGCCAATTGGACCGGCCATCCGAGTCATCTCGATGGCCGACATCTGCATCCCGACACCGGCGACTATGTACCAGACCGCAGCCGAAACGATCAGAAGAACGCTTCCAGCGACAATCAGACGTTCTTTTCGCAGAACTCGCTCGAGGCTGACCGATCGGGCAGGGCGGGCCTGATCTGACGCGTCTGCGCTATGGCCCGACAACGCCGTGACCCGAGATATTGAGATGCGCCAGATGGGCATGTGAGGACTCGAAGGTCAGGTTTATGGCTGAACCGTTTGTCCTGGCCGTTCCCGAGGCGACCTCGGCGTGGCGGTATTCGAACCCATGCGGCAACTGGATCGACGCGCGGTGCGGTTGGCCCGAGACGATATGTGCGATCGGCTTGACGTCCACATCGAACACGTTCTTGACCTTCGCGTAGCCGGTCCGGTCTTCGCGGCTCCAGTTCACATCGATTCCAGCAAACAGCGTCTCATGTTTGGTCGGCGCCATGGCGCTGTAGACATACCACATGGTGGCCATTTCATCGGTGTCCTCACCGGACATGATGGCCTGCAGGGCGGCCCGCTGATCGGCATCCGCCCGTTCGTCGATGATCAACTGCATCTGCCCGTTGCCTTCGTGAATCGGGCCTGGCCAATGGTAGACACCCGCGGCGCGCAGGCCGGAAAGATCCGTGTCCCCGTAATGGCCGCTTGTGATGTCAAAGACGACCACGGCCTCGCAATTCCCGTGACTGGGCAGGCTGCTGAACTGGCAGGGGCAACCGAAATCACAGTTGCAATTGGCCAGCGTCTCGCCCTGAAGTTTCCATTCTGTCATGATTTCCCCCAAGCAGACGTACAAGAAAACTCTGCTGACAGAGGGTCTTGCCCGGTTTCGCTGCCTCACGCCGCACAACGTTGGAAAGCGGCGCTCTGGGATGCTGTTATGCGATCATATCACGAAACCGTGATCTGTCCAAACCGGGCGCTGATCCACTGCACGTCGGATCCTGTGTTTTGTGTTGAAACACCGCCGATTCCGGTTGACTCGGGCGCGCGACCGGGTAAAAGCGCACGCTCATAGGAATTCAACCGAAAGGCCCCTGCCTTTCCGGACGCAGGAGATAACCATGGCGAAGCCGACGACAATCAAGATCCGTCTGAACTCGACCGCGGGCACGGGCCACTTCTACGTGACCAAAAAGAACGCTCGCACCATGACCGAGAAAATGACCGTTCGTAAATACGACCCGGTCGTTCGGAAACATGTCGAGTACAAAGAAGGCAAGATCAAGTAATCTGCCTTTTTCGACGTGAAAGCTTAAGGGGTTCTGCTTCGGCAGGACCCTTTTTTGTTGTTTTGACCGGGTCGTGTGGTCCTCAAGCCGCCTGAACCGGCCGTTTCGGGCCGTTGCAGAGGCGCATCAGGCCGACAGGTATTCTGATTGGTGTTGGCTTGCTTTTTTGCCCCGCCTGCCAGTACGGTTCAGCAAACCGCCACAAAATGTTGAGCGCCATGAAAAAAATCTTGTTGCCCGCAATCGCCATTCTGACACTTTCGGCCTGTGAGGACCCGTTCAACCGCCAAGGCGTCGGTTTCACCGGCATTGATGGCGAACCAAGAACCGTTTCGGACGTCAAAGGCGCTGTTGCCTTTGTTCCGCCTGCTACGAACGTCCCGGCTGAGTTGGCTGAACTGCCGACCATTCAGGCCAGCACTGACAAGACAGAATTCGACAAGGTCGCTGGTGTGGCCATCGACAATGGCGGACGGTCCGACACCACGGCCGTACAGTTGACCGGCAGCAGCAGCACCATGTTCCTGAGCACGGTGAGCGTGAACGGAACCCTGTTCGGCGTGTTGCGCACCGAAAACAACAGCACCAAGGTGGACAACTCGGTTGGGGCCGCGTTCGGCAGCCAGACCGAACGCTTTACAGGCTGTCTGCCTGCGGGCGACGTATACCGCAAAGGCGGCTCGTCGCGCAGCTCGGGTTTCGCGGTTCCGCTGAACTGCAGCTGATCGGATCTTTCGCGATTACAATGATGTAAGGCCCTTGCCATTTGGCCGGGGCCTTTTTCTTTGGGCTGGCTTTTCTGGCACCGGAACAAAAAAAGGGCGGGCCTTTCGGGCCCACCCTTCGATTTGGTGTTCCGGCAGTCTTAATCGCGATTGCCGAGCAGCTGCAGCAGGAACATGAACATGTTGATGAAGTCCAGGTACAGGTTCAGCGCGCCCATGATGGCGGCTTTGCCCAGCCACTCCTGATCGCCCGCATGGGCCATCTGGATGTAGGTGGTCTTGATCTTCTGCGTGTCATAGGCGGTGAGGCCCGCAAAAATCAGGACGCCCAGAATCGACACGGCGAACATGATGGCCGGCGATTGCAGGAACAGGTTGATGACCATGGCCACGATCAGGCCGATCACACCCATCATCAGGAACGTGCCCATGCCGGACAGGTCCTTCTTGGTGACGTAACCATACAGCGACAGACCGGCAAAGGCGATCGAGGTCACCAGAAAGACCTGGGCGATCGAAATGCCAGTGAAGGCCACGAAGATCCAGCTGAGCGACAGGCCCATCACCGCCGCGAAGGCGTAGAAGAACAGTTGAGCGCCAGCTGCGCTGAGGCGGTTGATGGCCGCACCGAAGGCAAACACCATGATCAGCGGAGCGAACATGACGATCCAGCCCAGAATGTTCGGGCTGAGGGTCACCGGATCGCGGAACACCGACAGCAGCTGCGGGCTGGTTCCTACAGCCCATGCAACCGCAAAGGTGATCAGCATGCCCACGGACATCGTGCCGTAGACCTTGTTCATGTGGGCGCGCAGGCCCTCGTCAATCTCGGCAGCGCGCGCGCCAGTCGCCGTCCGGATCGTATCGAATTGTGCCATAGAGGTCTCCCTTGAATTCAGCTTTCAGCCCCCGGTTGCGGGGCGATTTCCCAGCAAATATCGGAGAGTGTAGCGCATGTTTCAAGGGTTTTGGGGTCAAAACTCAGCAATATGGTCAACAATTTCAGCGCCGCTTTGGAAGGTGGCGCTGAAATCCGTTGCAGGCCGTGCATTCAGGGCCGCTTGCGCCAGGTTTCAGGCGCGTCCCAGAACGGGCGGGATGCTTCTGTCAGGGCCTCTGATCGGGTGATCCCGATGTCTTGCAGGGCGCGGTCATCCAGCCGGGCCAGCTCCCGCCGTTGATGAGCGGCCGCAAGCATGCGCTGAAGCCAATTGCCCGTTTTGATCGATGCCGAGGCACAGGGTCGGTGTGCAGCGATTTGGGTCATGACTTGTGTCCTTTCATCGGTCTGTGATGTAAATCTGTTTTCTTATCAGCTTCCTTGAACTATATGGCGGGTTGTGGCATATTTTAAAAATGAATGTTTTTGAATTCATCCATAAGGATTATTGATGATGCGGAACCTAGACATCACCACCCTGCGCTCATTCGTGGCGGTCGCGGACCACGGGGGCGTAACGCGTGCCGCCGGTTTCCTGCATCTGACACAGTCGGCTGTGTCCATGCAGCTGAAACGTCTGGAAGAGTTGTTGGGCCTGGAATTGCTGGACCGGTCTGGGCGCACCATCGCGTTGACGGCCTCTGGCGAACAGCTGTTGGCTTATGCCCGGCGAATGGTGGCGTTGAACGACGAGGTCATCTCGAAGCTGACCGATCAGGCCTTTGAGGGCGAGGTGGTGCTTGGGGTGCCGCACGATATCGTCTACCCGGCCATTCCACGGGTTCTGCAGCGGTTCAATGCCGATTTCCCCCGCGTGCGCGTGCAGTTGGTTTCGTCCTATTCAATCCAGTTGAAAGAGATGTTTCGGCGTGGTGAATGTGATGTGATCCTGACGACCGAGGCTGCAAATTCGGACGGCGGTGAAACCATTGCAGAGCTGCCTCTGCGCTGGATCGGCGCGTCAGGAGGCTCGGCTTGGCGACGGCGGCCGCTTCCGTTGGCGCTGGGTCGGCGCTGCCTCTTCCGGCCTCAGGTCATTGCCGCCTTGGATGCAGCAGGCATTCCATGGGAGCTGTCGGTTGAAACCGAGAACGACCGCACGATCGAGGCAACCGTCAGCGCGGACCTCGCCGTCCACGCCATGCTTGAGGGGACCGAGGCGGCACATCTGGAGAAGATCGATTCAGGTGGGGTTCTGCCCGAATTGCCGGCGCATATGATCAACCTTTACGGAGGCGATCAGGGGCGCGGCGAAGTGGTGGAGGCCCTCGCTGCGCTGGTGCGGCAGAACTTCCACATGCTTGGCGGGACACCGTTGCGCGCCGTGGTGGGCTGATCCGGTCAGATCGTGATGACGACTTTCCCGGTCGACTTTCGTGCCTTCAGCAGAGCCATGCCTTGCGCCACTTCGGACAACGGCAGGGTGTGGCTGATATGGGGCCGGATGCGTCCCTCGGCATGCCAGGCAAAGAGGGTCTCAAAGCTGTTGCGAACGACCTCGGGCCGGAACCTCAGATAGCCACCGATGTAGAACCCGATCACGGTCAGGTTCTTCACCAGCACATGATTGGCCGGTATCTGCGGGACTTCACCGCCGGCAAAACCTATCGGCAGCAGGCGGCCTTCGGGATTGGTCGCCCGGAAGGCAGCCTTGAACACGTCGCCACCGATGGCGTCATAGACAACGTCTGCGCCACCCAATGCCAGCACGCGCTCGCGCAGATCTTCGTTTGCGTCGATCAGGTGATCGGCCCCGGCCGCGCGGGCGACCGCCAGTTTATCGGCGCCACGGGCCTGTGCGATCACCGTCGCGCCCATAAGCTTGCCGATCTCGACCGCCGTCAGCCCGACCCCGCCGGCGGCACCGGTTACCAACAGAGTCTCGCCCGGCTGCAGTCGCGCCCGATGGTCCAGCGCCATATGGCTGGTGCCGTAGGCGATCTGGATGGCTGCCGCGTCTTCAAAGCTGCACGACTGGGGGATGAGTACGGCACGGTCGGCGTCAAAAACCCCGAATTGCGACAATCCGCCCTGGCCTGAGTATACCGCGACCCGGTCTCCGGGCTTCAGATGGCTGACCCCTGCGCCGACCGCGTCTACGACCCCCGCAACCTCAAGCCCCAATGTGAAAGGGGCCGCTGGCGTATCCTGATACGTGCCCTTCTGCATGAGAAGATCGGCAAAGTTCAGCCCGCAGGCGCGAATGGCCACGCGGATCTGGCCTTCGGCGGGTGCGGGCACGGGGATCTCGCGCAATTTCGCCTGCTCTCCGGCAGACTGGATCTGGTAGGCCAGCATCTCAAATCTCCATGTTGGCGCCATTGATCGGGGCCGCCCCTGACTTGTCAATCATTCCGGAAGGGAACGGCCGGGGCGTCTTTGTCGCACTGGCCAAATCGTGCACAACCGTAAACCTTCCTTCGGGCGCGCAGATTCAACCATCTTGAAAATTTTCCAAAAAGCGGCAATATTGCTTGTCAGTGCTGTTTCGGGGGGCACGTTCCGTATTAGAGAGTTTTTTACAAGCGTCTCGCTAGTGTGCGGTCATGGTTCAGTTAGCGTTTTCCCGGGCGGTTGTGTGTAACAGAGGAGAATACCAATGACCCATCACGTCGATGTCCATGTGGGCAAGCGCGTACGGCATCGCCGCTGGTTGATTGGCATGACGCAGCAGCAGCTGGCACAGCAGGTCGGTATCAAGTTCCAGCAGATCCAGAAATACGAAACCGGGGCCAACCGCATCAGCGCATCACGCCTGTGGGACATTGCCGAAGCTCTGGACGTTCCGGTCAGCTTTTTCTTTGAAGGTCTGGAGGACGCCCAGAAGGAAGATTCGGGCAAAAAATCGGTTCCTGCTGATCTGATGGGCGACAAGGAAGCGTTGGATCTGGTTCGGTCCTACTACGCGATCCCGGAAAACCAGCGCCGGCGCCTGTTTGAGCTTGCGCGCGTTCTCAGCGACGTGGCCTGAGACCGGGGCTTGACTTCGCACAGGGCTGAGCGCACCAGTGGCGCATGACCAAAGCCTCTGCAAGTGATCTTGAAGTTGCCGAGAAAATGGCCGACGCAGCGCGTGCGGCCATTTTGCCGTATTTTCGCCAGTCGAACCTTGAAACCTCAAACAAGCTAAAAGGCGGGTATGACCCGGTGACTGTGGCCGATCGCGCAGCCGAGCAGGCCATGCGATCCGTTCTGGCCGAGCTGCGCCCCGACGACGGCATTTTGGGTGAGGAGTACGGTGCGGTCGAAGGCAAATCGGGGCGAACTTGGGTGTTGGACCCGATCGACGGCACCCGCGGTTTCGTCAGCGGCACACCGACATGGGGCGTTCTGATCGCGCTTGGCGACGATAGCGGGCCGATCATGGGGGTGATTGACCAACCCTATATCGGCGAACGGTTTGTGGGTCATGCAGACGGTGCGTTCATGACCGGTCCTCTGGGCAGAACCAGCTTGTCGACCCGTCGGACGGATGCCCTGCGGGACGCAATCCTTTTCACGACATTCCCCGAAGTTGGCACGACCGCCGAAGGAGACGCCTTTCGCGCCGTGGCCGGACAGGTGCAACTGACGCGCTACGGCATGGACTGTTACGCATACGCGCTGCTGGCGGCCGGGCAGGTCGACCTGGTGATCGAGGCCGGACTGAACGCGTATGACATTCAGGCCCCGATCGCGGTGATCGAGGCGGCTGGCGGCGTTGTGACCGACTGGCAGGGCGGGCCGGCCCATCACGGGGGGCGCGCACTGGCGGCTGCGAACCCTGAAATCCACACCGCGGCCCTCAAGATTCTGCGCGACTTCTGACGACCGTTGCCGCTGCGGCCGCGATTGATTAGGGTCGTCGCGCCGGTTCTTGCGCCCGTTTTCCACCGGCACACGCATTTCTGGCATGAGGCGGGCAGATGCAGGAGTGCGAGATGCCCGAAATCCTTCTTAGAAACGCCGATGCGATCCTGACCATGGACGACAACCGGCAAGAACTGGCCGGCGCCGATTTGCTGATCCATGACGGGCAGATTGCCCGCATCGGCCAAGGTTTGACCACCGACGGAGAGGTGCATGACCTTAACGGCTGTGTCGTGACACCGGGATTGGTCAATACCCACCATCATCTCTACCAGACACTGACCCGAGCTGTTCCGGCGGGCCAGGATGCGCTGCTGTTCGGCTGGCTGCAGACGCTCTATCCGATCTGGGCGCGGTTCGGTCCCGACGAGATGTTCACTTCGGCTCAGATCGGTCTGGCCGAGTTGGCCTTGTCGGGCTGCACGCTCAGTTCCGACCATCTGTACCTGTATCCGAATGGGTCCCGCTTGGATGACACGATCGCGGCCGCTGCGGAGGTGGGGCTGCGGTTCCATCCGACCCGCGGCGCGATGAGCATCGGCGAAAGCGACGGGGGTCTGCCGCCCGATACGTTGGTCGAGGCCGAGGCCGACATCCTGAATGACATGATCCGTGTGGTCGATGCGTTCCATGACCCGTCCGAAGGCTCAATGTGCCGGGTCGGACTTGCGCCCTGTTCGCCCTTCTCGGTCAGTCGGGATCTGATGCGCGATTCCGCACTGCTGGCACGGGACAAGGGGGTCATGCTGCACACCCATCTGGCGGAAAACGACGAGGATATCCTGTATTCAGAATCCCAGTTCGGCTGTCGACCCGGCCAGTATGCCGAGGAACTTGGCTGGACCGGCCCCGATGTCTGGCACGCCCATTGCGTGAAACTGGACGGGGCAGAGATCGACCTGTTCTCTCGGTCACGGACTGGGGTTGCGCACTGTCCCTGTTCGAATTGCCGTCTGGGCTCCGGGATCGCGCAGGTGCGCGCGATGCGTGACAACGGGGTCAAGGTTGGCTTGGGTGTTGACGGTTCCGCAAGCAACGACAGCGGCAACCTGATGGCCGAGGCGCGGCAGGCGATGCTTTTGCAACGCGTGGCGAACGGTGCCGATGCCATGTCGGCGCGCGAGGCTCTGGAAATCGCGACGCGGGGTGGGGCGGACGTGCTGAACCGGCCGGACTGCGGTCGCCTGATGCCGGGCAAACGTGCCGATATCGCTGTTTGGGACACAAGGGGTGTGGAGTGCGCGGGCAGTTGGGACCCGGTCGCCTTGCTGCTGGCAGGTCCGGTGCACGTCAAACACCTGTTTGTCGAGGGGCGACAGGTCGTCCGGGACGGCAACATTGTCACATTCGACCTGCCGCGCGCGATCGAACGGCAGAACAGGTTGGCCCTCGCATTGCAGGGCTGATCTGCCTTCAGGTCGAAACGCGCCGTCCGCCGATCCACACATCGGCGATGGCGCGGTCATCTCCCATCATGATTGTCGGGAATACCGCCTCCCAAAGGGACTCGGCATTGGCCTCTCGCTGGGCAATCGCGGGGGTCGAAGCGAGGTCGAGCACGATCAGGTCCGCCTCCATTCCGGGGGCGATATTGCCGATGCGGTCGTCCATCCGCAGCGAACGGGCCGAGCTTGCGGTGCCCAGCCACAGTAGTTGCGCGGGGTGCAGCGGATGTCCGCGCAATTGGCCGATTTCATAGGCGGCCGCCATGGTCCGCAACATGGAAAAGCTGGACCCGCCGCCGGTGTCGGTTGCCAGGCCGATACGATGGCCATCCCGCATCAGACCGTGCAAATCGAACAGACCCGAACCGATGAACGTGTTCGATGTGGGGCAATGGATCAGCGACGCATCGACCTCACGCAGGCGGTCTCGCTCGCGCGGTTCCAGGTGGATCACGTGGCCATAGAGGCCGTTCGCGCCGAGCAATCCGAACTTTTCGTAGGTGTCCAGGTAGTCACGCGCCTCGGGGAACAGCGACCGAACCCATTCGATTTCGTCCGTCTGCTCGCTGAGATGCGTCTGCATGAGGCAGTCTGGGTGTTCTGCCCAAAGCGCGCCCATCGCCTCAAGCTGTTCGGGGGTCGAGGTCGGGGAAAACCGCGGCGTGATCGCATAGGCTATCCGGTCGACACCTTGCCATTTTTCGATCAGAGCCTTGGACTGGTCATAGGCTGTTTGGGCCGTGTCCCGAAGACCTTCGGGCGCGTTGCGGTCCATGCAGGTCTTGCCGGCCACGACACGCTGACCGCGCTGCTGGGCGGCCGTGAAAAAGGCATCGACGCTTTCGGGGTGAATGGTGCAGAAACTGCACATGGTCGTGGTGCCGTGTGCGGCGGTCAGGTCAAGATACCGGTTCGAAATCTCGGCAGCGTAGTCTGCATTACCGAACTTCATCTCTTCTGGAAAAGTGTAGGTGTTCAGCCAGTCAATCAGTCGTTTGCCCCAACTCGCGATCATCGCCGTCTGGGGGTAGTGGACATGGGGGTCGATAAAACCAGCCAGGATCAGGTTTTCGCCATGGTGATAAATGGCGGCCTCGGGGTGCGCGGTTTGCAAATCAGCGGTACTTCCCAACTCCTGGATTTTTCCGCCCTCGATCAGAACGGCTTCGTGCAGCCGGACCGCCTGATCCGGTTGCGTTTCGAAGGGGGAGTGTCCGAAACTCAGTACGCGCCCTGTCAAAAGCGTCTTTTGCGCCATCCGCCTTGATCTCCGCCTTGGTAAATCCGGCTTGCAGCATAGGGATGTGAAAGATGCGGGTAAATCGCACCATTGTCATTGTTTTCCGGTAGCTGCTTCTTCTATTTAGGGGCCAATTCCCAGAACAAGGGGCAGCGCATGACGACCGGCACCGAAGACAACAGAACCGACCCCTCTCGCGATGATGACGTCTATGCGCTGGACCGGCGAACGGTTGCCGCAATCCTTTACGCCGTCGATGTCGAGGATCGCGAGAAGCTGATCGAGCTGATGGAGCCGCTGCACGCGGCCGACATTGCCGACCTTCTGGAACAGATCAACCCCTACGACCGGGCGCAGCTGATCCGCCTGTATGACCGGGAATTCGACGGGGACATTCTGTCTGAACTGGACGAATCCGTCCGCGAAGAGGTCATTGGAGTTCTGCGACCCGACGTTCTGGCCGAAGCCGTCCGTGAGATGGAAAGCGACGATGTCGTGGACCTTCTGGAGGATCTGGAGGAGCCGCAGCAGGAAGCGGTGCTGGAGGCCCTTGAGGCCTCGGAGCGGATCGCGGCACTGCAGGCGCTGGCCTATCCCGAGAACTCGGCAGGCCGACTGATGCAGCGCGAAGTGGTCATGGCTCCCGATCATTGGACGGTGGGGCAGGCGATCGACTACATGCGCTCGCAGGACGATCTGCCTGAGCAGTTTTATCATGTTGTTCTGGTCGATCCACGGCTGAAGCCGGTGGCTCAGGTCATGTTGGGCAAGTTGATGGCCGCGCGGCGCGATACCAAGTTGCTGGACATCGCCGAGGACGAGTTTCACATCATCCCGGTCGATCAGGATGAAGAAGACGTTGCCTATGCTTTCAACCAGTACCACCTGATTTCCGCGCCGGTGGTGGACAGTGACAAACGGCTGGTCGGGGTCATCACGATAGACGACGCAATGGCCGTTCTGGATGAAGAGATCGAGGAAGACATGCTGCGGCTGGCGGGTGTCAGTGATGACAGCTCGATTTCAGACAGTGTTGCAGCAACCAGTCGTCGTCGTTTGCCATGGCTGGCGGTCAACCTGTGCACCGCCATTTGTGCCTCGCTGGTGATTTCACAGTTCGAGGCGGCAATCGAGCAGATCGTGGCGCTGGCAATTCTGATGCCCATCGTTGCATCGATGGGTGGTAACGCCGGAACACAGTCTCTGACCGTTGCCGTACGTGCGTTGGCGACCCGTGACCTGACGGGCTCGAACGTGGCGCGAGTCATCCGCCGAGAATTGCTGGTGGGCATGTTGAACGGGCTGTGTTTTGCCGTCGTTCTGGGGACGGTGGGGATGATGTGGTTTGAATCCCCGCTGCTGGGTGTCGTGATCGGTTCCGCCTTGGTCGTGAACATGATCATCGCCGGGTTCGCAGGTACGGTAGTACCGGTGGTGCTGGATCGCCTGGGTGTAGACCCGGCATTGGCCTCGGGAACCTTCGTTACGACGACGACGGATGTGATGGGGTTCTTCATCTTTCTAGGGCTTGCAAGCGTGGTGCTGCTGTGACCGATCTGACTGAAATCAAGGCCGCAGCGCGCAAGGCTGCCTTTGCCCGACGCAAAGCGGCCTTCGACGCGGGGCCGCCGGCTGCCGCGGGCCGCCTGTCCGAGGTGCTGGCCGGATTTCGTGGCGTTCCCCTGTCTGGCTACATGCCGATCCGCACCGAAATCGACCCGCTGCCCGCCATGGCCGAGGCCGCAGCCTATGGTCCCGTGGGTGTTCCGGTCATCCAGGGCGCCGGACGGCCTCTGCGGTTTTCGCGCTGGACACCCGAAGGGCCGCTGAAAGATGGACCATTTGGCGCCAAGGTGCCGGAAACGGACGACTATTTTGACCCTGAAATCCTGATCGTGCCCCTTGTGGCATTCGATCCGCAAGGCGGGCGATTGGGCTATGGGGGCGGGTTTTATGACCGCACGCTTGAAGGGCTGCGCGCCAAACGTCCCACATTGGCCATCGGTTTCGCCTTCGACGCCCAAGAGGCCGAAGCCTTGCCGCTGGAGCCCACGGACCAGCCGCTGGACATGATCGTTACCGAGACCAGGGTCCTGACGTTTTAGGCGTCAGTTCTCAAAGTGGCTCCGCAGATAGTCCCAGGCATCAACCTCGGTTCCATCCTCAAGGATGCACACGCCGTATTCCGATCCATCGGTGTTCTTACGGATCTGATATTCGCCGCCGTTTTCGATGCAGAAGGTCGCGGCCGGATTTGCCATTGTTGTCTTAGTCGTCGCGTGAGCAAAGCTGCCCGAGATGGCGAGAGAGATAGCTGCGGTCAGGACTATGCGTTTCATCGAAATCTCCGAGTGAAAAATCGGTTGCGCCAGAATTGCAGGTTTCCACCGGAATTCAACCCGCATGCGGCCCGCGAATTGCATCGTTCCGCCTTGTTATTGCCGTTTGCAGGGCCTAGGACCGCGATATGAGAATCTTGTTCCTGGGTGACGTCATGGGGCGCGCGGGCCGCGCCACCGTTCAGCAGCATCTGCCCCGTCTGCGCGACGAGTGGCGGCTGGATTTCGTGGTGGTCAATGGCGAGAATGCTTCGAACGGCATGGGGCTGACCGGCGATCATGCCAAGCTGCTGCTGGAGTC
Organism: Ruegeria sp. CRTD044; assembly: GCF_059613485.1. Lineage (NCBI taxonomy): Bacteria > Pseudomonadati > Pseudomonadota > Alphaproteobacteria > Rhodobacterales > Roseobacteraceae > Ruegeria > Ruegeria sp. CRTD044. Next base: position 212,538 of record NZ_JBXWSP010000016.1, on the reverse strand, counting down.
GGGCGCAGATTGTCTGACGTTGGGCGACCACGCTTTCGACCAGAAAGACATGCTGCAGTTCATCGAACGCGAACCCCGGATCGTGCGCCCTGTGAATTTCGCCAAGGGTGCTCCCGGTCGCGGGCATCGGCTGTTCACCGCGCCGGGCGGACGCAAGGTGTTGGTGGTTCAGGTTCTGGGACAGGTGTTCATGAAACGGCCGTTCGACGATCCGTTCTCGGCGCTGGAACCGATCCTGAAGTCCCACCCGCGGGGCGGTCAGGCGCAGGCCATCATCGTGGACATGCATTGCGAGGCGACTTCGGAGAAGATGGCCATGGGCCACTATTGCGACGGACGCGCCAGCCTCGTCGTGGGAACCCATACCCATGTCCCGACCGCCGATGCCCAGATCCTGCCCGGCGGCACCGCTTACCTGACCGATGCGGGCATGTGCGGCGACTATGACTCAGTAATCGGTATGGACAAGCAGGAGCCGATGCGCCGCTTCATCACGGGGATGCCCAAGGCTCGGTTCACCCCGGCCAATGGCGAAGCGACGCTTAGCGGCGTTTTCGTGGAAACTGATGACCGCGACGGGCAAGCCAAGACGATCAGCATGGTCCGGGTTGGCGGGCGCTTGCAGCAGGCAGCGCCGTGAACGCACGTCAGGCTTGCTCTGCGGCCTGCAATACGTGAAACTGACTCTCAGGCGCTTGGGCCGGGACAGGTTTCGGACAGAACACCACGAATGCAACTCCTTCAATTGTCAGATATGGGCAGCGCGATACTTGCGCTGGCGGTTGTTGCGGGCATGTTCATCCTGTTCATGCGCGAGGTCTATCCGACCGAGGTCGTTGCCATAGGCGGCGTCTCGGTGATGCTGGTCACCGGCGTGCTTCCATACCAAAGCGCACTGGCGGTTTTGTCGAACCCGGCGCCCTGGACCATCGCGGCGATGTTCATCATCATGGGCGCTCTGGTCCGGACCGGTGCCTTGCACGCCTTTACAGCGACGGCGCAGAAACAGGCGCAGGTCAACCCGCGCATTGCCATCGGTCTGCTGATGGCATTTGTCGTCCTGGCCTCGGCGGTCGTCTCGAACACGCCCGTCGTCGTCGTGATGATCCCGGTGTTCATCCAGATTGCCCGCACGCTGAATATTCCAGCGTCGAAGCTGCTGATCCCGCTCAGCTATGCTGCGATTCTCGGCGGGACGCTGACCCTGATCGGAACTTCGACGAACCTGTTGGTCGATGGTGTGGCCCGGGCACAGGGTCTGCCGGCCTTCACGATTTTCGAGGTCACGCCTTTGGGCATCATTCTAGTCATCTACGGCATGATTTACCTGCGCTTCATCGCGCCGCGCCTTCTGCCCGAGCGTGACAGCATGGCAACCATGCTCAGCGATCGGTCGAAGATGAAATTCTTCACCGAAGCAGTCATTCCGCCCGACAGCAACCTGATCGGCCGTGAAGTGACCGGCGTGCAGCTGTTCAAACGTCCGGGCGTGCGGCTCATCGACGTGATCCGCGGCGACGAGTCGTTGCGGCGGAACCTGAAAGGGGTCGAACTGAAGGTCGGTGACCGCGTGGTGTTGCGCACGGAAATGACCGAGTTGCTGAGCCTGCAAAGCAACAAGGAACTCAAGCGCGTTGATCAGGTTTCGGCGGTCGAAACACGCACGGTTGAGGTTCTGATCACCCCCGGTTGTCGCATGGTCGGGCGCACATTGGGTGCGTTGCGGCTGCGTCGTCGCTACGGGGTTTATGTGTTGGCCGTGCACCGGCGCAATCAGAACATCGGGGGGCAACTTGACGATCTGGTCGTCCGGGTCGGTGATACGCTGCTGCTCGAAGGCTCGCCGGCCGATATCAGCAAACTGGCTGCCGACATGGACATGGTCGACGTCACCCAGCCATCGGCCCGCGCCTTCCGGCGCGGTCATGCTCCGATCGCGATTGCCGCGCTGATTGGGATCGTGGTTTTGGCGGCGCTCGGCGTGGCTCCGATTTTCCTGCTGACGATTCTGGCGGTTGCAGTTGTGCTGCTGACGCGATGCATCGACGCGGACGAGGCGTTTTCCTTTGTCGAGGGCCGTCTGCTGGCGCTGATCTTTGCCATGCTGGCTATTGGGGCTGCGCTGGACAGCTCGGGTGCGGTCACCCTGATCGCCAACGCGATTGCTCCGTCCTTTGCCGACCTGCCGCCGTTCCTCATCGTTTGGGCCATCTATCTGCTGACCTCTGTCCTGACGGAACTGGTCTCGAACAACGCCGTGGCGGTCGTGGTCACGCCGATCGCCATCGGTCTGGGGCAGGCGGTGGGGGTGGATCCGCGGCCGCTCGTGGTGGCGGTGATGGTTGCGGCCTCGGCCTCGTTCGCGACGCCGATCGGGTATCAGACCAACATGATGGTCTACGGCCCCGGCGGGTACCGGTTCACGGACTTCATGAAAGTCGGGATTCCGCTGAATCTGACGGTTGGATTGCTGGCTTCGCTGATCATCCCGTTCCTCTGGCCGCTTTGATCTCCGGCACGAATTTGCCGCTTGGAACTGAAAAACCTTGTAAATCGCGCTGATGTCCCGATCTTTTGTGCTGGAAACTGGTGACAAAGGGATCGGACAATGCAAACCGCAAAAAGCCTGCTGGCAGGAACCGCGTTGTGGGCCGCCGTGTGGAGCGCCGCCCAAGCTGGTACCGTCGAGGGAACAGCGACATATCGCGAACGGATCGCGGTTCCGCCGGGGGCAACCCTGTTCATCGAGTTGCAGGACGTTTCACTGGCCGACGCGCCCGCCGTCACGCTGGCCGCGCAACGCTATGCTTTGACGGGCGTGCCTGCCCAGTTCGCGCTGACTTATGACGACGCGTTGATTCAGGATCGACACCGCTATGTGGTGCGGGCCTCGGTGCATCAGGACGGCAAGCTGCTGTTCACCACCGATACCGCTTACCCGGTTCTGACCAACGACGCCGGAAACTCGGTCGATCTGGTCATGGTCAAGGTTCAGGAACGGGGTGCGGCGATGCTTGAGAACACGCAGTGGGTCGCAACCGAGGTGAATGGCGTTGCGCTGGACACCGAGAAACGCCCGCAGATTACCTTTGCCGAAGGCGGAGCCTTTGGCGGAACAGGCGGTTGCAACCGGTTCAGCGGACAGGCCGAGATATCGGGCAAGTCGATGTCCTTCCCCGACAACATGGCCGCCACCCTGATGGCCTGCCCACCGCCGCTGGACGAGGTTGAGCGGGAATTCCTTGCCGCTCTGCCAAAGGTCGCAAGCTTTGTTCAGCGCGGGGACACTCTGGTTCTTCTTGATGCGGCAGGTGAACCGGTTCTGCAGTTCCGCCGCGACCAATAATGCCCAAGGGCCGTCAGGCGACGGCCCTCGACCGCCCGGCATTGCGGCCCGAGAAGATGCAGCCGCCCAGGAACGTGCCCTCAAGCGCGTTGTAGCCGTGATAGCCGCCGCCGCCGAACCCCGCGACTTCGCCGGCCGCGAACAGGCCGGGCACCACCTGACCATCGGCGCCGATCATCTGACTGTCCAGATTGGTCTGCAAACCGCCCAGCGTCTTGCGGGTCAGCACATGCAGCTTGACCGCGATCAGCGGGCCGTTTTTCGGATCAAGGAACTTGTGTGGCTTAGCGGTGCGGATCAGCTTGTCACCGCGATAGTTCCGCGCCGCCAGGATCGCCATCATCTGCGCATCTTTCGAGAACGGGTTGTCCACCTGCGAATCCCGCGCCTCGATCTGGGCGCGCAGATGTGCCTCGTCGATCAGGCCGCCGCCCAATTGGTTCATCCCGCTCACCAGCTCGGTCAGCGTGTTGGCGACGACGAAATCCTCGCCCTTTTCCTTGAACGCCTCGATCGGCCCCGTGGCCTTCGAACCGGACAGGATGCGTTGACGGATCACTTCCTTCCAGCTGCCCGAGGTGAAATCGGGGTTCTGTTCCGACCCGGACAGGGCGAATTCCTTCTTGATGACCTTCTGGGTCAGGACGAACCAGCTGTATTCATAGCCGGTCTTCAGGATCTCGCGTAGGGTGCCCAGCGTGTCGAACCCGGGCAGGCAGGGGGGCTGCAGCCGGTTGCCGCGCGCATCGAACCACATGGAACTGGGACCGGGCAGGATGCGGATACCATGCGCGGGCCAGATCGGGTCCCAGTTGCGCACACCTTCGGTGTAGTGCCACATGCGGTCGCCGTTGATGACGTAACCGCCGGCCTTTTCGCTGATGGCGATCATCCGACCGTCCACGTGGAAAGGCACACCCGCCACCATGTCCTTGGGCGGTTCGCCCAAACGGTCGCGGGGCCAGCTTTGCCGCACCATCTCGAAATTGCCGCCGATCCCGCCCGATGTGACGATGATAGATGGCGCATAGACCTCGAACTCGCCGACCTCGTCGCGGTTGGTCTTGCCGCCGCGCTGGGCCGCATCATCGGCCAGAACCTCGCCCGAGACGCCCTTGGCCTCGCCGTTCTGCATGATGATGTGGCTGACCTGATGGCGGAACTTCAACTGGATCAGGCCGGCGCTGACATGATCGCGGACCCGGCGGATGAAATGCTCCAGCACGCCCGGGCCGGTGCCCCAGGTGATGTGGAACCGCGGGACCGAGTTGCCGTGACCGTCGGCATAGGACCCGCCGCGTTCCGCCCAGCCGACCACGGGAAACCAGCGCAGGCCCATCTGGTGCAGCCAGGGGCGCATTTCTCCGGCGGCGAATTCGACATAGGCCTCGGCCCATTTGCGGGGCCAGGCGTCCTCGTCCCGGTCGAACTGGGCGCTACCCATCCAGTCGCGCAGGGCCAGGTCACGGCTGTCGCGGATGCCCATGCGGCGCTGCTCGGGCGTGTCGACCATGAACAGGCCGCCCAGGCTCCAAAAGGCCTGACCGCCCAGGAAATGCTCGGGCTCCTGGTCCAGCACGATCACCTTTTTGCCCCGGTCACCCAGCTCTGCCGCCGCGGCCAGCCCGGCCAGCCCGCCGCCCACGACGATCGCATCAGCAGTGTTTTCGGTCATGCTCTGTCCTTTCAGCGGTTGCGGTACCAGGCGATGAAGGGGATCGCGACGGCGTACATGGTGATCCCGTAGACGGCCGAGGGCAGGGCCAGCGGGCTGAAGCCGCTTTCGGTTCCGGTGATCAGGGCCGCCAGCGTGATGCCCAGGGTCGAGTTCTGGATGCCGGTTTCGATCGAGATTGTCTTGGCCTCATTCCACGACAGTTTCGCCGCCCGCGCCAGCCCCAATCCGATCAGCAGCAGCGCGAGGTTCAGCGAGATCAGCCCCGCGCCCATGATGCCCAGATTGTCGACGAACAGCTGCCAGTTTCCAGCCAGCGCAGCGATCACGATCAGCACGAACAGGATGGTGGCCAGTTTGGAAAGGGGGCCGTCGATCCGGTTGGCAAAACCGGTTGCAAAGTGGCGCAGCCCAACGCCGATAGCGACGGGCAGCGTGGTGATCAGGAACATCGCCAGCGCCAGACCGCTGATCGAGACCTCGGGTGCGTCCTCGCCCATGAAGTGGTCAATCGACCAGGCCGCCAGAACCGGCACCGTGACGATCGACAGCAGGCTGATCACCGCCGTCAGGCTGACCGACAGCGCCACATCGGCCTTCGCCAGTTTCGACAGAATGTTGCTGGTGACACCGCCCGGGCAAAAGCTGAGAAGCATGAACCCGACCGCAATCGCCGGCGGCAGCGCGAACATCTTGACTGTGATGAAGGCCGCGACCGGCAGCAGAACGACCTGGCAGACCGCGCCGATCGCAAACGGATAGCGCCGGTTGATCACGCGCCGGAAATCTGCCGCCTCAAGACCTATGCCCAGAGACAACATGATGATGGCCAGCGAAACCGGCAGGCCCACGTTTATCAGAAGATCCAAAACAACCCCTCCCAAAGTCGTTTCGGACCAGCCTAAGCGTGCGGTCCCCGGTCAGGCAACCGCGCCGTTGGGTCACCCGAAGCGCTGGGCGAAACGGCGCAGGATTTCGCCGGGCTGAGTGACCTCGGCGGCGTGGCAGCGGTCGATCAGAGGCTGGGCGTCCTCGGGGCGGAAATAGCCGTGGTTCTTGTAGATGTGGATGCGCTGCTCAAAGTCCTTGGCGTCGGCTTCGGGGTGGAACTGCGTGGCATAGACATTCTGGCCCCAGCGGATCATCTGGAACGGGCATGGGTCTGACGCAACCAGATGCACGCAGCCCTCGGGCAGGGCCTGCACCGCCTCTTTGTGGCCGACGAAGGCATCGAAGTGGCTCTCGAGACCGGCGGTCAGCGGGTCGCGGGCGCCATCCTCGGTCAGGTGGCAGCGCGACGGGCCGACTGGCTCGCCATATCGGTCCTTGCTGACCGGCGCGCCCAGATGCGCGGCCAGAATGCCCAGGCCATAGCAACAGCCCATGAAGGGATGATCGCGCGCCGTGATCTGCGGCATCAGCCCCATGATCGCGCCCTCGATCCGGGCATCCATTTGCGATTTGCTGGCTGGGTCATCGCTGACGCAGCCCGGCCCGCCGCCCACGATCACCCCGGCATAGTCGGTGACATCCAGTGCCTCGGGCAGGGCCTCGCAATCCAGGCGGATGCGGTGGGTGCGCTCGGGCGTCAGCCCGGACCGGTTCAGGATCGAGGCATATTCGGCGTCCGAGGCATCGGTCTCGGGGCGCAGCTGCAGGATAAGAAAGCGTTTCATGCGCTGCCCTTAGCGCGCGGTTCGGCGGTCCCGCAAGCCCTCACAGCGGCCAGAACACAAGGATCGCCGGCACCGAAACCGCCACGATCAGAATTTCCAGGGGCAGACCCATGCGCCAATAGTCGCCAAAACGATAGCCGCCAGGCCCCAGCACCAGCGTATTGTTCTTGTGCCCGATCGGGGTGAGGAACGCCGCCGAGGCAGCCACCGCCACCGTCATCAGGAACGGATCGGGCGAAACCTCGAGCGTGCGCGCCATCTGGATGCCGACCGGCGCGGCGACGATGGCGGTTGCGGTGTTGTTCAGCACGTCCGACAGCGTCATGGTCACAACCATCAGAACCGTCAGGATGGCCCAAGCTGGCAGGCCGTCGGTCAGTTGAACCAGCGCATTCGCGATCAGTTCCGTCCCGCCCGAGCTTTCCAGCGCGCTGCCCAGGGGGATCATCGATCCCAGCAGAACCACGACTGGCCATTCGATCTGATTGTAGATCTCGGTGATCGGGATGATCTTGGTCAGCACATAGGCGATCACCACAAGCCCCAGCGCGATCGGCAGGTAGATCAGGCCGATGCTGGCGGCCAGAACGGCGGCGGCGAACAAGCCGATGGCCAGCCACGCTTTGTCATTTGCGGTCACGTTCAGGCCGCGTTGGGCCAAAGGCAGGCAGCCCAGCCACTCGGTCACGTCCGCGCCCCGGTCGCGCGGGCACAGCAACAGCAGGATGTCGCCCGGCTGCACCTCGGTCTTGCGGACCTGTTGGGTGATGCGCCGGCCCTGGCGGGAAATGCCCATCAGGATCGTGTTCTGTCGCCAGGCCAGCCCCAGCCCTTGTGCCGTACGGCCATTGATGCGGGCGCTTTCGGGTACGACGACTTCGATCACCTCCAACCCGTCGCCGGCAGCTGTCAGTAGCTCTTGGCGGCGGGCATCCGAGAAATCCAGATTCAGCGCGGCGCGGAATTCATCCAGCGCCTCGGGGCTGGCTTCCAGCACCAGCGCGTCGCCCTCCTGAAGGATCGCGTTTGCCGCGCGGCCATAGCGGCGCTTGCCGTCCCGGATCAGGCCTATGATGGCGACGTCGGATTTCTCGGCCACCTCGTCCAGCTCGGCGACGCGTTTGCTGATATGGGGTGACTCAGCCGGGATTGTCAGTTCAGCGATATATTCCGCCAGCGTTTCCGAACTCTCGGTCTGTTCGCCGCGGTTGGGGATCAGCCGCCAGCCGATCAGGGCGACGAAGGCCAGGCCTGCGATGGCCGCCAGCCCGCCAACCGGGGCGAAATCGAACATGTGGAACGGCTCGCCCAGGGTTTCCTGCCGGATCGATGCAATGATGATGTTGGGCGGTGTGCCGATCAATGTTGCCATGCCGCCCAGAATGGTGGCAAAGCTCAGCGGCATCAGCGTCAGCCCAACTGAACGTCCGGCCTTGCGCGCGGTCTGAATGTCGACGGGCATCAACAGCGCAAGCGCCGCCACGTTGTTCATGAAGGCGGACAGTACGGCTCCGATCCCGCCCATCAGCGCGATATGCGCGCCGAGGCCCCGCGAGGCATCAACCAGCGTGCGCGTGATCAGGAACACCGCGCCCGACCGTACCAGCCCGGCCGAGACCACAAGAACCAGCGCCACGATGATCGTGGCCGGATGGCCGAACCCGGCAAAGGCTTTGTCAACCGGCACAACACCCAGTATCACGCCGACCATCAAGGCGGCAAACGCCACAAGGTCATAGCGGAACCGACCCCACAGCAGCAGACCGAATACGGTAATAAAGAGTGCAAAGAGAATGATCTGATCTGTCGTCATTGGGCCACCATAAACGCGCTGACTGCACGAGCAAGCGGGTGTCTTGATCCTTTGCCCCGCAAACGTCTATATGTGCGCCGAATACGCAATCACGATTACGAGGACGCAACATGGCAGGCCACTCAAAATGGGCCAACATCCAGCACCGCAAGGGCCGCCAGGACGCCGCGCGGTCCAAGCTGTTTTCCAAGCTGTCGAAAGAGATCACCGTGGCCGCCAAGATGGGCGACCCCGATCCCGACAAGAACCCGCGCTTGCGTCTGGCGGTCAAAGAGGCCAAGTCGAACTCGGTGCCGAAGGACGTGATCGAACGCGCGATCAAGAAATCCCAGGCGGGCGACGGTGAGGATTACGAAGAAATCCGGTACGAAGGCTATGGTCCCAACGGTGTGGCCGTGATCGTCGAGGCAATGACCGACAACCGCAACCGCACTGCGTCGAACGTGCGTTCGACCTTTTCCAAGAATGGCGGAAATCTGGGCGAGACCGGCTCGGTCGGGTTCATGTTCGACCGGAAGGGCGAAGTGATTTATCCCGCGTCGGCGGGCGATGCCGACACGATCTTCGAGGCGGCCATCGAGGCTGGGGCAGAGGATGTGGAAAGCTCGGAAGACGGTCATATCATCTGGTGTGCGGATACCGACCTGAACGAAGTGTCCAGTGCGCTCGAGGCGGCTCTGGGTGAATCTGAATCCACCAAGCTGGTGTGGAAACCCACGACCATTACCGAACTGGGCCTTGAGGACATGCAGCGCCTGATGAAGCTGGTCGAAGCGCTTGAGGACGATGACGACGTTCAGCGCGTGACCACCAATTTCGAGGCCACCGACGAGGTGATGGCGCAACTCTAAGCGCCGCACTCGGTTGCATTAGGAGCCCGGCCGAACACGGCCGGGTTTCTTTTTTTGCCTGCGGTTCACTTGGTTCTTGGCGCATGTGGGTCCTGCGCATACCCTTAGGGTTGAACCGCGCAGAAAGGAGCTGGCAGAGACCTTGCGACAGACAGGTCGGGGCTGGCACGACAAGACATGACAGGCAAACCCACGGGATTGGAGCGGCGAAATGTGCCGGTTCTGGCAAGCCAAAGCGTGCTGTCCCAGGTCGCGTGGACGATGGGCAGCCCTTCGATCGTATTGCCGTTTCTGGCGGTCTCGTTGGAAATGCCCATGTTTCTTGCTGGGGCGCTGGTTTCCGTGCGTCAGGCAGGCAACATGATTTCGGACATGTTCTTTGCGGTCCCTGTGTCCGCGAAGCAGCAGAAGAAACGTTCCATTGCCCTGACCGAGGTCGCGATTGGTGCGTGCCTGCTGGCAGCTATCGTGGTTGCGGCGATCGGGGGCTCGCCCATGGTGGCAGCGGCTTTCGTCCTAGCCTTCTTTGCAATCGGCATGATCGAAGAGGTCCAGGCGCTGATGTTCACTGACCTTTGGGGGGATCACCTGCGCTCGAAATCCCGGATCTGGATGAGCTATCTTCAACTGGGGGCAGGGGGGCTTGGGGCCATCGGGCTGACACTGACGCTGCATCACCTGACTTCGGACAACCCGCCATTCTCGCGTCACTCGACCGTGATCGCGGTATCTGCCGGGTTTTTTGTGCTGTCCGGACTATCCATTCTTGCCCTGGCCGAACTGTCGCGGTCGCAACCCCAGGCTCAGACCGGTCGTCGAGCGGCAGGGCAGTTCCTGTCGGACGCTGGGGCCATGTTCGAATTCGCCTGGTTCCGGCGGTATCTGACCATGCGGCTGCCGCTGGTCGGGGTTTCTCTGTCGGTGCCGTTCTTTGCATTGATCGCAGCCGAGGCGCATCATGGATCGGCCAAGGGGCTGACGGCGTTGATCATTTCGTCGGCGACCGGCTATCTGGTCGCCGCGCCCCTGTGGCAGCTCGTGAACATGAAATCACACCGGGCGGTCATGGTGGCCGGGTCGTTGATGGTGGGGGTGACGGGCGTCGTTCTGGTTGCGGTTCACTATTTGCATCTTGACCACGACGTTCACCTGCACGCGATCGCCCTGTTCGTGGCGACCGTCGCAACAACCGGCATCGGCAGTGCGCGCAAGCTGTATTTCATCGACACCGCGCCCAAGGAACAGCGGGTCAAGGCGTCGGCCGCGATCAAGAGCATTTGCAGGCTCGTGGCGATTGTCGGGTCGGCGGGATTGGCGGCGGTTGCGCATATGAACGAGGTCGCACTGGCCGTCGCTTTCCTCACGCTGTGCAGTTTCTGGTCCGCAATTGCATGCTATCGTCTGGTCGCGCCGCAGCCGAAGGATGCGGAACGCGCCACCTGAGCCATCGATCACAGCATGGTGTTAAGGGTTTGCCAGCACTTGCGCCGCAACTTTCCGGACCGCTCGCGTCAACGGTGAAAGCGCCGGTGCAAGGATGCGCCCGACCTGCCAGGTCAGAGGCACATCCAGCGGGGTGTCGGGCACAAGCTCGCGCAGACGGCCATCCGCAATCGCGCTTTGGACCAGATGGGCGGGGTTCATCCCCCAACCCAAACCTGCTGCGGCGGCCGCTACGAACCCGTGAGACGAGGGCAGGAAGTGGGTCGGAGGAGACAGCCGGCTACCCGTTTGCGCATGGATCCAGGCTTTTTGCAGGGCATCCTTTCTGTTGAAGGTCAGGCAGGGTGCCCGCGACAGACTCTGAGCATTCACTCCGCCAGGGAACCAACGAGCCATGAACTCGGGGCTTGCCGTCGGCAGGTATCTGAGCGTGCCGAGGGCAATGGAATCGCATCCCGGGACGGTTTGCCCGCCGACCGAGATGGCGGCGCTGACATCCCCGCGCCGCAGCCATTCAGCCGAGTGATCCTGATCGTCAATCACAAGGTCAAACAGCATATCATCAACGGCTGCCATCGCGTCTATGAACCAGGTGGACAGAACATCCGCCGGAACCGCGATCCTGACCCGGGTGGGGCCTGTGCCCTGTTCCAGCGAAAGCTCGCGATTGAGTTGCGCCTCAAGCAGGCCGATGTCTTCGGCATGGCGGGCAAGCCGCAAGCCAGCCGGGGTTCCGGTGCAGGGCGTGCCGCGGTGAATCAACGATACGCCGACCCGATCCTCCAGCGCTTTGATCCGTTGCGAAATCGCAGATGGCGTTACCGCCAGCTCCGCAGCGGCGGCGTCAAAGCTGCCATGCCGCAGAATAGCGGCCAACGCGGCCAGGTGATGTGGGTCCAAGTGCATTAGGGAATCTAATTATGGCTCATTATCTTTAATTTGATACATGCGCATCTGTCGCGTAGTCAACGGGCCTGAACAGGAGGGTCCATGTCTACATCCGTCATCGCCGGCTTTGCGCTTGGCTTCAGTTTGATCCTGGCAATCGGCGCTCAGAACGCGTTTGTCCTCAGGCAGGGGCTCAGACGCGAGCACGTTTTTGTGTTGTGCCTGACATGCGCCGTGTCGGACGCCATTCTGATTGCCGCAGGTGTCGCGGGCTTCGGCAGCCTAGCAACTGCGGCACCGTGGTTCGAGCCGATGATGCGATACGGCGGCGCGCTGTTCTTGACGTGGTACGGACTGCGCAGTCTGGCGTCAGCCTGGCGCGGCGGCGCCGCGCTTGAGGTCGGAGAGGCGAAGCGTACAAGTCTGCGCGCGGCCTTGCTGACCGTTCTGGCCTTCACCTGGCTCAATCCGCATGTCTATCTGGACACGGTGGTGCTGATCGGCTCGATTTCGGCGCAGTATGAAGACCGGATGGGTTTCGCCATCGGCGCCATGTCCGCCAGTTTCGTTTTCTTCTTCTCTCTGGGATACGGGTCCAGGGTGCTGTCTCCCATTTTTGCCCGACCCAGGGCATGGCAGGTACTGGATGTGCTGATTGGTATCGTCATGTTGGCGATCGCCTGGAAGCTGGTCGCAATGTAGAGGCTTGTTCGTCGCCGGGTTTCGGTGTTCAACCGAACCCATGACAACGATCGCCACCCAATCCCGCCCGCTTGCCGGAATGTTCTGGATGTTCAGCGCTGGGCTGTCCTTTGTGGCGATGACAGCCTTGGTCAAATCTCTGGGTACCTCGATGGATCCGATTGAGGCTGCGTTCCTGCGGTATGCTTTGGGGCTGGTCTTTCTGCTGCCAGCCATGCGGGCGATCCTGACCACGCATTTGACCCGCCGGCATATCGCCTTTTTTGGATTGCGTGGGGCCATACACGCCGTCGGGGTCATGTTGTGGTTCTTTGCGATGACCCGTATCCCGTTGGCGGAAGTGACTGCGATGAACTACCTGACGCCGGTCTATGTGACATTGGGCGCCGCGCTTTTTCTGGGCGAGACGATGGCCTTTCGCCGTATCGCGGCCGTGCTTGTCGCCATCGTGGGCGCTGTGATCATTCTGCGGCCCGGGTTCCGCGAGATTTCGGCCGGGCACCTGGCGATGCTGGGTACCTCGCTGATGCTGGGGGGGTCGTACCTGCTGGCCAAGGCGATGGTGCAGGACGTGCGGCCTTCGGTTGTTGTGGCGCATCTGTCGATCTGGACGACGTTGTTTCTTATCCCTTTTGCGATCGCCGTCTGGACTCCGCCCAGCCTGCGCGACATCGGCGTGCTGTTCATGATCGCCAGTTTTGCAACGGCGGGGCACTACTTCATGACGTTGGCTTTGCAGGCTGCACCTGTCGCGGTGACCCAGCCGGTCACCTTCTTGCAGCTGATCTGGGCCACGCTTGTGGGCGCGCTCGTGTTTCAAGAGGGCATCGATATCTGGGTCGTGGCTGGGGGTACGCTGATCCTCGCAGCGGTCAGTTTCATAACCTGGCGCGAGGCCGTCCTGAACCGCAGTGGCTTGACCCCTCCAAGCCTTGCCCCCAAGCTGTAAAAGCCCCGGAGCCCCCAAGGGCAACGTTATTGATTGACGAGTCAATAAAAAGCCCTTAGCGTTTGTTCTGTTGAGACTAGGTTTGGGGGCGGTTATGCCAAAACTCGGAATGGAGCCGATCCGGCGCGATGCGATCGTCAGGGCGACGATTGCCGAGTTGGGGTCCAAGAAGTCCCTGGATGTAACCGTCAGTCAGATCGCCAAACGGGCCGGCATGTCCAGCGCCCTCGCGCATCATTACTTCGGGGGGAAAGACCAGATCTTTCTGGCGGCGATGCGGCGCATCCTTGGCGATTTCGGCGCCGAAGCCCGAACCGAACTGAAAGCCGCGGCCCCGGACCAGCGCGCCCAGGCCATCATCCGCGCCTGTTTCGCGCCGTCCTGCTTTACGCCCGACGTGATCGCCGCGTGGATGACCTTTTACGTTCTGGCTCAAACCAATGACGACGCGCTGCGCCTGTGGCAGACCTATCAGGCGCGGATCCGGTCGAACCTGATCCACGCCTTGCGCCCGCTGATGAAGGACCCGGTCGAAGCGGCCGAGAACATGATCGCCCTGATCGACGGTCTGTATATCCGCGCCGCTCTGTCTGCGCCCGAGGAACCGCAACTGGCGGTTACCCACGCCATGCGCGTCCTGACGACCCTGCTCGAGGCCGAAAAATGACACAACCCAACATTCTGATCCTGATGGTGGATCAGCTCAACGGTACCCTCTTTCCCGACGGTCCCGCCGAGTGGCTGGACGCGCCCAACCTGCGGAAACTGGCGGAGCGGTCAACGCGGTTTGCCAATGCCTACACGGCCTCACCGCTATGTGCGCCGGGGCGGGCCAGCTTCATGTCGGGCCAGTTGCCCTCGCGCACCGGGGTTTATGACAACGCGGCCGAGTTCCGCAGCGACATCCCCACCTATGCCCACCACCTGCGCCGCGCGGGTTATTACACCTGCCTGTCGGGCAAGATGCATTTCGTCGGTCCCGACCAGTTGCACGGGTTCGAAGACCGCCTGACCACCGACATCTATCCGGCCGATTTCGGCTGGACCCCGGATTACCGCAAACCGGGCGAGCGCATCGACTGGTGGTATCACAACATGGGCTCGGTCACCGGGGCCGGCGTGGCCGAGATAACCAACCAGATGGAGTATGACGACGAGGTCGCCTATCACGCCAAGGCCAAGCTGTATGATCTGGCCCGTGGCAAGGACGACCGCCCGTGGTGCGTGACCGTCAGCTTTACCCACCCGCACGATCCCTATGTTGCACGGCGCAAATTCTGGGACCTGTACGAGGAATGCGAGCACCTGCTGCCCGAGGTCGGCGATCTGGGCTATGACAACCAGGATCCACATTCCCAGCGCATCTTCGACGCCAATGACTGGCGCAGTTTTGACATCACCGAAGAAGACATCCGTCGCTCGCGCCGGGCCTATTTCGCCAATATCTCGTACCTGGACGACAAGATCGGCGAGATCCTAGATGTGCTGGAAACCACCCGGCAAGAGGCGATCATCCTCTTCGTCTCCGACCACGGAGACATGCTGGGCGAGCGGGGCCTTTGGTTCAAAATGAACTTCTACGAAGGCTCGGCCCGAGTGCCGCTGATGATCTTGGCGCCGGACCTGCCGACGGGCCGCATCGACACACCAGTTTCGACCATCGACGTGACCCCGACGCTGGGCGCGCTGGCGGGTATCGACATGTCGGAGATTGCCCCATGGACGGACGGGCAGGACCTTGTGCCGCTGGCCAACGGCACCGAGCGCACCGCGCCGGTTCTGATGGAATACGCGGCCGAGGCGTCTTATGCGCCCTTGGTGTCGATGCGCTATGGCAAGTGGAAATACAACCGCTGCGCGCTGGACCCCGATCAGCTGTTCGACCTCGAGGCCGACCCGCACGAGTTGGAGAACCTGGCCGACAAGCCCGAGCACGCCGGCACGCTGCAAACCCTGCGCGCCAAGTCCGAGGCGCGCTGGGATCTGGACCGGTTCGACGCCGAGGTGCGCGCCAGCCAGGCGCGGCGCTGGGTCGTGTACGAGGCGCTGCGGCAGGGCGGCTATTACCCGTGGGATTATCAGCCGCTGCAGCAAGCGTCTGAGCGCTACATGCGCAACCACATGAATCTGGACAACCTCGAGGAAAACCAGCGCTTCCCGCGCGGCGAATGACCTCTTTCACATTTTGAAGATACGCCCACCGGTGGCAACGCACGGGACATCCCGCGCCACCGGTCGGGGCCAATGGAGACACGACCATGGAAGCAGATTTCGTCATCGTCGGCGCCGGATCCGCCGGATGTGCGATGGCCTATCGCCTCAGCGAGGCGGGCGCCTCGGTGCTGGTGATCGAATATGGCGGTACCGATGTAGGACCGTTCATCCAGATGCCGGCGGCGCTCAGCTATCCGATGAACATGTCGCGCTATGACTGGGGCTATCAGTCCGAGCCCGAGCCGCACCTGAACAACCGCCGCCTGGTCTGCCCGCGCGGCAAGGTGATCGGCGGATCGTCCTCGATCAACGGCATGGTCTATGTGCGCGGTCACGCGATGGACTTCGACACCTGGGCCGAGATGGGGGCGGATGGCTGGTCCTACGCCGACGTTCTTCCCTATTTCAAACGGATGGAGACGTGGCACGACGGCGGTCATGGGGGCGACCCGGCCTGGCGCGGCACCGACGGCCCGCTGCACGTCACCCGCGGGCCCCGCTCGAACCCGCTGTTCAAGGCCTTTGTCGAGGCCGGACGGCAGGCCGGCTACGAGGTATCCGATGACTATAACGGCGAAAAGCAGGAAGGCTTTGGCCCGATGGAACAGACCGTCTGGAAGGGACGGCGCTGGTCGGCGGCCAATGCCTATCTCAAGCCCGCGCTGAAACGCCCGAACTGCGACATCGTGCGGGGGCTGGCCGCCCGCGTGGTGATCGAGGATGGCCGCGCGACCGGGGTCGAGGTGATCCGTGGCGGCAAGAGGAAAGTGATCCGCGCCCGTCGCGAGGTCGTGGTCGCGGCCTCGTCGATCAACTCGCCCAAGCTGCTGATGCTCTCGGGCATCGGCCCGGCGGCGCATCTGGCCGAGCATGGGATCGAGGTGATCGCGGATCGTCCCGGTGTGGGCGCGAACCTGCAGGACCATCTGGAACTTTACATCCAGCAGGCGGCGATCCAGCCGATCACGCTCTACAAGCACTGGAACCTCGTCAGCAAGGGCCTGATCGGGGCGCAGTGGCTGTTCACCAAGACCGGCCTTGGCGCGTCGAACCAGTTTGAAAGCGCGGCGTTCATCCGATCGAAGCCGGGGGTCGAGTACCCGGATATCCAGTACCACTTCCTGCCCATCGCTGTGCGCTATGACGGCAAGGCCGCAGCCGAGGGGCACGGCTTCCAGGCGCATGTGGGGCCGATGCGCTCCCCCTCGCGCGGGGCTGTGACGCTGCGCTCTGCCAAGCCCGAGGACGCGCCGGTGATCCGCTTCAACTACATGAGTACCGAGCAGGACTGGGAGGATTTCCGCACCTGCATCCGCCTGACCCGCGAGATTTTCGGCCAGGACGCGTTCAAGCCCTATGCGGGCAAGGAGATCCAGCCCGGCGCTGACGTGCAGACCGACGAAGAACTGAACGCGTTCATCGCCGAACATGCCGAGAGCGCCTATCATCCCTGCGGCACCTGCCGGATGGGGCGGGCGGACGATCCGAACGCGGTCGTCGACCCGCAGGGCCGAGTCATCGGGGTGGATGGGCTGCGCGTGGCGGACAGCTCGGTGTTCCCGCAGATCACCAACGGCAACCTGAACGCGCCGTCGATCATGGTGGGCGAAAAGATGTCGGATCATTTGCTGGGCAAAGACCCGCTGCCCGGGGCCAATGGCCGACCATGGATTCACCCCAAATGGGCTGAGGCACAGCGTTGAAGGCATTGCCGGGGGGGGAACGCGACCGCGAAGGAAACATTCCCCTTTCAATTGATCCGAGTCAAAGTCAGCTTTGGTATTAGGGTCTAGCTGTAGTGCGAAACCAAACTGAAGGAGCGAGCAGGAATGTCCCATACCCCGCATGAACTGGCCGAGGAATTCCCGGACAAGGTTGAACTGATGAGCCAGCTCAAGCAGACCGATGCCCATTTCGCCCGGCTTGCGGACGAATATCACGAACTCAACCGTATGGTGCATCGGGCGGAAACCAATGTTGAGCCGATGGAAGACCTGGCCGAGGGCGAACTGCGCAAAAAGCGGGCCGCGCTCAAGGATCAGATCTGGTCGATCCTGAGCAAAGCGTGAACCAAAAAAGGGGGCAGGATCTGATCCTGCCCTTTCCGTTTTTCAGCTCAGGTGACTTCGTAGGGCAGCGTGCCGCGCGTATGGGCGTCGATCTTCAGTCGGCGCTCCAGCGGTGGCACGGACCGTTGGTGGCAGGTCTGGCGTTCGCAGATGCGGCAGGAAATCCCGATCGGTTCGTAGGCGCTGGTGTTGTTGATGTCCAGATTGTCGGCATAGACCAGTGCTTCGGCGTGCCGGACCTCGCAACCGAGGGCGATGGCATAGCGGCGCACTGGCGCACCGAAGGACCCGCCAGACTTTGAAACGTCGCGCGCGATCGAGATATACCGAACCCCGTCGGGTGTTTCCGCCAATTGCAGCAGGAAATGACCAGGCGTTTCAAAGGCCCGGTGCACGTTCCAAAGCGGGCAGGCCCCGCCGAACCGGGCGAATTGCAACCGGGTGGCCGAATGGCGTTTGGTGATCGTGCCCGCCTGATCGACCCGCACAAAGAAGAACGGGATGCCCTTGGCGCCCGGTCGCTGCAGCGTGGACAACCGGTGGGCGACTTGTTCGATCGAAGCGCCGAACCGGTTGCTCAGCAATTCAAGATCGTGCCGGTCTTCCTGCGCTGCTGACAGAAAGGCGGTGTAGGGCATCAGTGACGCGCCAGCGAAGTAGTTTGCGAGGCCGATCTTGGCGATCGAGCGGGCTTCGTCGCTTTGAAACTTGGCAAAGTCCAGCGTGGCCTCGAGCAGTTTGTCCTGGCTGATCAGCGCGACCTGCAGCAGCAGTTGAAACACCTGGGTCTGCGGCGCTGCGCGCGAAGACAGGCGCAATGTTTTTGTAGCGTTGTCATAGCTGCGCAGGGCCGGAATGTCTTCGAACATCACCTGAACCCCGCGTTCCTTCAGGCTGTCCAGTGCTGCCTGCCGAATGCCTCCCGGTCCTTCGGCGCGGGCGGCGAACCGTTCAGCGGCCCGATCGACCGCGTCAATGTAGTTGTCGCAATAGTGAAAGAAATCGCGCACCTCTTCCCACGGGCTGGCCTGGATGCGGGCATCCTCGCGTCCGAGGGCCTCGTCCAGCGAGGCGAGCCTCTCATGGGTCTGGCGGTAGGCTTTGTGCAGCTCGATGAAGGACCGCGCCAATGCGGGGGCATTGGACGCCGTTAGCCGCAGGTCCGCCAGAGGGGGGATGGCATCCGCGAAGACAGGATCGGCCAACGCCTCGCGCATGTCCGAGACCAGACGCTCGCTATCGCCGGTGCTCAGCTCGGTTACATCCATGCCGAATTCCTGCGCCAGCGCCAGAACAACCGTGGTCGAGATCGGCCGGTTGTTGTTCTCCATCTGGTTCAGATAGGGCAGGGAAACACCGAGCTTGGCGGCAAATTCCTTTTGCGTCAGCGTCAGGCGCGTCCGCATTTCGCGCAGCTTTGCACCTGCGTAGAGTTTCTGAGTGGCCATCGGTTTTCTTTGCAGTTATTCCGCCTGCGCAGGCTAACTTTGCAAAGTCCCGGGTGCAAGATGGCTAGATGCCGAGTTGACGTTCCCGCCAGATCACGCTGCTGATCGCGACTATGGCCAGGACCGATGTGGCCAACATCAACCACAACAGCGGCATGGCGCCGGTTTCATTGGTCAGCATCGCACCGGCCAGGGCGCTGAGAGCTGCGCCGCCGCCCAGCATGATCGCGCCGCTTAGCCCGGATGCGGTCGCAGCCAGATGTGGTCGCACGGACAGCGATCCGGCGGTTGCATTCGGGATCGACATGCCGTTGCCCAAGCCGACGAATGTCATAAACCCGAAAAAGCTGAGCGCCGAGCCCAAACCGGCCAGAAACAGGACCGCCGACAACGCGACGCCGATTGCGTTCAGCCAGCAGCCCCAGCGCACCATCCGGTTCACGCCATAGCGCACTGAGTACCGGCCGCTGATGAAGTTCCCGAAGAAGTAGCCGACAGCAGGGGCGCCGAAATAGATTCCGACTTCGGCGGCGGTCAGGCCAAAGATCTCGGTGCCGATGAAAGGCGCGCCACCCAGATAGGCGAAGAACGCGCCAGACGACAACGCGGATGACAGCGAATACCCCCAGAACCGCGGAGAGGTCAGCAGTTCGGGATACTCCCGAAACTGTTGGATCAGGGTTTTGCCGCTCTTGGCCGAGGTTTCTCCGAAATCATGATAGGTCAACGCCAGCGCGAAGGCGGCCAGTCCGAAAGGCAGCCAGAAATTGGCCTTCCAGCCAAAGCTTTCCTCAAGAATACCCCCGATGGCCGGTCCGATCATCGGCACGACGGCCATGCCCATGGTGACATAACCGATCATGGATGCGGCCTGATCCTGGTCATACATGTCGCGCACCGCTGCGCGGCTGAGGACGATCCCCACGACGATAACGGCCTGCCCCATGCGAAAGGCAAGAAATGTCTCGACGTTTGGGGCGTAGATGCACCCCAGCGTTGCCAGCAGAAACAGCACCAGCCCCCACAGCAGCACCGGCCGCCGCCCGGCCTTGTCGGCGATCGGACCGATCAGGATCTGCAGAACGGCGTTGATCAGCAGATACAACGCAATCGACAGCTGCATGACCTTGTAGTCGGCCTCAAAATAGGCTGCCATGAAAGGCAGGCTGGGAAGGAACAGGTTCATGCTGAGCGCCGACAGTCCCGACAGCAGGACAAGCGTTAGCAGCTTGGGTGGAGAGCGGTGCGTAGACGTGGAACTGAACTGCATGGTTCACTCATAATTCCGGTATTCGGGAAAGGCCATGCCGATGCACAAACATTAACTGATTTGCAATTCTCAGAAATGTAATTGCCAAAAATTTGCAAATTTGCCGAAAAGGCCTTTGGGTGACGCGGAGCAATCTATATTGTCGCCACAAATTTGACAGGGGAAAATCGTGATGAAGGACATCCTTGCCGAGCTTGAGAACCGCCGTGAGGACGCGCGCCTGGGTGGCGGGCAAAAACGGATCGATGCGCAGCATGCGCGGGGCAAGCTGACGGCGCGCGAGCGGATCGAGCTGCTGGTCGATGAGGGCAGCTTTGAAGAGTTCGACATGTTCGTGAGCCATCGCTGCACCGATTTTGGCATGGAAAAACAGAAACCTGCGGGCGACGGTGTCGTGACCGGATGGGGCACGATCAACGGCCGCATGGTCTATGTGTTCAGCCAGGACTTTACCGTGTTTGGCGGATCTCTGTCGGAAACCCATGCGCAGAAGATCTGCAAGATCATGGATATGGCCATGCAGAACGGCGCGCCTGTAATCGGCATCAACGACTCGGGTGGTGCGCGAATCCAGGAAGGTGTCGCCTCGCTGGCGGGCTATGCCGAGGTGTTCCAGCGCAACATCATGGCCTCGGGCGTGGTGCCGCAGATCTCGGTAATCATGGGCCCCTGTGCCGGTGGCGCAGTCTACAGCCCGGCGATGACCGACTTCATCTTCATGGTCAAAGACACCTCGTACATGTTCGTGACTGGCCCGGATGTTGTGAAGACCGTCACCAACGAGGTCGTCACCGCCGAGGAGCTGGGCGGTGCGTCGACCCACACCAAGAAGTCCAGCGTGGCCGACGGTGCCTTCGAGAACGATGTCGAGGCGCTGGCCGAGGTGCGCCGGCTGGTCGACTTCCTGCCGCTCAACAACCGGGAAAAGCCGCCTGTGCGCCCGTTTTTTGACGAGCCGGGGCGGATCGAGACTTCTCTGGACACGCTGGTCCCGGAAAACCCCAACACCCCCTACGACATGAAAGAACTGATCACCAAGGTAGCCGATGAGGGTGATTTCTATGAAATCCAGGAGGATTTCGCGAAGAACATCATCACTGGCTTCATTCGGCTTGAGGGGCAGACCGTCGGCGTGGTGGCAAACCAGCCGATGGTTCTGGCGGGATGTCTGGACATTGACAGCAGCCGCAAGGCCGCACGGTTTGTACGGTTCTGCGACTGTTTTGAGATTCCGATCCTGACCCTGGTGGACGTTCCCGGCTTTTTGCCCGGCACCAGCCAGGAATATGGCGGTGTCATCAAACATGGCGCCAAACTGTTGTTTGCTTATGGCGAAGCGACTGTGCCCAAGGTGACCGTGATCACCCGCAAGGCTTACGGCGGCGCCTATGACGTCATGGCGTCAAAGCACCTGCGCGGTGATTTCAACTATGCCTGGCCGACCGCCGAAATCGCGGTGATGGGCGCGAAAGGCGCAACCGAAATCATCCACCGCGCCGATCTGGGAGACCCGGGCAAGATCGCGAAGCACACTCAGGACTATGAGGATCGGTTCGCCAACCCGTTTGTCGCTGCCGAACGCGGCTTCATCGACGAGGTGATCATGCCGCACTCGACGCGCCGCCGTGTGTCGCGGGCCTTTGCCAGCCTGCGCAACAAGCAGCTGAAGAACCCTTGGAAGAAACACGACAACATTCCGCTGTAATCCGCCGGGGCGCTTTGCTCCGGTTCGATCCACGAATGTTCCCGATTGACCGCTGACACAAAACCGTTTCATGATCCCAGCCACCAGATACGGAACAGCGCAGGAGATGATCCTGGCGCCTGCGACCCCGGAAGGAGGAGCCTGCCTATGGCGGGTCCGGGGTCGCGCTCTTGTTCTGGCTTTCATGTGTTTTGGATCGCCCGGTATCGCACAGGACGGGAACCTGTTGCCGGTTCCATCCGGCCAGCCGGTGACACTTGAGGATGTTCTGGTCGATACCAACCCGGGCGAACTCTGGCTGCGGTTTCGGTTTGTCGCGCCCAAGATCGGCGATGAGGTGGGCGGTATCGGCTATGACGTGGCCGCGACCGACATGGAGCACCTGTGTCAGACTCTGGCCATTCCTTATGTCGAGCACCATCAACTCAGCCCGGCGCGGGTCGTGATCTCGCTGTCCGACCGCCCGGTGGAATTCGGCAACTCGTCTCCGGACGCGACGCAGTATTTTGAAGCCTACCGGTTGGACCAATCCGCATGTATCTGGGAGGGACTCTGAACATGATTTCCCGATCTCATGTCGTCGGAGCATTCCGAGAAACTGATGCGGCTTTGGAGATACGCATGACACATTCATCCCTGCGCGGGTGCCCGTCGCGGACCGGTTTTTTGAACGAGGTGCCGGCATGTTGAAGCACCGTGGATTTCCCGGACGGCTGCCGGGAACCGACTTCCAGTTCACGATCCGCCGAGCCAACCCCAAGGGCGTGACGCCATTGACCCGCCGTGAACGCTATCGGGACCGAAAAGCCGCGGACAAGCGTGCCGATACGGCATTCCTCGAAGCTTTGTGGGAGCATTTCGGGGATCAGCCTTTTGAACGCGGGAATCTGGACGCTGGCCGCCTCAGCTGGCTGTTTGGGCGCGAGGTCGTGCCGGCCGAGGATCCGTTCGATCCGGCCAGCTATGATGCGTGGCTGATGATCGACGTTGAGACCGCGCGGCAATCCTTCCCCGATATCTTCGGTGAGGAGGCATAGTTCGGCATGAGCCTTCAGCCAAATATCATGGGTTCACCTGCTTGGAGCGCGATCCGGCGGCGACCGGATATGCGGTCCAGTCGGCGCCCAGTGATGGCTGAAGTCTGTGCCGGAACCCGTTGCAAACCGGGCTATTTCGGCACGAACCTGCGCGCCGTTTCCGGGAATGGGCAATTTCCAGCCGGAATTTCCGGCCGTGCAATTGATCCGTTGGCGGCCGCATTTTTGCTGTGCAAGGTGAACGGGCCGTGCGGCTCGACTTTGCCTGCGCCGCACATGCACCTACTATTCCGTACCCCTTCCTTCCGCGGGCAGGACCGTGTTTCCAACACAGACCTGCCCGCGCTTTTCTTTGCCCGAACTGCGGACCCAAGGCGGCAAAAACCTGCGCAAAGCCGTGTTTCACCCCGTTTGATATTGAATAACAAAGCCCGATTCAGGCATTTGCTGTTCAACTCAACAAGAAACCAAAAGGGGCAGTATACATGCGAATCTCACGAGTTTTCCTTGCGCTCGCAACCTGTGGCGGGTTGGCAGCCTGCGGTGATTCAACCGGCGAACAGGCGCTGCTTGGCGGCGGTGTCGGGGCTGTCGGGGCTGCGGTTCTCAGCGCGGACCCGATCCTTGGGGCTGCGGTCGGTGCGGCCGGCAACGTGCTGTATTGCAAGACGCAAAACAACTGTAACTGATACCGGTTTTCCGGGGCGCGCGCCGTCCCGGTCATCATTTGACGGAACGCCGTTGCGGGGCATCAGCCCGGCAGCGGCGTTTTCGTTTGTCCAGAACACAAAGACAGAGGACGTTCCATGTTCAACAAGATCCTGATCGCCAACCGAGGCGAGATTGCCTGCCGGGTCATCAAGACCGCTCGGAAAATGGGAATCGGTACTGTCGCCATCTACTCGGATGCCGACAAGCACGCGTTGCATGTGGAAATGGCCGACGAGGCGGTTCACATCGGCCCCCCGCCGGCGAACCAGTCCTATATCGTGATCGACAAGGTGATGGACGCCATCCGCCAGACGGGCGCGCAGGCGGTGCATCCGGGCTATGGTTTCCTGTCCGAAAACGCGAAATTCGCCGAAGCGCTTGAGGCCGAAGGCGTCGTGTTCGTGGGCCCCCCGAAAGGGGCGATCGAGGCCATGGGTGACAAGATCACCTCGAAGAAGATCGCGCAGGAGGCCGATGTCAGCACCGTTCCCGGATACATGGGCCTGATCGAGGATGCGGACGAGGCGGTGAAGATTAGCCAGCAGATCGGCTATCCGGTGATGATCAAGGCCAGCGCCGGCGGGGGCGGCAAAGGCATGCGCATCGCCTGGAACGACGAGGAGGCGCGCGAGGGTTTTCAAAGCTCGAAGAACGAGGCAGCGAATTCGTTCGGGGATGACCGGATCTTCATTGAGAAATTCGTGACGCAACCGCGCCACATCGAAATTCAGGTTCTGTGCGACACGCATGGCAACGGCATCTATCTGGGCGAGCGTGAATGCTCGATTCAGCGCCGCAACCAGAAAGTGGTGGAAGAGGCCCCGTCGCCCTTCCTGGATGAGGCAACCCGTCGCGCGATGGGCGAGCAGGCCGTGGCGCTGGCCAAGGCCGTGGGCTATGCCAGCGCGGGCACCGTGGAATTTATCGTTGATGGCGACAAGAATTTCTACTTCCTGGAAATGAACACCCGCCTGCAGGTGGAACACCCGGTGACCGAGCTGATCACCGGTGTCGATCTGGTCGAACAGATGATCCGCGTCGCCGCAGGCGAGCCTCTGTCGATCACCCAGGACGACGTAAAGCTGACCGGCTGGGCGATCGAGAACCGGCTGTATGCCGAGGATCCTTATCGCAACTTCCTGCCCTCAATCGGGCGGCTGACCCGCTATCGTCCGCCGCAGGAGGTGGCCGCGGGGCCGCTGCTGGAAAACGGCAAATGGCAGGGCGATGCGCCTAGTGGCGAGACAGCCGTGCGCAACGATACCGGCGTCTATGAAGGCGGCGAGATCAGCATGTACTACGACCCGATGATCGCCAAGCTGTGCACCTGGGCGCCGACCCGCGAACAGGCGATCGAAGCGATGCGCGTGGCGCTGGACAGTTTCGAGGTCGAAGGCATCGGCCACAACCTGCCGTTCCTGTCGGCGGTGATGGATCATCCGAAATTCGTCAGTGGTGATATGACCACCGCCTTCATCGCCGAGGAATATCCCGATGGGTTCAACGGTGTCGAACTGCCCGAAGGCGACCTGCGCCGAATCGCGGCCTCGTGCGCGGCGATGCACCGGGTGGCCGAGATCCGCCGCACCCGAGTGTCGGGCCGGATGGACAATCACGAGCGCAAGGTCGGCAAGCGTTGGGTGGTCACGCTGCAGGGGCAGGAATATGCGGTGCAGGTGAATGCAGACCGCGACGGTGCCACGGTCAAGTTCGAGGACGGAGCCGCCCTGCGCGTCAGCTCGGACTGGACGCCAGGTGACCAGTTGGCGGTTCTGGACGTGGACGGAAGCCCGCTTGTGCTGAAGGTCGGCAAGATCTCGGGCGGGTTCCGCATCCGTAACCGGGGGGCGGATATGAAGGTGCATGTGCGCCGGCCGCGCGCTGCCGAACTGGCCAAGCTGATGCCCGAGAAACTGCCGCCAGACACATCGAAGATGCTGCTGTGCCCGATGCCGGGCCTGATCGTGAAGATCGATGTCGAGGTCGGCCAAGAGGTGCAGGAAGGTCAGGCGCTGTGCACGGTCGAGGCGATGAAGATGGAGAACATCCTGCGTGCCGAGCGCCGAGGCGTTGTCTCCAAGATCAACGCCGGTCCGGGCGACAGCCTGGCCGTCGATGACGTGATCATGGAGTTCGAATAACGCCCATGTGTGCCTGCCCGGAAAATGTGGGTTTTGCCCGTTCGGCCGCCATCTGCACCGTCGGTGCGGATGAGGCGGGCGTGGCAGACCCCCTCCGCCGGGCGGATTGCGGTCGTCAGCGCCGCTCGCGGACTTCGCGCTCGCGCAGGGGGGTCTTGTCGATGGAGCGGCTGATCTCGCGCACGCTCCACGGCGTGGGTTTGCGCAGTTTCACCACCCCGTCCTTGTCGACGAAGACCATCGCGAACCCGCGCGGGCGCAGTTGCGTCCGGATCGGGGAGCGCGCCGAAGGGTCGGTGTCGGTCAGAACGATGACGTCCCGGTCACGCATCATGTCTTCGCCCTCCAGCAACATGTCGATCTGTTGCTGGAATCTGGGGTCGGCTGGCGTATCGGCGAACACCACTATGGGGCGGTGTGTCCACAGAAACTCGTTCAGATCGCTGTCTCCGGCTGGCCGGATATACGCGGTTTCATCCGGGGCCGCACCGTCGGCGGCGACGGCGGCCACAGGCAAAAAAGCTGACAAAACAAGGGCAAGCGTGCGGGTCATGTGGTCTCCTGTTCCTTTGAATATAGACCCAGTTGCCGCGAATGCGACCGGCGAAATGCGTGCGACTATCAAAAAAATGAATGATCGGATCTGCCGTGCGTCTGGTCGGCCCCTTCATACACATACCCAGCCCCTCGGCGTGCCATGCGGGCCCGCGACGGGAACAGACAAGAGGATTACGCTATGACCAACACGAAGGATTGGCGCGCCCTGGCCGAAAAGGAGCTGCGTGGGCGCCCTGTCGAAGACCTCTCCAAGACGACGCTGGAGGGGATCGAGGTCAAGCCGCTTTACACGCAGGACGACATCGAGAACCTGCCGCATATCGGGTCGTTGCCCGGCTTCGGGCCTTTCACACGCGGTGTGAAGGCAACCATGTATGCAGGGCGTCCGTGGACCATCCGCCAGTATGCGGGGTTTTCCACGGCTGAAGAATCGAATGCCTTCTACCGCCGCAACCTCGCGGCCGGTCAGCAGGGCGTTTCGGTCGCGTTCGATCTGGCCACGCACCGCGGCTATGACAGCGACCACCCGCGCGTGGTGGGTGATGTGGGCAAGGCCGGTGTGGCCATCGACAGCGTCGAGGACATGAAGATCCTGTTCGACGGCATCCCGCTGGATCAGGTCTCGGTCTCGATGACGATGAACGGCGCGGTTATCCCGATTCTGGCCAATTTCATCGTAACCGGCGAAGAACAGGGCCATGAAAAATCAGTTCTGGCGGGCACCATTCAGAACGACATTCTGAAGGAATTCATGGTCCGCAACACCTATATCTACCCGCCTGAGCCTTCCATGCGGATCATCTCGGACATCATCGAATATACCTCGAACGAGATGCCCAAGTTCAACTCGATCTCGATCTCGGGCTACCACATGCAAGAGGCCGGGGCGAACCTGGTGCAGGAGCTGGCCTATACCCTGGCCGACGGGCGCGAATATGTGCGCGCAGCCATCGACGCGGGAATGGACGTGGACAAGTTCGCTGGCCGTCTGTCGTTCTTCTTTGCCATAGGTATGAACTTTTTCATGGAGATCGCCAAGCTGCGCGCCGCGCGTACGCTGTGGCACCGGGTGATGACCGAATTCGGGGCCAAGTCGGACCGCTCGAAGATGCTGCGCACCCACTGCCAGACTTCGGGCGTGTCGTTGCAGGAACAGGACCCCTACAACAACGTGATCCGGACCGCATACGAGGCGATGAGCGCGGTGCTGGGCGGTACACAGTCGCTGCATACCAACGCGCTGGACGAGGCGATTGCTCTGCCCACCGATTTCTCGGCCCGAATTGCGCGGAATACACAGTTGGTGTTGCAGGAAGAAACCGGCGTTACCGATGTGGTCGATCCGTTGGCCGGCTCCTACTATGTGGAAAGCCTGACCAATGAACTGGTCGAAAAAGCCTGGGCCCTGATGGAAGAGGTCGAGGAGATGGGCGGCATGACCAAGGCGGTTGCCAGCGGCATGCCCAAGCTGCGGATCGAGGAAAGCGCCGCGCGTCGTCAGGCCATGATCGACCGCGGCGAAGAAGTAATCGTTGGTGTCAACAAGTACCGCAAGGAAAAGGAAGACCCGATCGAAATCCTCGAGGTCGACAACCAGGCTGTCCGCGAGGCGCAGATCGCCCGGCTGGAACGCATCCGCGCGACCAGGGACGAGGCCGCCTGTCAGGCTGCGCTGGACGAACTGACCCGGCGCGCGAAAGAGGGGGGCAACCTGCTGGAAGCCGCCGTCGAGGCCGCGCGTGCCCGCGCAACCGTAGGAGAGATCAGCATGGCAATGGAAAAGGAATTCGGCCGTCATCGGGCCGAAGTGAAAACGCTGGCTGGTGTCTATGGCGCAGCTTACGAAGGTGACGAGGGCTTTGCCGCCATCCAGAAATCGATCGAGGAATTTGCCGAGGAAGAGGGCCGCCGCCCGCGTCTTCTGGTGGTGAAGATGGGTCAGGACGGCCACGACCGCGGGGCCAAGGTGATCGCCACCGCCTTCGCCGACATCGGTTTCGACGTGGACGTCGGCCCGCTGTTCCAGACCCCGGCCGAGGCCGCGCAGGACGCGATCGACAATGACGTGCATGTGGTTGGCATTTCCAGCCAGGCGGCGGGCCACAAGACGCTGGCACCGCAATTGGTGGAAGAACTGAAGAAAGCCGGAGCCGAGGATATCATCGTGATTTGCGGTGGCGTCATCCCTCAGCAGGATTATCAGTTCCTGTACGATCATGGGGTCAAGGCCATCTTCGGGCCGGGGACCAACATCCCCGAGGCGGCGCAGGATATTCTGCGCCTGATCCGCGAGGCGCGCGCCTGAACTGTGACTTTGGGGGGCTTTCTGTCCCCTTGTGCGCGATGCCTGCAGCCTCGGGCATCGCTCGCGGGGATGTTTGGTGTCAGATGAAGTGCCCAAGTCAGGCTTTTCATGGTATCCGATGGCATGAGGTCGGTTTTGGACGCTGGAGGCGCAATTATGGAGCTTGATCACCTGGCGGTGGCCGCGTCGACCTTGGACGAGGCGGTCGCGCATGTAGAACAGGCCTTGGGTATTCCGATGGTGCCCGGTGGCAAACATGGAAAATTCGGCACCTACAACAAGCTTTTGGGTCTGGACGAGGGCCTGTATCTGGAAGCGATCGCAATTGACCCGGACGGCGCCGATCCTGGGCGGCCACGTTGGTTTGATCTTGATTGTTTCTCGGGATCGCCGAGGCTCAGCAACTGGGTCTGTCAGGTTTCGGATCTGCAGGCCTGTGTCGATGGTTTCTCAATCGACATAGGCGATATCCATGACCTTGATCGTGGTGCCTTGCGGTGGAGGATGGCGGTGCCGGGATCGGGGCGCTTACCGTTCGACAACCTGTTTCCCGCCTTGATTCAGTGGCAAGGTGACTTGCATCCGGCTGGCATGCTGCGGGCCAGTGGCTGCCACCTGCGGCGGTTGGCGGTCTATCACCCGGACGCGCTGGATTTGGCGCAATTGCTCGGCCCGCTCGACAAGGTTGTTTTCGATTCCGGGCCCGCAGCTCTACGGGCTGAATTTGAAACGCCGCACGGACCGCGGGTGCTGGAATGATCATTCGCCCGGCTCGGCCCCTGGATGCGGCTCAAATTGCAGAGATCACCAATACGATCATCCGCGAGACGCTGATCACGTTTACCACGACCGAGCGAAGCCCCGAAGAAATCGCGCGGGATATCGACGAGCGAGGGCTGGCGTTCCAAGTTGCCGAGCTTGAAGGCCGGGTTTTGGGATATGCGACTTACGGCAGTTTTCGCTCGGGTCCCGGATATGCGCACAGCCGGGAACACACCATCCTGCTGGCTCCTGAAGGCCGGGGGCGGGGCGCGGGTCGCGCGCTGATCCGAACCTTGGAGGAGGTGGCGCGATCCCAAGGCGTGCATGTTCTGGTCGCTGGAATCTCGGCCGAGAACCCGGGCGCGATTTCCTTTCATGCGGCGGTCGGTTTCGAAACGGTCGGCCGAATGCCGGAAGTTGGTCATAAATGGGGGCGTTGGCTGGATCTTGTGCTGATGCAGAAAATTCTGGCTCCGGAATGAATGGTCGCACCTGACAGTCCGTACGCGGCGCGCTAGTGTGCGCCCATGTCGATCTGGTCCCGCATATCCGAAGCGCTGAGCGCGCTTGCCAAAGGTGAAAGCCTGACGGCTGTTTTCGAAAAGCTGCGCACGCCGCCCGAACGCTCGGTGGCCTTCGCGATTGCTGTCATCGCATTGGGCGCAAAGATGGCCAAGGCGGACGGGCAGGTGACCCGGGACGAGGTGACCGCGTTTCGCGAGGTGTTTCGCATTCCGCCGGAGGAAGAGGCCGGCGCGGCGCGCGTGTTCAACATGGCCCGGACGGATGTGGCCGGGTATCAGGAATACGCACGCAAGATCGCGCGCATGTTTGCCGAAGACAGCACCACTCTTTGCGACCTCATGGAGGGGCTGTTTCATATCGCCATGGCGGATGGGTTCTATCACCCCAACGAAAACGAGTTTCTGGAGGATGTGGCGCAGATTTTCGGCCAGACCGATGCACAGTTCAAAGCCCTGCGTGCGCGCTTCGTTCCGGATGCGCCCAAGGATCCTTACACCGTTCTGGGCGTGACCCCTGACACTCCGCTCCCCGAGATCCGAAAAATCTGGCGCAGGCTTGTACGTGACACACATCCCGATGCGATGATGGCCCGTGGTGTTCCCGAAGAAGCAATTCGGCTCGCCGAGAAAAAGATGATCGACATCAACCGCGCCTGGGATGAAATCAACGGCGCGCGGGTCTGAGACGATGCGCCTGGCGACCTACAACATCGAATGGTTCGCAAATTTGTTCGACCGCAATGATGAACTGGTTGTCGATGACAGCTGGTCGGGGCGGCACAATGTCACCAAGGCACAGCAGATCGAGGCCATTGCGACGGTGCTGACGGCCGTCGACGCCGACGCCATGCTGATCGTCGAGGCGCCGAATACGGGCAAATCGCAAAACACGGTGCGCGCCTTGCAGCATTTCGCCGAGACGTTCGATCTGCGTACATCCAATGCGATCATGGGTTTCGCCAATGATACACATCAGGAACTGGCGCTCTTGTATGATCCCGATGCCTTGACCGCCCGGCACGACCCGAAAGGAGAGCAAGATGGCGGCCACGACCCCGACGATCTTCCACGCTTTGACCGCGAGTTTCGGATCGATCTGGACATTGACGCGACCGAGGATCTGGTGCGGTTTTCAAAACCACCCATGGAACTGGCGGTCCGCACCCGGGCCGGGTTCGAGTTCCGGTTGATCGGTGCACATCTGAAGTCCAAGGCGCCGCACGGAGCCCAATCACGCGACGAAGCCTTGCGCATCTCTATCGCCAACCGCCGCAAGCAGTTGGCTCAGGCCGTCTGGCTGTCGCGCCGTGTGCGCGCGCACATAGCCACTGCTGAACCGGTGATCTTGCTGGGAGACTTGAATGACGGGCCGGGATTAGATGAATTCGAACATCTTTTCGGGCGGTCATCGGTGGAAATCCTTCTGGAAACCGGCCTGTACGATCCGCATCCCGCACAGGCACTTCGACCTCGGCCGGGTTGGATCCCATCGACCGCGCGCTTTGCCCGCCCGAAGGAAGGCCAATATCTTGAGGCGCTGCTGGACTACATCATGATCAGCGAGGATCTGAGGGTCCGCAATCCGGTCTGGCGCATTTGGCACCCGTTCCGGGACGAGCACTGCTGGACGGTGCCGGAATTGCGCGATGCCCTGGTTACGGCATCAGATCATTTTCCGGTGACGCTGGACATCGACATCTGACCCTTTCAACAACTGATCCCGCCCCTTATATTTCAGGTCATGAGACGATTGATGCTGATAGGTGCCACGGCCCTTATTGCCGCGCCGGCCGCGGCCCAGGACGAAGGCGGTAAGTCCCTGATGGAGCAGGGGGCCGAACTGTTCTTCGAGGGCTTGCGAAAGGAAATGGAGCCCGCCCTTGAGGACCTTCTGGGGCTTGCCGAGCAATTCGGCCCGGCCATGCAGTCCTTTATCGAGGAGATGGGCCCGGCCCTTGCCGAGATCGGCGGCAAGGTCAAGGATTGGAGCGCCTATGAGGCGCCCGAGATGCTGCCCAATGGCGACATTATCATCCGCAGGAAACCGGACGTTCCCGACCAGCCCGACGAGGTTGCCCCCAAAGAGGACGACGAAGGCGCAACGGATATCTAATCGTCCAGATCAGCCCTAGATTTTAACGATCGGGCGTGATTTCAGCGCGTTCGCCAGTGACTCGAACCTTGCCTCGGCCACTTCGTTGAACAAGGGGCTGAGCGATTTGGGCAGATAAAACTCGAGTTCGCGTTTCTTGGGGTAGAACCGCAACTTTCCGGTGGCCGCGTCGTTCTGCATCCAGAGCATTGCGCCAAAACGCATGGCCTTTCCCAGAATCTCGGCCTGCTTCTGGTCGCGCTCGTCCAGCAGTTCGTACAGAGGGGCGAACCGGTTGCCCTCTCGCTTGTTCCGGTACCGATGCTGCAGGGCAAGTCCAATGAACACACGTTCCGAGTGTTTCAAGCCGCCCAGGTTGGCGCGAGTCACATTGTCGAAGCAGACCTCGGCCCGATAATCGGGGTGGGCGCGCCAGCTGACATCGTGCAGCAGGCAGGCCGCCTTGATCAGCCGAACTCGGGCCGGAGGGGCGGACCGGAACAGTGGCATCACGAAATCATAAAGATGCGGTCCGAAACCGGGCAGGCGAGCGTCCTTTTGTTCCGAGAACCGGCAGGCCTCGATCAAAGGGTCGCAATCCCGCAGAATCTGGGGCATCTGCTCGTACAGCAGGCCCTCGCGGATACCATAGCTGGATATTGCGATGTCTTTGGGTTTGAAGGTGCGGATCAGCCGCGACAGCACGTCCATGGCGTAGGGAATCAGGGCCATCCGCGAGCTTGAGACCCCGGCCTGAGAGCGCAGGTGTTCGTGGTCGCTCTTTTCGATGAACTTGATCGTTTCGCGCACCTGCTTGGTGGTCATGCGGTATTCGTGCAGCACGTTCAGCGGATATCCGCGGCGCAGCATGTCCAACCTTGCAAAGGCTCGCCAGCTTCCGCCGACCAGGAACAGTCGGTCGCGCTGCGGCCCCATCTGGTCACGCAGCGCCTCGAGTGTTTCCTTGATGTGGGCCTTGCGGGCGCGGCGTCCGCCCTTGATATCCCGGAGTTTGAGCGGCCCCAGAGACGAGGACACGCACCGTCCGACCGATCCGCCGCCGATCTCTGCCAGCTCCATGGACGAACCGCCGATGTCGCAGATCAGGCCGTAGGCGCCGGGCCAGCCCAGCAGGACACCCTGTGCCGACAATCGGGCCTCTTCCTCGCCGTCGATGACCGAGATATGCAGCCCTGTCTCGGCCAGAACCTCCTGACAGAACTCCGGACCGTCTTCCGCCTCGCGCACGGCGGCGGTGGCCACAACGTGCAGTCCGGGAAGGCCGAGATCGCGGGACAGGTGTTCAAAGCGCCGCAGCGCCGCCAGCGCACGTACGCGACCGCGCGGGTTCAGCCTGCCGGTTTCCGACAGCCCGGCGCCAAGCTCGCACATGACTTTTTCGTTGTAGAAATATGCGGGAGACCGGGCCGCGCCGTCAAAGATAACCATCCGGACCGAGTTCGACCCGACATCCACCACGCCAACGCGCGAGAGATCGCGGATTCCCGGATGGTCGAACAGCGGTTTTCCGAATGGTCCCCAGTCCGGGATCCTTGCAGCGCTCTGTTCCATGATCTCCCCAACGTTGCCTCGCGCAGGATGCGAAATCGGACCCCACGGGTCAATCACCGGAAACCGCCGTGTCGATTTCGTTGTTCAGAACGCGCACGGCCAAGGTCCGTGTGATCTCGCGTTTTTCGGCCAGAGCGACCTGATCCAGTTGGGCCACCACGTCGGCTGCGGTTTCAAACCGGCGATCCATGTGCTTGACGAGGTAGGCGATGACGTCCGGCCCCGGGTTCAACTGTCGGTCGACGAACAGCTTGGCCAGAACCGCGCACAGCAAGGCATCATCGGGCGGATCAAGCGCCACATGATGGGCACCCTCGACCCGGCTTTGCAGATCGGCTAGCGGAAGTTCCCAGTATTTGGGAGCAAGGCGCCCGGTCATCAGCAAGGCATGCCCCTCGGCCAGAACCAGATTGTGCAGGTGAAACAGGGTTTTCTGCTGTTCGATATCCCCGGCGATCATGGGGATGTCCTCGACCGCCACGGGACCTTGCGCAAGTGCGGGAACATCTTCGTGTTTCAGATCAGCGGCCTGCACGATACGCCCGCCTGTCTCGGCTGCCCAGACATGCGCAAGATGGGTTTTACCTGATCCGGCCGGGCCGCTCAGGACCAGCTTATTGCCCGGCCATGAATTGGGCGAAATCATCGCGACGGCCAACGCATTCGCGGGGGATACGAAGAAATCCTCGCGCCCCAGCGCCGTCATCGCCGGAAGATCAAAGCTCAGCTGTTTGGCCATTCACTCGCTTTCCGGATCCAGCTCGTCACGCCCCGTGTACAGGCGGCTTGTCAGATATTGCGAAGTTCCGAAACGTGCAAGCACGCCCAAGGCCGCAGCGACCGGAACGGCGATCAGCATGCCGACAAACCCGAACAGCGCGCCAAAGACGGACAAGGCCAGAAGCAACCAGACCGGGTGAAGCCCGACCGAGTCACCAACCAGCTTGGGGGTCAGGAAATTGCCTTCGACGACCTGGCCGATGGCGAATATCCCGGCCACCAGCCCGATCGAAGCCCAGTCACCCCAGAATTGGAACAGCGCCAGGCCGATAGCCAGCGTGCCGCCGATCAATGCGCCCAGATAAGGAATGAAGGTGACCAACCCGGCGATGAAACCGACCACCAGGCCGAATTGTAGGCCGACGATCATCAAGGCAACTGCATAGTAGGTGCCCAGGATAAGGCAAACCGTACCCATGCCGCGCACGAACGAGGCAAGCACAGCGTCAATATCGGCCGCCAGTTTGCGGATCGTCGGTGCATGGTCCCGGGGCAGCAGATCGTTGATCCGGGCGATCATCCGGTCCCAGTCCAGCAAAAGGTAGACGGTTACGACGGGAACTATCACCAGAAGGACCACGATGTTCACCGCTGACCCGACCGAGGCCATGACCGTTTCGAGGATGTCGCCTGTTTTGCCCTTCAGGGTGTCGCCCATTGAAAGAAGGAACTGGTGGGTGTTCGATTCCCGGTCCAGCAGCGACGGGAATTGCCGCTCGACGAAGGCTCGCATTTCCTGGAACAGGCTGGGCAGTACGTCCACCAGATCGATCAGCTGAGTGATCAGGGCCGGAACCACCATCAGGATCATCAAGGCAAAGGCAAGAATGCTGAAGACGGTAATGATCGCCGTCGCAGCCGCGCGGGAAAGCCCCATGTTCTCCAGTCGGTCGGCTACGGGATCCAGGAAATAGGCCACTGCGCCGCCGATCACGAATGGCAGCAGAACGTCGCCCAGCAGCCACAACAGCAATATGAATATCGCAGCGGCGATGCCCCAATATCTGAATTGATCCCGAACCGGCAACGCCATCGCGGCCTCCTGACTGCGTCGTTGCCCTTGTTCTTGGCTGATGAAGGCCCGCGATGCAAGCGGTTCATGGATCAGTGTTTTTGTGTCTCAGTCGTGCAGAGTGCCCAGTTCCGGCGTGTCTTCGGCGGCGGTCTCGTCGGACCAGTTGGTGCGCCAGATCTCGGCGGACCAGTGACCGCAATGCACGGACGGGCGGTCAAATCCCGGCAGCGGCGGCAGCAGCGGAGAAACCACAACGTCGTGCCGTGGGACCGCGAAATAGGGAAAGGAGTAGCGCTCCTTTCCGGATCGGTTGACCACGCGGTGCGGGGTCGATTTCAGGCGCCCGCCGGACCAGAGCTCGAGCATGTCCCCGATGTTGACGACAAAACCACCATTCGGGCAGTCGGGAGTGATCCAGCCGCCACCCCGCGTCTGGACCTCCAGCCCACCCACCGGGTCGGGGGCGATGATGGTCAACGCGTCAGTGTCTTTGTGGGGGTGGATGCCATAGCCGCCGTCTTCGGGGGCCTGCGGCGGGTAGTGCAGCAAAGTCATGTTGGTCAACGGGTCGCGGAACGCATTTCGCAGGCTGTCCGAAGGCAGTTCCAGCCCGGTCTCCAACGCGCCCAGCAAGCTGTCGGCCACCTGATCCAATCGCGCCCAGTATTCAAGGATGATGCCCTGCGCATCCGGTACCTCTGCGGGCCAGAGGTTGGGTCCGTACAGCGCGCAATCCCGGCGGATGGGCGCATCCTCGGCCACTTCGTGGTGCAGCTTGTAGCCCTCGTACTTGTCCGCATGTCCCGACCCGTCATTGGGCGTGAAGAACCCCATCGGGATATATCCGCGATAGTTCTCGCGGGTGATCGCCTGCTGCCATTTGCTGGCTTCGTCCACGTCGAAGATTGCGCGAACGCAAGCCCGGACCCGCTCGACCAGCTCTGACGGGATGCCGGTGCCGGTGATCGAAAGGAAACCTATCCCGGTGCACGCATCCATGACCTGCTGAACGGTTTTTCCGTGATCAGGGTGGTTCTCCTGCATCAAAGGCGCAATGTCGATCGTCGGGATGCGCTCCATCAGTGGATCCTCACGCCCTGTCTGTCCAATTCGGAATGAACCGGGGTCAGGTTCAATTCGGACAGCTCCTGATCGCTTTTCAGTGCAATGGCGGCCGCGATGCCGGCCCCTTGGCCCATCACCGCGCAGCAGGCCATGTTGCGTGTCGCCGCGTGGGCGATGCGGTCGGCCCCGTGAGACCGGCCAGCCACAAGCAGCCCACGCACCCCCTCGGGCAGCATCGAACGGTAGGGCACCTGCATGTAGCGCCCGGTGGTGGGCAGGATCAGGATGCCGTAACCGTCGATGAACTCGGGGTAGATCCCGATCGTGTCCTCGAACCGGCCCTGATGGCGCACGTCGTCTTCGGTCATGTTGTAGACCGCGTCGATCTTGCGGGTGTCACGGATGCCGATGGTCATGCCGAAGTTGCGCAGCCGTGCGTTTTCGCATCCGGGCATGAACCGGCGCAGAGCGTCAATCGCCAGCATGGTCTGGAGGCGGCCTTCGATCTCGCCCCTGGTCAGGCTGTCCGGGTCCGTTCCGTCGATCCCGGCCAAGTGGATCAGGTTCATGTAGGTCAGCTCGCCCGTGTCATGCATTGCGCCCCAGGTGCCCGCGATGGTGTTGAGATGCGCCGGGATCAGGCCTTGGTCGATGGCCTGCTGGAACGGCTTGTAGACGAAGGGCGAAAACATGTCGTCCTCTTTGCCGCTGGTCTCGATGTTCCATTCACCGCCGCCGCCCCAGTCCTTGTAAGTCTGCGGGTCGGCCTTTACGCCATCCATGAAGGCGCGCTTGTCGACCCCGGCCAAGTGGAACATGACCGAGGCCGCCATCATCTGTTCCGACTCGGTCTTGCGGGTCGGTGCGCCGGCACGGTGGGCCACGTCGGCATCACCCGTGGCGTCGATCACGATGCGGGCAAGGATTGCCTCGCGCCCCGCCTTCGACTCGGTGATCACACCAGTGATCCGGTCGCCGTCCATGATCGGGGCCACGAACTGGCGATGCAGCATCGGGCGGACACCGGCCTCTTCCACCAACCGGTCGGCCACCAGCTTGAAACCCTCGCTGTCCAACTCGTAGCTCAGCGATTGGCTTTCCGGGACCGCCGCGCCCATCTCCTTGGCGCGTTGCTCGAACTCCCATCCGATGCCGCCGGCCTCGATGGTCTTGTCGTGCCGGTACCAGGCAAAGCCCTCGACCCCGACAGCGGTGATATTGCCGCCCATGCAGCCGAAACGGTCCAGCAGAGCGACCTCGGCCCCGGCGCGCGCGGCAGCAAGCGCCGCGGCCAGCCCTGCCGGGCCAGAGCCCACCACCAATACGTCAGTCTTGTGCACCACGGGGATGTCTCGGGCGGGTTCGCGGATGGTCTGCATCGGGGCCTCGTCTTCAGAAGTTTTCCCACTGTTTCGAGACCTGATTGGCGGGTCAATCAAAATTCCGACTGACCTGAGGTCGCAAATCCGCCATTGCCCGATTGCCCCCGGCGGGGCTTTCGCATAATCACGTGGCCGTGGAATTCTCACCTGCAAGGTAAAAACATGCGCCTCAGCCGTTACTTTCTGCCCGTACTCAAGGAAAACCCGTCCGAGGCCCAGATCGTCAGCCACCGGCTGATGCTGCGCGCCGGGATGATCAAGCAGGCTGCCGCCGGGATCTATTCGTGGCTGCCGCTGGGTTTCAAGGTGCTGCGCAAGCTGGAAAACATTGTGCACGAAGAACAGATCCGCGCCGGGCACATTCCGATCCAGATGCCGATCCTGCAATCCGCCGATCTGTGGCGGGAATCCGGGCGTTATGATGATTACGGTCAGGAAATGCTGCGTATGCAGGACCGCCACGGCCGCGATATGCTCTATACCCCCACCGCCGAGGAACTGGTCACCGACATCTTCCGCGGTCACGTCAGCAGCTACAAGGACCTGCCGCTGACCCTGTACCAGATCCAGTGGAAGTTCCGCGACGAGATCCGCCCCCGTTTCGGCGTGATGCGCGGCCGCGAATTTTACATGAAGGACGGCTACAATTTCGACCTGACGAAAGAAGACGCGCTGCACGCTTATAACCGCCACCTGGTCAGCTATCTGCGCACCTATGAACGCATGGGCCTGCAGGCGATCCCGATGCGCGCCGACAGCGGTCCGATCGGCGGGGACGACACGCATGAATTCCTGGTGCTGGCCGATACCGGCGAATCCGAGGTGTTCTATGACAGCGCGGTCACCGACATCCGTCTGGGGCAGCGCGACATAGACTATGACGACAAGGCCCAGTGCCAGGCGATCATGGAGGAGTTCACGTCGCTCTACGCCCGAACGGATGAGACCCATGACGAGGCCCTGTTCCAACAGGTGCCCGAGGAACGCCGCCGCAGCGCGCGTGGCATCGAGGTGGGCCAGATCTTCTATTTCGGCACCAAGTATTCCGAGCCGTTGGGCGCCACCGTTCAAGGCCCCGACGGCAAGCAGGTTCCGGTGCACATGGGCAGCCACGGAATCGGCGTCAGCCGCCTGATCGGCGCGATCATCGAGGCCAGCCACGACGACAAGGGTATCATCTGGCCCGAGGGCGTGACCCCGTTCCACTGCGGCATCGTCAACCTGAAGCAGGGCGATGACGAGGCCGACGCGGCCTGTGACAAGATCTACAAGGCGCTGACCGCGCTGGGGCTTGAGCCGCTCTATGACGACCGCAACGAGCGGGCAGGGGGCAAGTTCGCCACGATGGATCTGATCGGCCTGCCCTGGCGCATCACCGTCGGCCCGCGCGGGTTGAAGAACGGAGTGGTCGAGTTGACCAGCCGCCGCACCGGCGAAAGCGAAGAACTGAGCCCCGAGGCCGCCGTAACCCGCATTGCCGAGATCTATGAGCGCACCGTCTGAAACCGGTGACGCGCCGCTGATCTCGGTGATCACGGCGACTTGGAACCTGATGTCCCAAGGGCGCCAGGACACGTTTCGCCGCGTCATCGAATGCATGGCGCGGCAGAATTGCGACCGTTCCGAGCACATCATTCAGGACGGAGCATCAACGGACGGGACGGTCGAATTCATTCAGGACTTGATCGCCGACGCGCCGCATACACGCCTGATCAGTGAACCGGACCAAGGCCTGTACGACGCGATGAACCGCGGCGTCGAAGCGGCACGCGGCGAATACGTGCTGTTCCTCAATTCCGACGACTCGTTGGCCGCGGATGATGTTCTGAACCGGGCGGCCGAGCGATTGACCGCGACCCGCCCCGACTATCTTTTTGGGTCCACCTTACACCGGTCCGCGGACGGCGGCGAAAAGATGGAAAAACGGATGTCGGTCAAAGCCATCCTTCAGCGGATGCCGTTTTGCCATAACTCTGTTTTTCTACGGCGCGATGTTTTTATGCAGTTGGGTGGCCATGACACCCAGTTTCGCATTGCTGGCGATTATGACCTGATGCTGCGGCTGGTTGCCGGTGGCTATCGCGGCGAAAGGATGGATGAACCTATTTCGCTGTTCTGGGACCGTGGCGAGACTAGCGACCAGCAAGCGACGGGACTGGACTATGCCAGAGTCTGGCAACGGTTCTTTGCCGACTATCGTGCGGCACAAGGCTTGGATCTGGGTGATTTCGCCGAGTTCTATCGCCGCGGGCATATGCCGGCAAACCTGCTCATCGAGGTGCTGAGGCGCCCGGAAACGCCACTGCCGATCCGGCGGGCCGCTAAACACGGCCTTGCCAAGTCTCTACGCCGGTCCGTCCAGTTCTGGCGGCGGTACTAGGACCCGCCCGTCGCCGGACGCGCGCGAAGCAGTTCACCATCCGCCCTGTCCCCTCGGGCGACTACGACGGGGCGGCCCATACGTCGGACCAGATCCTTCAATTCGATGTCCAAGAACCGCAACCCGCAAAGCCGTGTGCCCGTCGCCCGGTCCATCAGGCACATGCGCCCGCTTTGGAATGCCAGGCGATAGCCTTTTTCGCGAAGCGTGTCGGCAAGACCGGCCCAACTGGCCGCACCGGCAAACAGCGGTCGGATGACGGCCCGCAGCAACGCTGCGGTTTCGCAATCCATATCCTGAGATGTGATCGTCGTGGCTGGCGCACCAACCTTTTCAATTTCCTTTTCAATATTCATGAGCGACCCCCGCTCTTTAAAATGTATTCCCCCACAATCAGGGTGCCAAAATTTCTTAGAAGAAGCAAAATGCGAAACAAAGTTGCTGCGAAAATGTTGCTTTTCAAGTTCAGTTTGACGCCTGAACCTCACATTGACTTCATACCTGAAACAATAAAGGCCTGTCTGTGATGGGCTTCACAACCAGCGGTATAATCGTCTTTCGGCAATCATCCATTGCTGGAATTTGCGCCCGACGGCTGATTCTGCGCCAACACGGAAAAGCGGATTTGGCGGCCGGTCGAGAAGCTGATACAGCGGCGCCAAGTGATTATGAAAGGCAACCCGACCGTGCTGAGTTTTGCCACGATAGTGTATTCCAAGGATTACCCGCTGCTGGAGTTGCAGGCGCGTTCCTTTGCGCGATTTGCTGATCCGGCCAAGGTTGCCTCCATCCATGTGGTTCTGAATGACGTCGACGAAACCGCATTGCGGGCGCGTATCGAGCCCATATTGGCGGCCTACGGTCCTTTGCAATCCAAGGTTCGGGTCGTCGGGGGCGATGACATTCTGCTTGGGGCAGGTCAATGCGCCCGGCGTTCACTGGGCGACCGGCTTCTGATTGAAGGACGGCACCGTATCCCTTTCGTGCGAAAGGGGGGCTGGCGCGGCAACAACGGATACCGCACGCAGCAGGTGCTCAAGCTGGGTGCCGCACGGATCGCCGAGGCGGAGCAGATAGTTATTCTGGACACCAAAAACCTGTTTCTGCGGTCTTTCACTGAGGCAGAGTTCTTTGCGGATGGCGGAGCCGCCCGGCTTCCGTTCATTTCGGTCAACAGCGACTTTCACCGCAACTGGCTGCAGCAGAGCCTGGACGCATTGCAGGTCACTGTCTCGGACATTAAGGCGTTGAAGACCACGACGTTTTCGACGCCGTTCCCGGTGCGCAGGTCGTTGGTGCTGGAGGTGTTGGACGAGATCAACGAACGCTACGGTTCGGTGCAGTCGCTCTTCGGGTCGCGCCGGAGACCCTCGGAGTTCATGCTGCTGAATGCGTATTGCCTCCGGTCGGATCTGACTTTGCGCCCGTGGTTCGAGGACGCACCCAGCACCGCGCTGGGGCTGTGGCCGACCTATTCGCAACAGAAGCTGGAAGACCTGATCGCCAGGATCGACGAACCGGAACTGTTGAGTCTTGGTCTGCACAACCGGGCGGTTTCCATGCTGACGCCTGAAACCCAAGATCGCTTGTTCGATGCCTTGGCACGGCGAGGGATCAGTGATCGTGAGACGACCCAGTCTGTGCTGAATGCAACTGCGTCGCTGGCCGGTTGAACGGGCGCGCGCATCCAGAACCGGCTTGACCATTCAGCCAAATCCCGAAAATGTCCCCACCACAGATTTGCCGGAGCAGGAATGGCCAGAACACCCCCTCCCTTTGCCGCCTTCGAATGGAAGATCGCCTGGCGCTATCTGCGCGCCCGGCGTG
Organism: Ruegeria sp. CRTD044; assembly: GCF_059613485.1. Taxonomy (NCBI): domain Bacteria; kingdom Pseudomonadati; phylum Pseudomonadota; class Alphaproteobacteria; order Rhodobacterales; family Roseobacteraceae; genus Ruegeria; species Ruegeria sp. CRTD044. Next base: position 170,338 of record NZ_JBXWSP010000016.1, on the reverse strand, counting down.
CCGAAGGCGGTGTAAGCGTGATGACCTGGATCTCGTTGATCGGGATCACGCTGGCCGTGTTCGCGCTGATCGCCACGCTGGCGGTCCGGTCCGGGTTCCGGTCCGAATTCGTGGGCACCATTCTTGGGGCCAACGCTCATGTAACAGTCTACTCGGCCGGCGAACTGGACGCGCAAGGGCAGGTTGATCGCACCATCGTTGAATACGACGCCATGGCCGAACGTATCGCGCAGGTGCCGGGTGTTCAGCGCGCCGCTCCGCTGGTCAAGGGGCAAGTTCTGATCACCGACCGCGATCGCAGCAGCGGGGTCGAGGTGTTCGGTATCCGCCCTGATGACCTCTACAGCCTGCCCGGTATTGCCGAAAGCGATCAGGCCTACGGCGACCTGTCCCGGTTCGAGGAGGGGATCGCCATCGGCTCGGGCGTGGCCCGCGCCATCGGTGCAACGGTGGGAGATCGGGTCAAGCTGACCTCGCCCAACGGGGTCAAGACCGCCTTTGGCACCTCGCCCCGCGTGAATGCTTATGAAGTCGTCTATGTGTTTTCGGCCGGGCGCTATGACATCGACCGCACCCGCGTCTACATGCCGTTTCCCGAGGCGCAGAGCTTTTTCAACCGCGAAGGTGTCGCCGATGAGATCGAGGTGATGGTCGATCGCCCGGAGGACCTGAACCCCATCCTGATCCCCATCCTTGAGGCGGCGGGTGAACGGTCGCAGATCTGGACATGGCAGGATGCGTCAGGCGGCTTTCTGCGCGCGCTCGAGGTCGAGGACAACGTAATGTTCATCATCCTGTCGATCCTCGTGCTGATCGCCGCGATGAACATCGTCTCGGGCCTGATCATGCTGGTCAAGAACAAGGGGCGCGACATCGGTATTCTGCGCACCATCGGCCTCAGCGAGGGGTCGATCCTGCGGGTGTTTTTCATCTGCGGGGCGTTCACCGGGATCATCGGCACCGCAATGGGCGTCATCCTGGGGTGTCTGTTCGCACTCTATATCGACCCGATCTTCTCTTTCGTGAACTACGTGATGGGCGGCGGTGTCTGGGATCCGGCGATCCGAGGCATCTATGCCTTGCCGGCCGAGCTGCACCTGTCGGACGTGCTAAAGGCGGTTGGGTTGTCGCTGGGCCTGTCCTTCTTCGTCACCTATTTCCCGGCCCGCCGCGCGGCGCGGCTGAACCCGGTCGAGGCGCTGCGCTATGAATGATGTCACCTTGCGTCTGTCCGGCTTGAAGAAAACGTATCTGAAAGGCACACCCGCCGAGGTGCAGGTTCTGCGCGGCGCCGATCTGGAACTGCGCGCGGGCGAGGCAGTGGCGCTTGTGGCGCCTTCGGGGGCGGGCAAGTCGACCCTTCTGCACATCGCCGGTCTGTTGGATACGCCGGATTCCGGGACGGTCGAAATCGGCGGCCAGGATGCGACCGGAAAGGGCGACCGCACCCGCACCGCGATGCGTCGGCGGGATGTGGGTTTTGTCTATCAGTTCCATCACCTGCTGCCGGAATTCACCGCGCTGGAAAATGTCGTGCTTCCGCAATTGGCCAACGGCGTGTCCGACAGGGCGGCCAAAGCCCGCGCGATGGATCTGCTGGGACGTGTCGGCGTCGCCGACCGTGCCGACCACCGCCCGGCGGCCCTGTCTGGGGGCGAGCAGCAGCGGGTGGCCTTCTGCCGGGCCTTGGCCAATGAACCGCGTGTCCTGCTGGCAGACGAGCCAACAGGGAATCTGGACCCGGGTACTTCGGATCAGGTCTTTGCCGCGCTGATGGATCTGGTGCGCGAGTCCGGCCTGTCGGCGTTGATCGCCACGCACAACCTTGACTTGGCGGCGCGGATGGACCGGATGCTGCGGCTGGACGGGGGTGTCCTCAGGCCAGCTGAGTGATCGCCACGCCCACGGCCATCACCGCGATCCCGCCGGCGCGCATCAGGGTCAGCGGCGTGACCTGCGCACCGAAAAGGCCGAAATGGTCGATGGCCGCGGTGCTGATCAACTGCCCCAACAGCACGAAGAACACCGCGTTGCCGACGCCGAAATGCGGTGCGACATGTGTGATGGATAGCACGTAGAAGGCAATAAGAACCCCACCCAACAGCAGATGTTTCGGGGTCTGCGCAACCTTTGCCAAAGCTTGTGTTCCGGGGAACAGCAGCATCACCAGCGCCGAAGACCCAAGCGCCACGGCAAACAGTATGACCGCAGCGGTGGTGGGCGAGCCGATCAGTTTTCCGAGCGCCGCATTCAGCGCGGCGAGAATCGGAACTCCGATCCCGGCGGCGAGCATGATCGCTGCATAATGTGTCATGGCCCGAACCCCTTAGCCGATTTCGTTGATCTGGATCATTGCGGGTCGGGACGGTTCGGGCAACCCTGCTTTTGGCGTTAGAACGGAGGAACGCAATGAAACTGTTGACGTTTACGGCATTGGCTATGGCCAGTACGATAGCCGCCACAGGCGCTGCAGCCCAGGATGCCGAAGCCGGGGAGCAGCTTTACCTGCACCATTGCGCCACCTGTCATGGACTGGATGCGACTGGATATGGACCAATGGCCGGCGTGCTGTTGATCCAACCGACCAATCTGAAGACGCTTGGGGACGCGGGCGGAAAATTTCCGACCGCGCGTGTGGTGCAGCGGATAGACGGCCGTGATCCTCTGGTCAGCCATGGCAGCCCGATGCCGGTCTACGGGCCCTATTTCGAAGGGCAGGACACCGCCATCAAGACAGATGCCGGACAGCCGATCCTGACCAGCAAGCCGATTGCCGATCTGGTCGCGTATCTAAAGACCTTGCAGGGCAAGTGAACCTCAGCGGCAGATGCCTTCCACCTTGGCGCCGCTCCAAGGGATGACCACGTCGCTTTCTCGCCGGGCACCCGGCAGTTTTGCCGGGTCAAAATGCTTGGCCAGCATGTCATGCAAACGCTGGGTCCGCGGGGCGTCCGGATCCAATGCGCGGCAGCAGACATATTCCTCGACGATGGCGCCCTGCTGCTCAAACCCGTAGTCCAGAAAATCGGCCGAGTTATCCAGATCGAACAGGTAAGGATCCTTGCGGCCACCATGTTCGGCGGCCGCCCGCAACGGGTGATAGCCGGTGGTTTTCCGGTTCTGCCATTGCCAGACATGGGTCAGTTCATGGGCAAAGATCATGGCGGCCACCAGGTTCATCTGGTCGGGGTACCGCGCCATGTAGTCGTCAAGATACCAGTCCTTGGTGAAGTATACCCGGTTGAACAGCGCGATCGCCGCCGGTTTTCCGGTTACGATCTCGTCCTTGACCGGCGGCAGGATACGCTCGCGGCAAGCCAGCCGCGGTCTGGCCTTTCGTTCGTAGGTTATGGAGGCGACCGGCGCGCCCTCGACCAGCCGAACCCGGTCAAGATCCAGCGTTTCGCCCTGCACCTTGCTTGCAAAGGCGCGCTCGTTCTCGGTCAGAGGGCGACCGCAGGACAGCAAGGCAAGAAACAGCAGGATCGAAATCAACCGGACCATGAACAAACCCTAGCCCGCTGTGGTTCGGTCGCAAGCGATTCTAGAGGCTCATCGCAAGCACCCGGCTGATTTCGGTCAACGACCTGCCGGATTGATGCATCCAAGTGTTGAAGGCGTCCTGCACCGCAGTCATCGCTTTCCTGGAGGTGGCTGGCTTGTCTATGACGCCTTCGGCGATCAAACGGGCGGTTACGTCGCGTGACAGGATAAAGCTGTCTCGCCCGGCAAAGCGCATCGCATACTGGGCTGAAGCCCCGCCCAACCGAGAACCACGTTTTGCGAGCATGTCCAAAAGTCCGACATAGTCGGTCGATGGCCAGCCGCCCAACACGTTGCCAACACCGCCTTCCGCGCGAAGTTCAAGGAGAAATGCTGCGTTGTCGCGTACGGTGGCGATCTTGGTGCCGTTGCGCACGATGCGCGTGTCCTGCAACAGCGCGTCGAATTTCTCATCATCCATGAAGGCGCAGCGCCCGACATCGAACCCGTCAAAGGCCGCCTCGAACCCGTCCCATTTCGCCTCGATGACCTTCCAATTGAAGCCAGCCTGAAAGATGCATTTTGTGATTGTCGAAAGCCACCGATCCTCTGGCAGGGCGGCCAATTCCTCGGCGGACTTCGGCTTGGACAGTTTGTCTTCAAGCGCGTGCGGTCCGCCGTGCCGGTCGGCCGCCAGCCCATAGATCTCATCGAAATGGTGCATCGCAAAGCTCCCTTCGCCTTAAGTGTTGCCAATTTGTTCCGGCCAATGCAAGGGCGGCGGCCAAGCACGGTCTGCCATTTGGGCAAAACAGTCGGAAAATCAGGAATTTGCCCCATCGTTACAAGAAATACTCGACAAACGACCCCAATTGGGTTTGTGATTGACTCGTCAATCAATGTCCGGTCCGCGAAACCTCGGGCAAGCCGCCCTATGACACGAGGGCGCGAGAGGAATGAAATGCGGTACCGAGGCCGTTTATTGGGAATGACGCGAACTGTTCGCTTTCCTTTTCCGGCCAAATTTGTGCATGTTGCGACATGGTATTGTCGTTAGACAAGTCAGCCGGCGGGCATGTTTCCGCCGGGGTGGGCAAAACAAAGAAACAGGGAGAAAATCCATGAAAAAACTGAATGTAAGCCTTCTGGCGATCATGGTCGCCGGCGCCGCGCACGCGGCTGACATGGGCGCGGTGGACGAGCCGATTAAACTGGCGATCAACGAGTGGACGGGCCAGCACGTCACCACGCATGTCGCCGCAGAGATGCTCAAGGCCGCCGGTTACCAGGTTGAATTCGTCACCGCGGGCATGTTGAACCAGTTCCAGGCGCTGGCCGACGGAGACATCGACGCCACGCTCGAGATCTGGTCGTCGAACGTGTCGGACGAATACGCCAAGAAAATCGAAGAGGGCACCGTGGTCGAAATCGGCGACCTTGGCCTCGATGCCAAGGAAGGCATCGCATATCCGGCCCATGTTGCCGACCTGTGCCCGGGTCTGCCCGCGTGGGAAGCGCTGAAGGACTGCGCGCAGAATTTTGCGACGGCGGAGACCCTGCCGATGGGACGTCTGGTCGACTATCCGGCTGACTGGGGTACGCCCGGGGCAGACCGCATGGTGGGGCTTGAACTGCCGTTCAAGGCTATTCCTGCCGGGTCCGAGGGCGCGCTGATCGCCGAACTCCGCGCTTCGACCGACCGCAAGTCGCCCCTGCTGATCACCTTCTGGCAGCCGCATTGGGCAATGTCGGCCTATGATGTAAAATTCGTTGAGTTGCCGCCGGGTGAAGACGCCTGCTTCAACGATCCGGCCTGGGGGCCGAACCCCAATGCCGTCAACGACTGCGATTTCTCGCCCTCGCGCATCTTCAAAGCCGGGTGGAGCGGTCTGGCGGACAAGTGGCCTGCCGCGTATGAAATCCTGAGCAACTATCAACTGGCGGTCGAAGACCAGCAGCCGATGATGGGTGCGATCGACGTTGACGGCGGCAAGGTCGAAGAGGTTGTCGCGGCCTGGATGGCGGACAACGAAGACAAGTGGCGTCCGGTCGTGGACGCGGCAACGAAGTGAGCCACCTAAGTGACTGACGCGAATACGCCAGCCATTGCCTGCCAGTCTCTCTGGCAGGTTTTTGGCCAAGGCGCAGAAAAGGCCCTAACCGACGCGTTGTCTCGGTCAGGGAACGACGCCGACAAGGCCGCTGCCGATTTGCGCGAACAGGGGTTCATCCCGGCTGTTCAGGATGCAAATTTCGAAGTCCGCGATGGTGAATTGTTCGTCATCATGGGGCTGTCGGGGTCCGGCAAGTCGACCCTGATCCGTTGCATCTCGCAGCTGTTGCCCGGAACGGGTGGCGAGATCCGCATCGACGGCGACAACGTGATGGGTGCCCCAAAGAAGCAGCTGACCGAACTGCGCCGCAAGAAACTGGGCATGGTGTTCCAGCATTTCGGACTGTTTCCGCACATGACGGTGGCGGAAAACGTGGCTTATCCGCTGCGCGTGCAGGGGGTGGGGCGCAAAGAACGTCTGGCCCGCGCGCAGGAAGTCATTTCTTTGGTGGGGCTTGAGGGCCGCGAGGACAGCTTTCCCCGGCAATTGTCGGGCGGTCAGCGTCAGCGCGTGGGCATCGCCCGGTCTTTGGCAGTGAACCCCGACATCTGGTTCTTGGACGAGCCGTTCTCGGCCTTGGATCCGTTGATCCGGCGGCAGCTGCAGGACGAATTCCTGCGCATTCAGGCGACGCTAAAGAAGTCCATCGTCTTCATCACGCATGATATTCAAGAAGCGCTAAAGCTGGCGGACCGCATCGCAATCATGCGGGACGGCAAGATTGTGCAGATCGGCACGCCGACGGATATCGTTCTACGCCCCGTCGACGACTATGTGCGCGAGTTCTCAAAGGACGTGGCCAAGGGTCAGCACGCCAAAGTCGCCTCGGTCATGCAAGCAGGCGAGGCCGAGCGCGGTCCCGATGACCCGGGCCTGACAACAAAGATGACATTGGACGCGGCGCTGGCGCGCTGTATGGCATTGTACGAGCCCGTGCCGGTGCATGACGAAACCGGCGCGATCGTGGGCACCGTGCACCCCTCGGATCTGGCCGCGGCCTTGCAGGTGGATGACGCATGACCGTCGTCGCTGATGTTCCAAGGCCCACTTGGATGCACCTGACAGCCGGAGCGCAGGCGGCCCTGATCACGCTGATCGTGGGCGCGCTGTGTCTGGCGCTTGAGCCGCACGCGCCCTGGCTGGTCAAATGGCCCGCGTCGTGGGAGGTGCCAGCCACACAGTGGGTGGGCGCCTTCCTCGACTGGTTTCTGAACGCGATCAAACCGGCGGCCCGGCTGTTTTCCGACCTGATGGCCTATCCGATGGACTGGGCCAACTTCGTATTGGGCAATACGCCCTGGCCGATCCTGATCGGGCTGGTGACGGCACTCGGCTGGTATCTGGGCGGGTTGCCCATGGCGGCGCTGGGCTTTCTGGGCCTCAGCTTCGTGCTGGCCTCGGGTTATTGGGTCGAGAGCATGAACACCTTGGCTCTGGTGGCCGTTTCGGTCCCGGTTGCGCTGATCGTCGGCGGGGCGATCGGCATTCTGGCCAACGAGGTGCCGCGGGTGAAATCGGCCGTTCAGGCAGTATTGGACATCATGCAGACGGTACCGACCTTTGCCTATCTGACGCCGTTGCTGCTGCTGTTCGGGTTTGGCCCTGTGGTGGGGCTGATCGCCTCGGCCATCTATGCGGCGCCGCCGATGGCGCGCAACGTGATGCTGGGCTTGGAGCGCGTGGAGCCCGAGATCAAGGAAGCCGCCATCATGTCGGGCGGCACCCGGTTCCAGCAGCTGTTCCAGGTGGAAATCCCGGCGGCGGCGACGCAGATCATGGTGGGTGTGAACCAGTGCCTGATGGCGGCCCTGTCGATGGTGATCATCGCTGCGGTCATCGGCGGGTTCAACGACATCGGCTGGGAGGTCCTGCTGACCATGCGCAAGGCGCAGTTCGGTGAATCGCTGCTGGCCGGCATGGTGATCGTGGTCTTTGCCGTGGTGATCGACCGCATGAGCGGCACGCTCGCCACTGAACGCAAACGCCACGACAACCGCGTCGTCTGGGCGGTTCTCGGCTTTGCGGTCTTGTTCACGCTGCTGTTCTGGGCGCGGCTGCCCAACCCGTCCGAACTGACACTACTGGATCCGGTCGCGCAGGCGGTGGACAGCGGCCTCACCACCTTTACCCAGAATAACGGGCCGTGGCTGGATTCGCTCAAGAACAACTCGATGTTCTATGTGCTGCTGCCGCTGCGGATTGGTCTGAGCCAGGCGGTTCTGCCTTTCACTTGGGGGTTCCAGTGGACCCCGGCCATGAGCTTTGGCCTGTTCGCCGCCGGTGCGGTGATCGCCTTGCTGATGGCTTGGCGCGGGCACCTGACCGGTGGACTGGTCACGCTGATCCTGATCGGCATGCTCGAGACCGGCATCGCGAACCTGCCATGGCCCTTCGTGCTGACCGGCGCGGCGGCGCTGGGCTGGGTGGCAGGCGGTTGGCGTCTGGCGGCGTTATCTGTGGCGCTGCTGAGCACGATCCTGATCTCGGGCCTGTGGGAGAGGGCGCTGCTGTCGCTCTATCTCAGCGGTGCGGCGGTGTTCTTCTGCGCCGTTGTCGGCGGGCTGATCGGCCTCGCCAGCGCGGTCTGGTCGCCGGTCTGGAAGATCGTGCGCCCGATCTGCGACATGCTGCAGACAATTCCCCTGTTCGTGTTCCTTATCCCAGTGCTGATGGTGTTCCAGATCGGCGAGTTCTCGGCCTTTCTGGCGATCTGCGCCTATGCGATCGTGCCGATGATCCGCTACACCCGTCACGGGCTGGTCAACACCCCGGACGAGATGATGGAGGCCGCGATCTCAAGCGGCGCGACCGAGTGGCAGATCATGCGCGACGTGCGTGCGCCCTATGCTGCGCCAACGATCCTTCTGGGGCTGAACCAGACCATTCTCTATGCCTTTGCGATGCTGGTGATCGCGGCGCTGATCGGCACGACCGGTTTGGGCCAGTCGATCTATCTGGCGCTGGGGCAGGCGGATGTGGGGCTGGGCATTTCGGCCGGGGCGGCGATGGCCATTCTGGCGCTGATCGCCGACCGCATGGTGCAGGGCTTTGCCGAGGAACGCCGCAAGGCGCTGGGCCTGTAACGTTGGATCGGGGGCGGAGCAGCTGCCCCCGACCACACTTGATTTCGGACAAGGACCGGGGCCGTTTCCCCCGGTATCTCGGGCGCAAAACAGGCGGAGATGACCATGGCCGGTTGGGGCGCTTTTGTTGCTGCACTTCTTTTTTTTCTGCTGAGCCACGCCATTCCGGCGCGTCCGGCAGTGCGCGGGCGGCTGATCGGGTTGATGGGGCGCGGCCCTTATTTCGCGGTCTATTCGGCGCTGTCGCTGGCGGTTCTGGCCTGGCTGATCGTGGCGGCGGCCAACGCGCCCTATGTCGAGGTCATCCCGCCGCTGGCGATCCTGCGCTGGGTGCCGCTGCTTGTGATGCCCGTCGTCTGCTGGCTGGCGGTGGCCGGGCTGGCGGCGACCAACCCGTTTTCCTTCGGCGGGCTGGGTCGCCGCCCGTTCAACCCCGAGCAGCCCGGCATCCTGCGCACCACCCGCCACCCGATCCTGCTGGCGATGATGCTGTGGGCGCTGGCGCATCTGCTGGCCAATGGCAGCCTGGCGCATGTGGTTCTGTTCGGCCTGTTCGCGGGTTTCGCATGGATTGGCATGGCCCTGATCGACAGACGCAAGGCGCGCGAGATGGGGTCCGATTGGCCCCGCCTGTCGCGCAACACCGCACGCCTGTCGCTGCGGCTGCCACGTCCATGGCCGCGGCCCTGGGTCTGGTTGGTGGCGGGGCTGGCCTATGCCGCGCTGTTGCACTTGCACGCGCCGGTGATCGGGATGTCTCCGCTGCCGTGATGCGGGCGCTGGAAGGGGCGCCCCATGCGTGCTAATTGAAATGACAAGATGAAACCCAGAAAGGTCTGCCGATGCACCTGGCCTATGTCACCACCAACGATCGCGGCGCAACCGACCGCCTGCTGAGCGCGGTAGCCGAACGCCTGCTGGCCAAGGGCGCCCGTCTGGCCGGTGTGGTTCAGACCAACACAGAATGCGCCGACAGCAGCAAATGCGACATGGACCTGCGCGTGCTGCCGGATGGCGAAACCATCCGCATCTCGCAATCGCTGGGCAGCCAGTCGCGCGGGTGCCGGCTGGACCCGGCTGCGTTGGAGCAGGCGGTTGGCTATGTGACAGCGTCTCTATCCGACCGTCCGCAATTGCTGATCGTCAACAAGTTCGGCAAACACGAGGCCGATGGCCGCGGGTTCCGCCCCGTCATCGCCGAGGCTCTGGCGCTCGATGTCCCGGTGCTGGTCGGGGTCAACGGCCTGAACCGTGACAAGTTCGTGGATTTCACCGACGGCGCGGCGCAGGCGCTTGAGCCCCGTCTGGACGCCATCGAGGCCTGGTTCGACAGCGTCGCCAACCTGCGGCCTGCGGCCGAATAACAGCTTTCCCGACGTAACGTCCTGAAAACTGGGCTTGTTCCCTATCGCCCCGGCTGCAATCCTCTGCCCCGGATGGGAGGAGGATCAGCCATGTGGCAGAACTGGGCAGGCAACCAGACCAGCCAAATACGGCCCAAGCGGCCGATCACGTTCGAGGACCTGCAGCAGCTGATCGCCTCGGCCGAAACCCTGCGTCCAGTCGGGGCAGGGCATTCCTTCACCCCGCTCGTTCCGGGGGCGCAACACATCATTGACTTGACCGCCTTGGACCTGCCTGCCGTGACGCAGATCGGAGGCGGGCGGGCCTGGATCAACGCCAATGCCCGGCTGCGCGATCTGTCGCCGGCACTGGCCGAGCATGGCATGGCCTTCCGCAATCTGGGTGATATCAACGTGCAGACTCTGGCCGGCGCGGCGGCCACCGCGACCCATGGCACTGGGCGCACCCTACTGTGCCTGTCCGCCGAAATCACCGCAGCCCGGCTGATCGGCGCGGATGGGCAGACCCTGACCACCGACGACATTCCGCTGAACATGGTGCAGGTCTCGCTGGGTCTGCTGGGCATCCTAACCGAGGCACAGATCAACGTCGTGCCGAAATACAACCTGCGCCGCCGGGTGCGTCTGTCAGGCCTGCAGGACAGTCTGGAGCGCATGCACCAGCATTGGGACGAGAACCGGAATTTCGAATTCTTCTACATCCCCTTCACCGGCAAGACCGTTGAAATCCAGCATGACATAACCGACGCGCCCGAGACTCGCGCGCCGCGCGATCTGGACATGATCGCCGTCAAGGTTCTGAAGCTGGCGCGCAATGCGGGTCGGCTCAGCCCCGGTTTGCGGCGCGCCCTGCTGCGTCTGCTGACCTTGGCCCAGTCCGACGAGGATTACGTCGGCGAAAGCTGGCGCGTTCTGTGCAGCGACCGGCATATCCGGTTCAAGGAAATGGAATACCACCTGCCGCCGGAAAACGCCCGGGACGTGCTGTCCGATCTGATCCGGCGGTTGGAGCGTGACCATGCCGACATCTATTTCCCCATCGAGGTGCGCCAGACCGCAGGCGACGACGCATGCCTATCACCGTTCCAAGGTGGCCCGCGCGTGTCGGTTGCCATCCACACCGATGCGAAGGAAGGCCAACTGCGCTATTTCGAGGCGATGGAGCCGCTGTTCCTGCAGGCCGGCGGCCGGCCCCATTGGGGCAAGTTGCACAGCCTGACCTATTCCGATCTGTCGCGCCTTTATCCCGATTTCGATTCATTCTGCGCATTGCGCGAAAAGCTGGACCCAACGGACAAGTTCCTGACACCCGCGCTGGCCCGGATGTTCCGCCCATGACTGCAGAGTATCTTGAACATCTCGCCCAAGCGCTGCGCGATCATGGCGTCGACCGGCCGGTTGCCGTCGTCGATCTGGACCGGGTCGAGGCGAATTGTGACGCCGCCCGCGCGGGGTTGGGCCACGGCCTGCAGGCCCGGTTGGTGGCCAAGTCTCTGCCGTGTCTGCCTCTGCTGGACCATATCCGCAGCCGGCTTCCGACATCGGGCTTGATGAGCTTTTCCGAACCCATGCTGTCGGCCCTGCTGGCCGCCGAGCCGGACACCGATCACCTGCTGGGCAAACCGCTGCCGGTGACGGCCGCCCGGCGGATTCTTGAGACGCATCCCGACGCTGCCCGGAGGGTGCAGTGGCTGATCGACACGCCACAGCGGCTGGACGCGTATCTGTCGCTGGCCGCTGACACGGACCAAACGCTGCGCCTGTCGCTCGAGATCGATGTGGGCCTGCACCGCGGCGGCTTGACCGCCGATCAGGTCGCAGGCGTCGCGGCAAGGATCGCGGATCATACCCATGCCGCGCTGTCGGGCGTGATGGGATACGAGGTGCATCTGGCCAAACTGCCTGGGCCGCTCCGACGCCGCGCGCGGAGAGCCAGTGCCAAAGCCTTTGGGCAAGCGGTCGCTGCGCTAGGGCAGGGGGCGCAGGGGCTGTGCCTGAACACCGGTGGCAGCCTGACCTTTCAGGACCCGGCCACACGAACCCCGGCGACCGAAGTTGCCTTTGGGTCGGTTCTGGTGAAACCCTCGGATTTCGACCATGCATCGACCAAGGCGTTTTTGCCCGCGCTGTTCTTGGCCACACCGATCCTCAAGGTCATGCCGCGCAACCCGGTGCCAGGGATCGACCTGCCCGGACTGCGCCGGACCAACCTCGCCATTTCCGGTGGGCACTATCTGGCCAGCCCCGTCTGGCCCGACGGGTTCGGCTATTCCGGCGTTTTCGGGCGTTCAAGCAACCAGGAGGTTTGGGTGGGTCCCAAAACAACCAAGGCGCAGCCCGGCGATATCGCCTTGCTGCGCCCCAGTCAGAGTGAAGCGGTTCTGAACCAGTTCGGCACGGTTCTGGCCCTGCGGCAGGGGCAGGTCGTGGCCGAATGGGCCTGCCTGCCCAACTGACACGGGTCAGATCGCCAGGTATTCCTCGCGCAGCTGGGTGTTTTCCAGCACCTCGTCGGCGGTGCCGTCAAACACGATGCAGCCGGTGTCCAGAATGATTGCCCGGTCGGCCAGTTGCAGCGCTCGCACCGCGTTCTGTTCGACGATGATGGTGGTCATGCCCTGTTGCTTGATGTGGATCAGCGTCTTTTCGATCTCGTCCACGATCACCGGGGCCAGCCCCTCGTAGGGTTCGTCCAGCAGCAGCACCTTGATGTCCCGGGCCAGCGCGCGGGCGATCGACAGCATCTGCTGTTCGCCGCCCGAAAGAGTCACACCCTCTTGCTTGCGCCGTTCGCCCAGACGCGGGAACAGCTCGTAGATCCGTTCCAGCGACCAGCCGATCGGGGGGGCGATCTGGGCCAGCTGCAGGTTCTCCTCGACCGTCAGGCCGGGGATGATCCGCCGATCCTCGGGCACAAGGCCCAATCCGGCGGCGGCGGCCTCGTAGCTGGTCATGTTGTGCAGTGGCTTGTGGTCCAGCCAGATTTCGCCGTGGCGCACCTCGGGCTCGCCCACGCGCGCGATCGAGCGCAGAGTCGAAGTCTTGCCGGCCCCGTTGCGCCCCAGCAGGGCCAGGATCTCGCCCTCGTGGACGTTGAAGCTGACGCCTTGGACGATGTAGCTTTCGCCATAGTACGAATGCATGTCCCACACCGACAGGAACGCGGGCGCGGTGCTGGCCATGTTGGCGTTTTTCGAAAAGTCAGGTTTCTCGTTCATAGCTTTTCCTCACGCCGCCTCGCCCAGATAGGCCTCTCGGACCTTGGGGTTTCCGCGGATGTTTTCGGGGGTGTCCTCGACCAGCGGCGTGCCCTGCGCCAGAACGGTGATCCGCTCGGCCAGGCTGAACACCACATGCATGTCGTGTTCGATGATCGCGATGGTGATGTCGCGCTCATCCTTGATCTGTTTCAGCAGGTCGATGGTGTTGTTGGTGTCGGCCCGAGCCATACCGGCCGTGGGCTCGTCCAGCAGCAGCAGGCGCGGCTTCTGGCTGAGGCACATGCCGATCTCGAGCCGCCGCTTGTCGCCGCGCGACAGCGAGGCTGAATGCATGTGCCGCTTGTCGGCCATGTTCATCTCTTCCAGCATGGCCTCGGCCTGTTCGACCACCTCCTTTTCGTTGGCGATGGTCTCGTAGGCGTGCATGCGGAATGCCCCGTCGCGCATCGCGAAGATCGGGATCAGCATGTTCTCCATCACGGTCAGCTCGCCAAAGATCTCGGGCGTCTGGAACACCCGGCTGATGCCCATCTGGTTGATCTGGTACGGCTCGCGCCCCAGGACTGACTGGTTGTCGAACAGGACAGATCCGGTATCGGGGATCAGCTTGCCCACCAGGCAGTTCAGCAGGGTGGACTTGCCCGCCCCGTTGGGGCCGATGATCGCATGGACCGAGTTTTCCTCGACGCTCAGGTTCACGTCCGTCAGGGCCTTGAGGCCGCCGAAGCGCTTGCTGACATCTTTTACTTTCAGAATTGCCATTGACGCGTTTCCTTATTCTGCCGGCTCGGTTTTGCCTTCACGGGTGTCATCCCCGCCAACGCTTTTGCGGCGGATCCAGTTCAGCAACCGCTGACCGCCCTCGACCAGCCCGCCGGGCAGGTAGATCACCACCAGCATGAACAGGATGCCCAGCGTCAGATGCCAGCCCTTGCCGATGAACGGGTGGATTATGAACACCACCGCGTCCTCGAGCCCGTCAGGCAGGAAGGCGAACCAGCTGTGCAGCACGTTGTCGTTGATCTTCGAGAAGATGTTCTCGAAATACTTGATGAAGCCCGCACCCAGAACCGGTCCGATCAGAGTACCGGTGCCGCCCAGGATGGTCATCAGAACGACCTCGCCCGAGGCGGTCCATTGCATCCGTTCAGCGCCAGCCAGTGGGTCCATCGCGGCCATCAGGCCACCGGCCAAACCGGCATACATGCCCGAGATCACGAACGCGGCCAGTGTGTAGGGTTTGGAATTCAATCCGGTATAGTTCATCCGCTGCTGGTTCGACTTCACCGCCCGCAGCATCATGCCGAAGGGCGAACGGAAGATGCGGATCGCCAGGTAGAACACCACCATCATGATTACCGCGCACAGATAGTAGCCCGCGTTGAAGTCAAAGCTCCACGCGCCCACATCCATCGTGTAGGTCGCCCGCATCGGCAGGCCGAACAGATGCGGCAGATCGGGCGCATTGGCCCCCTGCAGGATCTGCGGGTCATCGGCATAGACCTGCAGGCCGGTTTCCCCGTTGGTCAGGTTGAACTTGGGGTTCGACAGCACCGAATAGGCCAGCGCAAAGCTCATCTGCGCGAAGGCCAGCGTCAGGATAGAAAAGTAGATCCCCGACCGGCGCAGGCTGACATAGCCGATCAGAACCGAGAACAGCCCGGCGACCACGACGCTCAGCGCGATGGCCGGGATGACGTTGTAGCTGAGCAGTTTGAACATCCAAACGGCCGAGTAGGAACCCACCCCCAAAAAGGCCGCATGGCCGAAGGACAGGTATCCGGTCAGGCCGAACAGGATGTTGAACCCGATGGCAAAGATGCCGAAGATCACGAACCGCTGCATCAGGTCCGGATAGCCCGCGTTGAACTGCGCCATGGCGCTGTCAGTGGGGAAGGGGTTCAGGATGAAGGGGGCCAGCAGCGTCAGCAGCGCGACGACGATCAGCAGGCTTGTGTCTTTTTTGTTCAGTCCCAGCATGGGTTATTCCTCCATCACGCCTTTGCGGCCCATCAGACCCCGCGGACGGGTCAGAAGAACGATGATGGCGACAAGGTAGATGATGATCTGGTTGATGCCCGGGATCGTGGTGGTCGCCCAGGTGGTCGAGGCAAAGCTTTCAAGGATGCCCAGCAGGAACCCGGCCAGAACCGCGCCGGGCAGCGAGCCCATTCCGCCGACCACGACAACCACGAAGCTGAGCACAAGGAAATCCATTCCCATGTGATAGTTGGGCGGGTTCAGCGGCCCGTACATCACGCCCGCGAGGCCAGCCACCGCGGCTGCGATGCCGAACATGATGGTGAACCGTCGGTCGATGTTGATGCCCAGAAGGCCCACGGTTTCCCGGTCGGCCATTCCGGCGCGCACGACCATACCGAAGGTGGTGAACTGCAGAAACGAGAACACGCCCCCGATGATCACGACCGCGAACAGGAAATAGACCAAACGCCAGATCGGATAGATGATGGCATTCGGATCAAAGCCGAACGCCACGCCCAGATCGACCGACCCGCTCAGCGCCTCAGGCGGCGGGGTCTGGATCGGGTTGGCGCCGAAGAAATACTTGATGATCTCTTGCAGAACGATGGCCAGGCCGAAAGTCACAAGGATCTGATCTGCATGGGGACGCTTGTAGAAATGCTTGATCAGGCCGCGTTCCATCACGTAGCCGACCATCAGCATGATCGGGATCGCGAACAGGATGGCCAGTGGCACGGACCAGTCGATGATGGTCGCGCCCATCTCCGGGCCGAACCAGCTTTCGACATAGGGGGTCTTCACCTTCAGCGGGTTGCCCAGAAAGTCGGTCTGGGTCTCGTCGATGACCTCGTAGCTGAGGTTGAAGATCTTCTGAAGCGTGACGGCACAGAAGGCGCCGATCATGAACAGGGCCCCGTGGGCGAAGTTCACCACGCCGAGCGTGCCGAAGATCAGCGTCAGCCCCAGCGCAATCAGCGCATAGGCCGAGCCCTTGTCCAGCCCGTTCAGAATTTGCAGTAGGATTGCGTCCATTGTCCTTACCTTTGACTGGTCCCGGCAGCTCTCCCCGGTCGTCTGACCGGAGAGAGCCGTTTTGAGGACTCAGGGGTTTTCTTGCGAAAAACCGAGTGTCGGGGTTACGCGCCCGGGTTGCACTTGCCCAGTTCGCCGCCGGCGAACATCGGGTGATCCGGATCGTACTCGACCTGCGCCCGCGGAGTGATTTCGACGATCTCCAGCGTGTCATAGGCGTTGGTCGGGTTCTCGTTGCCGCGCACGACCAGCACATCCTTGAAGCACTGGTGGTCGGCACCGCGATACCAGGTCGGGCCGTTGCCCAGACCATCGAACTCGAAGTCCTCGAGAGCTTCGACGACGCCGCAGGGGTTGAAGGTGCCTGCGCGCTCGCACGCATCCGCGTACAGCAGCACCTGGGCATAGCAGGTCTGGGCCGAGTTCGACGGCGGCTTGCCGTACTTCTCGCCGAAGGACTTCACGAAGGCCTTGGTGCCCTCATCCTGCAGCTGCCAGTTCCAGTTCATCGAACCCAGAACGCCTTTGATGTTCTCGCCGGCGCCGGCGGCCATCAGTTCCGAGTACAGCGGAACGACGATCTTGAAGTCCTTGCCGTTCACGACCTTGTCAAGCAGGCCGAACTGGATCGCGTTGGTCAGCGAGTTGACCATGTTGCCGCCGTAGTGGTTCAGAACCAGCACGTCCGCGCCCGAGTTCAGAACCGGCGCGATGTAGGACGAGAAGTCGGTCGAGGCCAGCGGGGTCTTGACGGTGTTGACCGTCTCCCAGCCCATCGCCTCGGTCGACGCCACGATCGACTCTTCCTGGGTCCAGCCCCAGTTGTAGTCGGCGGTCAGGTGATAGGCGCGGCGTTCGGTACCCATCTCCTTGGCCAGCACCGGCGCCAGAGCGGCACCCGACATGTAGGCGTTGAAGAAGTGACGGAAGCCGTTCGCCTTCTTGTCCTTGCCGGTGGTGTCGTTGGCGTGCGTCAGGCCGGCCATGAAGATCACGCCCGCCTCCTGGCAGAGGCCCTGAACGGCCACGGCCACGCCCGAGGACGAACCGCCGTTGATCATGATCGCGCCGTCTTTTTCGATCATCGACTTGGCCGATGCACGGGCGGCGTCGGACTTGGTCTGCGTGTCGCCGGTGACGAACTCGACCTTCTTGCCCAGGATGCCGTTCCCCTTCAGCGCCTTCGACGTGAAGGTGTTCAGGCAGCCGCCGTCGCCTTCGCCATTCAGATGCTCGACCGCCAGCTGCTGTGCCAGCAGTTCGTCATTGCCTTCTTCGGCGTAGGGGCCGGTCTGCGGCACGTTGAAGCCCAGCGTGACTGATCCGCCAGTGGGTTCGTTGGTATAGGCCGCGGCCGACGAAGCCGTGAAGATCGTCGGCAATGCCAGACCGGCGCTTGTGACGGCACCAGACTTCAGCACGCCGCGACGCGTGACAGATTTGTTTGACATGAATTCCTCCCAATTAGCAGGCTACGCCCTCGGGCTCCTCTTCCGTCGGGTAAAACGCAACCTGCGCAGGGCAAGTATGAGGGGCAGAATGAAAATTCCCCAACAAGTCCCTAGAAATGAAATATTATTTTGTAAATTCTTGAACTCTTTGATTCATGAATTTGTAAATTTTTGGAACTTGAAGATTCTAAGCTGCTCATTGGAAAGGATGAGTCAGAAAATCCCGTTTCGATACAAACATCGGGTGTCGGGACGCAACCGCCATTCCCAAGCCGTCCGATGTCCGGCCGTTGATGCTCAGGGCATCGCATGATCTCCGGGCACTCAACCTTTGCCTGAATTTCCTTGCAGAATCGAGGGCAAACGCAAAGGTCCACCCGGACAAATCCGGTGTGCGCCATCCATCTGCGTTCTGATTTGCGGAAGAAGATGGTGGGCGACCCTGGAATCGAACCAGGCGTGCGTCTCCGCGAGGGAGTTACAGTCCCCTGCCACACCTTGCGGCCTGTCGCCCACTGTCAGGCGTTGCACCTGACGTGGAGGCGTGATTACTAGCGCTCAAAAGGAGCGTCAACAGGAAAATTCCGCTTTGGCGCAGGAAACATTGTTCCCGGCCCGGAGGCCAGTAAAATGAAGAAACCGAAGTGGGTGATTGAGAAAGAGCAGGCGCGCAAAGCGGCGGCTTCCGAAACCGTCTGGTTGTTCGGATTGCACGCCGTGCGTGATGCGCTGATGAACCCCAAACGGCAGAAACTGCGCCTGATCGTGACTCGCAACGCGCAGGACAAGCTGGCGGATGCGATCGCGGAATCCGGCATGCAGGCTGAACTCGTCGATCCGCGAAAATTCAACGCGCCAATCGACCCGGGCTCGGTGCACCAAGGCGCGGCGCTTGAAGTCAAGCCGCTGGAGTGGGGCGGTCTGGCCGAGAATTGCATCGGGCGCGAAAACCCTCGGGTGCTGCTGTTGGACCGCGTGACTGATCCGCACAATGTGGGCGCGATTCTGCGCTCGGCCGAGGTTCTGGGCGCCAGCGCGGTCATCGGCACGCGCCACCACTCGGCGCCGGAAACCGGTGCGCTGGCCAAGACCGCCAGCGGTGCGTTGGAGCGCCAACCTTACCTGCGGGTCCGCAACCTTGCCGACGCGATCGTTGAGTTGCAGAATATGGGGTTCCTGGTTCTGGGCCTGGATGGTGAGGCCGATCAGACCATCGAGGCCGCTTTGGAAGGCAAGCGCGATCGTCCGGTTGCGCTGGTTCTGGGCGCCGAGGGGCCGGGATTGCGGCAAAAGACCAAGGAAACGGTGGATATGCTTGTCAAAATTGACGCAGCGGGCGGTTTCGGATCCCTGAACGTCTCAAATGCCGCGGCGATTGCCCTATATGCTTCTCAGCCGCATTGAGAGGAGAGACCCATTCCCGCCCCGTCCAAGATTGCTACGTGCTGCTACTGCGGCACCCGCGCGGCGCTGGTCCTCAAGGGTCGCCAGCGGCACGAACTCAGCTGTTCCAGTTGCGGTGCCCCGCTGCATAACCTGAAGATGATCCCTGTCAAAAAGGCTTCGGATCCACAGCCGCGACACAGCATTCCGATGCAAAAGCCCAAAAAGAAGAGCTACAAGAAAAGGAAAAAAGGCCTCTTCTCGCGCGTTCTGGACGAAGCTTGGGATGTGATCGAGGACGTGTTCGACTGAGCCCTTTCCGACACGACCCTTCACAACTGCGTCAAATGGGTTTCGCGGCGCGTCAAAAGTTGCATCTTATAGCGTCTGTAAAACATAACCCGTGAAATCTGATGCTATCCCGACGTTCCGTACTTGCCGGTCTCACATTTTCAATCGCTGGTCCGCTGACATTGCGGGCGCAGACCGCCCCGGTCTTCTATTCCGCAAAAGGTGCGGCCATTACCGGTTATGACGCGGTCAGCTATTTTCGAGATGGCGGCCCGGTTCAAGGGCAACCCGACATTGCGGTGATGTGGAAGGGCGCTACCTGGCGGTTTGCCTCGCAGGAGAACCGAGAGGCGTTTGAACTTAATCCGCGCGCCTACGCGCCGAGGTTCGGCGGTTATTGCGCCTATGCCATGGCCTATGGCGAACTCACCAGCACGGACCCGATGGCGTGGAAAATCGTAGGCGGCAGGCTGTATCTGACGCATTCCCCCGAGGTTGAAAAGATGTGGCTGACGGACACGACCGGCTTCATCCAGAAGGCCGAGAAAAACTGGCCGGCGATCCTATACGGTTGACAGGCGAATTCCCGCTTATCCGCTCGTGTCATCACAAAAATGCGCGTGGCCTCTTTTTTTTCCGAAACTCGTGCCTAAATGTCACAGTGACCGCGGAACGGAACTGCCGCGGGTCATTTCACTGTCCCTCGTTCCAACAACTGGCGCCCAAGGTATCCTTGGGCGCTTTTTTCTTTTCCAAGTCACGGCTAGGCTGCAGCCATGACCGACTATTCCGATGACTTCCTCAGATCCGTCCTGAAACGCACTAAGGTGGTTGCGGTCGTAGGCGTGTCGATGAACCCGGTGCGGCCCAGTTACTATGTTGCGCGCTACTTGTCGCTCAAGGGGTTCAGGGTGATTCCGGTCAATCCCGGCCATGCCGGCGCCGATCTTTTTGGTGAAACCGTTCGGGCCTCGTTGTCCGAAATCAGTGAACCCGTTGACATGGTGGATATTTTTCGCAGGTCCGAAGCCGTTCCTCCGATCGTGGACGAGGCATTGGCTGCATTTCCCGACCTGCGCACTATCTGGATGCAGATCGGAGTCGAAAACGCCGAGGCCGCTGCGGTGGCGCAGGCGCGCGGTGTCGATGTCGTAATGAATCGCTGTCCCAAGATCGAATATCAACGCCTGTTCGGCGAGCTGCGCATGGGCGGGTTCGCCACCGGCATCATCTCATCGAAACTTTGACGGTTCAGTTCACCGCGACGGAGTTCATTTCCGCAAGCTGCTCTTGCCGTCGTTTCTCCAGCACGATGTCGCGCGGGACCCATTCATAGCGCGTGTCCTCGCGCAAGGGGCTCCAAAACAGGACCCCTCCATAGCGCCACGGGTCCAAAACGACACCGTCGTCCATCGAATCACCGCGTCGGCTGATTATTGCCGTGCTGTGATCGATTCGGAACGGATTGTCGGCATTGGCGATCGCGCGGTGCAGGGTCAGCGTGCGAAAGTTCTCCTGCTTCAAGCGCCGTTCGATGTCCTCGGCCCAGTGCCAGCACAGCCCTCGCGGGCGCAGCCCCTTGTTGACCTTGGCATTGTGGATCAGAGGGGGATCCGTGATCTGGTATTCCTGCGCCAGTTGCGCGGTATAGGCATAGGTGACGCGGGCCGCGCGCCGGGCTTCTTCCGGGTCGACCTCGGGCCCCAGCGCCTGGATCTGGGCTGCAAGCCGTGCGACGTCGTCGCTGCGGGCGGGCGGCGCGGATGAGCATGCGCCGAGCCCCAGAATGGCTAGCGTCGTCAGTGCCCAGATTATGGGTTTGAACATGCCTGCGTCCCTTGTCGCCCCTGCGCCCGACAGGCGCTTCGGTCAACCAGTATAGGGCGCGGACGCTATTGGTGAAAGCCGGGTGTCAGCCCCGGTCGCGCGCGGCCTTTTCGGCGATGCCGCTGGTGCCCTGCCGCCTGGCAAGCTCGGCCAGAACGTCTTCCAGCGCCACGTCGCGCGCGGCTAGCATCACCAGCAGGTGATACAGCACGTCGGCGGCCTCGGATGTCAGCCGGTCGCGGTCACCCTTCACGGCTTCGATGATCGCCTCCACGGCTTCCTCGCCGAACTTCTCGGCGCATTTCTCGGGGCCCTTGGACAGCAGGTTGGCGGTCCAGCTGGAGTCGGGGTCCGCGCCCTTGCGGGATGCGATCGTGGCGGCCAGATCGTGCAGTATGCTCATGTCAGCCTCATGGGGATGCCCGTAGCGGCCATGTGTTCCTTGGCCTCGCGGATCGTGTATTCGCCGAAGTGAAAGATCGAGGCCGCAAGCACCGCGCTGGCTCCGCCTTCGGTCACGCCTTCGACCAAATGATCCAGATTGCCCACGCCGCCCGAGGCGATAACCGGCACGTCGACCGCGTCCGAGATCGCGCGGGTGAGTGGAATGTTGAACCCCGCCTTGGTGCCGTCGCGGTCCATCGAGGTCAGAAGAATCTCACCCGCGCCCTTGGCGACGACGGTCTTGGCAAATTCAACAGCGTCGATGCCGGTAGGTTTGCGTCCGCCGTGGGTGAAGATCTCCCATTTGCCGGGGCTGACGGTTTTGGCGTCGATGGCGCAGACAATGCACTGGCTGCCGAACTGGTCAGCGGCTTCGGCGATCACGTCGGGGTTGGCCACGGCGGCCGAGTTGAAGCTGACCTTGTCGGCCCCGGCCAGCAGCAGTGCACGCACGTCTTCCTTGGTGCGCACGCCGCCACCCACTGTCAGCGGTACGAAGCACTGCTCGGCCGTGCGCTGAACCACGTCAAACATGGTGCCGCGGTTTTCGTGGGTGGCGTGGATGTCAAGAAAGCAGATCTCGTCAGCGCCGGCGGCGTCATAGGCCTTGGCCGATTCCACCGGATCGCCCGCGTCGCGCAGGCCCACGAAATTCACGCCCTTGACCACGCGGCCATCGGCGACATCCAGACAGGGAATGATGCGGGTTTTCAGCATGGTTTGTCCTTTGTTGCCGCACCTCTACCGGCAAAGCCCCGCCGATGCCAGAGTTGTGATTGTCCTGCGCCCGGAACCTCGTGAAACTGAAGCGGATTTCAGCAGGAGGTGAAAACCATGCGCAACTTGTTTCTTACAACCGCTTTCATTCTGTCCGGTGCGACTTGGGCGATGGCTGACGACATCATCAAGGTCCCGACCGACAAGTCCGTGACCGAGGCCATCGACGCGCTGCAGGCTGCCATCGAAAATGCAGGCGCGACTGTATTTGCCCGCGTTGACCACGCGGCCGGTGCGCACAAGGTCGACATGACGATACCGCCCAATCAGGTGTTGATCTTCGGAAACCCGGCCCTGGGAACGCCCGCCATGCAGATCGATCCGCGTGCGGGACTGTTCCTTCCGCTCAAGGTGCAGGCCTATGAGGATGCCGACGGCCAAGTCTGGGTGGCCTACGAAGATCCCAAGGAAACCATGGACGAGCTTGATGCGGTGGAGAAATCCCCCGTGATCGACAAGATGCGCGGTGCGTTGAGCAAGCTGACGAGTGCGGCGGCCAACTGATCGGCGTCATACCGCAGAGGCGCGCGCGATCCGTTTCATGCAATTGCGCACGATCAGAATGTGAAAGGGCATGATCACCGTCAGATAGATCCGACCCAAACGATTGTGAGTCCGCACCCAGGCTGCCATGACTATGCGGTCTTTGTCGCGATGCACGGCGATGCGGAAATCCAGATGGCGGTCATCGATTCCCACGATGACCTCGGTCTCATCCCTGTAGGTCACGGGAAAAATCGCGCCGGTGCCTGCGTCGGGCGAGCCGTTGTCGGTGTTCAAGTGCTTGCCGCCCTTCAGGCCGAATGGGGCAACGATTGCGTTCCGGATCCCCATCAGGATCTTCACCCACCCCGGCATGTTCAGACCGATTTTCATTGCGTCAAACGGTGCAAGGTCGCTTTGGACCGAGTACCCATCAACAAAATCACCCGGAGTGAACAGCGACCACAATTCAGACTGCTCGGGCAGAACCTGTTTGCGGACCGCTTGCAATAACCTAACCCTTCAACGCCGCCAGGGCATGGCGCAGATCCAGCGCGCCGTCATAGAGCGCGCGGCCTGAAATCGCGCCGTTCAAGTTTGCGCCGCAGTCGCGCAGGGCGATCAGGTCGTCCAGCGAGCTGACCCCGCCGCTGGCGATCACCGGGATCGAGACTGCCCGGGCCAGGTCGGCCGTGGCCTCGACATTGGGGCCTTGCATCGCGCCGTCGCGGTTGATGTCGGTGTAGATGATCGCCGCCACGCCCGCGTCTTCGAAGCTGCGCGCCAGGTCGGTCACCATCACGTCGGTTTCCTCGGCCCAGCCCTTGGTGGCGACACGTCCGTTGCGCGCGTCGATGCCGACGGCGACCTGGCCGGGAAAGGCCTTGGCTGCCTGACGGACCAGATCGGGGTTTTCCACCGCAATCGTGCCCAGAATTACCCGCGCCAGCCCTTTGTCCAGCCAGGTCTCGATGGTGGCCATGTCGCGGATGCCGCCGCCCAGCTGGGCCGGCACGTCGCAAGATTTCAGGATCGCCTCGACCGGGGCGGCGTTCACGGGTTCCCCGGCGAAAGCGCCGTTCAGGTCCACCAGATGCAGCCATTCGCAGCCGGCTTCGACAAAGGCGCGAGCCTGGGCGGCGGGGTCTTCGTTGAAGACCGTGGCCTTGTCCATCTCGCCGCGCAGAAGGCGCACGGCCTGGCCGTCTTTCAGGTCGATAGCGGGATAGAGGATCATGTCGGGCGGCCTTTTCGTGACTGGTACTGGCGCGGGATATGGCACAGGCGGGGCAGGGGATGCAACGCGACGCAAAGTCAATCTTGCCCGAACCAGTGCCGGCGGTCAGACTGGCTGCAAATCAGGGAGGATACCATGAACAAACTTGCTTTGGCCGCTGCTGCGGCACTGGTCACTTTGGCCACCGGCGCACGTGCGGATGACCCGGTCGACGGGCTTTGGAAAACCCAGCCGGGCGATACCGGCGGATATCTGCACGTCTCGATCGGGCCTTGCGGCAGCGCCGTTTGCGGCACCATAGACAGCGCCTTCGACAAGGACGGAAACCAGCAGCTGGATTACGAGAATCTTGGCAAGAAGATCATCTGGGACATGGTCGCGGATGGCGGCGGCAGCTATAGCGGCGGCAAGATCTGGGCGCCGGACCGGGACAAGACCTACAATTCCAAGATGTCGCTTGACGGTCAGAACAAGCTGACGGTCAAGGGTTGCGTCGCGGGCGGCCTGATCTGCCGCGGCCAGGCCTGGACCCGCGTGCAGTAACCGGTCAGGGGGCCCAGGTCAGGAAGTTTCCGATCATCCGCAGGCCCACATCCTGGCTTTTTTCAGGGTGAAACTGCATTCCGATCATCGTGTTGCGGCCGATCACGGCCGTGACCGGCCCGCCATAGTCCACATGGGCTAGACGTTGCGCCGGATCGGCGACGCGGAAATGGTAGGAGTGGACAAAATAGACGTGATCGCCTGAGGTAACGCCGTTGAACACCGGGTGCTCGCTCTCGATCACCAGATCGTTCCACCCCATATGCGGAACCTTCAGCGCGCGGTCTTCGGGCTCGATCCGCACCACGTCTCCGGTCACCCAATTCAGGCCCGGCGTGTCGGTATATTCGCGGCCCGTGGTCGCCATCAGCTGCATGCCGACGCAGATGCCCAAAAACGGGCGGCCCTTCTGCTCGACCGCTTCGACCATCGCATCGTGGATGCCCTTGTGCCCGCGCAGCTCGGCCGCGCAGGCGGGAAAGGCGCCGTCGCCGGGCAGCACCAGCCGGTCGGCGCGCGCGACCACATCGGCATCCGAGGTCACGACGACCTCGCCCGCGTCCATCTCGCGCGCCATGCGTTGAAACGCCTTTTCCGCCGAGTGCAGGTTGCCGCTTTCGTAGTCGATGATCGCGGTCAGCATCTAGAGCGCGCCCTTGGTGGACGGTATCGCATCCCCCTTGCGCGGGTCGGTTTCGACCGCCTGGCGCAGGGCGCGGGCGACGGCCTTGAAGGCGGCCTCGGCGATGTGGTGGCTGTTGAAACCGTGCAACTGGTCGATATGCAGAGTGATGCCGCCATGGGTGGCCAGCGCCTGGAAGAACTCGCGCACCAACTCGGTGTCGAAACTGCCGATCTTGGGCGTCGGCAGATCCACGTTCCACACCAGAAACGGTCGGCCTGACAGGTCCAGCGCGCAGCGCACCTGCGCATCGTCCATCGGCAGATGGCACTCGCCATACCGCCGGATGCCTTTCTTGTCCCCCAGCGCCTGCGTCAGCGCCTGACCCAGCGCGATGCCGGTGTCCTCGACCGTGTGGTGATCGTCGATGTGATAATCGCCCTCGGCCCGGATCGTCATGTCAATCAGCGAATGCCGCGCTAGCTGGTCCAGCATGTGATCGAAGAACCCCACTCCGGTCTGGTTGTCATAGGTGCCGGTGCCGTCGAGGTTGACCTCGACCGAAATCGCGGTCTCGGCGGTCTTGCGGCTGATCGAAGCTGTGCGCATTGGCGAAATCCTCTTGCTACAGGGGCGCTTATAGACGGGGTCGGGCGGCCTTATCCAGCCCGATCTGTGCAATCGCAGCAAACTGTTGCAGGGGATTGCGCCCGGGCGCGGGGCGTGCCAGCCTGCGCCAAACGGAAGCAACAAGGCCACGAAATGTCCACCTGCGTTTTCATCCAGATCCGCTGCAAGCCCGGCACCACCTACAAGGTGGCCGAAGAGATCGCTCTGCGCGAAATCCACTCGGAACTCTACTCCACCAGCGGAGAATATGATCTGCTGCTCAAGCTTTACATCCCCGAAACCGAGGATGTGGGCCATTTCATTAACGAACACCTTCTGGTCATTCCGAACATCGAGCGGTCGTTGACGACAATGACCTTCAAGGCGTTCTAAGACTCAGCCAAGTTCGAACGTCGTCACGCCGAACACTCGGTTCAGGTCGATATCCGGCTCGTGGTCGGAATACATGCGCGCGGTTTCAAAGACTTTTTCCAGACCCAAAGCGTCAGCCAGTGCAAAGGCCGCCGCGTTGGGCTGTGGCATGTCGACATAGACCTCAGAGCTGCGGTGATCAGCGGGAACTTCGGCCAAAACCGCAGCCAAAAGCGCTTGCGCGATGTCCGGATCGTCGGCGAACAGAGGCCCTACCTTGTAGCCATTCAGGCAGGGGCGCAAAGTTGCATACCCGGCGGTGCGACCTTTCTGGATACAAACACGCGAGATGTGGCCCGGTGCGCTCAGCCACTCCGTCAGAAAGGCATCCCGATGCGCGGGGAACAGGGCACGGTCATAGATACGAAGGTCTTCGGACAGGCCACTGATGGGTGCGACCTCGATACTGGTCTTTGGTAAGCTGGACAGGATGCCTGAAACCGTGCCGGAGAACCGAAAATTGTTGTAGGCGAAGACAAAGCCCGACTTGCGGTAGTTGTCCTGTTGTTCGACCACCCCGTCCAAGCCCATGTTTCGCCCTGTACAATGCGCCAGCGCGTGCTGGGCGATTTCCAGACCATGACCGGATCCACGAAACTCGGGCCGCACGATATAGAAGCCCAGAAACGAAAACGCGTCGTCGTAGTTCACGGCTGAAACCGAGGCGATCATCTCGCCGTCGAGAAACCCGCCCAGAAATCCATCGGGGTCGGTCGAGCGGAAACAGATTGCGTCCTCATGACCCGGGTTCCAGCCTTCGCGTCCGGCCCAATCCACTGCGTGGCGCAGTTCTTCGGCGGTCAGCGTGCGAATTTGGTAGTTTGACATCGGGGCATCCATCTGCCTGCTGCAGGTCAGAACAGAATGGCGCAGGACCGACCGATCCGCCAGTGCTTGTTGTGGGAAGGTGGATATCTGGAGCGGGCGATGAGATTCGAACTCACGACCCTAACCTTGGCAAGGTTATGCTCTACCCCTGAGCTACGCCCGCAATCAGATATCTTGTGCGACCTTTCGGTCCTCGTTGGAGCGGGCGATGAGATTCGAACTCACGACCCTAACCTTGGCAAGGTTATGCTCTACCCCTGAGCTACGCCCGCGCCGTCGAGTGAGGCGTGAACTATAAATTCTGGCGGAAAGCTGCAAGAGGAAAAACGCACTTGGCCGGAAAAAATTTTACGACGGAACAGGTGTGCTGAGCCGTTGAAACCTACAGCCACGGATACTGACAATGGTGGAGACGGAGGGATGAACAAGGTTGAGAACATAAAACTGACTGCGCTGGTCGGAGCCATGCTTCTGAGCCTCATTGCAGGTCAGTTGGGAATCGAACCAGCAAATGAAGTTAATGATATTTTCAAACTTCCGCCCGAGGTCAATTCTCTCGAATTGAGTGGGTAACAGCGGCTTCGTTAGAATGCCAAATTTTGCCATATTCGATAACTAGTATATGCATAATGTGAGGTTTCTGCTCAAACCTGTGCCTGTTGGCGCAAGTATTTGGATACGAAAAAGGGGATTGGCATGCATTGGTTTATTTCCTTGTCACGGGTTGTGGCGACATCTTTGTTGCTGACCGGGGCAGTTAGCTTCGTTGCGGTGTTGGCTACGCCAGATATCGCCATAGCCAAGAACGGGAATGGCAATGGTGGCGGAAATGGTAACGGTGGTGGAAACGGAAATAGTAACGGTGGCGGCAACGGGAACGGTGGCGGCAACGGAAATGGCAAAAGCGCCGAAAAATCCAGTGCCAGCCTCGGAGGATCTGCGCGCAGCACCAAGGGGGGGGCCGGCCAAGGCAAGGGTTTTCTCGCCGGTCTCGGTCTGGCTAAGCCAAAGGCACAACGAAAGAACACCAAAACTACATCTCGGGCCAAAGGGCAGAACGGTTTTGCGGCCAAACTCGACGAATTCTTCACCGGGAAAAAGAAAGTCGACAAACCCATCCGTAAAGCGCGGGTAGCGGCGTCAATTGTCGAGGAGCCGTATGTCAAGCCAATCAAGCACGGCAAAATCGCGTCCGAGCTCAAGGGCTTGAATGCCGCGCATGCCAGCCAGACTGCCCTGATGAATGCGGCCCCGAACAGCATGCCGGGCAAGCTTTACAGCTATCAGCAGAGTATACTTGGTTTCTCTGGCGCGACAGAGGAGCTTGAAATGCGCGAACAGGAACTGTCCGAACTGGAAGGTCTGACCGAGGCGGAGATCGAGGACCAATTCGTGCCAATTGAAGAAGAAGCAGCCGAGGGCATCACCGCACAGGACAAATACGAGGATGCCGTGGCCGAAGCGCAGCAGGCTGTGACTGAAGCCGAAGAAGCCTTGGCAGGGGCGGACGATCCGCAGGAAGCACTGGATACCTTGACAGGCGGCCGTGACTTGTCTGATCCGGCTCTTCATGAACTGCACGATTTGTTGGGCTTGCCAGCACCGATCGAGGAAGAGGTTTCGATCGACAGCACGCCGGAACAGTTGCCGCAGCAGCCCGTCGCGGAGTCCAGCGACGGTTGAACTAGCCTGTTCGGATGAAAAAAGGCGCGCTTGATGGCGCGCCTTTCTGTGTTTTAACGGTTTGGGTCACTCCAGCTCGACCAAAAGGTCCTTGGCGTCGATCTGGCCGCCGGGCTGGACATGCACTGCCTTCACGGTGGCGTCGCGCTCGGCATGGATGCCGGTTTCCATCTTCATCGCCTCGATGGTTAGCAGAAGGTCGCCTTCTTTGACCTCTTGCCCGGCGGTGACGGCGACAGTCGAAACCACGCCCGGCATCGGCGCGCCGACATGGTTGGCGTTTCCGACCTCGGCCTTGGGGCGCTGTATGGTCGAGGCCTGGACCATCCGGTTGGGCACCCGGATCACGCGGGGCTGACCGTTCAGTTCGAAGAACACCTTCACTTCGCCCTTCTCGTCGGTCTCGCTGATCGCCTGGCACCGGATTTCCAGAGTTTTGCCGGGGTCGATCTCGGCCGAGATCTCCTCTCCCGGCTCCATGCCGTAGAAGAAGGTGCGGGTGGGCAGGGTGCGTACCGGGCCATAGATCCGGTGGCGGCCCATGTAGTCCAGGAACACCTTGGGATACATCAGGTATCCGTTGAGGTCTTCGTCATCGACCTCCTTGCCCTCCAGCAGTTTCGACAGCTCCGCGCGGGTGGCCTCCAGATCAACCGGAGGCACGTCTTTGCCCGGCCGTTCGGTGTTCGGCTTTTCGCCTTTCAGCACCTTGGTCACGATCGTCTCGGGGAAACCACCCGGAGGCTGTCCCAGATTGCCGCGCATCATGTCGATGACCGAATCGGGGAAGGCCACGTCGGTCGAGGGATCCTCGACCTGCTCGCGCGTCAGGCCCTGGCTGACCATCATCAGCGCCATGTCACCCACCACTTTCGAGGACGGCGTCACCTTGACGATGTCACCGAACATCTGGTTCACGTCCGCATACATCTGCGCGACTTCGTGCCAGCGTTCCTCCAGCCCCATCGAGCGCGCCTGCGCCTTGAGGTTGGTGAACTGGCCGCCCGGCATTTCATGCAGATAAACCTCGGAGGCGGGGGCCTGCAGCCCGGATTCGAAGGCCGCGTATTGGCCGCGCACCGCCTCGAAGTAGTCGCTGATCTCGCGGATCGCCTTCACGTCCAACCCGGTGTCGCGGTCGGTGTGGCGCAGGGCCTCGACCACGGTGCCCAGCGTCGCCTGGCTGGTATTGCCCGAGAAGCTGTCCATCGCGCAGTCCACCACGTCCACGCCCGCCTCGCTGGCCGCCAGGATGGTGGCGCTGGCGATGCCGGCGGTGTCGTGGGTGTGGAAGTGGATCGGCAGGCCGACTTCTTCCTTCAGCGCGCGGATCAGTACCCGCGCGGCGGCGGGTTTCAGCAGGCCGGCCATGTCCTTGAGGCCCAGAACATGGGCGCCGGCGTCGCGCAGCTCCTTGGCCATGCCGACATAGTATTTAAGGTCATATTTGGCGCGGTTCGGATCAAGGATATCGCCGGTATAGCAGACGGTACCTTCGCAGATCTTGCCGTTCTCGATCACCGCGTCCATCGCCACGCGCATGTTCTCGACCCAGTTCAGCGAGTCGAACACGCGGAACACGTCGATATTCTTGGCGGCTTGGCGCACGAATTCCTGCACCACGTTGTCGGGATAATTGGTATAGCCCACCCCATTGGCGCCGCGCAGCAGCATCTGGGTCATCAGGTTGGGCATGGCCTCGCGCAGGTCGCGCAGGCGCTGCCAAGGGCATTCCTGCAGGAAACGATAGGCCACGTCGAAAGTCGCCCCGCCCCAGCATTCGACGCTGAACAGCTGCGGCAGGTTCGCGGCATAGCTGGGTGCCACGCGGATCATGTCGATCGAGCGCATCCGGGTCGCCAGCAGCGACTGGTGCCCGTCTCGCATGGTGGTGTCGGTAATCAGCAGCTGGCGCTGGGCCTTCATCCAGTCGGCCACGGCCTGCGGGCCTTTCTGTTCCAGCAGGTTGCGCGTGCCCACCAGCGGTTCGGCCTTGGGCGCGGGGGGCTTGGGTTCTTTCAGGTCGGCGCGCGGGCGCGGGCGATCCTTGGTCTCGGGGTGCCCGTTGACCGTGATGTCGGCGATGTAGGTCAGAACCTTGGTGCCCCGGTCGCGGCGCTTCTTGAACTGGAACAGCTCGGGCGTCTCGTCGATGAACTTGGTGGTGTATTCATTCGACAGGAAGGTCGGATGCTTCAGCAGGTTCTCGACAAAGGCGATGTTGGTTGAAACGCCGCGCACGCGGAACTCGCGCAGGGCGCGGTCCATGCGGGCGATCGCCTTTTCCGGAGTCGGCGCCCAGGCAGTGACTTTGGTCAGAAGCGAGTCGTAATACCGGGTGATCACCCCGCCCGCATAGGCCGTGCCACCATCCAGCCGGATGCCCATGCCCGTGGCCGAGCGATAGGCCGTGATGCGCCCATAGTCGGGGATGAAGTTGTTAAGCGGGTCTTCGGTGGTGACGCGCGTCTGCAGCGCGTGGCCGTTGAGGCGGATCTCGTCCTGGCTGTCCTTGCCGGTGGCCTCGGCCAGGGTCTTGCCCTCGGCGATCAGGATCTGCGCCTGCACGATGTCGATGCCGGTGACCTCTTCGGTCACGGTGTGTTCGACCTGGACGCGGGGGTTCACCTCGATGAAGTAGAACTTGCCGGTCTCCATATCCATCAGGAATTCGACCGTACCGGCGCATTCATAGTTCACGTGCGCGCAGATGCGGCGGCCTAGGTCGCAGATCTCGGCGCGTTGCTCTTCGGTCAGATAGGGGGCAGGGGCGCGTTCCACGACCTTCTGGTTTCGGCGCTGGACCGAGCAGTCGCGTTCATACAGGTGATAGATCTGCCCGTGTTTGTCGCCCAGGATCTGCACCTCGACATGGCGGGCGCGGGTGATCATCTTTTCCAGATACCCCTCGCCATTGCCGAACGCGGCCTCGGCCTCGCGACGGCCTTCCAGAACCTTCTCTTCCAGCTCGTCTTCGGAATAGATCGGGCGCATCCCGCGGCCGCCGCCGCCCCAGCTTGCTTTGAGCATCAGCGGATAGCCGATCTCGGCCGCTTCCTTGCGGATTGCGTCCATGTCATCGCCCAGCACCTCGGTCGCCGGGATCACCGGCACACCGGCGGCAATCGCCACCTTGCGGGCACTGGCCTTGTCGCCCAGGGCGCGCATGGTCTCGGCCTTGGGGCCGATGAAGGTGATGCCGTTCTGAACGCAGGCATCCACGAAATCGGGGTTTTCCGACAGCAGGCCATAGCCCGGGTGGATGGCGTCAGCGCCGCTTTCCTTGGCGACGCGGATGATCTCGTCGATCGACAGATATGCCGCGACCGGGCCCAGACCCTCGCCGATGCGATACGCCTCGTCCGCCTTGAACCGGTGCAGGCCCAGCTTGTCCTCCTCGGCATAGACGGCAACGGTGCGTTTGCCCATCTCGTTCGCGGCGCGCATCACGCGAATGGCAATCTCACCCCTGTTGGCGATCAGGATTTTCTTGAAGTCAGTCATGGCAAGTCCCGGTCTTTTGCATTTGGCCGTGTTAATAGACCGAGTTTGCACACAGATATATCTGTAGTTCTGGGTAGAACCGGCATGTTATCGCTCGCAAACGCCGCCTATTGCGGCGTTTTATGGCACATGCTGCATCGCGGCATCAATGTTTGCGTTAACATCCGGCAGATCTTTTAGCGTTGCGGCACCCAATTGTCCCATATTTGCAAGCATGTCCTGTCGCAGAATATCGATGACATGGGTCGGGCCGCGCGCGCCCAATGCTGCAACGCCATAGAGGAACGCCCGCCCCAGCATGACCAGATCGGCGCCCAAGGCGCGCGCCCGCAGAATGTCCAGCCCGCCCGAAATCCCGCTGTCGAAGATCAGCGGCAGGTCGGTCGCGGCGCGGATGGCGGGCAGCATGTCGACGCTGGCCGGCGCGCCATCGAACTGGCGGCCGCCGTGATTCGACACCCACAGCGCGTCGATCCCGGCCTGTTTCAACCGCTCGGCATCCTCGGGGCGCAGCACGCCCTTGATAATGAACGGCCCCTGCCAGTGGTCGCGCAGCCATTTGACGTAATCCATGCCCGGAGAGGTCCTGAGCAGGTATCCGATATGCGCCGTGGGCGGCAGGTTGGCGGTGCCGTCGATATATTTGTCCAGCGTACGCATCCGGGGCTTGCCGTGACGTGCCATGCCCCAGGCCCAGGCCGGGCGGGCGACGATCTGCGCCAGTAGGCGCGGCGTCAGGAGCGGCGGATGGGTCAGGCCCGAGCGGGTCTGCCGTTCCCGGCGCGAGGCCACGGGCACATCGACGGTCAGCACCAGCGTGCCGAACCCGGCGGACCGGGCGCGGGTCAGCAGGTCGGCGCGAATCTCGGGGTCTTTGGGCGGGTACATTTGGAACCAGGCGTCGGGGCCGATATGTGGGGCCATGTCCTCGGGGCTTTGGCTGGCGACGGTGGACAGAACATAGGGAATGCCCACCTGCGCGGCAGCGCGCGCCATCAGCGCCTCGGCCCCCGGCCAGACCAGACCGCACATCCCGATCGGGGCCATGCCGAAGGGCAGCGGATGGTCGCGCCCCAAAAAGCGGGTGCCGGTGTCGAATTCCAGCGGGCCTTTCAGGATGGCGGGCAGAAACCCGATCCGGTCCAGCGCCGCCCGGTTGCGTCTCAGCGCGGTCTCGGCCCCAGTGCCGCTGTCGACATAGTCCCAGACAAAGCGCGGCAGCCGGCGGCGTGCGCGGCGTTTCAGATCCTCGATGCCTGGATAGGTGCTTTGCAGGTCCATGCCGA
This sequence comes from Ruegeria sp. CRTD044, assembly GCF_059613485.1. Lineage (NCBI taxonomy): Bacteria > Pseudomonadati > Pseudomonadota > Alphaproteobacteria > Rhodobacterales > Roseobacteraceae > Ruegeria > Ruegeria sp. CRTD044. The sequence continues at coordinate 136,658 of NZ_JBXWSP010000016.1, read as the reverse complement.
TTGATCCGACCTGCCGCGCGATTCGGCAAGGGTTTCAGTCGGATGCAGCCCGCGCCTGACGGCTCAACCAGCGCTGCGAAAGAAATTCGCAAAACCGTGCGAACAAGCCGTGAACAAACCCTTTCCCTCGGCGCGCTTCCGGCTTAGTTTGGGCGCATGAGCAGTTTCGATGAAAATGACGCCGTCAGAGGTGTTCCGCTTTCCCAACGAGCTTCGGTTGTTGGAGCGTCGCAGATAAAGGCGCACTTGAAATGGTTAAACGAACCACAACTGAAAGCCGCTACAACACTCGAAGGGCCTTTGTTGGTACTTGCTGGCGCCGGCACGGGAAAAACGCGGTGCCTGATATCGCGTATTGCCGAAATACTCGACGAACGCAGCGTGAGATCTGATCAAATCTTAGCGGTCACGTTTACGAACAGGGCCGCGAAGGAAATGAAGGAGCGTGTTCAAAAGTACCCTGTGAATGTAAGCAAGGGTTTGATGTGGATGGGCACGTTTCATGCGATCTGCGTCAAGCTGCTGCGCCGCCATGCGGAGTTGGCGGGGCTGAAGTCGAACTTCACCATTCTGGATACAGACGACCAGCTGCGCCTGCTCAAGCAACTGGTGCAGGCCGCCAATATCGACGACAAGCGCTGGCCCGCGCGGATGCTGGCCGGCATCATCGACGACTGGAAGAACCGTGCCCTGACCCCCGACAAGGTGCCCGCCGCCGATGCCGGGGCCTACAACAACAAGGGCGTCGAACTTTACGCTCAATACCAGACCCGCCTGCGCGAGTTGAACGCGGTGGATTTCGGCGACCTGCTGTTGCACATGGTCACTATCTTCCAGAACCACCCGGACGTGCTGGAACAATACCAGCGTTGGTTCCGCTACATCCTGGTGGACGAATACCAGGACACCAACATCGCCCAATACCTGTGGCTGCGGCTGTTGGCCGGTGGGCACAAGAATATCTGTTGCGTGGGGGACGATGACCAGTCGATCTATGGCTGGCGCGGGGCCGAGGTGGGCAACATCCTGCGCTTCGAGAAAGATTTTCCCGGCGCCCATGTGGTGCGGCTGGAACAGAACTACCGCTCGACCCCGCACATCCTCGCCGCCGCCTCGAACGTCATCCGCGGCAATGAAAGCCGTCTGGGCAAGGAGTTGTGGACCGACAAGCCCGAGGGCGAAAAGGTCCGCCTGATCGGCCATTGGGATGGCGAGGAGGAGGCCCGCTGGATCGGCGAAGAGATCGACGCCATGCAGGGGGGCACCCGTGGCGTGCGGCCCATGTCCTTGGACGAAATCGCCATCCTCGTGCGCGCCAGCCACCAGATGCGCGCCTTCGAGGACCGGTTCCTGACCATCGGCCTGCCCTACAAGGTGATCGGCGGCCCGCGATTCTATGAGCGGATGGAGATTCGCGATGCCATGGCCTATTTCCGGCTGGTGGTTTCCCCCGATGATGATCTGGCCTTCGAGCGGATCGTTAACACGCCCAAACGCGGCCTTGGTGACAAGGCGCAGCAGACGATCCAGCGCACCGCGCGCGAACATGGCGTGTCGCTGGTTCAGGGCGCGCGGATCGCTGTGGAGCAAGGGCTGATCAAGGGAAAGGGCGGCGCAGCTCTGCGCGAACTGGTCGACGGGCTGGCGCGCTGGAACGCGATGACCCGCGGCCCGCGGATCGAGATCGAGGATGATGCGGTCATCGACGACGGAACCGCGCCCGTGCGCTATGGCCCGCCCGAGGTGTCGCATATCGAACTGGCGCAGATCGTGCTGGACGAATCCGGCTATACCGCCCACTGGCAGAACGACAAGACGCCCGAGGCGCCGGGCCGCCTGGAAAACCTGAAAGAACTGGTCAACCAGCTGGACAATTTCGAGAACCTGCAAGGGTTTCTGGAGCATGTCAGCCTGGTGATGGACAACGAACAGGACAGCGGCGGGCCCAAGGTCTCGATCATGACCCTGCACGCGGCCAAAGGGCTGGAGTTTCCCGCCGTGTTCCTGCCGGGGTGGGAGGACGGGCTGTTCCCCTCGCAACGGTCGATGGACGAATCCGGATTGAAAGGGCTCGAGGAAGAACGGCGGCTCGCCTATGTGGGAATCACCCGCGCCGAAGAGGTCTGCACCATTTCCTTCGCCGCCAACCGGCGCGTGTTCGGGCAATGGCAGAACGCGATGCCTTCGCGTTTCATCGACGAATTGCCCGAGGACCATGTCGAGGTGCTGACGCCTCCGGGCCTCTATGGTGGCGGGCAGATGTCGGCAGGTATCGAGACCCGCGCGGCGCAGGCCAATGTCTACAACTCGCCCGGCTGGAAACGGATGCAGGCGCGGCAGGGGCAATATGGCATGTCGCAGCCGCGCGAATCCCGCAACACCGTGATCGACGCGACCGCCGTGGCCAGCTTCACGCTGGGCGAGCGGGTGTTCCACCAGAAGTTCGGCTATGGCGGCGTGGTCGGGATCGAAGGGGACAAGGTCGAGGTCGAGTTCGACAAGGCCGGAACAAAGAAGGTCGTCGCGCAGTATCTATCCGCAAAAGACGACGTTCCGTTCTGATCCAGCGGAATGTGCCTGCCGGCACATGCTCGATTTGTTGATTGGCGCCCGGTCCTGCCCGTGGTGCCTTTTTCATGCCCGAAAGAAATAAAACGGCGGTTCCCAGGGAGGAGGAGGGAACCGCCGTTCTTGTCAACATCAGAGCAGGGAGGAGGAGAGCCCCGATGTATCCGAACCCGGGTTTTCCCCGGTATCTGAAGCGCGCGGTGACACCAGGGAGGAGGAAGGGTGCCACCGCGCTCTTTTCACATCGGGAAGGGAGGAGGAGAACCCGATGTATGCGTTTCCGGGTCTGGCCCGGTATTCGAAGGGCGCGGTGGCATCAGGGAGGAGGAAGATGCCACCGCGCGCTTTCAACATCAGAGCAGGGAGGAGGAGAGCCCCGATGTATCAGCATCCGGCAGGTTGAGGCCGGTATAGGGTGCGGCAGCATCAGGGAGGAGGAGAGATGCTGCCGCTGAAATACAGGTCCTATGGGAGGAGGAGTGGACCTGATCTCGGTGTTTCGTGGCGCTCAGCGCGCGAATTGTTCTTCGGCGGCCTGCATGGCCAGACGACGGATCATCGAACGGTGAAGGCCCAGATCGGCCAGCTCACGGTCCGACAGTTCCGACAGTTCGTTCACCGTCTGGCGGTACACGCGATAGCGTGCGATACGGGTCTTCATGGTCTCGATCAGAGAGGCGAAACCAAATGTCGATGCGCTCTTGTGTGCGCTGTTGGTGCTTGCGACTGCCATGTTCGTTACCCAATCATCTGTCGTTTCCGCCGCGATGTTCCGGCGCTTGCTTGAGACTGAAGATAGGCAAATGCTGCGATTGCACAATACCGGACAGGATCAATGCTGCTATGCAGCAAGTGCATAGATTGACTGCCGGAATCCGGACACCCGAAAATATGCCTTTAAAATATGGATATTTTCGTTAGCGCGAACTGCGGGGCATTGCTCGGGTCTGGCTGCCGTCCATCATTTTGATGAAAATTTGCGCGCGTAAACGTGGAATTTGTGCGGTTCAGGATTGCGCGATTTTTGTGCGTCTGGGTCAACTCCCGATTTGGGTGGGGTCATGGGACTTTGTGGGACTGGCGGGAATTGGTGGGAAATCCGGGGCGGTCTCTCCGGGGCTCGGCCAGGATCGCAGGGTGATTCGGCGCCATATGGCCGAATTAGTGAGGGTATTGGACGGACTCAGGGTCGTTCCACAGAAAATGTGGGAAATCGTGGGAAAAATTTTCCAGCGCGATATTTGTCTATATGTTGTGTTGAATTGGTTTATTACGTCTAACTGTGGACAGATTTCATGTTTGCGTATGAATTTCTACTGCTGTAGTTTTCCGAATCTAACCTTCTTGGAAAAAAATCTCATTGATTTCCATGAATTCCCATGGCATCCCTTATTCATCCGATGAGGACGAGGCACATGGGGCGCCAAACGACCCCGAACCAAAAATAAACAGGTTTCATACAGGCATCTCGCTTTCATCACTCAAGAGATCCGGCGCGCGGGCGAGCAGACATCCCCCCAGGTGGCGCGCGCAGCTGGACATCCCGCGAAGCGGGTCAATGCGGCGGGTTGATCAGTGGCAGCAGATCAACCCGCCGTTTTTCATCCGGGGGAAGACGTAGGTGGGGCGCAAGCGAAAGGGACAGTCGTCTTGGCGCGCAGGTTTAGAGGTGAAAGCCACCACAAGGTGGACGCGAAGGGCAGGGTGTCGATCCCGGCCTCGTTTCGCCGTGTGCTCGAGGCCTCGGACCCCAACTGGCAGCCTGGCGACAATCCCGAACTGGTAATCGTATACGGTGACCACCGCCGCAAATACCTTGAATGCTATACTATGGAGGCGATCGACGAGGTCGACGCCAAGATCGACGCGCTGCCGCGCGGCTCGATGCAGCGCAAGATGTTGCAGCGCCTGTTCCACGGGCAGTCTTTCCCGACCAACGTCGATGAAACCGGACGCCTGGTGTTGCCGGCCAAGCTGCGCAACAAGATCGGGCTGGAAGGCGAGGCGTTCTTCATCGCCGCGGGCGACACGTTCCAGATCTGGAAGCCCGAGACATACGAGGCCGAGGAACTGGCCGCCACCGAAGACTGGTTGGACGAACTGCCCGAGGATTTCGATCCGATGCAGTTCCTTGACGGCATCGAAGGTGCGTGACGGCATGGCCGGCGCGGATCACACTTCATCTGATAAACCCCACATTCCCGTTCTGCTGCGCCCGTTGCTGGACGCGGTTCATCCGGTATCTGGCACGTGGCTGGATGGCACCTTTGGTGCAGGCGGCTATACCCGGGGTTTGCTTGAGGCTGGCGCCGACACGGTTATCGGTGTCGATCGCGATCCGTTGGCCTTTGAAATGGCGGCGGAGTGGGCAGCCGTATATGGCGATCGGCTGGTGATGCAGCCGGGTGTCTTTTCTCGCATGGATGAATACGCCAGCAACCTCGATGGCGTGGTGCTGGACCTTGGTGTCTCGTCCATGCAGCTGGATCAGGCCGAGCGCGGCTTTTCCTTCATGAAGGACGGCCCACTGGACATGCGCATGAGCCAGGAGGGCGAAAGCGCAGCTGATCTGGTCAACACCGCGACCGAGGAACAATTGGCCGACATCCTGTTCCACTATGGCGAAGAGCGGGCCAGCCGCCGCATCGCGCGCGCCATCGTCAAGGCCCGCACCGAGTCGCCCATCACCACCACCCTGCGTCTGGCCGAGATCGTCGAATCCTGCCTGCCGCGCGCCAAGCCCGGACAATCCCATCCGGCCACTCGGTCGTTCCAGGCGCTGCGCATTGCGGTGAATGCCGAATACGAGGAGCTGTTCCAGGGCCTGATGGCCGCCGAGCGCGCGTTGAAGCCGGGCGGGCAACTGGCCGTGGTCACCTTCCACTCGGTCGAGGACCGGATGGTCAAACGCTTTTTCCAGTCGCGCGCGGGCAAGACCGGCCGTGCCAACCGCTATGCGCCCGAGATCCAGCAGGATCAGCCGCAATTCACATTGAAGACCCGCAAAGCCATCGGACCCGACCCGCAGGAGTTGCAGGACAACCCGCGCGCGCGCTCGGCCAAGTTGCGGGTTGCTGTTCGTACCGATGCTCCGGCGGGGGAAATTGATGCCCGCGCCATTGGCATGCCCATGATCGGGGGAAAGGCAAGATGAAGAGTATTCTGTTTGTATTGACCGCCTTGGGTGTTTTCGGGCTCGCTTTGTGGGCCTATCAGGAAAACTACCGCACCCAACAGGTACTGAAGGAAACCCAGTCTCTGCAGCACCAGATCGGCGCGGCCCAGGCTCGGCTGGCTGTATTGCAGGCCGAATGGGCCTATCTGAACCGCCCCGACCGACTGCGTGAACTGGCCGACCTTAATTTCGAGCGTCTGGGCCTTCTGCCGCTGCGCGCCGAGCAATTCGGACGCGCTGACCAGATCGCCTATGCCGAGGATCCCGACCTGCCCATCGCCGACCCGATCGAACTGCAGGCGATCACGGACACCCAGGCCCTGGGCGAGGTGCAGATCCCATGACACGCACACCGCTCCGCCCGCTTGCCCGCATCCTTGAGGCCCGTGCCCGCGGGGAAAACCCCAAGGTGATTGAGCGCGAGAACATCCGCCGCCGCCACGAAGAGATGAAGGACCGCGCCCGCGCCCGCGCCGAGGGGCGGTTGCTGGTGCTCAGCGCGTTTTTCTTTGCGGCATTTGCCGTTGTCGGGTTCCGGATGGGCGCTTTGGCTACTTCGGAGGCGCAAGAACCGCTGGCGAGCGCCCCGGGCGCGTCGATTGCCATGCAGCGGGCAAATATCGTGGACCGCGAGGGCCGAATCCTTGCGACCAACCTTGATACCTATTCCGTTTATGCCCAGCCTCCGCTGATGATCGACCCGATCGCGGCCGCGGAAAAGCTGGTGGCGATCTTTCCGGATCTGGACAAAGAGCGGTTGGTCAAGGACTTCACCGGCAAGCGCAAATTCCTGTGGATCAAAAAGCGTATCTCGCCCGAGCAGAAGCAGGCAGTGCACGACATCGGCGATCCGGGCATCCTGTTTGGCCCGCGCGAAATGCGGCTCTATCCCAACGGCCGGCTGGCCGCGCATATCCTAGGTGGCTCCGGCTTTGGGCGCGAAGGCGTCTCGGCCGCCGAGGTGATCGGTGTGGCCGGGGTGGAAAAACAGTTCGACGACTATCTGCGCGATCCCGCCAACGGAACCAAGCCGCTGCAGCTGTCGCTGGACCTGACCGTTCAGGCGGCGGTCGAGCAGGTGCTGGACGGCGGCATGAAGATTATGAACGCCAAAGGCGCCTCGGCGGTGCTGATGAACGCCCATACCGGCGAAGTGATTGCTGCCGCCTCGTTGCCATCGTTCGACCCGAACGACCGTCCGCGCCCGCCGACCTCGGGCTTTGACCCCTCGGACAGCCCGCTGTTCAACCGCTATGTGCAGGGGGTGTACGAACTGGGCTCGGTCTTCAAGATCTTCACCGCCGCGCAAGCGGTCGATCTGGGGCTGGTCAATGCCGACACGATCATCGACACCTCGGGGCCGATGAAGATCGGACGTTTCCCGATCGGCGAATTCAACGGCAAGAATTACGGCAAGATCAGCGTGGCCGATGTGATCGTGCACAGCTCGAATCGCGGCACCGGGCGGTTGGCGCTGCAGATCGGCGCCGAGCGCCAGCAGCAGTTCCTGGACGCGCTGGGCATGTTCGACCCCACGCCGTTCGAGATCGTCGAGGCCAAGGGTGGGGTGCCGCTCAAGCCCAAGAAGTGGGGTGAATTGAGCACCGTCACCATTTCCTACGGCCACGGCCTGTCGACCAGCCCGATGCATCTGGCTGCGGGCTATGCGGCCATCGCCAATGGCGGGCATTATGTCAGTCCCACGATCCTGCGCCGCAACGGCCCGCAATACGGGCCGCGCGTGATGTCGGAAAGCGCGGCCAAACAATCGTTGATGATGCTGCGCAAGGTGGTGACGGATGGAACCGCCAGCTTTGGTGACGTTCCGGGCTATGCTGTGGCCGGCAAAACTGGCACCGCCGACAAGCCCAAGCCGCGCGGCGGCTACTATGATGACAAGGTGATCGCCACCTTCGCTTCGGTTTTTCCGGCCTACGATCCGAAATATATACTGATCGTTGCGCTGGACGAACCGTCGATCCTGGCCTACGGCGAAAAGCGCCGCACGGCAGGCTGGACGGCGGTGCCCGTGGCGGCCGAGTTGATCGGCCGCATCGCGCCGCTGCTGGGGCTGCGTCCGCGGCTTGAGCCTGAGGATCGCGCTGCTATAACGCTGACCTCGAATTAGGCAGTCCGACAGAGGTGGGTCATGGGCGCAAGGTCAAAGAAACTCAGCCAGCTGGCCCTGACCGCGCGCGGCGGTGCCGACCCGGAGATTACCGGGCTGGCCGTTGACAGCCGTCAGGTCAAGGACGGCTTTTTGTTCGCGGCGCTGCCGGGGACGCGCGTGCATGGGGGCGAATTCATCCAATATGCCCTGCGTATGGGGGCCGCCGCCATTCTAACCGATGCCGAAGGCGCGCGGATCGCCGCTGATGAACTGGCCGCCTCGGACGCCGCCCTGGTGGTGGTGCAGGACCCGCGCCAGACGCTGGCATACACCGCCGCATTGTGGTTCGGGGCGCAGCCGCGCACCATGGTGGCGGTCACCGGCACCAACGGCAAGACCTCGATTTCAACCTTCGTGCGCCAGATCTGGACCGAGTTGGGACACATGGCCGTCAACCTCGGCACCACAGGGGTCGAGGGCGCGTGGACGGCACCGCTGGCCCACACGACGCCCGAACCCATCACCCTGCATCGCTGTCTGGCCGAGGCCGCCGAGGCCGGCGTGACCCACGCCGCGATGGAGGCCTCGTCGCATGGTCTGGAACAGCGCCGGCTGGACGGCGTGCATCTGACGGCGGCGGGGTTTTCGAATTTCACCCAGGATCACCTGGACTATCACGCGACGTTTGAGGCGTATTTCGCCGCCAAGGCCGGCCTGTTCGACCGGGTTCTGCCGCAGGACGGAACGGCCGTGATCAACATGGACGACCCGAAAGGCGCCGCGATCCGTGATATCGCGCAGGCGCGCGGTCAGACAGTATTGACCGTGGGCAGCGGGGACGCTGATCTTTGCCTGTTGAACCAACGGTTTGACGCCACCGGGCAGGATTTGCGCTTTGCCTGGCGCGGCAAGACCTTCCAGATCCGGCTGAACCTGATCGGCGGGTTCCAGGCGGAAAACGTTCTGCTGGCCTGCGGATTGGTCATTGCCAGCGGTGACGACCCCGACCATGTCTTCGACACCCTGCCGCATTTGACTACGGTGCGGGGGCGGATGCAGTTGGCCGCGACCCGCAGCAACGGGGCTGCGGTATTCGTCGACTACGCGCACACGCCCGATGCTGTGGCCACCGCGTTGCAGGCACTGCGTCCGCATGTGATGGGCCGGTTGATCGCCATCGTCGGCGCGGGCGGCGACCGGGACGCGACCAAGCGCCCGCTGATGGGCCGCGCCGCGGCCGAGAACGCCGATATCGTCTTTGTCACCGACGACAACCCGCGCTCGGAAGACCCCGCAGCCATCCGCGCCGCGGTGATGGCCGGGGCCCCCGACGCAACCGAGGTTGCCGACCGGGCCGAGGCCATCCTGCGCGGCATCGATGCATTGCAGCCGGGCGATGCGCTGCTGATCGCGGGCAAGGGGCACGAGACCGGGCAGATCGTGGGTGACCAGGTTCTGCCCTTCGATGATGTGGAGCAGGCCAGCATCGCCGTGGCCGCACTGGACGGGAGGGTCGCATGACACTCTGGACCGCATCCGAGGCCGCCGCCGCGACGGGCGGACGGGCCACGACCGACTGGCAGGCGGGCGGCGTGTCCATCGATACGCGCACCCTGCAACCGGGCGACCTGTTCGTGGCGTTGAAGGCGGCGCGCGACGGGCATGATTTCGTGGCGCAGGCGCTGGAAAAAGGGGCCGCCGCCGCGCTGGTGACGCACGTCCCGGACGGCGTGGCCGCCGATGCGCCATTGTTGATCGTCGACAACGTGCAGACCGCGCTCGAGGCGTTGGGCCGCGCCGCCCGTGATCGGTGCAAGGCCCTCGTGGTCGGGGTGACGGGCAGTGTCGGCAAGACCTCGACCAAGGAGATGCTGGCGACCATCCTGTCGGATCAGGGCCGCACCCATGCCAGCGTCGCCAGCTACAACAACCATTGGGGCGTGCCGCTGACTCTGGCCCGGATGCCGCGCGACACCGAATATGCGGTGATTGAGATCGGCATGAACCACCCCGGCGAAATTGCACCCCTGGCGCGGCAGGCTCGCCCGCATGTGGCGCTGGTCACTACCGTCGCCGCCGTTCACCTAGAGGCGTTCGAGTCGGTTGCTGGCATTGCCCACGAAAAGGCCGCCATCTTTGATGGGCTGGAGGCCGGCGGCACTGCCATCGTGAACGCTGACCTTGATCACACCGATATCCTGCGCACCTGTGCCGCCCGGCATGGCGCTGTGATCGTGGATTTCGGCCGCACCGCATCGGATTATCGGCTGACCGGCGTGACCCAATCGCCCACGGACATTCACGTCACCGCCGAAGTTATGGGCCAGCCTTTCGCCTTCGACGTGCAATCGGCGGGGACGCATTTTGCCATGAACGCCCTGGGCGCGCTGGCTGCCTGCGTCGCGCTGGGTGTCGATCTGGACGCGGCCATTGCCGGCCTGGCCAAATGGGTGCCGGTCACGGGGCGGGGCGTGCGCGAGACGCTGGCCCTGCCGGATGGCGGGCAGATCGAACTGCTGGATGACAGCTACAACGCCAATCCGACTTCGATGGCGGCGGCGCTGGATGTGCTGGCGGCAGCGCAGGGCGCACGGCGCATCGCCTTTCTGGGCGACATGAAAGAGCTGGGGCCCGATGAACGCGCGATGCACGCAGCCATGGCAGAAGTGCCGGCCATGAGGCAGATCGACAAGGTGCACTGCATCGGTCCGTTGATGCGGGCGCTGCACGAGGCGTTGCCCGAGGACAAGCGCGGGCTGTGGTTTGAGACCAGCGCCGAAATGGTTCAAGAGCTTCCGCAGCTGGTTCGGGCGGGCGATGCCGTGTTGGCCAAAGGCTCCCTCAGCATGGCGCTGGCACGGATTGTTGACGGTTTGCGGAAAATGGGGCAAGTGGGCGCGCTTGATGCATGACCACCCATGACCGCGGTGTGAGAAAGGTTTTGTAATGCTCTATTGGTTGACCAGCCTGTCGGACGGAGGGGATTTCTTCAACCTCTTCCGCTACATAACTTTCCGCGCAGGCGGCGCCTTTCTGACGGCCCTGATTTTTGGCTTCCTGTTCGGCAAGCCGTTGATCAACGTTCTGCGTCGGAAACAAGGCAAGGGTCAGCCAATTCGGGATGACGGCCCCGAGGGGCACTTTACCAAGGCCGGCACGCCCACGATGGGTGGTCTGCTGATTGTAGGTGCCCTGGTGACGTCCACGCTGATTTGGGCGCGGTGGGACAATCCCTATGTGTGGATGGTTCTTTTCGTCACGCTGGCCTATGCGGCCATCGGATTCGCGGACGACTATGCCAAGGTGTCGAAGCAGAATACCAAGGGCGTTTCAGGCAAAATGCGCCTGGCTTTGGGCATCATCATCGCCGCGCTGGCCGCGCTGTGGGCGACGCTGCACCACCCGGAGATGCTGCAGAACCAGCTGGCCGTGCCGATCTTCAAGGACACGCTGATCAATCTGGGTATCTTCTACATTCCGTTCTCGATCGTGGTGATCGTGGGGGCGGCGAATGCAGTGAACCTGACCGACGGGCTGGACGGGCTAGCCATCATGCCCGCGATGATCGCGGCGTCGACTTTGGGCGTGATCGCCTATGCGGTGGGTCGCGTCGACTTTACCGAATATCTGGACGTGCATTATGTGCCCGGCACGGGTGAGATCCTGATCTTCACCGCCGCGCTGTTTGGAGGCGGGCTTGGGTTCCTGTGGTACAACGCCCCGCCCGCCGCGGTGTTCATGGGGGATACCGGGTCTTTGGCCTTGGGCGGTGCGCTGGGCGCCATCGCCGTCGCCACCAAGCACGAGCTGGTTCTGGCCATCGTCGGCGGCCTGTTCGTGGTCGAGGCGTTGAGCGTGATTATCCAGGTGCTGTATTTCAAACGCACAGGGCGGCGGGTCTTCCTGATGGCGCCGATCCATCACCACTATGAGAAGAAGGGGTGGGCCGAACCGACTATCGTGATCCGGTTCTGGATCATCTCGCTGATCCTAGCGATGATTGGCCTTGCAACACTGAAAGTACGGTAAGGCTCCAGCCGGGCGCGGTGGGCCTGCGGCCCGCCTGTACCCGTTGGGCCCGGCTCGCGCCGAGGGCGCGAGCCTGACGCCGCCCTTGCCAAGGGTCAATTCTTCGGTACAGGGTGGCGGCGCATTGGCAGATGGAAGAAGGTGCGCGGCATGATCCCGGTCAAAGGGTTTTCAGGACATAAGGTTGCGGTTCTGGGGCTGGGGCGGTCGGGCCTGGCCACGGCCCACGCATTGCGGGCTGGCGGAGCCGAGCCGGTCTGCTGGGATGACAACCCTGCCGCGCGCGAAAAGGCCGAGGCCGAGGGGTTCATGTGTCAGGACCTGCGGCGGCAAGGCGCCTTTGACGCGATCGCCACCTTGATCGTATCGCCCGGCATTCCCCATCTCTATCCCGAACCCAACCCGGTTGTTGCCGCCGCACTGCAGGCTGGCGTCCCGGTCGACAACGACATCGGCCTGTTCTTCCGCTCGTTGGGCGGTGCCGAATGGGACAAGTTTGACGTGCCGCCGCGCGTTGTCGCCGTCACCGGCTCGAACGGGAAATCGACCACGGCGGCGTTGATCCACCACATCCTGACCCAGTCGGGGCGCGAGGCACAGCTGGCGGGCAATATCGGGCGCGGCGTGCTGGATATCGAGCCCGGCGGCGACGGATCAGTGGTGGTGCTGGAGCTTTCCAGCTATCAGACCGAGCTGGCGCGTGCGCTGACGCCCGACGTGGCGGTGTTCACCAATCTCTCGCCCGACCATCTGGACCGGCATGGGGGCATGGGCGGCTATTTCGCCGCCAAGCGCCGCCTGTTCTCAGAAGGCGGTCCCGACCGTGCCGTGATCGGCGTGGACGAGATCGAAGGCGCGTTTCTAGCCGGTCAACTGGCCGAAGGGCCGGGCGACGACCGGGTGATCCGCGTCTCGGTGGCGCGCAAATTGGCCGGCCCGGGTTGGCAGGTCTTTGCCCGCAAGGGGTTCCTGTCGGAATATCGCAAGGGGCGCCAGGCCGCTTCGATCGACCTGCGCGGCATCAAGGGCCTGCCCGGAACCCACAACCACCAAAACGCGTGCTCGGCCTATGCCGCCTGCCGCGCGCTGGGCCTGGCGCCCAAAATGATCGAGGACGCGCTGCACAGCTATCCGGGTCTGCCGCATCGCAGCCAGATCATCGCTGAGGCAAACGGTGTGACATTCGTGAATGACTCCAAGGCCACCAATGTCGACAGCGCGGCCAAGGCGCTGGGCGCGTTCAAGAAGATCCGCTGGATCTGCGGCGGGCTTGAGAAAGAGGGGGGTATCGCCGCGCTGAACGACGCGACCGACGAGGTTCTGTGCGCCTATGTGATCGGGCGCGAGGCGGCTGGTTTCGCCATGCAGTTGTCGGTTGAGGCCCGCGTTTGCACCACAATGGCCGAGGCAGTCGAACAGGCCATGCGCGACGCCGCGCCGGGTGAGACCGTGCTGCTGGCGCCCGCGGCGGCCAGTTTCGACCAGTACGACAATTTCGAACAGCGCGGCGACGATTTCGTGGCGCAGGTACAAAAGCGGCTTTGAACTGTGCATTTGCAATGAATCGCCGGTTGGGCCAAATTGAAGTGCTATCAGCTTGACGCACCAGAATTAATGATTTTGTTACCCTAGGAATTCAACACGAGGTTAAGACCATGCTGAACCGCAAGCTTTCAATGATCCTGCCGGCCATTCTGGTGGCAGGGGCCTGCACGAACACAGGCGCAAACTACCAACCCATTGTGGATGGGCCCGTCAGCCCTAACTACAACGCAGACTTGGCGCAGTGTCAGGCCGTGGCGCGGCAGCAGGGCACGATCGACAGCAATACCGCTGGCGCAGCGGCCATTGGCGCGGCGGGTGCCGCGGGCACCAAAGCCATCATCGACGACAGCGCAAGCGATCTGGGCCGTGCGGCCGTAGCCGGCGCACTAGTGGGGGCAGGCGCCAGCGCTCTGCAAAACACCCAGAAGCAGGAAGTCATCGTCCGCAACTGCATGCGCGGCCGCGGCTACAACGTCGTAGGCTAAAGGCGACCGGCGATCGCAATTCCGGCGGCGTGGCCCGAGGACCACGCCCACTGGAAATTGTATCCGCCCAGCCATCCGGTGACATCCACTGCTTCACCAATCGCATAGAGGCCGGGGACATCCCTGGCCTCCATCGTTTTGGACGACAGGCTGTCCGTGTCGATGCCGCCCAAGGTGACCTCGGCGGTGCGGTACCCTTCGGTGCCCGAGGGGGTCAGTGCCCAGTCGCTCAGCGCATCGGTCAGTGCCTGCAGCGCCGCATCCGACTGATCGGCCAGGTTGCCACGCATCGGGATCTGGGCGCTCAGATACTCGACCAGCCGGGCGGGCAGGTGGTGCGCGAGTTCGGTTGTCAGGGCCTTGCGGCCTGCGCTTTGCCGCCGTTCGCGCAGAAGGTCGAACAGGGGCAGCTCGGGGATCAGGTTGACCCGGATCGCCTCGCCCTCGCGCCAGTATGAGGACAGTTGCAGCACAGCCGGCCCGCTCAGGCCGCGATGGGTGAACAGCAGCGCCTCGTCGAAACTCGTGCGATCGTTCGACAGTCGCGCGGGGACGGAAACACCGGACAAGTCTTTGAACCGCCCATCGGGGAAGGTGAACGGCACCAAAGCGGCGCGGGTCTCGGTGACGTGCAATCCGAACTGCGCGGCGATGTCATAGGCCAGCCCGGTCGCACCCATCTTGGGGATGGATTTTCCGCCGGTGGCCAATACCACGTTGGCAGAGCTCAGGTCATATCGCGCACCCTCGCGCTCGACCACCATTTCAAAGCCGGTTTCGGTCTTGCGCAGATCGCGCAGCGACGTGTGCAACCACAGCTCTGCGCCCGCGCGGTCCATCTCCGCCAGCAGCATGGCGATGATCTGCTTCGATGAGCCGTCGCAGAACAGCTGCCCCAGCGTCTTTTCATGCCATGCGATGCCGTGACGGCCCACAAGGTCGATGAAATCCCATTGCGTGTACCGCGCCAGCGCCGATTTGCAGAAATGCGGGTTCTGCGACAGGAAGTTCTGTGGTCCGGCGTAGAGGTTTGTGAAGTTGCACCGCCCCCCGCCCGAGATGCGGATCTTTTCCCCCGGCGCCTTGGCGTGATCGATCACCAGTACACGCCCGCCGCAATGGGCGGCGCACATCATGCCGGCGGCTCCGGCGCCCAGTATGATCGTGTCAAATCGCATCCCTCGCCCTTGGCGCGGATTGACGCCAATGACAAGAGGAAGAGGCTGGCCTGAGGGGCATTTTCCCTGTAGACTCTCAAACAGATCCCGAAAACGGGACGTTAACGAGGCAGATAGTGGCGGTATCTCATGACTGAGATGGTGTATGGCGCGGTCCAGGACCAGCGCGGTGAACCGATCCTTCCGAAATGGTGGCGGACGATTGACCGCTGGACGATGTCCTGCGTGTTGATCCTGTTTGCGATCGGGCTTCTGCTGGGGCTGGCCTCGTCGCCGCCGTTGGCGCAGCGCAACGGGTTCGATCCGTTCCACTATGTCGAGCGTCAGGCCCTTTTCGGTGTGTTGGCGCTGATCGCGATGATGCTGACCTCGATGATGTCACCCACCTTGGTGCGTCGGTTGGCGGTGCTGGGCTTTCTGGCCTCATTTGTTGCGCTGGCCTTTCTGCCGGTCTTCGGAACCGATTTCGGCAAAGGTGCGGTGCGCTGGTATTCGCTGGGCTTCGCCTCGCTGCAACCGTCCGAGTTTCTGAAGCCGGGCTTCATTGTCGTGGCCGCGTGGCTGCTGGCCGCAGCGCAGGAGATCAATGGCCCCCCGGGGCGGTTGTGGTCGTTTGCGCTGTGTATGTCGATTGTTGGCATGTTGGTGATGCAGCCTGATTTCGGTCAGGCCTGTCTGATCCTGTTCGGCTGGGGCGTGATGTATTTCGTAGCGGGTGCACCGATGTTCCTGCTGCTGGGAATGGCCGGGGCGGTCGTCTTGGGTGGCATGTTCGCCTACGCCAATTCTGAACATTTCGCCCGGCGCATCGATGGTTTCCTGAATCAAGAGGTCGATCCAACGACCCAGTTGGGCTATGCCACCAACGCAATCCGCGAGGGCGGGCTGTTTGGCGTTGGGGTTGGCGAGGGGCAGGTGAAATGGTCGCTGCCCGATGCACATACCGATTTCATCATCGCCGTCGCGGCCGAAGAATACGGCCTGATCCTGGTGCTGATCATCATCGCGCTTTATTCGATCATCGTGGTACGGTCCCTGCTGCGACTGATGCGCGAGCGTGACATGTTCACCCGGTTGGCAGGCACGGGACTGGCATGCATGTTCGGTGTTCAGGCGATGATCAACATGGGCGTCGCGGTGCGCCTGCTGCCGGCCAAGGGCATGACGCTGCCCTTCGTCAGCTACGGCGGCTCGTCGTTGATTGCGGGCGGCATTGCGCTGGGCATGCTGCTGGCCTTCACCCGCACCCGCCCGCAGGGCGAGCTGGGCGACATTCTGCGCGGACGAGGCTGATGACGAACCCTTATTTGCTGATCGCGGCTGGCGGAACCGGGGGCCACATGTTCCCCGCCCAGGCGCTGGCCGAGGCGATGCTGAACAAGGATTGGCGCGTGCGCCTGTCCACCGATGTGCGCGGCGCGCGTTATACCGGCGGTTTCCCGCATTCAACCGAGATCGTCGAGGTGTCCTCGGCCACATTCGCCCGCGGTGGGCTGGCGGCCAAGGCGCTGGCCGGTCCCCGGATCGCGGCCGGTGTGGCCGGGATGACGGCCCAGTTGCTGCGCGACAGGCCGGACGTGGTGGTGGGGTTCGGTGGTTATCCGTCGATCCCGGCGCTGAGCGCGGCGGTGATGTTGCGTCTGCCCCGCATGATCCACGAACAGAACGGCGTTTTGGGGCGCGTGAACCAGTTGTTCGCCACGCGGGTTGCGCATGTGGCCTGCGGTGTCTGGCCCACCGACCTGCCCGAGGGCGCCCACGGTATCCACACCGGCAACCCGGTGCGTGCCGCCGTGCTGGAACGCGCCGCCGCACCCTACATCCCGCCCGGAGATTATCCGATGTCGGTGCTGGTGATGGGCGGCAGCCAAGGCGCCCGCATTCTCAGCGATGTAGTCCCCGGCGCCATAGCTGCACTGCCCGAGAGCCTGCGCCAGTATATCCGCGTCTCTCACCAAGCGCGCGAGGAGGACACCGAACGGGTCACCGCCTTCTACGCCGACCACGGGATTCTGGCCGAGGTCCAACCTTTTTTCCACGACGTCCCCCGCCGCATGTCCGAGGCGCAGCTGGTCATCAGCCGCTCGGGCGCGTCCAGCGTGGCTGACATCTCGGTGATCGGGCGGCCCTCGATCCTGATCCCCTTCGCCGCCGCCGCGGGCGATCACCAGACCGCCAATGCGCGCGGGCTGGTGCAGGCGGGCGGTGCGATCATGATCCCCGAAAATACGCTTGACGTTCCCGCCCTGACCGAGCAAATCGCACTGGTTCTGACCAACCCCGAAGCCGCACAGAAAATGGCCCATGCTGCCCTGTCGGTCGGGGCGCCCGACGCGACCGAGCGTCTGGTGGCCCTTGTCGAACAGCTGGCGCAGAAGGAGACCCCATGAATCCAGCAACCAAACTGCCGCAGGATGTCGGACCGATCCACTTCGTGGGCATCGGCGGCATCGGAATGTCGGGCATCGCCGAGGTGCTGCTGAACCTTGGGTACCAAGTGCAGGGATCCGATCTGAAAGCGTCGAAGATCACCGACCGGCTGGCGTCGCTGGGGGCTGAGATTTTCGTGGGTCAGCGGGCTGAAAACCTCGACAATGCGGCCGTCGTGGTCGTTTCTACCGCGATCAAGCCGGGAAACCCAGAACTAGACGGCGCGCGCGCGCTGGGCCTGCCGGTGGTGCGCCGTGCCGACATGTTGGCCGAGCTGATGCGGCTGAAATCCAACATTGCCATCGCCGGTACCCACGGCAAGACCACGACCACCACGATGATGGCCGAGTTGATGGTGGCGGGCGATTTCGACCCGACCGTGATCAACGGCGGCGTGATCCATGCCTACGGCTCGAACGCGCGGATGGGGCAGGGCGAATGGATGGTGGTCGAGGCCGACGAGTCCGACGGCTCGTTCAACCGGCTGCCGGCGACCATCGCCATCGTCACCAATATCGACCCCGAGCACATGGAGCATTGGGGTGATTTCGACCGGCTGCGCGCGGGCTTTCATGATTTCGTCTCGAACATCCCGTTCTACGGTCTGGCGGTGTGCTGCACCGACCATGCCGAGGTTCAGGCGTTGGTGGGCCGCATCACCGACCGCCGCGTGCGCACCTATGGGTTCAACGCCCAAGCCGACGTGCGTGCAGTCAACCTGACCTACAAGGGCGGCATCGCGCATTTCGACATCCACTTGCAATACGAGGATACCGTGATCGAGGGTTGCACCCTCCCGATGCCGGGCGATCACAACGTCTCGAACGCGCTGTCGGCCGTGGCCGTGGCACGTCATCTGGGCATGAAAACCGCTGAAATCCGCGACGCGCTGGCCAATTTCGGCGGCGTCAATCGCCGCTTTACCAAGGTGGGCGAGGTGAACGGCGTCACCATCATTGACGATTACGGCCACCACCCGGTGGAAATCGCGGCGGTGCTCAAGGCCGCGCGTCAGGCGACCGAAGGCCGTGTGATCGCCGTGCATCAGCCGCACCGCTATTCGCGTCTGTCCAACCTGTTCGACGATTTCTGCGCCTGTTTCAATGACGCTGATGTCGTGGCCATTGCCGAGGTCTTCTCGGCCGGTGAAGACCCGATCGAAGGCGCCAGCCGCGATGATCTGGTGCAGGGCCTCATCCGCCACGGCCACCGCCACGCGCGCGCGCTGCTGGACGAAGGCGACCTGGAGCGTCTGGTCCGCGAGCAGGCCCGGCCCGGCGACATGGTCGTCTGCCTGGGTGCCGGCACCATCAGTACCTGGGCAAATGCGCTGCCTGACCGGCTGAAGGAAAAACAAGCCGTTTGACGTTAGCAGGCATTTGGGTGCACAACTTGCGGATGTGTCGCTGCCTTGGCACGTGACTCATTTGCGGAGAGAACCATGGATTATTCCGTCATCTTTGCCGCCCTTTGGGTGATCTGCGCCACTGTCGTGGCACTGCTGCCGATGCGCCTGCAATTCCCGCCGGGCATCGTGCTGCTGATCTGCGCGCCGGTTCTGATCGTCTGGCTGGGCGTGGCACATGGCTGGCTGATCGGAGTGCTGGCCTTTGCCGGGTTCGTATCGATGTTCCGCAACCCCATCCGGTATTATTGGCGCAAATGGTCGGGCCGCGAGGTGGAGCAATGAGCTGGTCGATCGCACTTGCCGCCCTGTGGGGCATCGCCGCCAATGTGCTGGCCATGATCCCCAGCAAGGACAACCACTGGACCCGCGCCTATGCGCTGATCGCGGTGGGCATTCCGATCCTAGGCTATGTCACCTATGAAAACGGGCCGTGGGTCGGCCTGTTCGTTCTGGCCGCCGGCATGTCGGTGCTGCGCTGGCCGGTGATCTATCTGACCCGTTGGACAAAGGCGAAAATGCAAGGCATGAAGGCGGCGGACGAATAACCCGACACCCCTTCGGAGACCAACGATGACGGACATCGCCACATTTGCTTACCTGCCGCTCGCGGCGCTTGTGCTCGGGACGTTGGCCGGCTTTGTCGCCGCGCGATGGCTTGGCCTGCGCGCGCTGTTGTGGCTGATCGGTTTGACTTCGGTTGTTGCGCTTGTCCTGATCGTGATGTTGGCGGGCGTCGGCACGGGCGAGGAGGAGCAGGCCTTTGGCCCCTTCGTCTGGCTGACCGGAGGTGTTCTGCCGATTCTGTTCGCGGAAATCATGGGCGGAGTCGTCGGGCGCAGCCTGGCGGTGCGATCCGGACAATGACCACGATCCCAACGCCTCGTGGCCGTCTGACCGCGGCCCGTGCTCTGAACGACCTCACCTGGCTGCGTGTCGGCGGCCCGGCGGACTATCTGTTTCAGCCGGCTGACCTTGAGGATTTGCAGGCTTTCCTGCGCGACCTTCCGGCCGAGGTGCCGGTGTTTCCCATGGGCGTCGGCTCGAACCTGATCGTCCGCGATGGGGGCTTGCGGGCCGTGGTGATCCGGCTGGGGCGCGGCTTCAACGGCATCTCGGTCGAGGGCACCACCGTCACCGCGGGGGCAGCCGCGCTGGATGCGCATGTGGCGCGCAAGGCGGCGGATGCGGGGGTGGACCTCACCTTTCTGCGCACCATTCCGGGTTCTATCGGCGGGGCCGTGAGGATGAACGCCGGGTGCTATGGCAGCTACACGGCGGATGTTCTGAAATCGGCCACCATTGTCACCCGGCAGGGCGAGGTGGTCGAACTGGCGCCGGCCGATCTGAACTTTCGCTATCGCCAGTCCGACCTGCCTGAAGGTGCAGTGCTGGTGTCGGCCACGTTCCAAGGCCCGGCGGGTGATCCGGCCGACCTGCACGCCCGGATGGAAGCGCAGCTGAAAAAGCGCGACGAGACCCAGCCCACCAAGGACCGCAGCGCCGGGTCGACCTTCCGCAATCCGGCCGGGTTTTCCTCCACCGGGCGGGCCGATGATGTGCACGACCTGAAGGCCTGGAAGGTGATCGACGACGCCGGAATGCGCGGCGCCCGGCGCGGGGGCGCACAGATGAGCCCCAAGCACTCGAATTTCCTGATCAATACCGGAAACGCCACCGCCGCCGACCTCGAAGGGCTGGGCGAAGAGGTGCGAAAAAAGGTTTACGAAACAAGCGGGATCACGCTAGAGTGGGAAATCATGCGGATCGGTGATCCGCTGACAGATTAAAGCCCCGACCGTCAGACCAAAACAGGCAAATTCAGGCGACGGATCAAAGGCATAACGAAATACGGACCACCAGATAAGGTCCGGGGACATTGAGGCGCACGAACGTGGGTAGGTCGAGCAGGACAAACCCCAAAGTGGCGGTATTGATGGGTGGCCCCTCGGCGGAACGCGAGGTGTCTCTCAGCAGCGGGCGCGAATGCGCAGCCGCCCTTGTGGGAGAAGGGATCGAGGTCGTCGAACTGGACGCCGGTCCTGACCTTTGTGCGCGTTTGCAGGACATCAAGCCAGACGTGGTTTTCAACGCCCTGCATGGCCGCTGGGGCGAGGACGGTTGCGTGCAGGGTCTGCTGGAGTGGCTGCGAATGCCCTACACGCATTCCGGCGTGCTGGCCTCGGCGCTGGCCATGGACAAACAGCGCAGCAAAGAGGTTTTCCGCGCGGCCGGCCTGCCGGTTGCCGACAGCGTGATCGTTCCGAAATCGGACGTGATGGCGGGGCACGTCATGCCCGCGCCATATGTGGTCAAGCCCAACAACGAAGGTTCCAGCGTCGGGATCTACCTTGTGTTCGAAGGGTCGAATGGCCCGCCGCAGCTGTCGGATGACATGCCCGAACAGGTCATGGTCGAGCAATACGTGGCCGGGCGCGAGCTGACGGTGACCGTGATGGGCGACCGCGCCCTGACCGTGACCGAGATCCTGACCGACGGCTGGTACGACTATGACGCCAAATACAAGCCCGGCGGATCGCGCCATACGCTGCCCGCCGACATCCCGCCGCGGATCTTCGATCTGTGCATGGAGTATGCCCTGCGCGCCCATCAGGTTCTGGGGTGCCGGGGCGTCAGTCGCACCGACTACCGCTGGGACGACGCCCGGGGCGAAGAGGGCCTGTTCCTACTGGAGACCAACACCCAGCCGGGTATGACCCCCACCTCGCTGGTGCCTGAACAAGCCGCGCATCTGGGCATGGCCTTCGGTCAGCTCTGCGCCTGGATGGTCGAGGACGCCTCATGCGACCGCTGACCGCCACACGTGCGCCGGTGATCCACCGCGCCAAGCCTCTGTCCGGCCCGGATGCCGAGTTCCAGTCTGCGGATGCCGACGCCGACCGCGCAGAGCCAAAATTGCGGTTGCGCGGTGGTCGGTTCTTCCGCCGTGGCAAGGGCCGTGCGGACCCGGCACCGTCGCGGTTCAGCTATCGGTTCCAGCGATGGATGCTGACGCCGGGAATCCGGCTGGGGGTAAAGATCGGTGTGCCGCTCTGCGCGGTCGTGGCGACGGTTGGGCTCTACTTCGCAGCCGAAGAACGGCGAGAAGCGGTTCGGGCGCAGGTGGACAACTTGATCACGTCGTTTCAGGAGCGCCCCGAATTCATGGTCAAGCTTATGGCGATCGACGGGGCGGGGGCCGGCCTTGCTGACGACATCCGCGAAGTCGTGCCTTTGGACTTCCCGCTTAGTTCTTGGGATCTGGATGTCGAGCAGATCCGGGACACGATCACCGGCTTGGATCCGGTCAAATCGGCAACCGTGCGGATCCGTCCGGGCGGCATTCTGCAGGTCGATGTTGTTGAACGTCAGCCCGTGATCGTTTGGCGCACCCGTGAAGGCATCCAACTTTTAGACGAAACGGGTACCCACGTGGCCGAGATCGCGGCTCGGACCGAGCGCTCCGATCTTCCGCTGATTGCCGGTCAAGGTGCAGATCAGCATGTGGCCGAGGCACTGGAACTTCTGGCCACCGCGCGCAGCCTGGGCAGCAGGGTGCGCGGTCTGGTCCGCGTCGGCGAGCGGCGCTGGGACCTGGTTCTGGACCGAGGCCAACGGGTCATGCTGCCGACGGAACGCCCGGTGCGCGCGCTCGAGCGTGTCTTGGCGGTGAACGAGGTGCAGGACCTTCTGGAACGGGATGTTGCCGTGGTCGATATGCGCATAGGGGCGCGGCCGACCATTCGGATGACAGAAGCCGCCAGCGCAGACTGGTGGAATACAAAAGTGACTATGGGTAACGGGCAGTAATACGATGATGACGGATCTCTATCAGTCTCAACGCGCAATGCGTCAGATGCGCAGACAGGCCATGCAACGCGGTGTCGTTGCGATCCTGGATGTCGGAAGTTCCAAGATCGCCTGTCTTGTGCTGCGGTTTGATGGGTCGGCGCGGCTCAGCGAGGACAACTCGATCGGGTCCATGGCCGGGCAGACCGGGTTTCGGGTGATCGGTGCGGCGACGACCCGATCGCGCGGGGTTCGCTTTGGTGAGATCACGGCCATGCAGGAAACCGAGCGTGCCATCCGCACCGCGCTGCAGGCTGCTCAGAAGATGGCCGATATCCGGGTAGACCATGTGATCGCCTGTTTCTCGGGGGCAAACCCTCGGTCTTATGGGCTGGATGCGCAGGTGGATCTGGACGGTCAGCTGGTGACCGAGGCCGAGATCGGTCGTGTCCTGAACGCCTGCGATGTCCCGGACTATGGGGCAGGGCGCGAGGTGCTGCATGCACAACCTGTGAACTTCGCTCTGGACAACCGATCTGGCTTGATCGACCCGCGGGGGCAGATGGGTCAGACGCTTGCGGTCGACATGCACATGTTGACGGTCGATGCGGTGGCGATTCAGAACATCGTTCGTTGCGTCAAGCGGTGCGACCTGGAATTGGCTGGCATCGCGAACTCAGCCTATGTGTCGGGGATTTCTGCGCTGGTTGAAGACGAACAGGAACTTGGGGCGGCCTGTATCGACATGGGCGGTGGGTCCACCGGCGTTTCGATCTTCATCAAAAAGCACATGATCTATGCTGACAGCGTCCGCATGGGCGGTGATCATGTCACCAGTGACATTTCGATGGGGCTTGGTGTGTCCGCCTCGGTTGCCGAGCGGATCAAGACCTTCAATGGCGGGGTTCACGCCACCGGAGCCGATGACCGCGACATGATCGACATTGGCGGCGACACCGGGGATTGGGAACACGACCGGCGTACCGTCAGCCGTGCCGAGCTGATCGGCATCATGCGTCCGCGCGTCGAGGAAATCCTCGAGGAAGTCCGTGTTCGGCTGGACGCTGCAGGGTTCGAACATATGCCAAGCCAACAGATCGTTCTGACCGGTGGAGCCAGTCAGATCCCCGGTCTGGATGGGCTGGCCAGCCGCATACTGGGTCAGCGAGTGCGTCTGGGCCGACCGCTGCGTGTGCATGGGTTGCCGCAATCCGCGACGGGCCCGGGGTTCTCCTCGGCGGTCGGTCTTGCGCTGTTCGCGGCGCATCCCCAGGACGAATGGTGGGATTTTGAAATCCCGGTCGATACCTACGCAGCACGGCCATTCAAGCGTGCCGTGCGCTGGTTCCGTGACAACTGGTAGGTTCCTGCTCCGGGCTGCGGTGTTTTGCGCAGCCTGGGTTCCGGCTGCGGCTGTCGCGCAGACCCGTATCTCGCCCGAAGCATTCCTGGACGCGGTGGTCGGAAAAACCGTCACGTTCCACGAATTGACCAGCGGTATGCTTGTCGGCGCCGAGGAGTTCCTCAGCCCAACCCGCTCGGTCTGGCGGCGAGAGGGCGAGGGCTGTGTCTACGGCCAGATCACGACGCCTGACGGCAAGTTGTGCTTCCTCTACGACACCGAGCCCGGCCCGGTATGCTGGTGGCCATTCGAGCATGATGGGCGGTTGCTGGTCAGGATCGCGCGGTTGGGGGATGGCGAAATCCAGGAAGTCAGCGGGTTTTCGGAAGACGGCTTGGATTGTCCTTCCGTTCCCATCAGCTGAAAATTCCGGTTGCGGTGCAGGGATTTATCCCTCAGAATATCAACAAGGCCCGTCAGAGGCTCGTCGGCAGGACCCGAGCAGTCAGCCGCAGTTTGAACAGGATGTCCAGCATCGCACCCGCCAAATCAGGCTGGGGGTTTTCGCGTGTGTGGTGGTCTGTCCGCCCTGAACCGCTAGATTTGCGCAGTCGGGCGAAATGCCGCGAAAAACCGCCTTATTTCTTCCATATTTTGTGGATTCACGCGATTTTTGGCGTGACGTTTGACGTTTGGAAAGGTAGAATCACAAGCGGATAGGCAAGAAAAACACCGCTTTGCGGGATCATAAATACAGGCGGACAGAGCATGACATTGAATCTTTCGATGCCCGGGCACGACGAACTCAAGCCTCGGATTACGGTATTTGGCGTAGGCGGTGCAGGTGGAAACGCCGTCAACAACATGATTGAAAAACAACTCGACGGCGTTGACTTCGTGGTGGCCAACACGGATGCGCAGGCACTGCAGCAAAGCCGCTCTTCGGCGCGGGTGCAACTGGGCATCAAGGTGACCGAGGGTCTGGGTGCGGGCGCCCGCGCATCGGTCGGTGCCGCCGCCGCCGAAGAGAGCATCGAACAGATCGTCGATCACCTGGCAGGCGCGCATATGTGCTTCATCACCGCCGGCATGGGCGGGGGCACCGGTACCGGCGCCGCTCCGATCATCGCGCAGGCTGCGCGTGAGCTGGGTGTGCTGACCGTGGGCGTGGTGACCAAGCCGTTCCAGTTCGAGGGCGCCAAGCGCATGCGCCAGGCCGAAGATGGCGTCGAGGCGCTGCAGAAGGTCGTCGACACGCTGATCATCATCCCCAACCAGAACCTGTTCCGTCTGGCCAACGAAAAGACCACGTTCACCGAGGCCTTCTCGATGGCCGATGATGTGCTGTACCAGGGCGTCAAGGGCGTGACTGATCTGATGGTGCGTCCGGGCCTGATCAACCTCGACTTCGCCGACGTCCGCGCGGTGATGGACGAGATGGGCAAGGCCATGATGGGCACGGGCGAGGCCGAGGGCGAAGATCGCGCCATCCAGGCTGCGGAAAAGGCTATCGCCAACCCGCTTCTGGACGAAATCAGCCTCAAGGGTGCCAAGGGCGTGTTGATCAACATCACCGGCAGCCATGACCTGACTCTGTTCGAACTGGACGAAGCCGCCAACCGCATCCGCGAGGAAGTGGACCCCGAGGCCAACATCATTGTCGGCTCCACTCTGGACCCCGAGATGGAAGGCAAGATGCGCGTATCGGTCGTGGCAACCGGCATCGACGCCAGCGAAAGCGGCTCAGAGGCACCGGCTCCGCGTCGGTCCATGTCGGCACCTCTGACCCGTACCGTATCGGCGGAAGAAGAGGCAGCACAGCCGGCTCCGGTCGCGGCGGAAGTCGCTGAACCGGCGCCGCAGCCCGAAGCTCCGCGCGAACCGTCTCTGTTTGAAGCGGCCGAAGAGCCTTCGCACACGACTTTGCAATTCGGTCAGGGCGCCGATGAGGCTGTCGAGGACGATGACGACGGGTTGCCTCCTCCGGCCTATCAGCCACGCAGTGCCGAGTTCGATCCGCAGCCCGAGCCGGTCGAACGCCCGGCGGAAAGCTATCAGCCGCATCAGGTGCCGCATACCCCTGGAACGCCTTCGCCGGCCGCGCTGGAACGGCTGCAGGCAGCTGTTCAGAACGTACCGACTTCGGCCCAGCGTCTGACCGCGTCGCGACCGCAGGAACCGGCGCCGCAGCGCCAGCCCGCCGCCGAGGATCGGCCGCGTTTCGGGTTCAACCGTTTGATCGACCGGATGACTGGGCACGCGCCGGATACCCCCGCTCAACCGGCCCGGCAACAGCCTGCGATGCGCCAGACTGACGCCACGGCACCCTCGCATGAAGAGGTCGATCCCGAGCAGGAGCGGATCGAAATTCCGGCTTTCCTGCGCCGTCAGGCCAACTGATCGCGGTAACAATATCCACTCACGGGGCTGCCGAAAGGCGGCCCTTTTTCCTTTAGATGCAAATGTTTAAGTGTCGGTAAGCAGGGTTTTGCCGATCTGTTGCAGAACTGTTTCATTCAGTTGCAAAGAGTGAGTTGAGCCTTGACCCGCGCTTCCTTAACTGAGGGTGCAACACAGCCGGAAAAGGCTGGACACCGCTCACTGAGGTTCAATTTGCAACAGACGCTCAAATCTTCGATCACGTTCAAAGGCGTGGGTCTGCACAGCGGCAAGCCCGCGACGATGGTTCTTAAACCGGCGGCTGCCGGTCACGGGATCTGGTTCAAGCGGACCGATATCGAACTGGGCAATGCGTTGATCCCGGCCATCTACGATGTGGTCGAAAGAACCCAACTGTGTACGCGCCTGGTCAATGACGCTGGTGTTTCGGTGTCGACCGTCGAGCATATCATGGCCGCGCTGGCAGGGTGCGGGATCCACAACGCATTGATCGAGATTGATGGACCCGAAGTTCCGATCATGGACGGTTCGTCGATCGACTTCGTGCGCGGTATCATCGCCAAGGGTGTTCGCCGTCAGGCCAGCCCGGTTCTGGCGTATGAGGTCCTCAAGCCGGTCGTGGCCGAGCGGGAAGGTGCCCGTGCGTCGATCCGGCCGGCAGACGGTTTGATCATCGAGTTCCACATTGATTTCGAAGACACTGCGATCGGCAGCCAGTCGAAGATCCTGGATATGCGCAACGGGTCGTTTGCTCGGGAACTGTCCGACTGCCGGACCTTCTGCCGCCGAACCGATGTTGAGGCGATGCGCGAAAACGGTCTGGCCTTGGGCGGCACACTGGAGAATGCGGTTGTTGTTCAAGGGGCCGAAGTGCTGACACCGGGTGGGTTCCGTCACCAGGATGAAGCCGTGCGCCACAAAATGCTGGACGCGTTGGGAGACCTGTATCTGGCCGGCGGCCCGATCTTTGGTCACTTCGTCGGTGAGAAATCCGGCCATGCCATGACCAACACATTGCTGCGCAAGCTGTTCGAAACGCCTGGCGCCGTGCGCCCGGTGCTGTGTACGCCTGAGCAAGCCGCACAACTGCCCGGGCAGGGGTTGGTCTGGGACGAAATCCCCGAAGTTGCCTGATCCGGCACGGCCCGGCGACAAATCGGTCGCGGGGCCGATAAGGCGTTTTGCACCGGAATTTTATGTGCTAGACCAAAGCTCAATCCGGGGTTACCCAAAGAGACAAGACGACTAGGATGGGCGGTATGGTTGGCACCAAAGCGGCAGTCAGGCTTGCGGGCGCGATTCTTCTGGCAGCTACTTTGACGGCCTGCGGCGACGCGGGCGGCCTGTTTGGCAACAAGGGCGCGGACAAATCCCAGAACCTTGAAGGCTTTACGCCCGAGCAGATCTATACCCGTGGCGAATACGAGCTTGCTCAGAATCGTCCCGCAGATGCGGCTTGGTACTTTTCCGAAGTCGAACGGCTTTATCCCTATTCCGACTGGGCCAAGCGGTCACTGATCATGCAGGCTTTCGCGTTCCACTCGGACAAGGAGTATGAGGAAAGCCGCGCAGCCGCGCAGCGGTATATAGACTTCTACCCAACCGACGAAGACGCAGCTTATGCGCAATACCTTCTGGCGCTCAGCTATTATGACCAGATCGATGAGGTCGGCCGCGACCAGGGCCTGACCTTCCAGGCGTTGCAGGCGCTGCGCACGGTGATCGAGGTCTATCCCGACAGCGAATACGCCACCTCGGCGGTGCTGAAATTCGATCTGGCCTTCGACCATCTGGCAGGCAAGGAAATGGAGATTGGGCGCTACTATCTGCGTCAGGATCACTATACCGCGGCCATCAACCGTTTCCGTGTCGTGGTCGAGGATTTCCAGACCACCAGCCACACAGCCGAGGCGCTGTACCGCTTGGTCGAGGCTTATCTGGCCTTGGGTCTGGTCGACGAGGCTCAATCGGCCGGCGCGATCCTGGGTTACAACTACCAGTCGTCTGAATGGTATGATGCGGCCTACAAGCTGCTGACCTCGCGCGGGCTTGAACTCAAGAGCCGCGGCAACAACTGGCTCAGCACGATCTACCGCCAGACCATCAAGGGCCAGTGGTTGTAATCGCCATGGTCACAGGCTTGGGACGCTGACGACCCGATGCTGCGCGCCCTTGATATCCGCGATATGCTGATCATCGACCGGCTGGAATTGACCTTTCAGTCGGGCCTGAACGCGCTGACCGGCGAAACGGGCGCGGGCAAGTCGATCCTGCTCGACTCGCTGGGCTTCGTGCTAGGCTGGCGCGGACGGGCCGAACTGGTCCGGCAGGGGGCTACGCAGGGCGAGGTCGTGGCCGAGTTCGAACTGCCCGAGGGCCATCCCGCCCATGCGATCCTGGCCGAGGCTGGTTTACCCGGCGGGTCGGAACTGATCCTGCGCCGCGTCAACACTGCCGAGGGGCGCAAAACCGCTTGGGTCAACGACCGCCGATGCTCGGGCGAGGTGCTGCGCGCGTTGTCGGAAACCTTGGTCGAACTGCACGGCCAGCATGATGACCGCGGCCTGCTGAACCCGCGCGGCCATCGCGCCATGCTGGACGTCTATGCTGGGACCGAGCCGCAACTGGCCGCCGTACGCGCTGCCTGGGCCGAGATGGCACGCGCCCGCAAGGCCCTGGCCGAGACCGAGGCCGCTGTGGCCGCCGTGCGCAGCGAAGAGGAATTTCTGCGGCACTCCGTGGGTGAACTCGACACGCTCGATCCGCAACCCGGAGAGGATGCCGAGCTCGACTCCCGCCGCCGGATGATGCAGGGGGCCGAGCGCATCCGCGACGACGTGGCCCGCGCCTTTGCCCTGCTGGGCGGTGACGGGGCCGAAGGGGCGATGGCGGATGCCGTGCGCTGGTTGGAAGGTGTCGCCGACCGGGCCGAGGGCCAGCTGGACGAGCCGATCGCCGCCTTGGGGCGCGCCCTGATCGAACTGGGCGAGGCGCAGGACGGCGTGACCGCCTGCCTTGAGGCGCTGGACTTCAACCCTGTCGAGTTGGAGCAGACCGAGGAACGTCTGTTTGCCATCCGCGCACTGGCCCGCAAACATGACGTGGCGCCCGATGACCTGAGCGGTTTCGCCGACACGCTGCGCGCCCGTCTGGGCCAGCTTGAGGCCGGAGACGCTGACCTGGCCGACCGCCGTGCCGCGGTTCAGGCCGCGCAGGCCACCTATGATGCTGCCGCCGAGGCGCTCAGCGCCCTGCGGCGAGAGGCTGCCGATCAGCTGGACGGGGCGGTAATGGCCGAGCTTGCGCCGCTGAAGATGGAGCGTGCGGTGTTCCAAACCCAGATCACGCCCGCCGAGCCCGGACCCGAGGGGCAGGACGCTGTGGCCTTTACCGTGGCCACCAACCCGGGCGCCCCGTCGGGGCCGCTGAACAAGATCGCCTCGGGCGGAGAGCTCAGCCGCTTTCTGCTGGCGCTCAAGGTGTGCCTGTCGGGCGATGACAGCACCCGGACCATGATTTTTGACGAGATCGACCGCGGGGTGGGCGGCGCCACGGCCGATGCCGTGGGCCGCAGGCTTGCGGCGCTAGCGCAGGGCGGGCAGGTGCTGGTGGTAACCCATTCGCCGCAGGTCGCGGCCCGCGCGGCGCATCACTGGCGGGTTCAGAAGCACGTGACCGACGGGCAGACCCTGTCCACTGTCCTGCCGCTGTCCGAACCGGACCGGATCGACGAGATCGCGCGCATGGTTTCGGGCGACGTCATCACGGATGAAGCCCGCGCGGCCGCCCGTTCGTTGTTGCAAGCCTGATGCAGCCGGGCGGCGACACTTGCCTTCAATATCTTGTCAGCCGACTTTTCTAAGCGCCCGGCGTGGCTTAGTAAGGGATACCTGTTTATCCACAAAGCCCTATGACACAATCAACCCGAACCGTCCTGCGCACTCAGCTCAACCAGGCCCTGGCCGCGCTCAAGGACGCGTGGCGGGTGCTGCGGCACCGCGGGCCAAGCCAGATCCAGTTCTGGTTTATTGCGCTGGTGATCGGGATCACGGCAGGTTTCATGGCCTTGGGATTTCGCAAGGGGATCGCGGCTCTGCAAGCGCTGGTCTATCAGACCGATGACATCCTGTTTCTGCACAGCTTTGCGGAGAAACTGCACTGGACCTGGATTTTGGCGATCCCCACGGTTGGAGGGCTGGTCGTCGGTATCATCCTGCACCGTTTTACCGATGACGGGAGAGTTCGGTCTGTCGCCGATGTGATCGAAGGATCCGCGATCAGCGATGGCCGGGTCGAAACCAAGGCCGGGGTCGCGTCGTTTTTCGCCTCGCTGATCACACTCAGCACGGGCGGGTCGACGGGCCGGGAAGGACCTGTCGTGCACATGGCCGGCGTGATTTCGACCTGGGTGTGCCAGCGCATCAATGCGGATGGAATAACCGGCCGCGACCTGCTGGGTTGCGCGGTGGCTGCCGCTGTATCGGCCAGTTTCAACGCCCCGATCGCCGGAGCGCTGTTCGCGTTGGAAGTCGTGTTGCGTCATTTTGCAGTCCACGCATTCGCACCGATCGTGATCGCGTCGGTGGCTGGCACCGTCATCAACCGGCTGGCATATGGCGATGTGACAGAGTTTGTCCTGGATACGCCCGGATCCCTGCAATTCTACGTCGAACTTCCGGCCTTTTTGATCCTTGGGCTGATCTGTGGGCTGGTCTCGCTGTTGCTGATGCGGTCGATCTTTTTTGCCGAAGATTTCGGCAATCACGTGCAGGCGCGCCTGTCGCTGCCGCGCTGGCTGCGACCCGCCGTGTCCGGCGCGATGCTGGGCGTGCTGGCGGTGTGGTTCCCGCATATCATCGGCGTCGGATACGAGACGACCATCCGTGCCCTGACCGGAGATCTGGTGCTGACCACGGCCATCCTGTTTGCCGTGATGAAAACCGTGGCAGTGGCCATAACCATGGGTGGCCGTATGGGCGGCGGGGTGTTTTCTCCGTCGTTGATGATCGGCGCGCTGACCGGCCTTGCCTTTGGCCTGATCGCCACAGGCCTTCTGCCAAGCGTTTCGGGCACGCATACGCTTTATGCCTTTGCCGGCATGGGTGCTGTCGCGGCGGCGGTTCTGGGCGCTCCGATTTCGACCACGTTGATTGTGTTCGAATTGACCGGAGACTGGCAGATCGGGCTTGCCGTGATGGTCTCGGTGTCCATGTCCACGGCGTTGGCCTCGCGCCTTGTGGACCGGTCCTTCTTCCTGACCCAGCTGGAGCGCCGCGGGGTGCATTTGGCCGCCGGGCCACAGGCTTATTTGCTGGCGATGCTGCGCGCCGGGGCCGTGATGCGACCGCTGGGAGATCCGAATACGGCAAGCAGGGAAGAGGTGCAGGAGATGATCGAGCAGGGCCTCTGCGTCCGGGCCAGCGCAACCCTCGAGGCGGCAATGCCGTATTTCGATCGAGACGGAATCACCTGGCTCCCGGTGGTTGTTCGGGATGATGACGGGGTCGAGAACCCGGTCGGAGCCTTGTACCACGTGGACGCATTGAAGGCGTACAACCGTGCACTGGCCGCAACAGCTGCCGAGGAACACTCATGACGCAGCAGTGGCTGGCGAGCCGCTGCGGGTTATCCAACAACTTGTCCGCTGTATCCATCAATGCGGCGACGCCTGGTTTGAATGACGAAATTCTCCGGAAAGCCGCTTTGATTGTCGCTTGAACGTTCGTTTCTAGCGATTTCCTATGCGGACTGTCGTGGTTGCGGTTTCGATGATTGGTGCTGTCCCCGCGCGGGCGCAGGAGGCTCCGTATGTGACCGGCTTTCTCGGTACCACCGATATGGGCGACTATGATTTTGATTTTTTCCAGACAATTCCTTCGGTCGTGGTTGGCCAAGGCACCATCACAACCGACAACGGCGTAACCTACGGTCTGGCCGTCGGACTACGTGTCGCGTCAAATTTCCGGGCCGAGTTCGAACTTTCATATGCTTCGAATGATACCAAGGAAATCGGTCGCCCGTTTACTCAGTATGACGGAAGCTTTGATGCGACGTTCGGGATGGCAAACCTTTGGTATGACGTCCCGGTACAGGGCAGGTTCAAGCCCTATGTTGGTGGCGGGCTCGGGTTTGCGCGCGTGTCCCACGACGGTCAGTCCGGTGCTGGCGTCACATTGGTCGATGACAGTGACACCGCCATTGCGGGGCAATTGGGGTTTGGCGGACGCTTTCAGGTAGGGGAACGCGGGAACATTGACATCGGGTACCGCTACAAGACGACCGGCGATCTTGATTTCACCACGACCCAAGTGTTCATCCCGACAGATCTCACGAATGGCCGCTACTCTTCGCACTCGCTCATTCTCGGATACAGCTACAGTTTCTGACAGACGTAGTTGAGGGCCAGGTTTGTCCGGACCTCAAATCTGTTCGACCTTCACCGACTCCAGCGGGTAGAACGCAAGGTAGCCCTTGATTTCGGCAACGGCGGGAATTGGATCTTCATAGCTCCACACCGCATTCTGCGTCACACTCGACTTGTTGACGATCGAGTAATGCGTGGCATCGCCTTTGTGCGGGCAATGGGTCAACTTGTCGGTCTTGTCCAGAAAGGCCATCGCGATGTCTGCGCGCGGAAAGTAGATGACGGGGGCCAGATCGCCTTCCAACAATTCCAGGGCGTTGGACGTTTCGCCCAGAATCGCGCCACCGGACCTGACGCACCACTTGCCAGGTGCTTTGCGGATCTTGATGTAATCTGTCATGTTTGCTCCTTCCCTCGTCGTCGCGGCCTCGTTGTGTTCAGGCCTTCGCCTATGCCCACACTATGTGACAAACGGGTGTCACAAGGGCGCGGTTGCGGCATCCAACCACAGTTGCGCGGCATGTGACAGTCTTGGCCGGACTTTTTCCGCCACGTCCCGGTGATACGCGTTCAGCCAATCACGCTCGGCACTGGTCAGCATGTCGACGACGATCAGGCGTCGATCGATGGGGACATATGTCAGTGTCCGCCAGCACAGCATCGCGCGCTCGGGATCTGCGCCGGGCAGGGCGGGGGCCTCCTCAACAACCAGCAGGTTTTCAATCCGAATGCCGAAGGCACCTTCGCGGTAGTAACCCGGTTCATTCGACAGGATCATCCCGGGCTCGAGCGGAACGTGGCTGACCCGCGCCAGGCGCTGTGGCCCTTCGTGAACGCTCAGGTATGCGCCGACACCATGGCCGACGCCGTGATTGAAATCCTGGCCCGCGGCCCACAAAGGTGCCCGGGCGATGCACTCGATGTCTCGACCGGCCAGGCCAACGGGCCAGCGCAGTTGCGACATCGCGATCATTCCCTTCAGAACCCGGGTAAAGCAGGTCTTTTCCTCGTCTCCCACCGTGCCGATGGGGATCGTCCGGGTGATGTCCGTGGTGCCATCCAGATACTGTCCGCCGCTGTCCAGAACCAGAATATGACCGTCCTCAAGCCGGCTGTCAGTTTCCTCGGTCACTCTGTAGTGCATAATGGCGCCGTTTGGCCCGGTGCCGGCAATGGTGTCGAACGAGATATCCTGCAACGCATTGTCGCGCCGCCGGTTCTCCTCTAGCCGTGTGACCACTTGCGTTTCGGTCAGGCTGCCGGGTGGTTGGGCATCCAGCCAGCACAGTGTTTCGATCACTGCGGCGGCGTCACGAAGATGCGCGGCGGCGCTGCCGGCAATTTCGGCTTCGTTCTTGCAGGCCTTGGGCCGGGCGCAGGGGTCGCCGCCGTCCACAGCCCGGTCGCCAAGCACATCGGCAACGGCCTGCGGCAGAGTTCCCATGTCCACTTGCACCGCGCCCTCAAGCGCCGCAATAGCGTTCAGGAACGCGTCGGGCTCGTGGATCGAAACCCGCGGCCCCAGATGCTCGTCCATCCCATTCAGCTTTTTTGCGGCCATGAACAGGTCCACGTGCCCGTCGGCCTGCAAAATCGCAAACCCATGCGCAACCGGGTTGTACGGAATGTCTGACCCGCGGATGTTGAGCAGCCACATGATCGAATCCGGTAGCGTGATGACGGCAGCCGACCGTCCGTTTCGAGCAAGCGCCGAAGCCAGCCGCGAGACCTTGCTTTCGGCGCTTTCGCCTGCAAATTCCAGCGGGTGCACCTTGACCGGGTTCATTGGCGGTGGTGGCTGGTCGGACCAGATGCGGTCCACAAGATTGTCCGACGGAACCAACTCGATCCCGCAATTCTGCAGCTCGGCCCGGGTTGCTGTGATCTGTCCGGCGGAATGCAGCCAGGGATCGAACGCCACCTTCCCTCCATCGGGCAACTGCTGCTTCAACCACGCCGAAAGGCTTACGTCGGGCCACGGTACCGGCGTGAAATCGGACGCCACCTGCGCCTTGACCTGAGTGCGATACCGTCCGTCCACAAATACGCCGGCCACGTTTCGCAGCGCAACGCAGAACCCGGCAGAACCAGTGAACCCGGTCAGCCATGCCAGCCGCCCGTCGCGGGCGGCTACATATTCGCCCTGATGCGCGTCGGCACGCGGGACGATGAAGCCATCCAGTCGTTCGTGCTCCAATTCTGTGCGCAACGCCGCCAATCGTGGCGGCCCCTGTTCGGGCCGCGCCGTGACTTCGAAAGACTGGAACATCTGCTTCTCCTTCGGCTCACTACAGGTCTTGATCGCCTGCCTTCACCTTTCTTTGAAATACTCCCGCTGGAGGCAAGACCGGCCTCAGCCGGCCTTTTTCATGCCCATCACGCGGGCCCGCGCGCGCGGGTCGCTGTCGAACAGCGCGGCCAATTGCTCGGTCATCGCTCCTGCCAGCTGTTCGACATCGGTGATCGTAACCGCACGATCATAATAACGGGTGACATCGTGGCCGATGCCGATGGCCAGCAACTCGACCATCTTGCGCTTTTCGACCATGGCGATGACATCACGCAAATGCTTCTCAAGGTAGTTGGCCGGGTTCACGCTGAGTGTTGAATCATCGACCGGAGCCCCATCCGAGATCACCATCAGGATCTTGCGCTGTTCGCGGCGCGCCAGCATCCGGCGGTGGGCCCATTCCAGCGCCTCGCCGTCAATGTTTTCCTTCAGAAGGCCTTCTTTCATCATCAGGCCAAGATTGGGCCGTGCGCGGCGCCAAGGCGCGTCGGCGCCCTTGTAGACGATGTGGCGCAGGTCGTTCAGGCGGCCGGGTTGCTGCGGCCTGCCGTCGTTCAGCCACGCCTCACGCGCTTGTCCACCCTTCCATGCCCGCGTCGTGAAGCCCAGGATCTCGACCTTCACGTTGCACCGTTCCAGCGTGCGGGCCAGAACATCGGCACAGATTGCTGCGATGGAAATCGGCCGTCCACGCATCGAGCCCGAATTGTCCAGCAACAGTGTCACCACGGTGTCGCGGAACTCGGTATCCTTCTCGACCTTGAAGCTGAGCGGCGTCGTGGGGTTGGCCACCACCCGCGCCAGCCGGCCGGCATCCAGAATGCCCTCTTCGCGGTCAAACTCCCAGCTGCGGTTCTGCTGTGCCTGAAGGCGGCGCTGCAGCTTGTTGGCCAAGCGGCTGACGGCGCCCTTCAGCGGCTCGAGCTGCTGATCAAGATAGGCGCGCAGCCGTTCCAGTTCGGCGGGCTCGGCAAGGTCCTCGGCCGCAATCTCTTCGTCATGCGTGCTCAGGTAGACCATGTAGTCCGGATCGGCCTCGGATGCGGGCGGAGGGGCAGGCGGCTCCAAAGGCGCTTCGCCCTCGGGCATCTCGGCTTCTTCACCCATCTCGTCCTCGGCCATCTCGTCCATCGAGACCTGTGCCTGAGACTGATCCTGTTGCTCTTCCTGAGTTTGCTCGGGCGTCGCGTCGGCGTCCTGTTCGTCTTGGTCGTCCTGGCCAGTGCTGTCCGGATCGGGCTGTTCTTCGGCGTCTTCCTCGGCCTGATCTTCCTGATCTTCGTCCAGTTCGTCCGGGTCGTCACCCAACTGGTCGCCATAGCCCAGATCCTTGATCATCTGGCGCGCGAATTTGGCGAATTCGGCCTGATCCGAGAGCACCTCGTCGAGATTCTCCAACACACCGCCGGCCTGTTCCTCGATGAACCCGCGCCACAGGTTCATGACGTTCTCGGCTGCAGCGGGCAATTCACGCCCCGTGGCCAGATGACGGATCAGATAACCCGCCGCCACCGCAAGCGGTGCCTCGGAGGGTTGCTTGCACTGGTCATAGCCGCGCCGCAACGCCTCGTGGCCGATCTTGACGTCAATGTTCGAAGCCGTGCCGGGCATGTCCCGGGCGCCCATCGCTTCGCACCGGGCGGTTTCCATCGCTTCATAGAGGTCGCGCGCCATATCTCCGGGAGGCGCATAGCGCGCATGCGTCGCATCGTCATGGTAGCGCCGGTTCAGCGCGAGGGCATCTGCGGTGCCCCGCGCCAAAAGAACCTCTTCGCGTGTCATTCGACGTGACACCTGCGGCAGGCGCATCGAGTCTCCGGACAGGCCCGACGGGTCGACGGAATAGCTTACCGACAACTCGGGATCATCGGCCATGACCTTGGTCGCCTCGGCCAGAGCCTTCTTGAACGGATCAGCAGGGTTGTCGTTCTTCTGCGCCATATCTATCAGCCCTCACTCACGCCCTTAGGCCCGACGCCCGGTCGAAGTGACCGGACCCCGTCTTCATCTGGCCCCCGATGTCCCCGCCGGGGGCGTTGCGCCCGAACCGGGCGCAGCCGATGCCATCAACCCAGGCTCACGCTGGCCGCGCTTTCCGGCAGTTCTTCATCAAAACAACGCTGATAGAACTCGGCAACGGTCTGCCGTTCCAGCTCGTCGCATTTGTTCAGGAAAGACAGGCGGAAGGCGTAGCCCACGTCGCGGAAGATTTCGGCGTTCTGTGCCCAGTTGATAACCGTACGCGGGCTCATCACGGTCGACAGATCGCCGTTCATGAACGCCGTGCGGGTCAGGTCGGCAACGGTGACCATCTGGCTGACGGTCTTGCGGCCTTTTTCGGTGTTGTAATGCGGCGCCTTGGACAGAACGATCATGACCTCGG
Organism: Ruegeria sp. CRTD044; assembly: GCF_059613485.1. Taxonomy (NCBI): domain Bacteria; kingdom Pseudomonadati; phylum Pseudomonadota; class Alphaproteobacteria; order Rhodobacterales; family Roseobacteraceae; genus Ruegeria; species Ruegeria sp. CRTD044. The sequence continues at coordinate 99,165 of NZ_JBXWSP010000016.1, read as the reverse complement.
CGTCGTGGCTGAGATAGTTCAGCGTCGCCACCAGCGACCAGCGGTCCATCTGGGCCTGGTTGATCTGCTGAACGCCATGATACAGGCCGGTGGTGTCACCCAGGCCCACGGTGTTGGCAGTGGCGAACAGGCGGAAATAGGGGTTGGGCGTAATGATCTCGTTTTGGTCCAGCAAGGTCAGCTTGCCGTCATGCTCCAGAACCCGCTGGATCACGAACATCACGTCGGCGCGGCCTGCATCGTATTCGTCGAACACGATGGCCACAGGGTTGCGCAGCGCCCAGGGCAGGATGCCTTCGTGGAATTCAGTCACCTGTTTGCCATCACGCAGCTTGATCGCATCCTTGCCGATCAGGTCGATCCGGCTGATGTGGCTGTCCAGATTGACGCGCACGGCAGGCCAGTTCAGTCGCGCAGCGACCTGCTCGATATGGGTCGATTTGCCGGTGCCGTGATAGCCCTGGATCATCACCCGGCGGTTGTGGGTGAACCCGGCCAGAATTGCCAGCGTGGTTTCGGGATCAAACTTGTAGGTAGGGTCGATTGCCGGCACGCGGTCGCTGCTTTCGGCGAACCCTTTGACGGACATATTGCTGTCGATCCCGAACACGTCACGGACCGAGATCTCTTCGGTGGGTTTTGCGTTGATATCGGTCGATCCGTCAGCCATTCGCCTTGTCCTTATCCTTTGGCCCGTTTTGCCGGGTTTGAACCCGTGTGTGGTGCAACATATTGCAGATAAGGGCAAGGGAAAGCGGCCCCCTTGGAAAGGTGAGCAGGTTTTTCTTTCAAACTGGCCCTATTGACGCGCGGGCGATCCTTGGTCGCGACGCGTACCAGGTGCAGGTCAAGCCGCGTTTGTCAACAAAGGCACTGCGGCCTGTTCGGACGCACATGCCGATCCATGTGTCGGAAATGCTGTATGCAGGTAAGTACTCAATAACCCAAGTGTTGAAAATGACCTTATCAGACATATGAAAAATGGTCTCATGGGGCTTTTTGCAAGTTGCTCAAGTACACAGCAGATTTCTTTGCTAGTCGCGAGCCAGAACTGTCAGGTGGCAATACCAGACGTCGAGATGGCAGTTTCTGGATTCAGCGTCATCCTAAGGACGTGTAGAAACTAGGCAGGGCAACACTTTCGGCGAACGGGAAAGTGACCTCGGGCAAATGCCACAAGAAATCGTCACAACTTGTGGCTCGTCACGTGCAGATATTGAAATGTGTTGTGGAGGTGGTATACTATTTCGGACTTAGTTTAAGTAAAAGGTTGCCATGGCTTTAGTAATTTCCGGTCCAACGACGATTTTCTTTCCTCCGAACACGGACACATTTTCTGTGGACTACAACTCCAGCAAGCCAGCGTCTTGGTTTGTATCTGTAACAGATGACGGACTTCTTTCCCCTTCAGATTACTCGGTTACGATTTCCAGTGCTGGTTTACTAACAGTGGACCTGCAGCCGGGGGTTATTGTTCCCCCAAATACAACTCTGAGTTTGATCGTCAGAGCCTCCAGCGGGTCTGGAAATGGCAACAATGCCTCGATTGGGGTAACCGTTAGGTTGCCCGCTGGAACGGTGCCGTGTTTCGTGAAAGGGACATTGATTGAAACTGAAAGTGGCTGTCGCGCTGTTGAGGAACTCGCTGTTGGTGACAAAGTGCGTGCTTCCAGTGGTGAACTGCTACGCATCGAGTGGATCGGAGAGAAGACCCTGCAGGCAGAAGCTTTGAAGCGAAACCCCCAGTTACGTCCGGTTTGCATTCAGAAAGGTGCATTCGGAAAAGGACTGCCTGACCGAGATTTGTACGTTTCTCCACAACATAGGATTGTCGTGGAGGGTTGGCGCGCAGAGTTGCTGTTTGGAGAGCCAAAAGTTTTCGCCGCGGCAGTTCATCTTGTTAACGATCATACAATTCGCCAAGTAAATACTTATGATCCCGTTACATACTACCATATTGCTTGCTATCGCCACGCGATACTGTTGTCGAATGGTTTGCCAACTGAAAGTTTGTTTTTAGGTGAAATGGCGGTGATGTCCTTCGATCGGGAAGATGCCGAGGAACTCCGTGTGCTATTTCCCGAACTGCGAAACGCGGCATCCGCTTTTGAGCAAACGCGCGTACGTTGCCTAAAACGCCCCGAAGCTGCTGCGTTACGCGATACGTTCGCGCACTAAAACCGCTATTTGAAGTTCCTGCTGTCCTTGATCTGATCCCAGGCCCAGACGACTTCCTGCAGCTGTTCTTCCTGGCTGCGGTCGCCGCCGTTCATGTCCGGGTGCAGCACCTTGATCAGCTTTTTGTAGGCTTTGCGAACCTCGGCCTTGGTCCAAGTGTCCTTGGCTTCGAGGATTTCGATCGCACGACGCTCAGTAGGCGGCAGGCGACGGCCTGTTGCGGCCCGACCAGGGTTCTTGGTCGCGTTTTCGCCCAGAACCTGATGCGGATCTTCAATGCCAAGCCGGGCCCAGGCCCGCGCCTCGGGGTCGCCCATGGGCTTGGTTTCGCGTTCCCACACTTTGTCTTTCGACCGTTGGGCGTTCAACTCGGCCTCGGTGGTGCCGTCGAAGAAATTCCACTTCTGATTATATTCGCGCACGTGCTGCTGGCAGAACCAGAAAAAGTCGTCTAGCACATCCGGTGCCTTGGGCGCGCGGAACTTGCCGGCTTCCTGGCATCCTTCGTGGTCACAGACCCGGGTCGAGGTCTCGGACGCGCCCGACATGCCCCGACGCCCGCGCGGGTTTTTCTTCTTGGCGCTGGACACCGACATGTCGAATCCGAAGGGATCTGATTTCACCATATGCTCATCCTCATGAACGCGTCTTTTCGACTCGGAGGCAGCAGTTTAATCTAAGTGATCGAAAGTAGAAGAGGGGCGCGGCAAAATAATTGCCGCTGAGCGCAAAAATGACCGTGACCGACGAAATCCGCCAGCGACTTCAGGCCGAGTTCAACCCGCGTGAGCTGGAAGTTGTGGATGACAGTGAACGCCATCGCGGCCACGCAGGGTTTCAGGAAGGCGGCGAAAGCCACTTCAACGTCCGAATCCGCGCAGCCGCCTTCCAGGGGCAGTCCCGCGTTGCGCGTCACCGGGCCGTTCACAAGGCCCTGGGCGACATCGTTCCGCGCATCCACGCCCTGGCTTTGGACATCGGTGACTGAAGCCTTTCGCCTGACTTTTCGATTATTGTCGGTTTTTTCCAACAATCTGCTATGTTTCCCGTGATTTGCGCGGAGGAAACTATGGAACAGATGAGCCACGCCGTTCGTACGGTGCTGTCAAAATACGCAACCTTTCAGGGGCGCGCGCCGCGGTCCGAGTTCTGGTGGTGGGTGCTGGCGATCTTTCTGGTGCTGATTGTCACACGTCTGATCGACGGGGCGTTGGTGGCCCCTCTGCTGGGGTTCAGCGCATTCGCGCCCGAAGCCGGTCAGCCGTTGTCATTTCTTGTGGCGCTTGGCGTGATCGTGCCGAACATCGCGGTGGGCGTGCGGCGTCTGCATGACACCGGGCGCTCCGGTTGGTGGATCCTGATCGGTTTGATTCCGCTGATCGGTACGCTGATCCTTCTGTATTTCTACATTCAACCCAGCGAGCAGGCCGAAAACGCCTATGGTGCCGCGCCGGCCTGACGAGGCCTTCGCTTAGCTGTCGGGCTTTTCTTTCTCTTCCTCGGCATCCGCTTTGGGGGCATCTTCTGACTTGGCCGGCTTCAGCGTCAACGGCGGGTCGTCATGATCCTGCGCGATGCGGGCCGGAGCCTCGACTTGACCGGCCGCAGCCGCATCGTCCGGGCCAGGAACCGGCCGTGCCAGAGGAGTGTCATCCTCTTCTGGCGGGGTCAGGAGTGCGGCGATGTCGTCGTTGGCGACTTCGGTTTCGACCGCACGGCGAAACACCAGAACATTGCGCCAGTTTTCTGCGGTTCCGGTCAGGCCGACCCGCTCCTCGCTGGGCAGCAGCTCGGCGCGCTGGTACTCCCAGCCTTTCGCACCCAACTCGTTCAACAAATGCTCGATAGTGACGGCAAACCGGCCCTCGGGCGTTTTGACCCCTTTGGCTTTGGTGCCTTTCTTGGGGGCCGGGACGACCTTGTATTCGTAACGCTGCATCAATGGTTCCTGAACTGGTGTTGGCGGGCAATGTATCGTTCCGTCAGGGACGGGGAACAGAAAACTTCGCGCCCCGGCGAATTTCAGCCTCGACTGTGGCTTTCCCCCTGCGTCGCCTTCGAGGCGATCTTCAGGCACAGCTCGGTTGCCACCGCCATGTCCTGGACCGAGATCCACTCCAGTGGCCCGTGGATGCATTGCATGCCGGTAAAGATGTTGGGGCAGGGGGTGCCGAACTCGGTTAGGCGCGACCCGTCGGTGCCGCCGCGGATCGGAACCGAGACCGGATCGATCCCCATTTCGCGGCAGGCCTCGCGCGCCAAGTCCACCGGTGTCATGTCCTTTTCCAGCCAGTAGCGCATGTTGCGGTATTGGTGGCTGATCTCGACGCTGATCTTGGCGCGCGGTTCGCTGGCCTGTACTGCATCACAGACCTTGCGCACCAGCTCGCCCTTGGCTTCCAGCCCGTCCATCTCGAAATCGCGCAGGATCAGCTTGATCTCCATCTCGGACGAGCCGCCCTTCAGATCGGTCACATGGATGAACCCTTCGCGCCCGTCGGTGACTTCGGGGGTCATGGTGGCCTGAGGCAGCGTCTGCACGATCTTGGCCGCCAGGTGGGTCGCGTTCACCATCTTGTCTTTGGCCAGACCCGGGTGAATGGAAACGCCCTCGATCCTGATCACTGCCCGGTCGGCCGAGAAGCTTTCATATTCGATCTCGCCCAGTTGCTGACCATCCAGCGTATAGGCGAAGTCGGCGCCCAGATCCTTGGGAAGCGCTTCGGTCACACCCCGACCGATTTCCTCGTCGGGGGTAAAGGCGATGCGGATCGGTCCGTGCGCGATCGTCCGATCGGCCAGCAGGTGCCGGGCCATCGTCATGATAATCGACACGCCCGCCTTGTCGTCGCCGCCCAGCAGCGTGGAGCCCGAGGCGGTGATCAGGTCGTCGCCGACCTTACTGGCCAGATAAGGGTGATCGGCCGGGGACAGCACCAGTGACGGATCGTCGGGAAAGGTGATGTCGCCGCCATTGTAGCCTTTGATGACCCGCGGTTTGACCCCGGTCGCGTTGAACTGCGGCGCGGTGTCCACATGGGCCAGAAAGCCGATGGTCGGCCCTGGCGCGGTGCCCGGAATGGTGGCCAGAACGACGCCATAGTCCGTCATGGTCACATCCTGCGCGCCCATCTCTGCCAGCTCCTGCTGCAGCAGGTTCAGCATGTCGTATTGGATTTCCGTGCTGGGGGTGGTGGGCGAGTTTTCGTCGCTCTGGCTGTCGATGGCCGCATATCGAACCAGCCGGTCCACCAGCTCCTGGTCAAATCTGTTCTGCATGGCACCTCACCTCTCTGGCCAAGACAAAGGCCGCAACCGGTCGCCCGAGTCAAGCGCTGCCTCGGGCCCTGAAAGCGTCAACAACTCCGGGCAAAATCTGTACAAACCGGACAAACCCAGTTGCCCGGCCTGTACAAACCGAAAGACCTTATTGGCCCAGCTTCTGCGCAACCAACTGGTTGACCGCCTTGGGGTTGGCCTTGCCGCCGGTGGCCTTCATCACCTGTCCGACGAACCAGCCGGCCAGTTTCGGGTTCACCTTGGCCTTCTCGACCTGGGCCGGGTTGGCAGCGATGATCTCGTCCAAAGCAGCCTCGATGGCACCGGTGTCGGTCACCTGCTTCATGCCGCGCTCTTCGACGATCTGCGCCGGGTCGCCGCCTTCGGTATAGACGATCTCGAACAGGTCCTTGGCGATCTTGCCCGAGATGGCGTCCGAGGCGATCAGGTCGATGATCCCGCCCAGCTGCGCGGGTGAAACCGGCGAGTCGGTGATGTCGCGGTCGTCTTTCTTCAGGCGGCCGAACAGCTCGTTGATGACCCAGTTCGCGGCCAGCTTGCCGTTGCGGCCCTTGGCGACCTCTTCGAAGTACACGGCCGATTCAACCTCGGCGGTCAGCACCGATGCGTCATAGTCGGTCAGGCCGAAATCATTGATGAAACGGGCTTTTTTCTCGTCCGGCAGCTCGGGCAGCTTGGCGGCGATGTCATCGACCCAGGCCTGCTCGATTTCCAGCGGCAGCAGGTCGGGGTCGGGAAAATAGCGATAGTCATGCGCCTCTTCCTTGGACCGCATCGAGCGCGTCTCGCCCTTGTCGGGGTCATACAGACGGGTTTCCTGCTCGACCTTGCCGCCGGCCTCGACGATGGCAATCTGGCGGCGCGCCTCGACCTCGATGGCCTGCTGGATGAACCGCATCGAGTTCATGTTCTTGATCTCGCAACGCGTGCCCAGGTGCGAAAAGTCCTGCGTTTCCATGTATTTCTCATAGTCGCCCGGACGGCAGATCGACACGTTCACGTCGGCCCGCAGGTTGCCGTTCTGCATGTTGCCGTCGCAGGTGCCCAGATAACGCATGATCTGGCGCAGCTTGGCGATATAGGCGGCGGCCTCTTCCGGGCCGCGGATGTCGGGGCGGCTTACGATCTCCATCAGGCAGACCCCGGTGCGGTTTAGGTCGACGAAGGACATGTTCGGATCCATGTCATGGATCGATTTGCCCGCGTCCTGCTCCATGTGGATGCGCTCGATGCGCACCATGCGCGCGGTGCCGTCGCCCAGTTCCACCAGAACTTCGCCTTCGCCCACGATCGGGTGATACAGCTGGCTGATCTGATAGCCCTGCGGCAGGTCGGGATAGAAATAGTTCTTGCGGTCAAAGGCCGATTTCAGGTTGATGTCGGCTTTCAGACCCAGACCGGTGCGCACGGCCTGTTCCACACAGAATTCGTTGATCACCGGCAGCATGCCCGGCATGGCCGCATCCACAAAGGCCACATTCGAGTTCGGTTCGGCTCCGAATTTGGTCGATGCGCCAGAAAACAGCTTGGCATTGGACGAGACCTGCGCGTGCACCTCCATCCCGATCACCAGTTCCCAGTCGTGCTTGGCACCGGCGATGGTCTTTGGTTTGGGCAGTTCATAGGTCAAGTCGAGCATGGCGCGCCTCATTTCCGCAGAAGTTCAGGCATGGGTATTATGCCTGGCAAGGCCAAGGGGCAAGGGGCAAAGGGCGCCGAGACGCAATTCTCAGTGGCTGGTCAGTTGCAGACCTGAAGGCGTGAAGGTCACGTCGGTCCCGTTGCGCAATTCCTCGCGGAACAGATCACCGATGGCGCGCAAGGCGTCACGCTGTCCACGTGCCGCGAACCGCTCGGGTGAGTTGACGCGGACCGAGTTGTTGAACCCGTTGGCCGCGTGGGCCCAGATCAGCGGGTGCAGTTCGGTCAAATGATCGCGGATCAGCCATTGAGCGGCCTCCCGGATCTGGGAGCGGACCAGATCGGCCTTGTCGTCCAGACCGAACCCGTTCTGCACCGTGATCGCGCAATACGAGGCCAGCAGGTTGATCGTTTGCTGGTCCGGCATCCGTTGCACGATGTCGCGTAGACCTTCCAGAAAATACTCGACGTCCAGCCGCGCGCAGGCTTGTTCATCCAATGCAATTGCGTCGAACTGAACCCATGTGTATCCGCCCGCGCCCCACGTGTCGCGCGTGTTCGCGGCATTGCGCAGGGCTTGTACCTCAAGCTCTTCATAGCTGCCGAACCATCGCGGCAGCAAGTGGCTGCCCATCGCGCGCATGTGTCGATGGTTTCGCGGATCCAGCGAAATAAGGCGTTCGTACTGATCCGCCACCCGGGCCCGCTTGGTGCGCTGACCAGCCAGCAGGGCACAGTCGGCCGCGGCGACCACAGGGCTGTCCGGCAGCGCCTTTCGGCACTGGGGCAGGATGGCTGCAGCCCGGTCAAAATGTGCAGCACAGCGTGAACGATGCAGCGGCGGCAGCGCCGCGTCCAGAGCCGTGCCACGCCACGCCCATGCCAGATCGATGTGGGCCAGAGCGACGATGAGAGCAATCATCGGATCATCGGGATGATCCTGTTTCACACCCTCAAGCTCGGAAATACCGCCTAGCAGGTCGTACTCGGCGATCGCACCGCCGTCGGACAGCGCGTGTTCGGCGGCCAAGACAACATCCGATCGCGCGCCAAACGCCAGAAGATCGGCGATGGGCAGCCCGTCCGGGGCTGTTGTCCGGGCTTGGTCCGCGGCCAGGATCTCGGCTGACAGTTCGGCCCAACGATCCTGCCGAGCAAGATGGCGCCCGCGTTCGATCATGTCCCGCCCGATCAGGTCAGCCGCACCCAGTTCCGCAACGGGAATATTGAGACGCCCGACATCTTCCAGACAGCGGGAACCCGCGTCCGAAACCGGAGCCACGTGACTTGATATGGGATTGATACGGGCAAGACCTGCCCAGAACGACCGGAACATCGAAAACACTCGAAACTGTACAAACTTGTTAACTAACGATGAATTCTGAACCGGAATTGTGACCAGTTCAAGGATTCTAACATTAAACTTTCTGCTTCAATGGATCAGACAGGATCAATCGACGCGGATTCCGTGAATCGTTTCAGAATACCGTGAAATGGTGTCGGTCAACCCGAAACCCAGCCTGTTGCAGCGCCTGTTCCAGCTGCTTGTGCGGCGGCAGGGCTTCGTCGGGCAGGCGCAGGCGTTTGCCGTTGGTCAGGATGATCGACACGCGCACCGAGAAGTCCCAGCGCGTGTCGAAGCGGAAGAAGTCGATCTCGGTCACGTCGATCTCGCCCTGCCGAGCGCCCGAATGCCAGCGCAGTTTTGCCGAGTCCAGGTTCAGCCCGGCATCGGTGTCGCGCAGCACGTCCCACAACGCGGGCAGGGTGCCCAGAGCCAGCAACCCGATCAACCACCATGCCGCGTCGAATACCAGCACCAGCGCCAGCAGCCCCGCATAGACAGCGGCCAGAATGGCGATGCTGCGGGGCGACCGGTTGTGGCGGGTAAAGCGGAACCCGGAGCCCTCGGGCGCCGTCATGCCCCGAGGATGCGCGAGATCATCTCGGTCGTGTCGCGCGACAGGTTCGGGGTTTCGGCGATGCGGCTCAGCTGCGTGCGGATCAGGTCCTGACGGTCGGCGTCATAGCGTTTCCAGGTCTGAAAGGCGGTGCACATGCGCGCGGTGGTCTGCGGGTTGACCGGGTCCAGCCGGATCAGCCAGTCGGCCAGCAAGGCGTAGGACGCGCCGCCGGCATGGTGGAACCCGGCGTGGTTCATCGCCAGCCCACCTATCAGTGCACGGAACCGGTTGGGGTTCTTCCAGTTGAAATCGGGATGCTCGGACAAGGTGCGGGCGATCCGCGGTGCATCATCCGGTGCGGCAAGCGAGGCCTGAAGCCCAAACCATTTGTCCAGAACCAGCCGGTCGTCGTGCCACTGGTCGTAGAATGCCGCCAGTTCCGACTGACCTTTGCCGGCACGCAGCAGGCAGGACAGGGCGCTGAGCTGCAGGGTCATGTTGTCGGCCTTGGCATAGACCTCGGCCGCCATGGCCCCGCCGTCCAGCCGGGTGGTCAGCGCCAGCGCGGCGCTGCCCAGGGCGCGCTTGCCCGCCTGTTCGGCATCGGGCGAATAGGGGCTGTCCACCAGCGCCTCGGAGTGCAGGCGGGGCAGCAGGTCCTGCATGTGCTGGGCGGTGGCCTGGCGCAGGGTCTCGACCGCGCGCCAGATCGCCATAGGGTCGGGCGTTTCGCCCTGTTCGTGCAGCGCGGCGGCCAGTTCCGATTGGGTCGGCAGGCCCAGCATCAGCGCGCGATAGGCCGGGTCCAGATCGGCGTCGCGCAGAACGGCCAGCAAGCCATCCAGATATTCGGCATCGGGTGCCGCGTCCTGGGTGATCATGCGCAGCAGGGTATCCTGCGCTAGCGTCCGTCCGGCCTCCCACCGGTTGAACGGATCGGTGTCATGGGCCAGCAAAAACGCGCGTTCGGCGTTCGGGCGGTCGTGTTCAAGGATCACCGGCGCCGAGAACCCTCGCAGGATCGAGGCGACGGGCCGCGCGGCCAGCCCCTCGAACGTGAAGCTCTGGCGCGCTTCGGTCAGTTCCAGCACCTCGGTCCCGCGCACCTCGTCGCCATTGGGGCCCAGCAGGCCCACGGCCACGGGGATCACCTGTGGCAGCTTCTCGGGCTGGCCGGGTGTGGGTGGGGTGCTTTGGGACAGGGTCAGGGTAAAGGTGCCGTCGGCCCAATCCTCCTCGACCTTTACCCGGGGCGTGCCAGACTGGCTGTACCAACGCTTGAACTGGGCCAGGTCGCGGCCAGTCGTGTCCTCGAATACTTTCAGCCAGTCCTCAATCGTGCAGGCTTGCCCGTCATGGCGTTCGAAATACAAGTCCAGCGCCTTGGAATAGGCGTCGTCCCCCACCAGCGTTTTCAGCATGCCGATCACCTCGGCGCCTTTTTCATAGACGGTCGCGGTGTAGAAGTTGTTGATCTCTTGAAAGCTTTCGGGGCGCACGGGGTGTGACAGCGGGCCGTTGTCCTCGGGGAACTGGCGCGCGCGTAGGTCGATCACGTCATGGATGCGCTTGACCGGGGCCGAGCGCATGTCCGAGGTGAACTGCGCGTCGCGGAACACGGTCAGCCCCTCTTTCAGGCACAGTTGGAACCAGTCGCGGCAGGTGATGCGGTTGCCGGTCCAGTTGTGGAAATATTCATGCGCGATGATCGCCTCGATCCGTTCGAAATTGGCATCGGTCGAGGTTTCAGGGCTGGCCAGCACCGCCGACGAGTTGAAGATGTTCAGCCCCTTGTTCTCCATCGCGCCCATGTTGAAATCATCGACGGCGACGATGTTGAACACGTCCAGATCGTATTCGCGGCCATAGACATCCTCGTCCCATTTCATCGACCGCTTCAGGGCCTCCATGCCAAAGGCGCATTTGCCCTCGTCTCCGGGCCGGACCCACAGGTTCAGATCGACGTGCCGGCCCGAGCGGGTGGTGAAGCTGTCGGAATGGGCAACCAGCTCTCCGGCGACCAGCGCGAACAGATAGGCGGGCTTGGGCCAGGGGTCGGTCCATTCGGCCCAGCCTTCGCCCTTGCCCGTCGGGTTGCCGTTCGACAGCAGCACCGGCAGGTCGCCGTTGACGCGCACGGTGAAGGTGGACATCACGTCGGGCCGGTCGGGATAGAAGGTGATCTTGCGGAACCCCTCGGCCTCGCACTGGGTGCAATACATGCCGTTCGACATGTACAGCCCTTCCAGCGCGGTGTTGTTGCCGGGGTCGATCTCGACCTCGGCCTCCCAGACGAAGGGGGCATCGGGGACTCTGGCGGTCAGGGTCTTTTCGGTGACCTCGGGGGTGATCGGGGTGCCGTCGATGCTGGCGCGGATCAGCTTCAGCTCTTCGCCATGCAGGAAGAACGTGCGGTCGGTGGCCTGCGGGTTGGGGCGGAACGCGATGCGCGATGTCACGCGCGTTGCGTTCGGGGCCAGATCGAAGGTCAGGTGAACGCTGTCGACCAGAAAACCGAAGGGCGAATAGTCGGACAGGTAGATCGTGGTGGGGGCGGCGTCGCGCATCTGGGGCCTCGTGTCGGTATGTTCCCGCGCGACGTTAGGAGGATCGCCGTGTCGCTGCAAGCAGGCGGGTCGGGGCGGCATTACCTTGCACGGTTTGAAGCTGTTTCAGGCGGAATTGAAAGGCGGATTGATGCAGCGGCAAGTTGCCTATCGGAAACAATGCCCCTAATTGATGACTGCATACAACGGCACACGAAGGGCAGGAGATTCGAGTCATGAGCGGCAGAGCTATCCGGAGCGGATTGGACGTAGATCAGGTTCTGATCGATTTCATCGAGGAACGCGCGCTTCCCGGAACGGGCGTTGAGCCCGACGCATTCTGGGCCGGTCTTTCGCGGATGGTGTCCGAGTTTGGCCCGAAAAACCGCGACCTGCTGCAACAACGCTCGGATATCCAGGGCAGTGTCGACGCGTGGCACCTTGCGCGTAAGGGGCAGCCCATCGACATGGCCGAGTATCAGGCGTTCCTGCGCGAGATCGGCTATCTGCTGGATGAAGGCCCCGATTTCCAAATCGACACGGCGAATGTCGACCCCGAGATCGCCGCGACGCCCGGCCCGCAACTGGTGGTGCCGATCACCAATGCGCGTTTTGCCCTGAACGCGGCCAATGCCCGCTGGGGCAGCCTGTATGACGCGCTCTATGGCACCGACGCGATGGGCGACCTGCCGCAGGGGGGCGGCTATGACGCGGCCCGCGGCGCGCGGGTGATCGCGTGGGCTAAGGCGTTTCTGGACGAGGCCGTGCCGCTGGCCCAAGGCAGCTGGGCCGATGTGTCCGGTCTGAAGGTCGAAGGCGGCGCATTGGTCCCGGCGCTGGCCGATCCCGGGAAATTCGTGGGCTTCGGCGGTGCGGCCGAGGGTCCGGACTTCGTGCTGCTGAAGAACAACGGCCTGCACATCCAGATCATGATCGACCCGTCCAGCACCATCGGCGCCTCGGACCCGGCAGGCATTTCCGACGTGCGCCTGGAATCGGCCCTGTCCACCATCATGGACTGCGAAGATTCGGTGGCCTGTGTCGATGCCGAGGACAAGGTCGTGGCCTATGGCAATTGGCTGGGCCTGATGAAGGGCGACCTGACCGAGGAGGTTACCAAGGGCGGCCGGACATTTACCCGCAAACTGTCCGAGGACATCGCCTTTATCCGGCCCGACGGATCGGCCGGCAGCCTCAAGGGCCGGTCGCTGATGCTGGTGCGCAATGTGGGGCACCTGATGACCAACCCCGCCGTGTTGGACGCCGAAGGCAACGAGATCGGCGAGGGGCTGATGGATGCACTCTGCACCACGCTGATCGCCATGCATGACTTGCAGCGTGATGGCGGCAACTCGGTCCACGGTTCGGTCTACGTGGTCAAGCCCAAGATGCACGGCCCAGAAGAGGTCGCATTCTCGGTCGAGATTTTCGACATGGTCGAAGACATTCTGGGCCTGCCGCGCAACACCGTGAAACTGGGCATCATGGATGAGGAACGCCGGACTTCGGTGAACCTCAAGGAATGCATCCGCGCCGCGAAATCGCGGGTGGCCTTCATCAATACTGGGTTCCTCGATCGGACGGGGGATGAGATCCACACCTCGATGGAGGCCGGGCCGATGCTGCCCAAGGGCGACATGAAGAATACGCCCTGGATCCAGTCCTACGAGGATCGCAATGTCGATATCGGGCTGGCCTGCGGGCTGAAGGGCCGGGCGCAGATCGGCAAGGGCATGTGGGCCATGCCCGACCGGATGGGTGAGATGCTCGAGGCCAAGATCGGCCACCCGATGGCCGGTGCGACCTGTGCCTGGGTGCCGTCTCCCACCGCAGCGACCCTGCACGCGACCCATTACCATAAGGTAGACGTTCTGGCCCGTCAGGACGAGATCGCTACCGGAGGTCCGCGCGGCACGCTGGACGATCTGCTGACCATCCCGCTGCTGAGCGGCCGCAACCTCAGCGACGATGAAATCACTCGCGAGATCGAGAACAACGCGCAGGGCATCCTGGGCTATGTCGTGCGCTGGGTCGATCAGGGTGTCGGCTGCTCGAAGGTGCCCGATATCAACGACGTGGGTCTGATGGAGGATCGCGCCACCTGCCGGATTTCGAGCCAGGCGCTGGCCAACTGGCTGCATCACGACGTGATCCGCGCCGATCAGGTGATGGCCGCGATGAAGAAGATGGCCGCCGTGGTCGACCGCCAGAACGCGGACGACCCGGCCTATCGGCCCATGGCGCCGGGGTTCGACGGCATCGCCTTCCAGGCCGCCTGCGATCTGGTGTTCAAGGGGCGGGTGCAGCCCTCGGGCTATACCGAGCCGGTCCTGCATGCGCGGCGGCTGGAACTGAAGGCTCGTCAAGGCTAGAACCGGGACAGACCACCGCAGACAGAGGACAAGATCATGTCGGTTTCACTCAGAAAGGCCCGCACCATCATTCGCAAAACCCTTGAGAAAGGGCGCGAGATGGACCTGAAACCCCTGTCGGTGGTGGTTCTGGACGCCGGCGGCCATGTCATCGCCTTCGAGCGCGAGGACGGCGCGGCCCCGGGCCGGTTCGCGATTGCCCATGGCAAGGCCTATGGCTCGGTCATGCTGGGCATGGCAGGCACCGCCCAGATGCAGCGGGCCGAGGCGCAGGCCTATTTCATGGCCGCGGTGAACGGGGTCTATGGCGGGCAGGTCGTTCCGGTTCCGGGCGGCGTGCTTTTGCGCGACCGCAAGGGTGCCGTGATCGGGGCTGTCGGGGTAACCGGCGACACCTCGGACAACGATGCCGCTGCCGCCATGGCAGGGATCGAGGCCTCCGGGCTGACTGGCGAGACCTGATCTGAAGAAGCGCCGTTCCGCCGAGGCCGCCTCTTTCGGGAAATCGATCCAGCGCTCTGCGGAAATCGGGAACAATATGTGCGTATCTGAACACGTCCTTGCGCCATGGTGCAGGGCGTGTTTTCTTGCACGTTACTGAAGGGGCGGATAATTTCCGACCAGCTCAAGTAAAACAGCAAGGTAGCACAATGTCCCGACCCGTCGTTGGCATCATCGGCAATTCGTATCTGATGAACGACCAGTACCCCACCCATGCCGGGGGCACGATGAATTCGGACGCGGTCGCGAATGTTTCGAACTGTCTGCCGCTGCTGATCCCGGCCGACCCGCGTTATGTCGATGTGGCCGAACTGCTTGAGGTTTGCGACGGGTTCCTTCTGACCGGAGGCCGCCCCAACGTTCACCCCGAGGAATACGGCGAGTCGGCAACTGACGCGCATGGTGAATTCGACCGGGCGCGCGATGCGATCACCCTGCCGCTGGTGCGGGCCTGCGTCGAGCGCGGCCAGCCCTTTCTGGGCATCTGCCGGGGCTTCCAGGAGGTCAACGTGGCCATGGGCGGCACTCTGTACCCGGAAATCCGCGATCTGCCCGGCCGGATGAACCACCGCATGCCGCCCGATGGCACGCTGGAAGAGAAATTCGCCCTGCGCCACGTGGTCAATCTGACCGAGGGCGGGGTATTCCACCGACTGTTCGGCGCCAGTGAGGTGATGACCAATACGCTGCATGGGCAGGGCATCAAGACGGTGGGCAAGGGCGTGGTGATCGACGGCCATGCGCCGGATGGTACGCCCGAGGCGATCTATATCCAGGATGCGCCCGGGTTCACCCTGTCGGTTCAGTGGCACCCGGAATGGGATGCGGCGAATGACCCGGTGTCGCGGCCCCTGTTTCAGGCTTTTGGCGACGCGGTGCGGGCTTGGTCGGCAGGCGCCATGCCGACGCCGGTGCGGCAATCGGCCTGACAATCGGCTCTCAGATTCCTTCGAAAGACCGACGCGGCCACCACCGCGCCGGTCTTTTTCTTTTCACACCAGCAGGTTGAACTGCTTGTTGAGCGGCAGGGTCCGCGCGCGTTGCCCGGTCAGGTCAAACAGCGCGTTGCCCAGCGCCGGCATCGAGGGCGGCGTGCCGGGTTCACCCGCGCCACCCATGAAGCGGTTGGTTTCCAGCACCTGAACCTCAACCTGCGGCGCAGTGTGCATGCGCAGCGCGTCATAGTCGGGGAAGTTGTACTGTTCGACCTCGCCATCGGCAAAGGTGATCTCGCCGTAACAAGCCGCCGACAGGCCATACATCATGCCGCCGAACATCTGCGCCTTGACGTTTTCGGGGTCAAGGGCCAGCCCCATGTCACAGGCGATCCAGGCCTTGCTGATGCGGATGGTGCCGTCTTCGTCGACCACCTCGATCACCTGCGCGACGGGGGTGCCGAAGCTGTAGGTCAGGGCCACGCCGCGGCCCACACCATCGGGGGTCTTGCCCGTCCAGCCGGACATGTCGCGCACCGCCTCAAGACACCCGGCTGAGGGCGCATGTTCGCCGCCCGCCAGTTCCAGCCGGAAGTCCAGCGGGTCGCGGCCGGCCGCGTAAGCCATCTCATCCATGAAGGTTTCGTGGAAGAACCCGTTGTGGCTGTTGCCGACCGAGCGCCAGAAGCCCACCGGGATCTTCAGATCGGCGATATGGCCGCTCATGCGATAACTGGGCACCGCGTAGGGCTGGTTGAAGAACCCTTCGACCAGAACCTTGTCCGGGCCAGCGCCGGGCAATCCGGTATAGCGCTCGACGGCTTGCTGCGTGCAGGATTGCGCTGCGACTGCACCATCGATGAGCACTGCCTTACCATCCTGAACCGCACCGCGCATCCGCGCCATCGCACCGGGGCGGTAGTAGTCGTGGCGCATATCCTCTTCGCGGCTCCAGGTGGTCTGGACCGGAGTGCCGGGCACGGCCATGGCCACCTTGGTGGCTATGTCGCCGAAATCCAGCTCTCCGCGGCGACCAAACCCGCCGCCCAGATAGGTGGTGTGGATTTGGACGGCTTCGGTGTCCAGACCCGCCGTGTTGGCAACGCGGAACTGAATCAGCGTGGGGGCCTGGTTGCCGCACCACAATTCCAAGGCGTCGCCGGTGAACAGCGCGGTGGCGTTCATCGGTTCCATCGTGGCGTGGGCCAGGTAGGGGACGGTGTATTCAGCCTCGATCACGATTGCGCCTTCGGGAACGGTGCTGACGTCGCCGTCATCGCGCATGGTCGAGTTCGGGTCCGTGTCGAAAGCCTTGGCGATCTCGGCAAAGATGGCGTCGGTTTCAGGGGGATAGGGGGCCTCGCCCCAATCAACGTCGATGGCCTCGACCGCCTGGTTGGCCAGCCAGGTGTTGGTGGCGATCACCGCGACACCATTGCCCAGATCGACGATCTCTTCGACGCCCGGCATTGCCTTGGCGGCGCTGTCGTCGAAGCCGTTCATCTGGCCGCCCAGCTTGGGGTTCATCCGGACGCTGGCGAATTTCATGCCGGGCAGGCGCACGTCAACGCCGAACTGGGCGGTGCCGGTGGCCTTTTCCACCATGTCCAGACGTGGCAGGGTCCGGCCCAGATAGCGCCACTCGGACGGGTCGCGTAGTTCTGCGTCGATGGGCTCCATCTGCGCCACGTCGGCAGCCAGGTCGGTATAGGCGATCTTGCTGTCATCAGGCGCGATGACATGGCCCGAAGCGGTCTTCAACTGAGCCCGATCCACCCCCAGTCGGCCGGCGGCGGCCTGTTTCAGCGTCTCGCGGGCCGAGGCACCAGCCGCGCGCATGCGTTCGAACCCGTCCTTCATCGAGGTCGAGCCGCCGGTGACCTGCAGGCTGAGCGCCTTGCCGATCACGCCCAGGGCCTCGCCCAGATTGTGCTGGAAGTTCGAGACGTCATAGCCCTTGTTGGGCAGGCTCTCGCCGATCAGGGCCGAGTTGTAATAGGCCGCCGCCGCAGGTCCGTGCAAAACGGTGACCTGATCCAGATCCACGTCCAGTTCCTCGGCGATCAGGGCGGCCCATGTGGTTTTGACGCCCTGGCCCATCTCGGCGCGCGGTGCAAACAAGGTCACGCCGTTCTGGTCGATCAGGATGAACGGATTCAGGGCCGCTTCACCGTCCCCCGGTTTCAGCGGGTTCTTGGCAGGGCGATTGACATAATAGACCCCGAAAGCCACGCCGCCGACGATGGCGGCGGACCCGATCAGGAAGGTGCGGCGCAGGATTTTTCCGATGCTGGCCATGGATCAGGCCTCCTTCAGCTTGGCGGCGGCGTCGTGGATCGCGGCGCGGATGCGCGGATAGGTGCCGCAGCGGCACAGGTTGCCCTGCATCGCCTCGTCGATTTCTTCGTCAGAGGGGGCGGGATTTTCGGCCAGCAGCGCGGCGGCCTGCATGATCTGGCCCGACTGACAATAGCCGCATTGCGCGACCTGATGGTCGACCCAGGCCTGCTGGATCGTGGCCAGGTTGTCGGGCGTTCCCAACCCTTCGATCGTGGTGACCTCGCCCCAGACATCGGACAGGGTGACCTGGCACGAGCGGACGGCCTCGCCGTCGATCTGCACCGTGCAGGCTCCGCAGGCGGCCACCCCGCAGCCGAACTTGGTTCCGGTCAGGCCCACCTCGTCGCGCAGCACCCACAGAAGGGGGACATCGTCGGGCAGATCGACCTGATGTGGCTTTCCGTTGATCGTCAGCGTGGTCGCCATGGCGCACCTCTTTTGGCTGTGGCTGGTTTCTGACATAATTGATGAAAAATGTCAGTGCGTCAATTGACAATTTCGCGGGAAACTGTCAGAGATCAATTCATGGCGGAAAAACTGGATGATACACGGGCAAAGGCGATCCTGACTTCGGCGTTTCAGGCCTTTTCCGCCTATGGGTTCCGCAAGACCTCGATGGATGACATAGCGCGTGGCGCGGGTATGTCCCGTCCGGCGGTCTATCTGCATTACAAGAACAAAGAGGCCATCGTTCGCAGCTTGACGCAGGCGCATTACGCCGAAAAGATCGCGGCGGTGGCGCAGGCGCTGCAGGGCGACGGAACGGTGCCCGAGATCCTTGCGCGGGCGATTGACGCGCAGATCGCCGGGATGGCGGCCATACTGGCCTCGCCGCATGGGCTTGAGATGCTGGATACCAGCAAGTCCACCGCCGCCGACATCGTGGCCGAGGGTGAGGCGGCGCTGGCGGACCTCTACGCCGTATGGCTGGAGCGTGAACTGGCGGCGGGTCGCGTGCTCCTGCCGGACGGACCGGCCGAGACCGCGCGGACCATCACCGCCGCGCTGAAGGGGATCAAGATGACCGCCTCGAACGCCGAGGAGTTCGAGCAGCGCATCGCCCAGCTGACCGCGCTGATCGGCGCGGGGCTTGAGGTCAGGTAACCCGCTGCCGGATCTTGTATTCCGGCTTGTCCCACAAACGGTTCTGCATGATGTCCGTCAGGACCTCGACGGCGCGCGTCACGTCGCCTTCGTCGATATACAGCGGCGTGAAGCCGAACCGCATGATGTCGGGCGCGCGGAAATCCCCGATCACACCGCGGGCGATCAGGGCCTGCATCGCCGCGTAACCGTCGGCAAACCGGAACGAGACCTGGCTGCCGCGCATCGCGGGGTCGCGGGGGCTGGCCAGCTCCAGATCGGGGCAGGTGGCCTCGACCTGCTGGACGAACTGTTCGGTCAGGGCAATGGACTTGGCGCGTACATCATCCATGTCGGCCATGTCCCAGATATCCATCGCCGCGGCCAGCGCGGTCATCTGGATCACCGGGGGCGTGCCGACGCGCATGCGCTCGATGCCTGCGCCGGGGCGATAGTCGAGGTCGAAGGCAAACGGCGCCTCGTGCCCCAACCAGCCCGACAGGGCCGGGCGCGCGGTGTCGGCCCATTTCGGAGCGACATAGATGAAGGCCGGAGCGCCCGGGCCGCCGTTGAGGTATTTGTAGGTGCACCCCGCCGCGAAATCGGCGTTGCACCCGGCCAGGTCGACCGGGATGGCCCCGGCAGAGTGGGCAAGATCCCACACCGTGATGACGCCCCGAGCATGTGCCAGATCGGTCAGCGCCTTCATGTCATGCCTGCGGCCGGTGCGATAGTCGACCTCGGTCAGCATCAGCACGGCGACGTCGTCGGTGATGTGCTCGGCCACGGCCTCGGGGTCCACGACCCGAAGCTCGTACCCCTCGCCCAGCGAGCGCAGCAGCCCGTCAGCCATGTAGAGATCGGAGGGGAAGTTGCCGTTGTCCGACAGGACCACCTTGCGCCCCGGGTTCAGCTCCAATGCCGAGGCAACCGCCTGATAGACCTTGATCGACAGCGTGTCGCCTACCACGACCGTGCCGGGTGCGGCGCCGATCAGGCGGCCGATCCGATCGCCCAGGTCGGTCGGCATGCTCATCCATCCGGCCTTGTTCCACCCGGTGATCAGCATCTGGCCCCATTCCTCGGTCAGCATCTTCTGCACTTTCGCGGCCGCCGCCTTGGGCAGAGGGCCCAGCGAGTTGCCGTCCAGATACAGCACTCCTTCCGGCAGGTGGAACATGGCTTTGGTGGCGGCGAAATCGGTCATGATCAATCCCGGTGTTTTCTTGTGTCCGAACCGGGGTATCGGATCGGTGCCGGGCTGTCTACGCCCGCCTGTTTGTGGCCTGGGTGCACAATATTCGGCCGCAGGGCCAAGATGCTTTGCCATCGGGGTCTGAAAGCGGTAGGACTTGGCCCGGAAGCGACATGTGTCGGTGCATGTCGTCATTCAAAAGGGATGCTCATGCGCCGTATCGACGTACCGCCACTGTGGCTTTTGGGCTTCGCGGTGTTGGCCTGGTTGCAGGGCCGTTATCTGTCGCTCGGCCTGTCGCTGGAAGGCGGGTTGACCGACCTGCTGAGCGGTCTGCTGATTGGTGGGGGGATCCTGTTGGCGGTTCTGGCAATCGTAGAATTCCGCCGCCACCGTACGACGGTCATTCCGCATGAAACACCTACCGCAATGGTGCAATCGGGCATCTACAAACGCAGCCGCAACCCAATCTATCTGGGCGATGTCCTGATCCTTGCCGGGCTGATCCTGCGTTTCGATGCCGTGCTGTCGCTTGTTTTGGTTCCGGTTTTCGTCTGGGTACTGGAACGGCGGTTCATCCTGCCCGAAGAGGACCGCCTGCGCCGCACCTTCCGTGCGGATTTCGCGCGTTACGAACGCAAAACCCGTCGGTGGATCTGAAATGCGCCGACCCGTGACACAACGTAATGAATGCTGCGCTTGCGAAATAATGTTGCGCAGGATAGATCTTTGCTTAACAAACAATACCGACCACCCGCTCGGTCAGAGTGAAAATTAGGGGGACTTGCCGGTGAAAATAGGCACGCCAAAGGAAATACTGAAAGGCGAGAACCGGGTCGCGATGACTCCGGAGTCAGCCGTGCAGCTGCAGAAATTGGGCTACGAATGCGCCATCGAGAAGGGGGCCGGTGCTGCCGCCGGTTTCTCGGACGAGGCTTACGAGGCCGTCGGGGTGGAAATCGTCAAGACAGCCGCCTCTTTGTGGAAATCGTCGGACATCATCGCCAAGGTGCGCGTGCCCACCGAGACCGAAATGAAGCGCCTGACCAAGGGCAAGACGCTGATCTCGTTCTTCAACCCGGCAGGGAACGAAGAAGGGATGGAATTGGCGAAAGCCAAGGGCGCCAATGTCATCGCGATGGAAATGGTGCCCCGCATCAGCCGCGCGCAGAAGATGGACGCTTTGTCTTCGATGGCCAACATCGCCGGGTACCGTGCGGTGATCGAAGCGGGCAACAACTTTGGCCGTTTCTTCACCGGCCAGGTGACGGCCGCGGGCAAGGTGCCGCCGGCCAAGGTTTTGATCGTTGGTGCTGGCGTGGCAGGTCTGGCCGCCATCGGGACGTCGACGTCGCTTGGCGCGATCACCTATGCGTTCGATGTGCGCCCCGAGGTCGCCGAACAGGTCGAGTCGATGGGCGCCGAATTCGTCTATCTGGACTTTGAGGAAGAACAGCAGGATGGCTCGGCCACCGGAGGGTATGCTTCGGTTCAGTCCGAGGAGTTCCGCAACGCGCAGCTGGCCAAGTTCCGCGAGCTGGCGCCCGAGATGGACATCGTCATCACTACGGCCTTGATCCCCAACCGCCCGGCCCCCAAGCTGTGGCTTGAGGATATGGTCAAGGCGATGAAGCCCGGCTCGGTCATTGTAGACCTTGCGGCCGAGCGTGGAGGCAATGTCGAAGGCACCGTGCCGGATGAAAAGGTCGTGACCGACAATGGCGTGACCATCATCGGCTATACCGACTTCCCCAGCCGGATGGCGGCTCAGTCTTCGTCGCTTTATGCGACCAACATCCGTCACATGATGACTGACCTGACCCCCGACAAGGACGGTCAGATCAACCACAACATGGAAGATGACGTGATCCGTGGCGCGACCGTCACCTACGAAGGTGAGATCACATTCCCGCCACCACCGCCCAAGGTGCAGGCCATAGCGGCCAAACCCAAGGCCGAGGTCAAGGAACTGACGCCCGAAGAAAAGCGCGCGCAAGAGATCGCGGCCTTCAAGGCGCAGACCAAGCAGCAGGTCACCCTGCTGGGCGTGGGCGGTGCGCTGATGCTGTTGGTGGGGCTGGTGGCTCCGGCCAGCTTCATGCAGCATTTCATCGTCTTCGTGCTGGCCGTTTTTGTGGGCTTCCAGGTGATCTGGAACGTCAGCCACAGTCTGCACACACCGTTGATGGCGATCACCAACGCGATTTCCTCGATCATCATCGTGGGCGCGTTGATGCAGATCGGGTCGGGGTCTTTCCTAGTCATTCTGCTGGCGGCGCTGTCGATTTTCATGGCCGGGATCAACATCTTCGGCGGTTTCCTCGTAACCCGGCGCATGCTCGCCATGTTCCAGAAATCTTAAGGAGGCCGGGCACATGGAATTTGGCTTCACCACTGCCGCCTATGTCGTTGCGGCTGTTCTGTTCATCCTTTCGCTCGGCGGCCTGTCGAACCAGGAAAGCGCCAAGCGCGCGGTTTGGTACGGCATCGTCGGTATGGCCTTGGCGGTGTTCGCCACGCTGGTCGGCCCCGGATCGGGCCTGTGGCTGCTGTCGCTGCTGCTGATCATCGGCGGTGGTCTGATTGGTCAATACGTGGCGCAGCGCGTCCAGATGACCGAGATGCCGCAGCTTGTGGCCGCCATGCACTCGCTGGTGGGTCTGGCGGCTGTTTTCGTCGGGTACAACGCCCATTTCGAGATCAAGAACGTCGCCGAAGTCCTTGCGATCGTTGACGCGGCCAAGGATGCCGACCTGTCGGATCTGGGCGCCTTCGCGAAACTGATCGCCAAGAAAACCCCGGCCGAGCTGGCCATTCTGCATGTCGAGCTGTTCCTGGGCATCTTCATCGGTGCGATCACTTTTACCGGTTCGGTCGTGGCCTATGGCAAGCTGGCCGGCAAGGTGACGTCTGCGGCAACCAAGCTGCCGGGCGGCCATGCGCTGAACGCGGCGGCGGCAGGTCTCTCGTTGATCTGTCTGATCTGGTACACCGCTTCAGGCGGCTTCTTCCCGCTGTTCCTGATGACGCTGGCGGCGCTGTTCATCGGCTATCACCTGATCATGGGTATCGGCGGTGCCGACATGCCGGTGGTTGTGTCGATGCTGAACAGCTACTCGGGCTGGGCGGCAGCGGCGATCGGCTTCAGCCTCGGCAACGACCTGCTGATCGTGGTTGGTGCGCTTGTGGGCTCGTCGGGTGCGATCCTGTCCTACATCATGTGTAAGGCGATGAACCGTCACTTTGTCAGCGTGATCCTGGGCGGCTTTGGTGGCCCACAGGGTGAACAGATGGCGGTTGAGGGCGAGCAGGTGGCGATCGACGCTGACGGTGTTGCAGCGGCGCTGAACGATGCCGACAGCGTCATCATCATCCCCGGCTACGGAATGGCGGTGGCGCAGGCGCAGCAATCGGTCAGCGAACTGGTCCGCAAGCTGCGCGCCAAGGGCAAGAATGTGCGCTTTGCCATCCACCCTGTCGCGGGCCGTCTTCCGGGCCACATGAACGTGCTGCTGGCCGAGGCCAAGGTGCCCTATGACATCGTGCTGGAAATGGACGAGATCAACGACGACTTCCCGGAAACGGATGTGGCGATCGTCATCGGCTCGAACGACATCGTGAACCCTGCGGCGCAGGAAGACCCGAACAGCCCCATTGCCGGAATGCCGGTTCTGGAATGCTGGAAGGCCAAGCAGGTGATCGTCTCGAAACGCGGGCAGGGAACTGGGTATTCGGGCATCGAAAACCCGCTGTTCTACAAGGAAAATACCCGCATGTTCTATGGCGACGCCAAGCAGTCGCTGGACAAGCTGCTGCCAATGATCGACTGATCTGTGGCTGATATCCGTGGAAAAGGCGCCCCTCGCGGGCGCCTTTTTTCGTTTCAGGGTATGATGCCGTATCAACCCCAATCGGCAGGAGGTGTTCCGTGCAGAAGGTAAACGGCATTGGCGGGGTGTTCTTTCGCGCCCGCGATCCGAAGGCTCTGTCGCAATGGTACGAGACCCATCTGGGCGTCAATCACTATGACCCGGTCCCGTGGAAGCAGCGCGAAGGCTACACGGTGTTTGCCCCATTCGCGGCGGATACGGACTATTTCGGCGATGCGGCGCAACAATGGATGATCAATTTCCGAGTCGACGATCTGGCGGCCATGGTCGACCAACTGCGTGCGGCTGGAATCGAGGTGGAGACCCGTGACGAATGGAACAGCGAGATCGGAAAATTCGCCCGCTTGCACGACCCCGAGGGCAATCCCATTGAGCTCTGGCAGCCAAATCAATGAGATAGCCGGCTTGTATACCGCGGTATCCACGTAAGTATATGAAATAAAAAGAGAATTGATGAAATCCTCCGGTGTCGTATAGTGCCCGGAACACAAGGAGCCGTTCATGACGCCAATCGAGGATCATCCGCTGCGCTATGCGTTGGCCAATGAATTGCACGCGCGGCCGTTCCCCGTGGCGCAGGCGCCGTGCACGGTTGTCTTCCTTGCGATCAAAAAGCCGGTCGCCGCGGTGGCGCGCGACCGGGCCGAAGATATGGCCCACCTGATCGACCTGTTGGACCGCCACGGGGCGCAGCATCCGCAGCCCGATGCCACCCACTATGCCGGCCAGATCGGGCGGCATTGGTTGAAGTGGGAACACCACACGGAATTCGTGACCTACACGGCCATTACTCAGAATGTCAGCGAGCGTGCCTTCAACCCCGCCGATTTCGAGGTATTTCCCCCCGACTGGCTGATGGCCAGTCCGGGCCAGCGCGTGACCTCGATCATGCTGCGGGTGGTGCCGCGCCCGGATGACGGGGCCACGCAAGCCGCGCTGGCGGACTGGTTCGAGCCGGAAAGCCTGGCGGTGTCGCGGGTGCTGGACGACTCGGCGATTTGCGCCAGCGATTTTCGCATCGACCCAGCGGGTCACATGCGGTTTGCTCTGTTCGTGTCCGAGGGCACCGGGCGCAGGCGCACCGGCCGGATCATCCAGCGCCTGTGCGAGATCGAGACCTACAAGGCGATGTCCATGTTGGGCTTTGCCCGGGTCAAGGCCCTGATGCCCCAGATCGGCGAGTTGGACCGGCAACTGACCCAGCTGATGGGCGAAATGACCAAGGACACGACCCATCCAGACGATCTGCTGCCGCAATTGCTGGCCACCTCGACCGAACTCGAGACTCTGTCGGCGCGATCGGCCTTTCGCTTTGCCGCGACTGGGGCCTACGAGGCCATCGTGCACCAGCGGATCGAGGCGCTGCGCGAGGATCGCTTTCATGGGCGTCAGACATTCGCCGATTTCATGATGCGCCGCTATGACCCGGCCATGCGCACGGTCAAAGCGACCGAACGTCGGCTGCAGGCGCTTTCGGACCGGGCCATTCGGGCCGGTGATCTGCTGCGAACTCGGGTCGATGTCGAGCGCAGCGCGCAGAACCAGGCCTTGCTGGAGAGCATGGACCGCCGGGCGGATCTGGCGCTGCGATTGCAGCACACGGTCGAAGGCCTGTCGGTGGTCGCCATCAGCTATTACGCCGTGTCGCTGGTCAGTTACCTGCTGTACCCGTTGACCAATGCCGGGATCAGCAAGGGGATGCTGACCGCAGGCGTGACGCTGCCTGTTGTGGCGCTTGTCTGGCTGGCCGTTCGCCGCATCCGCCGCAAGCTGGAATAGCGCGGCTTGCCAACCGGCGCGCCGCCTGTATTGCTGCAAGGCAGATATTTCGCAGGCAGGGCAGGTTTCATGATCGGATTGGTTTCAGCCTGGCGGGCCGTGGCCGCCATGTTCATCCTGAACGGCGCCCTGTTCGGCATCTGGGCCTCGCGCATTCCGGCCGTCCGTGACCGTCTGGGGCTGAGCCACGAGGAGCTTGGTTATGGCCTGTTGTTCATGGCAGCCGGCGCGGTGTGTTCCTTTCCAGTCACCGGACGCCTGACCGACAGATTCGGCGCGGTGACGGTGACGCGGGTGATCGCGGTTCTGTACACAGCATCACTGATCCTTCTTGCGGCCGCCGACAGCTTCGGCATGCTGGCCGCCTTCCTGTTCATCTTCGGGGCCTTCCACGGCTCGATGGATGTGGCCATGAACGCCTGGGCCGCCGAGGTCGAGCAGGCCTATGCCAAACCGGTCATGTCCTCGTTCCACGCGATGTGGAGCCTCGGCGCCGGGCTAGGGGCGCTCAGCGGCTATGGCGCGGTTCAGATGCAACTTGCCGTGTTGCCGCATTTCCTGCTGGCTGGCGGGGCAACCGTCGCGCTCGCGCTTGCCCTGTCCTGGGTCCGATGGACGTCGCGGCGGGTGCAGTCCGACGGCGCCACGATCTTTGCCTTGCCCAGCGGCGTTCTGGTTCTGGTCGGGCTGACCGCGATGTGCGGCGCGTTGGGCGAGGGTGCAGTGGCTGACTGGAGCGCCATCTTGCTGCGGGATGTCACGGGTGTGGCTGAAAGCGTTGCGGCCTTGGGCTATGCCGTCTTTTCGGTGTCCATGGTTGCCGTGCGGCTGCTGGGCGGCCTCGTGATCGCCCGGTTCGGCCCGGTGCCGGTGGCCCGGGTCAGCGGAGCCTGCGCCGCCGTCGGCGTGTTCCTGGTGGTATCGGCTGGGGGCGCGGTCGGGGCGCTGGCTGGATTCGCGATGATGGGCGTGGGCTATGCGGTGATCATGCCGCTGGCTTTCAGCCGGGCCGCGAACGACCCGCATGTCCCGCCGGGGCAGGCCATCGCCAGTGTGGCCACTTTGGGGTACGGAGGTTTGCTGATCGGTCCGCCGCTGATCGGGCTTCTGGCGGGGATCCTGTCACTGCGGCTGGCCTTTGCCGTCCTGCTGCCGCTGGCAGTGGTGATCGTGGTGTTGGCCGGCGCGCTCAGGCGCGCCGACTGACTTTGGTTCAGCGTCCGCGGATCCGCGGATCGAGCGCATCGCGCAGGCCGTCGCCCAGATAGTTCACGCTGAGAACGGTCAGCGAGATCGCCAGGCCGGGCCAGAACACACGCTCGGGGTATTGCTGCAGATAGTCGACACCATCGAACAGCAGCCGGCCCCAGGTGGGGAAGTCAGGCGGGAAGCCCAGCCCCAGGAAGGACAGCGCGCTTTCGGTGATGATCGCCGTGGCGATGCCCAGCGTGGCCGACACCATGATCGGCGACAGCACGTTGGGCAGGATGTGCCGGGTGATGATCTGCGTGTTGCTGGTACCGATCGAGCGGGCGGCCAGAACAAACTCGCGTTCCTTGATGGCCAGCACGTCGCCGCGCACGATCCGCGCCGTAGGCATCCACGAGGTGATGCCGATGGCGCAGACGATCAGGATGAAGATCCCGCGCTCGAGCCCGAACGCAGCGGACAGAGGCTCGCGGAACAGCAGCATCATCACCAGCAGCAGCGGTAGCAGCGGCAGGGCCAGAAACAGGTCGGTCAGGCGCATCAGCGGCCCGTCCAACCGTTTGAAGAACCCGGCAACCACGCCGATGAACGACCCCAGGAACAGCGCCAGCAGCATCGCAGTGATGCCGACCGAGACCGAAGTCTGCCCCCCCGACATCATTCGCGCCATGATGTCCCGGCCCAGCTGATCGGTGCCGAACGGGTGGGCCCAGCTGGGCCCCTGGTTGCGGGCACGGATGTCGATCTGGGTCGGGTCGATGGTCCACAGGAACGGGCCAAGGTAGACGGCCGCGACGATGAAGACGAACAGCATCGCGCCGATCATAGCGCCCTTGTGGGTCTTGAACTGGTCCCACACGTCGCGCCACTGGCTGCGGGGCGGGGTGGTCAGTTCTTCCATTACATCGGCAGTCGGCAAGGCCGTCGAGGCCGGCGCAAGGCCCTCATCAGGGACCAGCGTGTCTGATTGATTGTGATCAGTCATAGCGGATCCTCGGGTCCAGAATGCCGTAGAGAACGTCTGCGATCAGGTTGAACAGGACGATCAACACGGCAAAGATGAAGGTCAGCGTCTGCACCATCGGGAGGTCATTGGCCTGAATTGCGCCGATCAGCAGCTGGCCGATGCCGTTCACCTTGAACACCTGCTCGGTGATGATCGCGCCACCAAATATCGCCGGAATACCCAGAGCGATCACGGTGACCACCGGGATCATCGAGTTGCGCAGGACATGCACCATGACGACGGTGTACTCGCTCAGCCCCTTGGCGCGCGCAGTACGGACGTAGTCCTGGTTCAGGTTGTCCAGCATCGAGGCGCGCATGAACCGGCTGAGCTGCGCCGTGATCTGCAACGCCAGCACCATCACGGGCATGATCATCTGTTTCAGCTGAACGACGAAGCTGTCCCAGTCATTGACCACATGCGTCGTGTCATAGATCGACGGGAACCAGCCCAACTGGACCGAGAAGATCACGATCACCAGCACCCCCGAGAAGAACGGCGGAACCGAGAAACCGACCATCGACACGAAAGTACCCATTTGGTCGAACCACGAATACTGGCGATAGGCCGAATAGATGCCGATGGGCAGGGCGATCAGGATGGCGACCACATAGGCGGTGCCTACAACCCACAGGGTCTGCGGGATACGCTGAACGACGATGTCCATGACGGGCGAGCGGGTCTGCCACGAAATCACACGCAGGTCACCTTCGGAAAAGGTGGTGCCAAAGATGTGGTCAACCAGAACCTGCGGTTCGATCCAGAAGAACTGCACGATCCATTTCCAGAACCGGACATGCATCGGCTGGCCGAGGCCAAGCGCCTCGCGCATCTTCTCTTTGACTTCGGGCGGAACGGTAAGCGGAACCTGTGCCATCGGGTCGCCGGGGGCGAGCTCGAGCAGCAGGAAGATGACGAGGCTGATGAACAAGAGCGTCGGAACGGCCAGGATCAGTCGTCGAATGGTGAAGTTGAGCATTAAGAGGCGCCTTTATATGCGTCTTCTTGTTGGTGGAACTTGCGAAAGACCGCGCCCCGATACAGATCGGGACGCGGCTGTGCAAGGCTAGCGCTTAGGAACCGGTCTTGCGGTACCAGTCAGCGATGTTCCACAGTTCGCTGTCCCACACGTTCAGGACGACACCGCCCAGAGTGTTGGCGTGGGCCGACAGACGACCACGGTGGACCAGCGGGATCATGCCGCCGTTCTGAACCATGATGTCGTTCAGCTGCTTCGCGATTTCGGCGCGCTGCTCCAGACCGGCGGTCTGCGCCAGTTGGGCGTGCAGCTTGTCGAACTCTTCGTTGCAGAAGCGGCTGATGTTCTCACCCTGCCACTGGGTCTCGGGACGCGGTGCCTTGTCGCACAGGCCGTTGCCCAGATAGCTTTGCGGGTCGGTGCCGTTGAAGGTGTTGGCGTACATCTCGACGTCAGCATAGAACTTCTGGAACGTGTCGGGCGAGCCCGGGTCACCACCGAAGAAGACCGAAGCGTTGATGTTGCGCAGTTCGGTTTCGATGCCGATCTGACTCCACCATTCCTTGATCAGCGCCTGGAAGTCCTGACGGACGGCGTTGGTCGAGGTCTGATAGACAATCTTCAGCGGAACGCCATCCTTCTCGCGGACGCCGTCGCCGTCGGTGTCGACGATGCCGGCATCATCCAGAAGTTTCTTGGCGCCTTCGATATCCTGCGTGTCGCAGGTCATCGAGGTCGAGTTGAACGCAGCCGGAGCCGGTACCCAGTTGCAGGTCACTTTACCCGCCTGGCCATAGCCGATCTCAACCAGCAGCGGGCGGTCGATTGCCATCGACATAGCCTTGTAGACCGCCGGATCCTGCAGGAACGGGTGCGGGTGCTTGGCCGTCGAACGCTCGCCTTCCGGCAGTTCGGGCGACGGGTTGGTCTGGTTCAGCATGATGCGCTCGACCAGCGGGCCAAAGCCTGCCACCGGAGTGCCTTTGCCGCCTTCCTGCATCTGCGCGATCACTTCGGGCGCCAGCTGCAGGTTCCAGGCATAGTCGAACTCGCCGGTTT
Organism: Ruegeria sp. CRTD044; assembly: GCF_059613485.1. Taxonomy (NCBI): domain Bacteria; kingdom Pseudomonadati; phylum Pseudomonadota; class Alphaproteobacteria; order Rhodobacterales; family Roseobacteraceae; genus Ruegeria; species Ruegeria sp. CRTD044. The sequence goes on along the minus strand of NZ_JBXWSP010000016.1, from coordinate 69,248 downwards.
CCATCACGGCGCGACCGGCCGCGGTCGCATCGCCGCCGCCCTTGAAGGTCACGGTTGCGAAGGCCGGTTTCGCCGGGTCACGATAGTTGTCGTTGGCCTTGAAGGTGATCACGTCGTTCGGCTTGAACTCGGTGACGACAAACGGGCCGGTGCCGATCGGGTTGAAGTTCTGCTCGGTGCACTCCGGAGCTTTCGCGCCCATGCAGTCCGCGAACTGAGCTGCCTGGATGATCGGGCTTTCGCCGCCGACGAACGGACCGTAGGGGAACGGGGTCGGCTTGTCGAAAGTGACCTTGACGGTCAGATCATCCACAGCTTCGACGCTGGTGACGCCTTCGAACTTGGTCACCTGCGCACAGCCACCTTCGGGGTCCATGCAGTAATCGGCGGTGAATTTCACGTCGGCCGAGGTGAACGGCGTGCCATCCGACCAGGTGATCCCCGGAGCGATCTTCCACGTGATCGAGGTGAGATCCTCGCTCACACCGCCGTTTTCGACGGTCGGGATTTCGGCTGCCAGATAGGGCACCATGTTGCCGTCTTGGTCGTAGCGTGCCAGGGGTTCGATCACCAGCGAGGCCGCTTCGACGTCTTTGGTGCCGCCCGACAGGAACGGGTTCAGGATCGAGGGTGCTTGCCAATAGATGATGCTGACGTTGCCGTCCGATCCGCGCTCGGCCATGGCCATCGGGGCCATCGCCGTGCTTGCAATCGCACCAAGCAAAAGGGTTTTGATTTTCATCATACACTCCTTGTTGGACACATTCGTGTCTCGATTTTCTCCGCAAGGCCTGCGGATTTGGCGTTGCCGTGCCGGGCTCAAGCCACTGAAACAAAAGGCAATTGCGCAAATGTCTGCGCACTACGCCCAAATTCTCGGCACGGTTACGCGGGTTATCGAAACAGAGTTTGCAGAAATTGCAAGCCTTGCCGCAGCGAAACTGGCAATGCGTTTGACTTTTCCTGTCAGCCCGCCTTAGCGTTTGGCAACCAAAACACTCATGCAGCCAAGGGGAGCGCTCGCGTGCTGGATCAGCCTATCGCCCAGATCAGGGAACTTCGGGTCGAATTCCAAACCAAGGATGGGCCCGTCGTCGGGGTCGAGGACGTCTCGTTCGAGGTCCGTCCGGGCGAAACCGTCTGCATCGTGGGCGAATCGGGATCGGGCAAGTCCGTGTCTTCGCTGTCGTTGATGCGCCTTGTTGAATTTGGCGGGGGTGAGATCGCCGGCGGACAGCTGATTTTCGACCGTACCGACGGAACCGAGCTGGATTTAGCCAAGACCGATCAGGACCTTATGAAGCAGATTCGCGGCAACGAAATCGGGATGATCTTTCAGGAGCCGATGACGGCGCTGAACCCCGTTTTCACGGTTGGGCGACAGCTGACCGAAGGGTTGCGGATTCACAAGGATATGTCCAAGTCCCAGGCCGAAGCACGGGCCTTGGAACTGCTGAAACAGGTCCGTATCCCCGAACCCGAGCGGCGGCTCAAGCAGTATCCGCACGAATTGTCTGGCGGGATGCGCCAGCGGGTTGTGATCGCCATGGCCATGGCCTGCGAGCCGCGGTTGCTGATCGCCGATGAACCCACCACGGCGCTGGACGTGACGATCCAGGCCGAGATCCTCGCTCTGATGGATCGGCTGAAGCGTGAAACCGGCACGGCGGTCATGTTCATCACCCATGACATGGCCGTGGTCGCACAGATGGCTGACAGGGTTGTCGTCATGTACCGCGGCAACAAGGTCGAAGAGGGTACCGTCACCGAGATTTTCGAGAATCCCCAGCATGACTACACCAAGGCTCTGCTGGCCGCGGTGCCCAAGCTGGGTGAGATGCGCGGAAAGTCCGCCCCCGAGCCGATGAAGTTGTTGGGTGTCGAAGGACAGAAGATCGCCCCGATTCCCGGAACCGAGGAAGTTTTGCTGTCAGTCCGGAACCTGACCACGCGGTTCCCGGTCAAAGGCGGGATCCTGCGCCGCACCATTTCGAATGTGCATGCGGTTGAAGATGTCTCATTCACCCTGAACAGAGGGCAGACGTTGAGCCTTGTTGGGGAGTCGGGTTGTGGAAAATCCTCGGCCGGCCGCTCGATCCTGCGGTTGATAGAGCCGATGGCCGGCGAAATCAGTCTTGATGGTGTGGACATCATGAAGCTGGAACAGAAGGGCCTGCGCAAGGCCCGTCTGGATATGCAGATGATTTTTCAGGACCCATTCGCATCGCTGAACCCGCAGATGCAGTTGGTTGATCAGGTGGCCGAGCCGATGCGCAATTATGGCGTGGCATCGGGGTCGGAACTGCAGGACCGGGTCGCACAGCTGTTCGACAAGGTGCACCTGCCACGAAGCTTCATGCGCCGGTTCCCGCACGAAATGTCGGGTGGGCAGCGGCAGAGAATTGCGATTGCCCGGGCGCTGGCCCTGAACCCGAAATTGATCATTGCGGACGAAGCGGTTTCCGCGCTGGACGTTTCCGTTCAGGCGCAGGTTCTGAACCTGATGATGGAATTGCAGTCCGAACTTGGGCTGAGCTATCTGTTCATCAGCCACGACATGGCCGTGGTTGAACGGGTCAGCCACCACGTGGGTGTGATGTATCTGGGCCGGATCGTCGAACTGGGCCCACGGGCGCGTGTATTTGAAAACCCGCAGCACCCCTATACGCAGGCATTGATGAAGGCGGTTCCGATCGCCGATCCCAATCAGCGCAAAACGGAAAAAGATCTGAATTTCAAACCGATCCCGTCTCCAATTCACCCAATCGGCTATGAGCCTGCGCCTTCGGAATACCGAGAGGTAGAGCCGGGTCACTTCATTCTGACGACCGACAGCGGCTACTGACCCACATGCCACAGCGCCTGACTCCGCTTGAGATCATGACCAAGCTGATCTCGTTTCCCACCGTCAGCCGCGACAGCAACCTGCCGCTGGTCGACTGGGTCGAAGACTACCTGAACGGCCACGGTATCCGTGCCCACCGATGGCCGGATCCGGATCAGCCGCACAAGGCGGCCCTGTTTGCCCATGTCGGCCCCTGGGAGGAAGGCGCGGTCGTGCTTTCCGGTCACACGGATGTGGTGCCGGTGGACGGACAACCCTGGGACAGCGACCCGTTTGTCGTGACCGAACGGGACGGCAAGTATTTCGGACGTGGCACATGTGACATGAAGGGCTTTGACGCCCTCGCCATCTGGGCGCTGGTCGAGGCGCAGTACGCCGACGTCAAACGCCCGCTGCAATTGGCGCTGAGCTTTGACGAGGAGGTCGGCTGCACCGGTGCGCCGCCCATGATCGTCGCCATGCAGGAGGTTCTGCCCAAGGGCTCGGCCGTGGTGGTGGGCGAGCCATCGATGATGCAAGCCGTCACCGGCCACAAGGGCAGTTTCGGCTATGATACCCATGTGGTGGGATACGAGGTGCACAGTTCGATCATGCATACCGGTGTCAATGCGATCATGTATGCCGCGCCGCTGATCGACTGGGCAAATGCCCAGAACGACATCAACATGGCGGCAGACCCCAGCGACATCGCGGCAGTCTTTGATCCTCCTTGGACAACCTGCCACGTGGGCATGATCAAGGGCGGCACTGCGCACAACATCACGGCCAAGGATTGCCGTTTCATGATGGATTTCCGGGTCGTCCCCGGCGAGCAGGCATCGGCTTGGAAAGAAGCCTATCTGGAACAGGTAAAAGTGGCGGAAAGGAAGATGCAGCAAGTGCATCCGGACGCCCATATCGAGGTGAAGGCCAGCTTTGCCGTTCCGGCGTTGGTCCCGGAAACCGATGGCGAAGCCGAGACGCTGGTGCGTGCCCTTACGGGCGACAACGCAACCCATGTCGTCAGCTATGGCACCGAAGCCGGTCAGTTCCAGGAAGCCGGTTACTCGGCCGTGATCTGTGGACCCGGAGATATCGCCCAGGCGCACCAGCCGAACGAATACATCACGATCGCTCAGTTCAACGCCGGCCATGACTTCATGCAGCGTCTGGTCTACAAACTGGCGGCGTGACCCAAAATAGGCACTGGAAACTCAGGATTTCAGTCAGAAGCTCGGAGAGTTGAACATGCCGGTCAAAAACAGACTTGCCGAAATGCACGCCGAGATCACCAAGTGGCGGCGGCACCTGCATGCGCATCCCGAGTTGATGTACGACGTGCAAGAAACCGCCGGCTTCGTTGTCGACCGGCTCAAGGCGTTCGGTGTCGATGAAATCACGCCGGGTATAGGTAAAACCGGTGTCGTGGCCGTGATCCGAGGGCGAACGGACACGCAGGGCCGCGTGATCGGGTTGCGGGCCGACATGGATGCCTTGCCGATCAACGAGGCGACCGGAGTGGACTATGCCTCGACCGTGCCGGGCAAGATGCATGCCTGCGGGCATGACGGGCATACGTCGATCTTGCTCGGCGCTGCGCAATACCTTGCGGAGACGCGAAATTTCGACGGAGCGGTGGTTCTGATCTTTCAACCGGCCGAAGAGGGCGGGGCCGGCGGTCTGGCCATGTGCCGCGATGGGCTTATGGATCGCTGGGGCATTCAGGAAGTCTACGGCTTGCACAACATGCCCGGCCTGCCTGTCGGAGAGTTCGCAATCCGGCCCGGCGCGCTGCTGGCGTCGTCGGACGAGTTCGAGATCGTCGTGACCGGCAAGGGTGGCCATGCCGCCGCGCCGCATGAAGCCATCGACACAACCTTGGTGGCATCGCACATCGTGGTTGCGCTGCAATCGGTGGTGTCACGCACCGTTGATCCGATCCGGCGGGTAGTGCTGACGGTGGGGACGTTTGAAACTGACAGCGTTGCCTCGAACGTGATTGCGCACACAGTCCGGCTGCAGGGCACGGTTCGCACACTGGACCCGGAATACCGCAGCATCGCCGAGGAGCGCATACGTCGGATCGCCGAAGACACAGCCTCGGCTTTTGGCGCCAAAGCCCGCGTGACCTGGACGCCCGGATACCCGGTGACGGTGAACTCCGAGGCGGAAACGGCCTTCGCCGCCGAAGCCGCCGAGGCGGTGGCCGGCAAGGTCAATGACGCAACGGATCCGATCATGCCGTCGGAAGACTTCGCCTACATGCTTGAAGAACGGCCCGGAGCCTACATCTTCTTGGGGAACGGCGACACGGCCATGTGCCACCATCCCGAATACAATTTCGACGACCAGGCCATTCCGGCCGGATGCAGCTGGTTCGCCGAGCTTGTCGAACGACGAATGCCCATCGCCTGAAACAGGAAAGACAGTCATGCCGATCAAGAACCGTTTTGCCGAAATGCACCCCGAAATCACCGGTTGGCGGCGCGACATACATCAACACCCCGAAATTCTCTACGATACCCATCGGACCAGCGCATTGGTTGCGGAAAAACTGAAAGAGTTCGGTTGCGACGATGTCGTGACCGGGATTGGCCGGACCGGGGTGGTCGGCGTGATCAAGGGCAGGACCGACACCCAAGGCCGCGTGATCGGCCTGCGGGCCGATATGGATGCGCTGCCAATGCAGGAGCAGACGGGAGCGGAATATGCCTCCAAGACTGCGGGCGCCATGCATGCCTGCGGCCATGATGGTCACACTGCGATGGTTCTGGGCGCCGCCAAATATCTGGCCGAGACCCGAAACTTCGATGGGACCGCGATCGTGATCTTTCAACCGGCCGAAGAAGGCGGCAACGGTGCTGAAGCCATGTGCCAGGACGGTTTGATGGACCGCTTCGGCATCCAGGAAGTCTATGCGATGCACAACGTGCCGGGCCTGCCGACCGGGCAGTTTGCCATTCGCTCCGGGCCGCTGCTGGCGGCGGCGGACGAGTTCGACATCCATCTTGAAGGCCGCGGCGGTCATGCCGCCAAGCCGCAGGAAACCGTGGATACTACGGTCATGCTGTCGCAACTGATCGTGGCCCTGCAGACCATCGTTTCGCGCAACGCCGACCCGATCTTGCAGGCCGTTCTGTCGGTCACCGCGGTCGAGACCTCGTCGAATGCGTTCAACGTGATCCCGCAATCGGCCCGGCTGCGCGGCACCGTCCGCACCCATTCGAACGAGATGCGCGACCTGATCGAACAGCGGCTGAAAGAAGTTGTGCAAGGTGTCGCGGCGACCATGGGTGGCACCGCCACGGTGACCTACTCGCGCGGCGTTCCGGTCACGATCAACGCGGAAGAGCAGACTGGATATGCAGAATCCGCGGCAATTGCCGTCGGTGGCAGTTGTGCCGAGGCACCGATGGTGATGGGGGGCGAAGACTTCTCGTTCATGTTGCAGGAACGTCCCGGGGCCTTCATAGTCCTGGGAAATGGCGACAGCGCCGGGCTTCACCACCCCGAATACGATTTCAATGACGAGATCATTCCGATCGGATGCTCGTGGTTTGCAGAAATGGTCGAACGCCGGATGCCGGTGGCCTGAGATTTTTAAGGAGAGAAGACGAAAATGCCAGTGAAGAACCGCTTTGCCGAATTGCAGGATGAAATCACCGCCTGGCGGCGTGATATTCACGAGAATCCTGAAATTCTGTTCGATACGCATCGCACCAGTGCGCTGGTTGCGGAAAAGCTGAGAGAATTCGGCTGCGACGAGGTGGTCACGGGGATTGGCCGCACCGGAGTTGTCGGGGTGATCAAGGGCAAGGCCGACACCAAGGGGAAGGTGATCGGATTGCGGGCGGATATGGACGCTTTGCCGATCCACGAGGCGACGGGGTTGGACTATTCTTCGAAAACGCCGGGTGCGATGCATGCCTGCGGCCATGACGGCCACACCGCCATGCTGCTGGGGGCGGCCAAATACCTGTCCGAAACGCGCAATTTCGACGGAACCGTCGTTGTTATCTTCCAGCCCGCCGAGGAGGGTGGCGGCGGCGGCCGCGAAATGTGCGAAGACAACCTGATGGAGCGTTGGGGCATTCAGGAAGTCTACGGAATGCACAATTGGCCCGGTAAGCCTGTGGGCAGCTTCTCGATCCGGCCGGGGGCGTTCTTCGCGGCGACTGACCAGTTCGATATCACGTTCGAAGGTCGTGGTGGTCATGCCGCCAAACCGCATGAAACCGTGGACACCACTGTCATGACTGCGCAGGCGGTTCTGGCGTTGCAGACCATCGCGTCGCGCAATGCCGATCCGATCGATCAGGTCGTTGTTTCGGTCACCTCGTTCGAGACCTCGTCGAAGGCGTTCAACGTGATCCCGCAGAAAGTGCAGATCAAGGGCACCGTGCGTACCATGAGCAAAGAGATGCGCGACCTTGCTGAACAGCGCATCAACGAAATCTGCTCGGGCGTCGCGGCGACATTCGGCGGTGCTGCCGATGTTAACTATATCCGGGGCTATCCGGTCATGATCAACAGCGACGAACAGACCGAGTTCGCCGCCGAGGTCGCCCGCTCGGTTTCGGGGGCCTGCGAGGAGGCGCCTTTGGTCATGGGCGGCGAGGATTTCGCCTACATGCTGGAAGAGCGCCCCGGCGCCTATATCCTGGTCGGCAATGGCGACACGGCGATGGTTCACCACCCGGAATACAATTTCAACGACGAGGCGATCCCTGCCGGGTGCAGCTGGTGGGCCGAGATCGTCGAACAGCGGATGCCCGCAGCCTGATACCGTGGCGGGGGCGCAGGCCCCCGCTGCTGCTTGCGGTCAGCGGCCTGCGTCCTCCAGACCCAGTTTGTCGCATAGCGTATCTACAACCGCATCCAGCGCCGATTTCTGGGTGTTCACGCAGGATTGCGCCGCCGCTTGCGCTGCGGCCAGCGCCGATCTGTCCGACAGCCAAAGCTCGACCGCTTTGGCCAACTCTGGCGCCGACGCGACTTCGACCGCGCCGCCGCTGTCCACCAGTGGGGCAAAGGTCTCGGCGAAATTGTAGTAACCCGGCCCGGTGATCACCGCGGCGCTAGCCTGCGCTGGTTCGAACGGGTTGTGGCCGCCGATCTCTTTCAGCGACCCGCCCAGAAACACGATCGGGCACAAAGCGTACCACGTTCCGGTTTCGCCCAGCGTATCGGCCACATAGACCTGCGTCTCGTCGGTGATCTGCTGCCCGGCGCTGCGTAGAGCATGGCTTTGACCTGCGGCATCAATCAGGGCGCAGACCTCGTCCCGCCGTTCCGGGTGGCGGGGGATCAGCAGCAGCAGCAGGTCGGGCCAGCGGTTCAGCAATTCGGCATGGGCGGCCAGAACGGTCTCCTCCTCGCCCACATGGGTCGAGCTGGCGATCCAGACCGGCCGCGCGCCAATCTGGGTGCGGATTTGCGTCAACGTGTCTTGATCCACCGGCAGCGGATCGGACATGGCCTTGAGGTTGGTTCCGGGTTGCACCAGATCGGCGGGCGCGCCCATGGCGATCAGGTTTGCGGCGGTGCGGTCGTTTTGCGTCAGGAACAGGCGGAACTGGCTCAGAACATAGCGGGCGGTGTCGGGGCGCTTCTTCCACCCGGCCACCGATTTCTCGGACAGGCGCGCGTTCAGCAGGGCCAGTGGTGTCCCACGCTGGGCGGTCTCGACGATCAGTCGTGGCCAGATCTCGCTTTCGACAAAGACGCCGGCATCGGGCCGCCAGTGATCCAGGAACCGCGCCACCGGGCCGGCGCTGTCCAGAGGGGGGTATTGGTGGCGGGTGCGCGGCGGCAGACGTTTTTCCACCAACGCCGCCGAGGTCGGGGTGCCAGAGGTGATCAGGAACTGCGCATCCTCGATCCGTTCGCTCATGCGCCTGATAAGGCTCAGAACCGACAGGCTTTCGCCCACGCTGGCCGCATGGAACCAGATCAGCCGACCGTCAGTGCGGGGCAGACTCGCATGGCCCAGCCGCTCGCGCTGACGTATTTCGGAAACACCCGCCGATTGCAGCTTGGCGCGAACGGTGCGCCAGGCCAACGGCATGGCGATGGACGTCAACGCGCAGTACACACGGTACAGCGCCGTGGGTCGCCCCGACAAGTCTGACATGTCAGCCGCCCGTATGGCTCATGTGACGGCTCATCTGGCCGTCGATCTTCTGGCGAGAATAGTCAAAATCATGGCCCTTGGGCTTGAGGGTAATCGCAGCGCGGATCGCCTGTTCCAACGGCTCTTCGCTGTTGGTGTGGTCGCGCAGGGGCGCGCGCAGGTCGGCCATGTCCTCTTGCCCCAGGCACATGTACAACTCGCCCGTGCAGGTCAGGCGTACGCGGTTGCAGCTTTCGCAGAAATTATGGCTGAGCGGTGTGATGAAACCTATCTTTTGCCCGGTTTCCTCGAGCCGGACATAGCGCGCCGGGCCGCCGGTGCGCTCGGCCAGACCAGTGACGGTATAGAGGTTTTCGTACTCGGCCCGCACGTCTTTCAGTGACCAGTACTGGTCCAGCCGATCCTCGTTGCCGATGTCACCCATGGGCATGACCTCGATCCAAGTCAGGTCCATGTCGCGTTCGGCGCACCAGCGGGTGATCTTGGGCAGCTCTTCCTCGTTGAACCCTTTCAGGGCCACCGCGTTGATCTTGACGCGTAACCCGGCCTTCTGTGCGGCATCGATCCCGCCCAAGACCTGTTTCAAGCGACCCCAACGGGTGATCTTGGCGAACTTGTCCTCGTCCAGCGTGTCGAGCGAGACATTCACCCGCCGCACCCCGGCGGCATACAGGTCGTCGGCGAACCGGGCCAGTTGCGAGCCATTGGTGGTCAGCGTCAGCTCTTTCAGTGCGCCGCTGTCCAGATGCCGGGTCATCGAGTCGAAGAAGCCCATGATCCCACGGCGCACCAGCGGCTCGCCGCCGGTGATCCGCAGCTTTTCCACGCCCAGCCGGATGAAGGTCGAGCACATCCGGTCCAGTTCTTCCAGCGTCAGCAGCTCTTTCTTCGGCAGAAAGGTCATGTTCTCCGACATGCAGTAGACACAGCGGAAATCGCAGCGGTCCGTGACGGAGACGCGGAGATAGGTGATTGCGCGGGCAAACGGGTCGATCAGCGGAGCAGTCATGCTCAATAGGTAAAGCGCACGGTGCCTTGCGACAAGTCAGAACTGCGCTTGAGGGGTGGAACGCGGGCGCGGGCAGGGGTAGGCTGGTCGCATGCGATACCTGTTTGTTCTTTTTCCTGCGTTTCTGACCGGCTGTGATGCGGTGCGGCAAGGCCTTGATCGCGCGCCGGATGCAGAGCCTGCGCAGGCGACAGAAACCGCCGCTGCGACCGCAGAGGTGGAAGCAACGCCTGTTGCGGCTGTGAACACCGGATGGGCCGGCGCCAAGACAACGATTGCCGGACTGGGCGATCCGAACAAGCCCGGACGCTGGCTTGAAACGCCGTTGGTCGAAACTGAGATCAATGGCCGGGTGGTCGTACCCAAGACGGGCGCGCAGGCGTATATCACACTTGTGCCGGCGTCCTCAGGCGGCAGCCGCCTATCGGTTGAGGCGATGCGTGCGCTGCTGGTGCCGTTTGACGAACTGGTCGAACTGGACGTTTATTCCAATTGATCTTTCAGGTACTTGCCAGCCTCTTTGCGGGCAAAGGGCTTCATCGCGTCACCGTACGTGGCCAGAAACGCCCGGACCCGATTGGGATCGTGTTTGGACAGGTCGCGCAGCCACCAGGCCACCGCCTTCTGGATGAACCAGTCGCGATCGGGGACATACTTGGCGGCCCAACCCAGGATGCGGTCGCGGCGCTGTAGGTCCTCGGGCTTGGGGTGGTTTTGCTTGGTCCAGGGCAGGGTGGCGACCAGTGCCGCGCGTCGGGTCCACATGTGATCCGAGGTCGTCCAGCCTTCGACCTGATCCAGCCGCGACGGATCGGCCCACAGGCGCTTTTGCATGGCCATGCTGGCATGGTCGGCCACCGCCCAAGCGTCGAAATCGGACAGCCAGCTTTGCAGCAGGTCCCAAACCGCCTGATCGGGGCGGATGCGCGCCTGCGTCAGCAGCTTGGCGGCGGCCAGCCGCGCCTCGTGAATGTTGGTCTGCCACAGCTGATCGGCCAGCGCGACGCGGGCGCCCACGTCCATCTGTTGCCGCCAGCTTTTGGTCAGATCATTCAGCACCGGGTTCGGTACCCCAAGATAGGGGCGGTCGACCTTGTGATAGGCCGCCATCTGGGCGGTCCGGTCCGGGTCGGCATGAGCCTTGATCTGGTCCAGGGGGCTGTCCGGCATGGCGGCTTACTCGACCGTGACGGATTTCGCCAGGTTGCGGGGCTGGTCCACATCGGTGCCCTTGGCGACCGCCGTGTGATAGGCCAGCAGTTGCGCGGGCACCGAATACAGGATCGGCGCGACCGAGGCGTGGGCATGTGGCATGCGGATCGTGCTCCAGACCCCGTCCTTGGCATCTGCGATCCCGTCGTCGTCCGAGACCAAAATGACCTTGCCCTTGCGCGCCATGACCTCTTGCATGTTCGACACGGTCTTGTCGAACACCGCATCGCGCGGGGCCATGACCACCACCGGCATGTGCTTGTCGATCAGGGCGATAGGGCCGTGCTTCAGCTCGCCCGAGGCATAGCCCTCGGCGTGTATATAGCTGATTTCCTTGAGTTTCAGCGCGCCTTCGAGGGCCAGCGGGTACATCAGGCCGCGTCCCAGGAACAGAACGTCGCGCGCCTCGGACAGGCGCTGGGCGGATTTCCGGATCGCCTCCTCCTGGTCCAGCGCGGCATTCAGCAGTGTCGGCAGGCCGCGCAGCGCGGCGGCGTGATCGGCCAGCGCATCGTCGTCCAGTGTGCCCCGGTCGGCCGCGGCCTTGAGCGCCAGCATCAGCAGAACGCTCAGCTGGCAGGTGAAGGCCTTGGTCGAGGCCACGCCGATCTCGACCCCGGCATGGATGGGCAGTGCCACGTCGCTTTCCCGCGCGATCGAGCTTTCGGGGACATTGACCACCGAAACGATCTTGTCGGCCTTGCCCTCGCAATAGCGCAGCGCGGCCAAGGTGTCGGCGGTTTCGCCCGACTGGCTGACGAACAGGGCCAACGTGCGGTCGGTGATCGGCGGTTCGCGATAGCGGAACTCGCTGGCGATATCGACCTCGACCGGCATCCGGGCCAGCTGCTCGAACCAGTACTTGGCGGTCAGACAGGCATAGAAGGCCGTGCCGCAGGCCACCATGGTCAGGCGGTCCAGCTTGGAGAAATCAAGATCAGTGTCCGGCAGAACCACCCGGTCGCCGCCGGTGGGCAGGTACGAGCGGATCGCCTCGGCCACCACCACCGGCTGTTCGGCGATTTCCTTGGCCATGAAGTGCTTGTGCCCGCCCTTGTCGGTCCGGGTCTGATCCAGCTGGATCTTGCGGATCTCGCGATTTGCGATCTCACCGGCCTCGTTGCGGATCTCGACCGAAGTGCGGGTGACGACGGCGCGGTCGCCTTCCTCCAGATAGGTGATCCGGTCGGTCAGCGGCGCCAGCGCAATGGCGTCCGAGCCGACGAACATCTCGCCATCCCCGTGCCCGATGGCCAGCGGCGAGCCTTTGCGGGCGGCGACGATCAGGTCATCTTCGCCGTCGAACAGGAAGGCCAGCGCAAAGGCGCCTTGCAGCCGGTCGATGGTCTTGAAGGCGGCCTCGACCGGGCTCAGCCCCGATTTCATGTAGAATTCCGTCATCAACGCGACGGTTTCGGTGTCGGTCTCGGTCTGGAAATCGATGCCGTTCTCAGCCAGTTCGGCCCGCAACTCGCGATAGTTTTCGACGATGCCGTTGTGGACCACGGCGACCGGCCCGGCCTGATGCGGGTGCGCGTTGCTGACAGAGGGTGCGCCGTGGGTCGCCCAACGCGTGTGCCCGATGCCGGACTTGCCAGGCAGGGGGTCATGCACCAGCAGGTCACTGAGATTGACCAGCTTGCCCACCGCGCGCCGACGGCCCAGCTTGCCGCCGTTTACGGTTGCGATGCCCGCACTGTCATAGCCGCGGTATTCCAGTCGTTTCAGTGCTTCGACCAGGATGGGCGCCGCCTCGTGCTTGCCCAATACGCCAACAATTCCACACATTTACTCAGGCTCCCTTGTCCCGGCGTGCCTTTTTCGCCTTCAGCATCTCGAACAGCTTGCGGGCATAGCCCGGCTTGTTTTCCTGTTTGGCGCGGCCCACCGCCAGGGCGTCGGGTTCGACGTCGCGGGTCACGATGGTGCCGGTGGCCGTCATCGCGCCGCTGCCCACGGTGACCGGGGCCACCAGCATGGTATTCGAGCCGACAAAGACATTCTCGCCGATCACCGTGCGGTGCTTCATCACGCCATCATAGTTGCAGGTGATGGTGCCCGCGCCGATATTCGTGCCCGCGCCCACCGACGCATCCCCGACATAGCTGAGGTGATTGACCTTTGCGCCCTCGGCAATCTCGGCATTCTTGATCTCGACGAAATTGCCGATGCGGGTGTTTTCGGCCAGTTCCGCCCCAGGGCGCAGCCGGGCATAGGGGCCGACCACGGCGCCGCGGCTGACATGGCAGCCTTCCAGGTGCGAAAACGCCCGGATCGTCGCGCCGCTTTCGACCGTGACACCGGGGCCGAAGACCACGTTGGGTTCGATCACCGTGTCGCGGCCGATCACCGTGTCGGCGGCCAGATAGACCGTCTCGGGGGCCATCAAGGTGACGCCCAGATCCAGCAGCTCGGCCCGGGCGCGGGCCTGGAACACGGCGTCGGCAGCGGCCTGATCGGCGCGGGAGTTCACGCCCAGCGTCTGCGCCTCGTCGCACGAAACGGCGGTGACCTTCAGGCCGCGGTCGCGCGCGATCTCGACCACGTCGGTCAGGTAGTATTCGCCCGAGGCGTTGTCGTTTCCGACCGCGTCGATCAGGTCGAACAGAGTGCCCGCGTCACACGCCAGAAGGCCCGAGTTGCAGAAGGTTATGGCGCGGTCTTCATCTGAAGCGTCCTTGAACTCGACGATCCGCTCCAAGGCGTCGCCGTTCATCACCAAGCGGCCATACCGGGCTGGGTCGGCGGCCTCGAAGCCCAGGATCACCAGATCGTTGTCAGCCCGCGCGGCGATCATGCGCTCCAACGTGTCGGGCTGCAGAAACGGGGTGTCGCCGTACAGAACGACCACGTCGCCGGTGAATCTGTCCAAAGCCGCGCGCGCCTGGGCGACGGCATGGGCGGTGCCCAACTGTTGGTCCTGCACGACGATGCGGGCGTCTTCATCCTCGGCCTGCGCGACCTTGGCCACCGCTTCAGCGCCGTGGCCGGTGACGATGACCGTGCGTTCGGGTGCCAGAACCGACCCGGCGCGCATGGCGTGCACCAGCATCGGAACCTGGGCGATCGGGTGCAGAACCTTTGGGATATCCGAATTCATCCGGGTGCCTTTTCCGGCGGCAAGGATGACAAGGGCAGTGCTCATGAATGCGTTTTCTCTTTTGTTTTGTCGCGGTCCGTTTTATCCGCTGGGGGCAGGGGCGCAAGCCGTTCGGCCATCAAACAAGATTGCCGTTTGCAACACGACATGGCGGAAAACTGCCGAGCAAGGAGACAGAATGCGCACGGTCATCTTCGATCTGGACGGGACTTTGGCCGATACGTCGGGGGATCTGCTGGTGGCGGCGAACCATTGTTTCCGGCAGATGGGGCATGGCGATGTGCTGGTGCACGGGCAGGATGCGGCGGTGGCTTTGCGCGGGGGGCGGATGATGCTGACCCACGGTCTGAAACGTCTGGGCGCCTATGACGAAGAGACCGTGAATGCCTATTACCCGGTCCTTCTGGATGCTTACGCCCAGGCGATCGACACCCACACCACCTTCTATCCCGGCGCGCTGCAGGCGGTCGAGGCGCTGAAGGCCGCCGGATACGGTGTCGGCATCTGTACCAACAAGCCCGAGGCGCTGGCCGAGCTGCTGATGACGCGGCTGGGCGCGCGGGCGCTGTTCGGCTCGCTGGTGGGGGCGGATACGCTGCCGGTGCGCAAGCCCGACCCCGCGCCGCTGCGCGAAGCGGCGCGCCGGGCCGGGGGGCATCCCGACCACTGCATTCTGGTGGGCGACTCGGACACCGACAGGAACACGGCCCGTGCCGCAGGGGTGCCTTCGATCCTTGTGACCTTTGGCCCATCCGGCGATGACATGGCCGCGCTGCAGCCCGAGGCGCTGCTGCACCATTTCGACGATCTGCCCGCAATCGTCGCCGAGCTTGTGAGCGCGGCGGTCTGATCCCTTGACCCGCGCTGCGACTGGCCCCACAAACGACGCCATGACCGAGCGATTTTCTGGCAGTTTCACCCAGCAGGAGCCGATCCCCGACGAGGCGATCGAGGCTGCGCTGGCCGTTCTGCGTCACGGGCGGTTGCACCGCTACAACGTGGCCCCCGGAGAGTTGAGCGAAACCGCCCTGTTGGAACAGGAATTTGCCGCGCAGATGGGCGCGAAATACTGTCTGGCCGTGTCCTCGGGCGGCTATGCGCTGGCCACGGCCCTGCGTGCCGTGGGGGTCCAGCCGGGGGATGCGGTTCTGACCAACGCTTTCACGCTGGCCCCGGTGCCGGGGGCGATCGCCTCTGTCAATGCGCGCCCGGTTTTCGTGGGCGTGACCGAGGGGCTGACCATCGATCTGGACGATCTGGAAGCCAAGCTGGACCGCGCCAAGGTTCTGATGCTCAGCCACATGCGCGGGCATCTGTGTGACATGGACCGGTTGATGCAGATGTGCGACGCCGCCGGAGTGACGGTGATCGAGGACTGCGCCCACACGATGGGCGCCGCCTGGCGCGGGCAACTGTCCGGCCGTCAGGGGGCGATCGGCTGCTATTCCTGCCAGACCTACAAACATGTGAACTCGGGCGAGGGTGGTCTGCTGGTTACAGATGACGAGATGCAGGCGGCCAAGGCCACAATGCTTTCGGGCTCGTACATGCTGTATGAACGCCACCTTGCGGCGCCGGGTCCCGAGGTGTTCGAGCGGATCAAGTACACCACGCCGAACGTGTCGGGGCGGATGGACAATCTGCGCGCGGCGATCCTGCGGCCCCAATTGCGCGATCTGGATCGGCAGGTGCGGCGCTGGAACGAACGTTATGCCGAGATCGAGTCGGGCCTGCGCGGCACGCCCGGCCTGACCATCGTCGAGCGGCCCGCCGAGGAGAGCTATGTCGGCTCGTCGATCCAGTTCCTGCTGCTGGAGTGGACGCCTGAGCAAATCGCCGAGGTTTTGCGGCGCTGCGCAGATCGCGGGGTCGAGCTGAAATGGTTCGGCGGGGCCGAGCCAACCGGGTTCACCTCGCGCTATGACAGCTGGCGCTATGCCGAGTCGGAGCGGATGCCCGAGACCGACCGGATTCTGCGCGGGATCATCGACATGCGCGTTCCGCTGACCTTCTCGCTGGACGATTGCGGCCTGATTGCCGGCATCATCCGCGCCGAGGTCGGCGCCGTTTTCCAACAGTAATTCAATCGAGTGCGCCATGCGGCGCACGCTCGAACCCTGCAAAAGCCGCCCAAGGGGCGGCTTTTTCAAATGGGTCACGCGATGATTGACCGCGCGGAGAAAGGTCTGTATCAGTTTATTGAACAGCTGTTCATTAACGCGAAAGAGGAGAGCGCGGATGTTCACGGCGACAATGCAATTCGATCTGGGTGAAGATGTGAACGCGCTGCGCGAGATGGTGCACCGCTGGGCGCAGGAGCGGGTCAAGCCGATGGCGGCCGAGATCGACAAGACGAACGCGTTTCCTAACGAGCTGTGGAAGGAAATGGGTGAACTCGGTCTGCTGGGCGTAACCGTTCCCGAACAGTATGGAGGCGCCGAAATGACCTATCTGGCGCATACGATAGCGGTTGAAGAAATCGCACGCGCCTCGGCATCGGTGGCGCTGTCCTACGGGGCGCATTCCAACCTCTGCGTCAACCAGATCAAGCTGAACGGCACTGAAGAGCAGAAGCAGAAATACCTGCCGCGCCTGATTTCGGGCGAACACGTAGGTGCCCTGGCAATGTCGGAACCCGGCGCGGGGTCGGATGTTGTGTCAATGAAGCTGCGGGCGGAAAAGCGCAACGACCATTACCGCCTGAACGGCAACAAATACTGGATCACCAACGGTCCGGATGCCGATACGCTGGTTGTCTATGCCAAGACCGACCCGGAGGCTGGCTCCAAGGGCATCACCGCCTTCCTGATCGAGAAGGACATGAAGGGATTCTCGACCTCGCCCCATTTCGACAAGCTGGGCATGCGCGGTTCGAACACGGCCGAACTGGTCTTTGAAGATGTCGAGGTGCCGTTCGAGAACGTGCTGGGCGAAGAAGGCAAGGGCGTTGCGGTGCTGATGTCGGGCCTCGACTATGAGCGTGTGGTGCTGGCCGGGATCGGCACCGGGATCATGGCGGCCTGCCTGGACGAGATTATGCCCTATCTGGCCGAGCGCAAGCAGTTCGGCAAGCCGATCGGAACCTTCCAGCTGATGCAGGGCAAGATCGCCGACATGTACACGGCGATGAATTCGGCTCGGGCCTATGTCTACGAGGTCGCCAAGGCCTGTGATCGGGGCGATGTAACCCGGCAGGATGCGGCGGCGTGCTGCCTTTACGCCTCCGAGCAGGCGATGGTGCAGGCGCATCAGGCCGTTCAGGCCATGGGCGGGGCCGGGTTCCTGGCGGATGCGCCGGTCAGCCGGATCTTCCGCGACGCCAAGCTGATGGAGATCGGAGCGGGCACCAGCGAGATCCGCCGGATGCTGATCGGCCGCGAATTGATGAACAAAATGCTTTGAAGAAAAACGCCTCGCCGACGAGGTCACGGCGAGGCGTTTCCGATCAAGGGATCAGAAGCGATGGACGTAGGACACGCCAACCAGCCACGGATCGATCTCGGCCTTGCCGATGTCTGCTCCGTTGAGGGTGACGTCCGAGTCGATGTCGAACCAGCGGACGTTCAGGCGAACCGCGCCCTTGTCCGTGACCATGTAGTCCAGACCGGCCTGCAGCGACACGCCGAACGAGTCGTCGACCTTCAGATCGCCCAGCGGCGATTCCTCGTCAAAGAACACGGTGTAGTTCAAACCGGCGCCGACATAGGGTTTCCAAGCGCTGTTGGTTGCAAAGTGGTAGTTCAGCGACAGTGTGGGCGGCAGGTGCTTGACGCTGCCCGCGTCGACGCTTCCGCCCAACGTGATGTCATGGCTGAACGGCGTTGCGGCCAAAAGTTCGATGCCCAGATTATCGCGGATGAAATACTCGGCGGTGAAGATCGGGCGGGTGTCCGAGTCGACGTCGGCGCTGAAGCCGGCGAGGGACCCGTTGTCGGATTTCGGGTCGAGGTAGCCGATACCGACACCAACGGTCCAGTCCCCCTGAGACTGGGCGAATGCGGGGGCCGAAACAGCGGCCAACGCGGTGGAAAGGGTGAGGATGGCGAGTTTGCTGGTCATGTTCTTGCCTTCGGTTTTGTGTGCAAGCCGACCATGCCCGCAGGACGGGGCGCCCACTCTGATCTGCATCAAGTTTCGACGATGTTCGATATTCAACTTGGCGCAGCAACCTGTATAAATATAAGGGAAAAACGCCATGTGTCCCGCTGAGCTCATACCGGGTTTGCGGTCTGGTGGCAGCTGGAACATACCGCCCAGGCTGAACATGGCGCACCAGTGTCTCTCGCGGCCCGCTGAGCAGGTGGCGATACTCGATCTGTCTTCCGCGGCTACGACCGAGATCACTTATGGTGAACTTGAACTAATGACCGACCGGCTGGCGCGCGGGTTGCTGGGCCGCGTGCAACCCGGCGACCGGGTCGGCGTGCTGCTCAGCCAGTCGCCGTGGTGCGCGGCGGCGCATCTGGCCATCTGGAAGATCGGGGCAATCTCGGTGCCGTTGTTCAAGCTGTTCAAGCGCGATGCCCTGGCCTCGCGCATCGGTGATGCGGGGGCCGGGTATGTGCTGACCGACGGCGAGGGCGCCGATATGTTGGGCGATTTGGCGCAGCCGCTGATCGTGTCCGAGCTGGGGGCGGACGGGCCCGCCGTGGATTTTGCTGACACCGGCCCCGAGGATCCGGCGGTGCTGATCTATACCTCGGGCACGACGGGCAAACCCAAAGGCGCGCTGCATGGGCACCGGGTGCTGACCGGGCATCTGCCGGGCGTTTCGATCAGCCACAACCATCTGCGCGCGGGCGACTGCCTGTGGACGCCGGCCGACTGGGCCTGGATCGGCGGGTTGTTCGACGTGCTGATGCCTGGGCTGGCGCTGGGCATCCCGGTCGTCGCCGCGCGGCTCGACAAGTTCACTCCCGAGGCCTGCGCGGATTTGATCGCTCGCGGCGGCGTGCGCAACGTGTTCTTTCCCCCCACGGCGCTGCGGATGCTGAAGGCCTCGGACATGACGATCCCCGGTCTGCGGTCCGTGGCCTCGGGCGGCGAGCCGCTGGGCGCGGAAATGCTGGCGTGGGGAGAGCGGGCCTTTGGCCTGACGATCAACGAATTCTACGGCCAGACCGAATGCAATATGGTCGTCTCGTCCTGTGCCGAGGATTTCGCCGCGCGCCCCGGCTGTATCGGCAAGCCGGTTCCGGGGCACGAGGTCGCGGTGATCGACGCCAAAGGCAACCCGACCGACGCCGAGGGTGACGTGGCCATCCGGCGCGGCTCGGCCTCGATGCTGCTGGAATACTGGAACAACCCGCAGGCCACGGTCGAGAAGTTTCGTGGCGATTGGCTGATCACCGGTGACCGCGGTATGTGGGAGGGCGACTATCTGCGCTTTGTCGGCCGCGAGGATGACGTGATCACCTCGGCCGGGTACCGCATCGGCCCCGCCGAGATCGAGGATTGCCTGCTGACCCATCCGGCGGTGGCCACCGTGGGCGTGGTCGGCAAACCCGACCCGCTGCGGACCGAGATCGTGAAGGCCTACGTGGTGCTGAAACCGGGGTCTGAGACTTCGGAACAAGAGCTGCAGGATTGGGTCAAGGACCGTCTGGCGCATTATTCCTACCCGCGTGAGGTGGCTTTTGTGCAAGACTTGCCTTTGACCGTGACGGGAAAAGTCATTCGCAAGGAATTGAAACGTCGCGCGTCCGAGGAGATATGCCATGGCAGATAAATCCAGCGTCCGGACCGGAATCGAGTTCAGCGCGACCGTCATCGCGGTCATCGGGGCTGTGTGGGCCGGAAAGACCTATTTCGAAACGTGGATGCACGACACGATCGACAAGGCTGTCGAAGAAAAGATCGCCGTCATCGAAAAACTGCAATTGGCCGACCTTCTGGTTTTATACGGCTACCCGGATGAGGCCATCTCGGAATTGCGCAAGATCGCCGATCGGGTCGCGAGGCTGGACGCTGAAGACAAACGCAGGATCGCGTTCTACGACAACTATCTGGATGCGGTGGCCGATTCCGACGGCACCCTGAAATTCGAACCGGAAATCCGGATGCTGCACAGCGTCTTCAGCAACGAGATGCAGACCGACGGCTGGCACGACGAGAAGCTGGCCTATGTCGCAATGTTCCTGCCCGAGGCACAGGCGGATGACGGGTATTTCGACCGTCAGGTCGTGGAGCGGCTCAAGCTTGCGGTCAGCCAATACGAGGCAGATGACGACTATGAGAGCCTCGGGAGCGCCTATCGTAACCTGTCGCTGGCCTATCTGTGCCGGGGTGAACAGGACCAGGCCGTCGAGGCGATGGAAATGGCGGCCGAGATGCAGCCGTTCGAATACTATTTCATGGTTCCGATGTGGGACCTTGAGGATTTCCTCGAAGAGCCGGAAATCAAGAAGCTGGACACCGTCTGTTCCAGCAACGTGTCGCAGGGCTATGCGCGCATCATGCAGAGCTTTGGCGTCAGCGAAAACCCCGTTCGCGAATTTCTGAGAGAGTATACCAGATGAAGCTGCGATCTTCCGCTTTGCCCTCGTCCGATGGCTTCAAGCAAAACCGTGCCGCGCACCTTGAGGCGCTGGCGCAGATCTCTGAGGCCGCCGAGGCCGCGCGCATGGGCGGGGGTGAGAAATCTCGCGAACGCCATGTGTCTCGGGGCAAGATGCTGCCTCGGCGGCGGGTGGCGAACCTGTTGGACCCGGGGTCTCCGTTCCTCGAAATCGGCGCGACGGCGGCGCATGGGATGTATGAGGCCGCGGCCCCTTGTGCCGGCGTGATCGCGGGGATTGGCCGCGTTCAGGGGCAAGAGGTCATGGTGGTCTGCAACGACGCCACCGTGAAGGGCGGCACCTATTATCCGATGACTGTCAAGAAACACCTCCGCGCGCAGGAGATCGCCGAGGAAAACCATCTGCCCTGCATCTATCTGGTCGACAGCGGCGGCGCGAACCTGCCCAACCAGGACGAGGTCTTTCCCGACCGCGACCATTTCGGCCGCATCTTCTACAACCAAGCCCGGATGAGCGCCAAGGGCATTCCGCAGATCGCTGTGGTGATGGGCTCGTGCACCGCTGGCGGCGCATATGTGCCGGCGATGTCCGACGTGACCATCATCGTCAAGGAACAGGGCACGATCTTTCTGGCCGGCCCGCCGCTGGTCAAGGCGGCGACGGGCGAGGTCGTCAGCGCCGAAGATTTGGGCGGCGGCGACGTGCACACCCGCCTGTCCGGCGTGGCTGATTATCTGGCCGAGGACGACGCCCACGCGCTGGCGCTGGCCCGCCGGGCGGTGGGATCGCTCAATCGCCGCAAGCCGCAGACGGTGGATTGGGCCAGCCCCGAAGACCCGGCCTATGACCCCGAGGAAATCCTGGGCGTTGTCCCGGCCGATCTGCGTACCCCTTATGACATCCGCGAGGTGATCGCGCGTCTGGTCGATGGCTCGCGCTTTGACGAGTTCAAGCCTCGGTTCGGTGAGACGCTGGTGACCGGCTTTGCTCATGTCAAAGGCTGCCCCGTCGGCATCATCGCCAACAATGGCGTGCTGTTTTCCGAGGCCGCGCAGAAGGGCGCGCATTTCGTCGAACTGTGCAGCCAGCGCAAGATCCCCTTGGTCTTCCTGCAGAACATCACCGGCTTCATGGTCGGCCGCAAGTACGAGAACGAAGGCATCGCGCGCCATGGCGCCAAGATGGTGACCGCCGTGGCCACCACAAGCGTGCCCAAGATCACCATGCTGGTGGGCGGCTCGTTCGGGGCCGGGAACTATGGCATGGCCGGGCGCGCCTATCAGCCCCGCTTCCTGTGGACGTGGCCAAACAGCCGTATCTCGGTCATGGGCGGCGAGCAGGCCGCCGGTGTTCTGGCGACAGTCAAACGCGACGGGATCGAACGGCAGGGTGGCACATGGTCGGCCGAAGAAGAGGTCGAATTCAAACGCCCGACGCTCGAGATGTTCGAGGAACAGTCGCACCCGCTCTATGCCTCTGCCCGGCTGTGGGATGACGGCATCATCGACCCGCGCAAAAGCCGCGACGTGCTGGCTCTGTCGCTGAGCGCCGCACTGAACGCACCCATCGAGGACACGCGCTTTGGCGTGTTCCGGATGTAGAAGGGGCGGTTCGATGCTGGAGAGCTTGAAAGAAAGATATCCTGGGGCCGAGACCTTTCAGTTTGGCGACAACCGCGCATTGTGCGACGAGTTGCTGGCTCTGGTCCGCTCGGGGCGCAAGACAGCGACATGTGGCGCGTTGCGTGACTTTACGGCGGGTGGCGAGGCAATGCCGCAGGCAGGCCGCCGCGACATCGCTTTGGACTGGGACGGGCAGCCCGCGCTGGTCATCGAAACGGTCGATGTGACGGTCCGGCGCTATTGCGATGTGGACGAGGCATTTGCCTTGGCCGAGGGCGAAAACGACAGCCTGGAAGGCTGGCGCGAGGATCATCGCAGATATTTCGAACGAAACGGCGGCTTCGACCCAAAGATGGAGTTGGTCTGCGAACGGTTTCGCCTTGTGGAAGATCTGGCAGGGAAAGGGTAACGGCCATGTTTGACAAGATCCTGATCGCCAACCGGGGCGAGATTGCCTGCCGGGTCATCGAAACCGCGCACAAGATGGGCGTGGCCTGCGTTGCCGTGTACTCGGATGCGGACGCGTCCGCCAAACATGTGCAGATGGCGGATGAGGCCGTACATATTGGCGGGGCGGCTCCGGCCGACAGCTATCTGAAAGGCGACGTGATCATTCAGGCCGCGCTGGATACCGACGCGCAGGCGATCCACCCCGGCTATGGGTTTCTGTCCGAGAACCCCGATTTCGTCGATGCGGTTCAGGCCGCGGGCCTGACCTTCATCGGCCCCTCGGCGGAGGCGATCCGCAAGATGGGCCTGAAGGATGCCGCCAAGGCGCTGATGGAGCAGGCTGGCGTCCCGGTCGTGCCCGGCTATCACGGCGACAACCAGGACCCTGAGCATCTGGCCGGTGCGGCCGACACGATCGGCTATCCGGTTCTGATCAAGGCGGTGGCCGGCGGTGGTGGCAAGGGGATGCGGCTGGTCGAGAGGCCGGCGGATTTCGCCGCTGCTCTGGACAGCGCCCGGGGCGAGGCCAAGACTGCTTTTGGCAATGATGCCGTTCTGGTCGAGAAATTCGTGGCCAAGCCTCGTCATATCGAGGTTCAGGTTTTTGGTGACGGCACCCATGCCGTGCATCTGTTCGAACGCGACTGCTCGCTGCAGCGCCGCCACCAGAAGGTGATCGAGGAAGCACCGGCCCCCGGCATGACGCCCGAGATGCGCGAAGCGATGGGCCAGGCGGGCGTGCGCGCGGCCGAGGCCATCGGCTACAAGGGCGCAGGCACCGTGGAGTTCATCGTCGATGCCTCGGACGGTCTGCGCCCCGACCGGTTCTGGTTCATGGAGATGAACACCCGCCTGCAGGTCGAACACCCGGTGACCGAGGCCATAACCGGCATCGACCTGGTCGAATGGCAGTTGCGGGTTGCGGCGGGGGAAAGCCTGCCCAAGCGGCAGAGCGAGCTGTCGATCAACGGCCATGCCTTCGAGGCCCGGCTCTATGCCGAGGACGTACCCAAAGGGTTCCTGCCCGCGACGGGCACCCTGACCCATCTGGAGTTTCCGCACGGCTGCCGCGCCGACAGCGGCGTGCGGGCGTGCGACACGATCAGCCCGTGGTATGACCCGATGATCGCCAAGGTGATTGTGCACGGCCCGACTCGCGCGGTGGCGCTGGAACAACTGCACCGCGCGCTGCGCCGGACGCAGGTGGCGGGAACCGTCACCAACCTGTCTTTCCTGGGCGCACTGACCCGGCACGCCGGGTTTGCGGCGGGCGATGTCGATACCGGGCTGATCGGCCGCGATCTGGACGATCTGGTGCGCGAACCCGCCGTCACTCCGGCAATGACCGTTGCGGCGGCGATGGCCGCGACCGGATTGGAC
Organism: Ruegeria sp. CRTD044; assembly: GCF_059613485.1. NCBI lineage: Bacteria > Pseudomonadati > Pseudomonadota > Alphaproteobacteria > Rhodobacterales > Roseobacteraceae > Ruegeria > Ruegeria sp. CRTD044. The sequence continues at coordinate 45,000 of NZ_JBXWSP010000016.1, read as the reverse complement.
AAGCCCACCGAGGACACCGGGTTTACCCTCTGGGCCCCGCTGCACCGGGCGCTTCAGCTGAAGCGCGACGGCGAGGTTCTGGATCTGGACGTCCAGGTCGCAGGGCCGGACCGGCAGGACTGGCAGGTCGGCGGGACCAGCGTGAACGCCGAACGGGTCAACGGCCGCTGGATCATCGACGGCCAGCCGATGCCTCCGGTTGCGATTGCGGGCCACGATGTCACCGTGTTCGACGCCTATGGCGTGAGCTTCGAGATGCTGGACCCGCTGGACCGCGATGTCAGCGCCGCCGGTGACACCAACGTGGTCGAAGCGCCGATGCCCGGGCTGGTCAAGGCGGTGTTCGCCGCGCCAGGTCAGGCGGTGAAGGAAGGCGACCGGCTGGCCATCCTCGAGGCCATGAAGATGGAGCATTCGCTGCTGGCCGCCCGCGACGGTGTCGTGGCCGAGGTTCTGGCCGAGGCCGGATCGCAGGTCGAGGCCGGTGCGGCGCTGGTCCGGCTGGAAAACGATTGAAACCCTGAACGCCCGCCCTGAACGGGGCGGGCCGAGACTGAACAGGAGGGCACCGCGATGGCGGAACGTGTCGAGATTTTCGAAGTGGGGCCACGCGACGGGCTGCAGAACGAAAAGCGCGAAATCCCGGTTTCCGAGAAGATCGCGCTGGTCGACTGCCTCAGCCGGGCGGGGTTCAGCCGGATCGAGGTGGCCAGTTTCGTATCGCCCAAATGGGTGCCGCAAATGGCCGGCAGCGCCGAGGTGCTGGCCGGGATCACCCGCGCCCCCGGCGTGCGCTACGCCGCGCTGACCCCGAACATGCGTGGCTATGAGGACGCGCTGGCCGCCGGGGCGGATGAGATCGCGGTGTTTGCCTCGGCGTCGGAGGGGTTTTCCAAGGCCAACATCAACGCGACCATCGCCGAATCCATCGAGCGGTTCGTCCCGATCCTTGAGGCGGCGCGCCATATCGACCTGCCGGTGCGGGGATACGTCTCTTGCGTGACCGACTGCCCCTATGACGGGCCGATGCCACCCGCTAAGGTGGCCGAGGTGGCCGACCTGCTGTTCTCGCACGGCTGTTACGAGATCTCGCTGGGCGACACGATCGGGCAGGGGACACCCGACAGCATCGCACGAATGCTGCTGGCGGTGCGTGAATACGTGCCCGCGACCCGTCTGGCCGGGCATTTCCACGACACCAACGGGCGGGCGATCGACAATATCGACGCGTCTCTTGCGCTGGGCGTCCGGGTGTTCGACGCCGCCGTGGGCGGATTGGGCGGCTGCCCCTACGCGCCGGGCGCGGCCGGGAATGTGGCCACCGAAGCCGTTGCCGCGCATCTCGAACGGCTGGGCTATGACACCGGACTGGACGCCGCCGTGCTGAACCAAGCGGCGGAAAAGGCCCGCGCGATGCGGGCGGGATAAGAGGCTGATATGTTTGAGACCATCTCGATCTCCACCGACCTGCGCGGGGTTGCCACGCTGACGCTGAACCGGCCGGAAAAACACAACGCGATGTCGGCGCAGATGATCGCCGAACTGACCCGGGCCGCCGCGCAACTGGGGGAAACCAACGACGTGCGTGTCGTAGTTCTGACCGGCGCGGGCAAGAGCTTCTGCGCCGGGGGTGACCTGGGCTGGATGCAGGCTCAAATGGCCGCCGATCCCGAGACCCGCTTTGTCGAGGCACGCAAGCTGGCCGAGATGCTGAACGCCCTAAACACCCTGCCCAAACCTTTGATCGGGGCGCTGCAGGGCAACGCCTTTGGCGGCGGTGTGGGCATGGCCTCGGTCTGCGACGTGGCCGTCGGCGTGGACAGCCTGAAGATGGGGCTGACCGAAACCCGGCTAGGGCTGATCCCGGCCACCATCGGCCCCTATGTCATCGCCCGCATGGGCGAGGCCCGCGCGCGGCGCGTGTTCATGTCGGCCCGTCTGTTCGACGCGGCCGAGGCGGTGGATCTTGGCCTGTTGGCGCGGGCCGTTCCGGCGGATGAGTTGGATGCCGCGATAGAAGCCGAAGTGCAGCCCTATCTGTCCTGTGCGCCGGGCGCCGTGGCCTCGGCCAAGGCGTTGGTTCGGGACCTCGGGCCGCGCATCGACGACGCGGTGATCGACCACACGATCCGGGCGCTGGTCGACCGATGGGAAACGGACGAGGCGAATGAGGGAATCAGCGCTTTCTTCGACAAGCGAAAACCTTCATGGAATAGTAAGGTTTGACCGCCCGCGACCATTTGAAGCCAAGGGCTTGCGCCTAGTGCAGCGCTGGGCGTTGGCAAGCCGAATATTCGGTGCCATGCGCGCTTCTGCTCGGTTGACCCTCTGACCCCGCGCGGATAGAGAATGTCCAGTCAACACGCCAATTGACGGCGCGTCTCGTTCGGGATGCGCAGGAAAGGAGCCACTCGTGGAAGAGCTGTTGCGGGAGTATCTCCCGATCCTGGTGTTTCTGGCCGTCGCCGTGGGCCTTGGAATCGTCCTGATTCTGGCCGCCGTCGTTCTGGCAGTCCGCAATCCCGACCCCGAAAAGGTCAGCGCCTATGAATGCGGGTTCAACGCGTTCGACGATGCGCGGATGAAGTTCGATGTCCGATTCTATCTGGTGTCGATCCTGTTCATCATCTTCGACCTCGAGATTGCGTTCCTGTTTCCCTGGGCCGTGGGCTTCAAGGACATCAGCGATGTCGGCTTCTGGTCGATGATGGTGTTCCTCGGCGTTCTGACCATCGGCTTTGCCTATGAATGGAAGAAGGGGGCCTTGGAATGGGAGTGATGACGGGTGCAAACACCGCTGGCGTCGACAAGGAAGTCGCCACCCAGGCCCTGAACGCCGAGTTGCAGGACAAAGGGTTCCTGCTGACTTCGTCCGAGGACATCATCAACTGGGCGCGCACCGGCTCGCTGCACTGGATGACCTTTGGTCTGGCCTGCTGTGCGGTCGAGATGATGCACACCTCGATGCCGCGTTACGACGCCGAACGCTTCGGCATCGCGCCGCGCGCATCCCCGCGCCAGTCGGACGTGATGATCGTGGCCGGTACGCTGACCAACAAGATGGCCCCGGCGCTACGCAAGGTCTATGACCAGATGCCCGAGCCGCGCTATGTGATTTCGATGGGGTCCTGCGCCAATGGCGGTGGCTACTACCACTATTCCTATTCCGTCGTGCGTGGTTGCGACCGCATCGTTCCGGTGGACATCTATGTGCCCGGCTGCCCGCCGACGGCCGAGGCTCTGCTGTACGGTCTGCTGCAACTGCAGCGCAAGATCCGCCGCACCGGCACCATCGTCCGCTGAGGAGGGACCGAGATGAGCGAAGCACTCAAGGAACTCGGCACGCATATCGAGCTCAAGCGCACGGACTGTGTTCTGTCATGGAGCGTGGCCCATGACGAGCTGACGGTTGATGTTGCGCCCTCGAGCCTGGTGGAATTTGTCGAGTTTCTGAAAACGGATCAGAACTGCAAGTTTTCTACCTTGGTCGACATTACCGGAGTTGACTACCCCGAACGCGCCAAACGGTTCGACGTGGTTTACCACTTTCTTTCGATGTACCAGAACCAGCGCATCCGGATCCGGATCTCGGTGCGCGAGGAAGACATGGTTCCGTCGATCGTCGATGTGCACCCCTCGGCCAACTGGTTCGAGCGTGAAGTGTTCGACATGTTCGGCATCCTGTTCTCGGGCCACCCGGACCTGCGTCGCATTCTGACCGACTATGGCTTTCGCGGCTATCCGTTGCGCAAGGATTTTCCGACCACCGGGTATATCGAAGTCCGCTATGACGAAGCGCAGAAACGGGTCGTGTACGAACCGGTCTCGCTGGTTCAGGAATATCGCCAGTTCGATTTCATGAGCCCGTGGGAAGGTGCGAACTATGTTCTGCCGGGGGATGAAAAACAGGAGACCTGACAATGGGTGGCATCTGGTGGCTGATCCTTTCTGCACTGACCATCATTCCGATGGTGAAGATCTTGCCGTTTTTCGGGATCAACAAATACTGGTGCCTTCTCTGCCTAGTCCCATTCGGCACGATCGCGTTGCTGTGGTGGGTCGGGTTGAAACTGCAGGAACTGGAGCGCCGCTGAGATGGTCATGCTGCTGGGGGAACTTATTGCGTTGGGTGCGCTGGGGGTCCTGCTGGCGGGGGCCGCAGCCAAAGCGCTTGAGGCGGAAAAGGTCCGGGTTCGGGCCGAAGCGAAAAAGAAACGAGGGCGTTGATGGACGGCTCAAGATACGATGACGGCAGCACGGACGCGCTGAGCGGAGAACAGAAGATCCGCAACTTCAACATCAACTTCGGCCCGCAGCACCCTGCGGCGCACGGAGTTTTGCGTCTTGTGCTTGAGCTGGACGGCGAGATCGTCGAGCGTTGCGACCCGCATATCGGCCTGCTGCACCGTGGTACCGAAAAGCTGATGGAAAGCCGGACCTATCTGCAGAACCTGCCGTATTTCGACCGATTGGACTATGTGGCGCCGATGAACCAGGAACATGCCTGGTGCTTGGCCATCGAAAAGCTGACCGGCGTCGAAGTTCCACGCAGGGCCTCGTTGATCCGGGTCCTGTATTCCGAGATTGGGCGCGTTTTGAACCATCTGCTCAACGTGACCACGCAGGCGATGGACGTGGGCGCGCTGACCCCGCCGCTGTGGGGCTTTGAAGAGCGTGAAAAGCTGATGGTGTTTTACGAGCGTGCCTGCGGTGCGCGCCTGCACGCGGCTTATTTCCGCCCCGGCGGTGTGCATCAGGACCTGCCGCCCGAGTTGCTGGACGACATCGAGACCTGGAGCCACGAGTTCCCCGCCGTTCTGGACGACATTGACGGACTGCTGACCGAGAACCGGATCTTCAAACAGCGCAACTGCGACATCGGCGTGGTGACCGAGGAGGATATCCAGCAATACGGCTTCTCGGGCGTGATGGTGCGCGGATCGGGCCTGGCCTGGGACCTGCGTCGCGCGCAACCCTATGAATGCTACGACGAGTTTGAGTTCCAAATCCCCGTCGGCAAGAACGGGGACTGCTATGACCGCTACCTGGTGCGGATGGAAGAGATGCGCCAGTCGGTGTCGATCATCCGTCAGGCCATCGCCAAGCTGCGCGACTGCCCGGGCGACATTCTGGCCCGCGGCAAGATCACGCCGCCGAAACGCTCGGACATGAAGACCTCGATGGAGAGCCTGATCCATCACTTCAAACTGTACACCGAAGGGTTCCACGTTCCGGCGGGCGAAGTCTATGCCGCCGTCGAAGCGCCCAAGGGCGAGTTCGGCGTCTATCTCGTCGCCGACGGCACCAACAAGCCGTACCGCGCCAAGCTGCGTGCGCCCGGTTTCCTGCACCTGCAAGCCATGGACCACGTCGCCAAGGGCCACCAACTGGCCGACGTCGCTGCCATCATTGGCACCATGGACGTCGTATTTGGAGAGATTGACCGCTAATGCTCCGCCGCCTGCACCCTGAACAACCCGAAAGCTTTGCCTTCACACCCGCCAATCTGGACTGGACCAAGGCGCAGATCACCAAGTACCCCGAGGGCCGTCAGGCCAGCGCGGTCATCCCGCTGCTGTGGCGCGCACAAGAGCAGGAGGGTTGGCTGAGCCGTCCAGCGATTGAAACCGTCGCTGACATGCTGGGCATGTCGTACATCCGGGTGCTCGAAGTTGCGTCCTTCTACTTCATGTTCCAGCTGCAACCGGTTGGGTCCGTTGCGCATATTCAGGTCTGTGGCACCACGTCCTGCATGATCTGCGGGGCCGAAGACCTGATCGCGGTCTGCCGCGAAAAGATCGCGCCCAAGCCGCACCAGCTGTCGGCGGACGGCAAGCTGAGCTGGGAAGAGGTCGAGTGCCTGGGCTCCTGCACCAACGCCCCGATGGCACAGATCGGTAAAGACTATTACGAGGACCTGACCGCCGAGAGTTTTGGTCGGATCATTGATGAACTGGCCGCTGGCAAGGTTCCGGTGCCGGGTCCCCAGAATGGGCGCTATGCGGCCGAGCCTCTGGGCGGGGTGACCAACCTGAAGGACTACGAGGGTGGCAAGGCAAAGCACAATGCCAGTGTGCAACTGGCCACGGAACTGGGCGATACCGTCAAGCGCATCGACGGAACCGAGGTTCCGATGCTGACGCCTTGGTTGGGCAAGGATGGCAAGGCCGCCGGCGCGAAAGCCGCGCCCAAGCCGCCGAAGGTGCCAGAGCAGGGCAAACCAGCCGCCCGCCAGGCCGCACCCAAGAAATCCGCCAAGGCCGAGCCATCTTCGCCCGAGGGCGCCGCGGCCAAGCCGGAAACGGCTGAGGCTCAGCCCGAAACGCTGAGCGGCGCGCGCGAGGGCAAGCCCGACGACCTCAAGCTGCTGAAAGGTGTAGGGCCGAAGCTCGAGCAGACGCTGAACGAGCTCGGGTTCTACCACTTCGATCAGATCGCGGCCTGGACGCCGGAACATGTGGCGTGGGTTGATTCCCGGCTGAAGTTCAAGGGCCGGATCGAACGCGATGGCTGGATCGAGCAGGCGGCCAAGCTGGCTGCTGGTGAGGAAACCGAATTTGCCAAACGTGCCAAGCAAGTCGGCACCTACGAAGACTGAGAGACGGTGCCCGATACGGGCATCGGAGTGTGATGGACAAGGACAAGGAACAGGCAATCGCCCGCAAGGGCCGACATATCGGCGTGGTCATCGCGGTGACCATGCTGTTGTGGCTTGCCATGACCCTGTTCATCGGCCCGGCCCTGGAGCTGCCGGGACGCTTTGCGCTGCTGTTCGATTTCGCCGCGATCGCGGCGTTCATCTATGCGGGCGTCAACATATTTCAACTCTGGCGCATGCGTCAGGACAGCTGAAGGTAACACGCGATGCTGAAGGATCAGGACCGGATCTTTACCAACATCTACGGGATGCACGAGCGCACCTTGAAGGGCGCCCAGGCCCGGGGGCATTGGGACGGCACTGCTGGCCTGATGGAAAAGGGTCGCGACTGGATCATCCAGACGATGAAAGACTCAGGCCTGCGCGGGCGTGGCGGTGCGGGCTTCCCGACCGGCCTGAAATGGTCGTTTATGCCGAAGGAAAGCGATGGCCGCCCGTCCTATCTGGTGGTCAACGCCGACGAATCCGAACCGGGCACCTGCAAGGACCGCGAGATCATGCGCCACGATCCGCACACGCTGATCGAAGGCTGCCTGATTGCGTCTTTCGCGATGAATGCGCACACCTGCTACATCTACCTGCGCGGCGAGTACATTCGTGAGCGCGAGGCACTGCAGGCTGCAATCGACGAGGCCTATGATGCGGGCCTGCTGGGCAAGAACGCCGCCGGATCGGGATGGGATTTCGACCTGTTCCTGCACCACGGGGCAGGCGCCTATATCTGTGGCGAGGAAACCGCGCTGATCGAAAGCCTGGAAGGCAAGAAGGGCATGCCGCGCATGAAGCCGCCTTTCCCGGCGGGGGCGGGTCTGTATGGCTGCCCGACCACGGTGAACAACGTGGAATCCATCGCGGTTGTCCCCACGATCCTGCGGCGTGGCGCCGACTGGTTCGCCGGTTTCGGCCGCCAGAACAACGCGGGCACCAAGCTTTTTGCCGTCTCGGGTCACGTCAATACCCCCTGTGTGGTCGAAGAGGCGATGTCGATCAGCTTTGAAGAATTGATCGAGACCCATTGCGGTGGCATCCGCGGCGGGTGGGACAACCTGTTGGCCGTGATCCCCGGTGGCTCGTCCGTGCCTTGCGTGCGCGGCGAGAACATGCGCGACGCGATCATGGATTTCGACTATCTGCGCAACGATTTGGGCTCGGGGCTTGGCACGGCGGCGGTGATCGTAATGGACAAGTCCACCGACATCATCAAGGCCATCTGGCGCCTGTCGAAATTCTACAAGCACGAAAGCTGCGGCCAGTGTACGCCCTGCCGCGAGGGTACGGGCTGGATGATGCGCGTGATGGATCGCCTTGTGCGCGGCGAGGCCGAACTGGAAGAGATCGACATGCTGTTCGAGGTGACCAAGCAGGTCGAAGGCCATACGATCTGTGCGCTGGGTGACGCGGCCGCATGGCCGATCCAAGGCCTTATCCGCAATTTCCGCGAAGAAATCGAAGACCGCATCAAGGCTCAGAAATCGGGCCGTATGGGTGCGATGGCGGCGGAGTGACAACGATGGAAGCCTATGCAGAGTATTCCCACGCGATTGCGTCTTTGGTGATTTTCACACTGGTCGTCTTGTTCCTATCGCCGTTTTCGGCACTGGCGAAACAGGGCAAAGGGCTGGCTCCCGGCGCGACCCCCGACCAGGACTATGCCAACAAGGCCTATCGCCTGAACCGTGCCTACCTGAACGGCACCGAGACTTTGCCCGCGTTTCTGACCGTTACTGTGGCAGCCATTCTGTTGGGCGCCAGCCCGGTCTGGGTGAACTGGCTGGCCGCGATTGCCTTGGTCGCGCGGCTGGTGATGCTTGTCGTACACATTCAGGGCGTTGGCAAACCGCATAGCGGTATTCGTTCAGTCCTGTATGTGGTGGCCTGGGCCTGCATGTTTGTGCTTGGGATACTTGCATTGGTGGCTGCGTTCTGATGGCCGTCACACTAGTTGATATCACCGCGAACCTGCGTCGCCCGGCTGTCGGCGTGCTTGTTCTGCTGATGTTGCTCTCGGCCTGCGGGACGGCGCCAACAAGCGACCGGATCCTGTTTGACGGCAAGTCGTTTCGGGCCAAGGCAAAGCCGGTCGACAAGAAACGGTCGCCTGCGGATTTCACCGTGACGATCAAGGGCGTGTCGGCTTCGCTGGATGGCGCGCGCGAGGCTGGTCGGTACGAGGGCACCCGGTTCTGCATTCAGAATTTCGGTTCCTCCCGCATTGCGTGGAAGGTTGGTCCTGACACCGAACCGCAGAACCTGCGCATCGAGAACGACAGCCTGACATTTGCCGGAGCCTGTCAACGACCATGAGCTGCGCTATTGCATATCCTGCGCTGATCGGGCGGCCGTTATTGCATAACAGCCGTGCCGCGGGACGTCTTGGGCAACCCAAGATGAAAGGATATGTCATGAAATTTGTGAAACTTGCCGCATTTGCCTGTGCGACGGCGTTGCCCGTCTTGGCGGACGCCAAGCCGCCCTTGCGCGAAGTCAAGGAAATCGACAACGAGCTCTACTACATCGCCATCGCAAATGAGATCTCGGAATACTGCCCGTCGATCAGTGGGCGGCGAATGAAGGCAATCGGTGTGATGTGGAGCCTACGGTCCAAGGCCAATAGCCTGGGTTATTCGGACGGTGAGATCCGGGCCTACGTCGAGTCGAATTCCGAAAAGGCGCGGATGCGGGCCAAGGGCGAGAAGTACCTCGCGCAGAACGGCGTGAGCTACGGAAAAGCTGAAACATTCTGTGCCCTGGGGCGCAAGGAAATCGAACGAAACAGCGCCATTGGCGTGTATTTGAGGGCGAACTAGACCATGTCTGACCTCCGCAAGATCGTAATCGACGACAAAGAAATCGAAGTCGATGGCGCGATGACCCTGATCCAGGCCTGCGAGCAGGCCGGGGTCGAGGTGCCGCGGTTCTGCTATCATGAACGCCTGTCGATTGCCGGCAACTGCCGCATGTGCCTGGTCGAGGTCGTGGGCGGGCCGCCGAAGCCGGCCGCTTCGTGCGCGATGCAGGTGCGCGATCTGCGCCCTGGACCGGAAGGCCAGCCGCCGGTGGTCAAGACCAACTCGCCCATGGTCAAGAAGGCCCGGGAAGGGGTCATGGAGTTTCTGCTGATCAACCACCCCTTGGATTGCCCGATCTGCGACCAGGGCGGTGAATGCGATCTGCAGGACCAGGCAATGGCCTACGGTATGTCGGCCAGCCGGTTCAAAGAAGCCAAGCGGGCCGTGGATGATCTGAATCTGGGTCCGCTGGTTGGTACGGCCATGACCCGCTGCATCAGCTGCACCCGCTGTGTGCGTTTCACGACCGAGATCGCGGGTATCGACCAGATGGGCCAGACGGGCCGGGGCGAGGATGCGGAAATTACCTCCTACCTGAACCAGACGCTGGATTCGAACTTGCAGGGCAACATCATTGACCTGTGCCCGGTGGGGGCGCTGACTTCCAAGCCGTATGCCTTTACCGCACGCCCGTGGGAACTGACCAAGACCGAAACCATCGACGTGATGGACGCCTTGGGATCGAACATTCGTGTCGATACCAAGGGCCGCGAAGTGATGCGCATTCTGCCGCGCAACCATGATGGCGTGAACGAAGAGTGGATCTCGGACAAGACGCGTTTCGTCTGGGATGGTCTGCGCCGTCAACGTCTGGACACGCCTTATATTCGCGAAAACGGTCGCCTGCGCGCCGCCAGCTGGCCCGAGGCTTTGGCCACCGCCGCAGCGGCGATGAAGGGCAAGAAGGTTGCAGGCCTGATCGGCGATCTGGTTCCTGTCGAAGCCGCCTTTGCGTTGAAGCAGATGATTGAGGGGTTGGGTGGCACGGTCGAATGCCGAACCGACAATGCCCGCCTGCCTATCGGTAACCGTTCGGGCTATGTCGGCAATGTGACGATCGAGGAGATCGACACGGCGAAAGAGATCATTCTGATCGGCACCAACCCGCGCGACGAGGCTCCAGTGCTGAACGCGCGCATCCGCAAGGCATGGCTGGCCGGCGCCGATGTTAAATTGATCGGCCCGGCCGTTGATCTGACTTATGATTACGAGCATCTTGGCACCGACCGCGATGCGCTGGCCAAGGCCAAGGCAAGCAACGAAGCCGTTGTGGTCGTCGGACAGGGCGCCGTGACCGAGGCAGACGGTCTGGCCGTTTTGGCCGCCGCGCGCGCGCTGTCGGGTCGGCTGCTTGTTCTGCACACTGCGGCGGCCCGCGTCGGTGCGATGGATGTGGATGCAGTGACGGAGGGTGGCCTTGAGGCTGCAATCGACGGCGCCGAGGTGATCTTCAATCTGGGCGCGGACGAAGTCGATATCGATGCGGGGCCGTTCGTCATCTATCAGGGCAGCCACGGTGACCGCGGTGCACATCGCGCCGACGTCATCCTGCCAAGTGCGGCCTATACCGAGGAAAACGGACTCTTCGTCAACACTGAGGGTCGCCCTCAATTGGCGATGCGGGCCGGATTTGCGCCGGGTGAAGCCAAGGAAAACTGGGCGATCCTGCGGGCGCTTTCGGCGGAGTTGGGCGAGAAACTTCCTTATGACACGTTGGCCCAGCTGCGGCAAAAGCTGATCGAAGCAGTGCCGCATCTGGCCGAGATCGACCAAGTGCCCGAGAACGAAGATCAGGCAATCGAGGCCGGACCTTTGGGGCAGGCCGATTTCCGGACCGTGATCAAGGATTTCTATCTGACCAACCCGATCGCACGTGCCTCGCAGTTGATGGCCGAGCTTTCGGCGCTGGCCAAGGCGCGCGGTGACCAAAAGATTGCTGCGGAATGAGGCTTGCGACGACCATAAACAGCACAGAGGGCGGAAGCCCGAGCTCGTTTTTCCGAGAGGAGATACGAGGGGCGTGGTCGTGTGTTTTGCCGAATGAAATGAAGGAAAAAGGTGGCGTGCAGGCAGCGGATGCTGTTTACACCAACTCGCCAAACCAATCGCAGGCGACGCGAGTCTCCGACCGGCCGGTCGGGCCTCGCGATGGCAGCGGAAAACGGAATACCCACGGTGTGAGGACCAATGGCTGAATTCTTTGACACCCCAGGCGGAATAGCCCTGATCATATTGGCGCAGGTGCTGGCCGTCGTGGCCTTCGTGATGATCTCGCTGCTGTTTCTGGTCTATGGCGACCGCAAGATCTGGGCCGCGGTCCAGATGCGTCGCGGCCCCAACGTGGTTGGCGTTTATGGCCTACTGCAATCGGTGGCGGACGCGCTGAAATACGTCGTCAAAGAGGTGGTGATCCCTGCCGGCGCCGACCGGACTGTGTTCATCCTCGCGCCGCTGACGTCGTTCGTACTGGCCATGATCGCCTGGGCGGTCATTCCGTTCAATGACGGCTGGGTCCTGTCCGACATCAACGTGGCCATCCTTTACGTGTTCGCAGTGTCCTCGCTCGAGGTTTACGGCGTTATCATGGGCGGATGGGCGTCAAACTCGAAATACCCGTTCCTGGGTTCGCTGCGCTCGGCCGCGCAGATGATTTCTTATGAGGTTTCGATCGGCCTGATCATCATCGGGGTGATCATTTCGACGGGCTCGATGAATTTTGGCGACATCGTGCGGGCGCAGGATGGCTCGTTCGGGTTCTTCAGCTGGTACTGGCTGCCGCATTTCCCAATGGTCTTCCTGTTCTTCATCTCGGCTTTGGCTGAAACCAACCGCCCGCCATTCGACCTGCCCGAAGCGGAATCGGAACTGGTCGCAGGCTATCAGGTCGAATACTCGGCAACGCCCTTCCTGCTGTTCATGGCGGGCGAATACATCGCCATCTTCCTGATGTGCGCCCTGACCACGCTGCTGTTCTTCGGCGGCTGGCTGTCGCCGATCCCCGGCCTGCCTGATGGTGTGCTGTGGATGGTCGCCAAGATGGCGTTCTTCTTCTTCCTGTTCGCGATGGTCAAGGCAATCACGCCCCGCTACCGCTACGACCAACTGATGCGGCTGGGCTGGAAAGTGTTCCTGCCGTTCAGCCTGGTGTGGGTGGTATTCGTGGCCTTTGCGGCGAAATTCGACTGGTTCTGGGGTGCATTCGCCCGCTGGAGCGTAGGAGGCTGACAATGGCAAATATCGATTATACCCGCGCGGCCAAATACTTCCTTCTGCAGGATTTCTGGGTCGGCATGAAGCTAGGGCTGAAGTACTTCTTCGCGCCCAAGGCCACCGTGAACTACCCGCACGAAAAGGGTCCGCTGTCGCCCCGGTTCCGCGGTGAACACGCCCTGCGCCGTTATCCCAACGGCGAGGAGCGCTGCATCGCCTGCAAACTGTGCGAAGCTGTGTGTCCCGCACAGGCCATCACAATCGATGCTGAGCCGCGCGAAGACGGCAGCCGCCGTACCACGCGCTATGACATTGACATGACCAAGTGCATCTACTGCGGCTTCTGCCAAGAGGCCTGCCCGGTCGATGCCATCGTCGAAGGGCCGAATTTCGAATTCGCCACCGAAACCCGCGAAGAGCTGTTCTATGACAAGCAGAAGCTGCTGGACAACGGTGAACGCTGGGAAGCCGAGATCGCCCGCAACCTAGAACTGGACGCGCCCTACCGATGAGCGATCCGGCAAAAAACCCATTCGAGCAGATGCTCAGACAGGCACATGACATGGCCAAGGCGTTCAATCCGGCGCTGGAGAGCTATTCGCCCGTCGACGCGATGCGCGGCTTCGAGGCGCTGTGGCCGACCATGCCCAAAGAGGTCATGGAAATGATGTTCGGCAACACCGTCAATCCGGGCGGACTGGATGCCAAGACCCGCCTGTTGCTGACGCTGGCCGGGCTGACCTGTCAGGGCGCACAGGCCGATACGGCCATTCGCCAGACGGTGCGCCACGCCATCGAGGCAGGGGCCAAGAAACAAGAGATCGTGGAAACGATCGGTCAGATGTCGGTCTTTGCCGGCATTCCGGCCATGACCCGGGCGCTGGAATTGGCGCAGGAGGCCATGGGCGAAAACGAGGAAGATGACCAATGAGCGTATTTGCCTTTTACCTCTTTGCCATCAGCGCCATCACCGGCGGGCTGTTCACCGTGATCAGCCGGCAGCCGGTGCATTCGGTGCTGTGGCTGATCCTGGCCTTCCTGTCGTCGGCGGGGCTGTTCGTGTTGCTGGGGGCGGAATTCGTCGCCATGCTGCTGATCATCGTCTATGTCGGCGCGGTGGCGGTGCTGTTCCTGTTCGTGGTGATGATGCTGGACGTGGACTTTGCCGAGCTCAAGGCCGAGATGGCGCGCTACATGCCTTTGGCCCTGCTGATCGGGCTGGTCATCCTTATGCAGTTCGTCATGGCCTTTGGCGCCTGGGAAAGCGCACAAGGCGCGGCCGCCAATCTGGCCCAGCCGATCCCGGCCGACCGCCACAACACGGAGGCACTGGGTGTCATCCTTTACGATCAATACTTCCTTCTGTTCCAACTGGCGGGCCTGATCCTGCTTGTGGCCATGATCGGCGCCATCGTGCTGACACTGCGCCACCGCAAGGACATCAAGCGTCAGGACATCGTCGGTCAGATGATGCGTGACCCGGCCAAGGCGATGGAGTTGAAGGACGTGAAACCGGGGCAGGGACTTTGAGACGATGATCGGACTTGAACACTATCTTACCGTCGCGGCGACGCTGTTCGTCATCGGCATCTTCGGTCTCTTCCTGAACCGCAAGAACGTCATCATCCTGCTAATGAGCATCGAACTGATGCTGTTGGCGGTGAACATCAACCTCGTGGCGTTTTCCAGCTTTCTCGGCGATCTGGTCGGGCAGGTTTTCACGCTGTTCGTGCTGACTGTGGCCGCGGCCGAGGCTGCGATCGGGCTGGCCATTCTGGTCTGCTTCTTCCGCAACCGCGGTACCATCGCGGTTGAAGACGTCAACATGATGAAGGGGTAAGGGATCATGGAAACCACAATCCTCTTTGCCCCGCTCGTGGGCGCGCTGATCTGCGGCTTTGGCTGGAAGTTCATCGGCGAAAAGGCTGCGCTGTGGACGGCAACGGGCCTGTTGTTCCTGGCCTGTCTGCTGTCGTGGATCGTCTTCTTCAGCTTTGACGGGCAGACCCAGCAGATCGAGATCATGCGCTGGATCGAAAGCGGCTCGCTCTCGACCTCGTGGGCCGTTCGTCTGGACCGGCTGACCGCCATCATGTTGATCGTCGTCACCACGGTTTCGGCGCTCGTGCACCTTTATTCGTTCGGCTACATGGATCACGACCCGCAGTGGCGCGAGGGCGAAAGCTACAAGCCGCGCTTCTTTGCCTATCTGTCCTTCTTCACCTTCGCCATGCTGATGCTGGTGACGGCCGACAACCTCGTACAGATGTTCTTCGGTTGGGAAGGCGTGGGCGTCGCGTCGTACCTGCTGATCGGTTTCTACTATCGCAAACCTTCGGCCAATGCGGCGGCGATGAAAGCGTTCATCGTGAACCGTGTGGGCGACTTCGGCTTTGCGCTTGGGATATTTGCGCTGTTCTTCCTGACCGACAGCATCAACTTCTCGGATATCTTTGCCGCTGCACCTCAGCTGGCGGAAACGCAACTGACCTTCCTGTGGGGCGAATGGACCGCGATCGAGGTCATCTGCGTACTGCTGTTCATCGGTGCGATGGGCAAATCGGCGCAGTTGATCCTGCACACCTGGTTGCCGGACGCGATGGAGGGCCCGACGCCCGTGTCGGCGCTGATCCACGCGGCCACCATGGTGACGGCCGGCGTGTTCCTGGTTTGCCGCATGTCGCCGTTGATGGAGTTCGCACCGGGTGCAACCGGGTTCGTCACCGTGCTGGGGGCTGCCACCGCGTTCTTTGCCGCGACTGTGGGCTTGGTGCAGACGGACATCAAGCGCGTGATCGCCTATTCGACCTGTTCGCAGCTGGGCTACATGTTCGTGGCCGCGGGCGTGGGCATGTATTCGGCGGCGATGTTCCACCTCTTCACGCATGCCTTCTTCAAGGCGCTCTTGTTCTTGGGTGCGGGCTCGGTGATCCACGCCATGCACCACGAACAGGATATGATGAACTATGGCAACCTGCGCAAGAAGATCCCCTATACCTTCTGGGCGATGATGATCGGCACGCTGGCCATCACCGGTGTCGGCATCCCGCTGACCACGATCGGCTTTGCCGGCTTCTTGTCCAAGGACGCTATCATCGAAAGCGCCTATGCCGGCGGGTCGGCCTTCGGCTTCTGGGCGCTGGTGATCGCCGCCGCGATGACCTCGTTTTACAGCTGGCGCCTGATCTTCCTGACCTTCTATGGCGAGGAGCGAGGCGACAAGCACACGCATGAGCACGCGCATGAAAGCCCGATGGTCATGCTGGTGCCGCTGGGTGTTCTGTCGCTGGGCGCCGTGTTCGCGGGCATGATCTGGTACAACAACTTCTTCGGTCACGCCGATCAGGTGGGCAAGTTCTACGGCATTCCGGTTGCCGAGGCGCATGCCGAGGCCGGTGACCATGCCAAGACCGATGACCATGGCGACGACACGCATGCCACCGAATCCCATAGCGACGAAGCTGCGCACGACGATAAGGCCAAGGACGGAGATCACCACTATGCCTTTGTCGGCAAACCGGGCGAGGGCGCGCTGTACATCGCGCCGGACAACCATGTTCTGGACGACGCGCATGCGGCGCCGAAATGGGTCAAGGTCTCGCCGTTCATCGCAATGGTTCTGGGCTTTGGACTGGCTTGCCTGTTCTACATCGTGAACCCGGCGCTGCCGGGCCGCCTGGCCGAGAACCAGCGTCCGCTGTACCTGTTCCTCAAGAACAAGTGGTACTTTGACGAAATCTACGACGCGATCCTTGTCAAACCGACCGTGGCCCTGGGCCGGTTCCTGTGGAAGGGCGGTGACGGCAAGACGATCGACGGTTTCCTGAACGGAGTAGCAATGGGCGTCGTTCCCTTCTTTACCCGCCTCGCAGGCAAGGCGCAGACGGGCTACATCTTCACTTACGCCTTCTGGATGGTTCTGGGGATCGCCGCCCTGGTCACCTGGATGTCGATCGGCGGAGGCGTAAACTGATGGACAATATCCTATCCATTGTAACGTTCATTCCGGCCATTTCTGCCGGTCTGATGGCGCTGTTCCTGCACGGGAACGATGTGGCCGCACAGCGCAATGCCAAGTGGATCGCGCTGGTTGCGACCACAGTGACCTTCCTTGTTTCGATCGGGATCTATACCGAGTTCGACCCCTCGAACACCGGCTTTCAGATGGTGGAAGAGGGGCAATGGCTGCTGGGCCTGAAGTACAAGATGGGTGTGGATGGCATCAGCGTTCTGTTCGTGCTGCTGACCACCTTCATCATGCCGCTGACCATTCTGGCCAGCTGGAACGTGACCGACCGGGTCAAGGAATACATGATCGCCTTCCTGCTGCTGGAAACGCTGATGCTGGGCGTATTCATGGCGCTGGACCTGGTGCTGTTCTACCTGTTCTTCGAGGCCGGGCTGATCCCGATGTTCCTGATCATCGGGATCTGGGGCGGCAAGGACCGGATTTATGCCAGCTTCAAGTTCTTCCTCTACACCTTCCTCGGCTCGGTTCTGATGCTGGTGGCGATGGTGGCTATGTATGCGGATGCAGGCACCACGGACATTGCCGCGCTCATGACGCACCAGTTCTCGTCCGAGAGCTTCAGCGTGCTGGGTGTCCACATTGTCGGCGGTATGCAGACGCTGATGTTCCTCGCGTTCTTTGCGTCCTTCGCGGTGAAGATGCCGATGTGGCCCGTGCACACCTGGCTGCCTGACGCGCACGTTCAGGCACCGACGGCGGGCTCGGTCGTGCTGGCGGCAATCCTGCTGAAGATGGGTGGTTATGGCTTCCTGCGTTTCAGCTTGCCTATGTTCCCTGTCGGCTCGGCCGTAATGACCGATCTGGTGCTGTGGCTGTCGGCCATCGCCGTGGTCTACACCTCGTTGGTGGCGCTGGTGCAGGAGGACATGAAAAAGCTGATCGCCTATTCCTCGGTCGCGCATATGGGTTTTGTGACCATGGGCATCTTTGCGGCGAACCAGCAGGGCATCGACGGGGCGATCTTCCAGATGCTCAGCCATGGGTTCATCTCGGCCGCGCTGTTCCTTTGCGTCGGCGTGATCTACGACCGGATGCACACTCGCGACATCGAGGCCTATGGCGGGCTGGTGATCCGCATGCCGGCCTATGCGCTTGTGTTCATGCTGTTCACGATGGCCAACGTGGGGCTGCCGGGCACCAGCGGGTTCATCGGCGAATTCCTGACGCTGATGGGCACCTTCCAGGTCAACACCTGGGTGACCGCAGTGGCGGCCAGCGGTGTGATCTTCTCGGCAGCTTATGCGCTGTGGCTGTATCGCCGCGTTGTCTTTGGCGACCTGATCAAGGAAAGCCTCAAGTCGATCACCGACATGAGCACACGCGAACGCCTGATCTTTGCGCCGCTGATCGTCATGACCATCCTGTTGGGGGTCTATCCGTCGCTGGTCACCGACGTGATCGGCAATTCGACCGCCGCGCTGATTTCGAACTATGACACGGCTCTGGCCGCGGCCGAGGCCGCGACCCAGGTCGCTTCGCACTAAGGGAGCTTTGGAGACATGATCCAGGCTGATCTCACTGTAATTCTGCCGGAAATCATTCTGGCGATCTATGCGATGGCGGCGCTGATCGGAGCTGTCTACACCAGCAAGGATGCGCTGGCTCCGGTTCTGGTCTGGACGACGGCCGGACTGATGGCGGCGCTGTCGTTCTGGATCGCGTCGAACGGCTCGGGGACCAACGTGGCCTTCAACGGCATGTTCATCGACGACGGGTTCGCCCGATTTGCAAAGGTCGCAATTCTGCTATCTGCCGCCGCGGTTCTGGTCATGAGCCAGGAGTACATGGCGCGCCGGAACCTGTTGCGGTTCGAGTATCCGTTGCTGGTGGCTTTGGCTGCGGTCGGCATGATGATGATGGTCAGCGCCGGCGATCTTATGTCGCTTTATATGGGGCTCGAGCTGCAGTCGCTGTCTCTGTATGTCGTGGCGGCCCTGCGCCGTGACAGCGCCAAATCGACCGAGGCGGGGCTGAAGTATTTCGTTCTGGGTGCGCTCAGTTCGGGATTGCTGCTGTTCGGCGCATCTCTGGTCTATGGGTTCACCGGTACGACGCTGTTCTCGGGCATCATCAATACGGTGCATCACGGGGACGTCTCCGTTGGCCTTCTGTTTGGCCTTGTTCTGCTGATCTCGGGTCTGGCATTCAAGATTTCGGCGGTTCCGTTCCACATGTGGACACCGGATGTTTACGAGGGCTCGCCCACTCCGGTGACGGCTTTCTTTGCAACAGCACCCAAGGTTGCCGCGATGGCCTTGTTCGCGCGCGTTCTGCATGATGCATTCGGCGGTGCCATCGCGGACTGGCAGCAAGTGATCGTTCTGCTTTCGGTCCTGTCGATGTTGCTGGGGGCTGTGGCCGCCATCGGGCAGCGCGACATCAAACGGCTGATGGCCTACTCGTCAATCGCACACATGGGGTACGCGCTGATCGGCCTGGCCGCAGGCACCGAATTGGGTGTCAAGGCGATGCTGATGTACCTGGCGATCTATGTGACCATGAATATCGGCACCTTCGCCTTCATCCTGATGATGGAGCGCGACGGCAAGCCGGTGACGGACATCGACGCCCTGCGCCAGTATTCCAAGCGGGATCCGGGCAAGGCGCTGGCCGTGCTGATCCTGATGTTCAGCCTTGCCGGCGTGCCGCCAATGCTGGGGTTCTTCGCCAAGTTTGGCGTTTGGCAGGCCGGTGTGCAAGCTGACCTGATTGGGTTGGTCATCGTATCGGCAATCGCCTCGGTGATCGGTGCCTTCTACTATCTGCGGATCGTCTTCTACATGTATTTTGGCGACGAAAATGAAGATCCGATCGAAACCCGCTCGACCCCGGTATTGTGGGTTGCTCTGATGGGGTCGGCCGCATTGATGTTGATCGGTGTGGTCTACCAGTTCGGGATCGAGGGCGCAGCGGCAGCCGCGGCGACGACACTTGTCAACTGATCCGTTCAATAAAGCTTGGAAAGGGGCTCGGCCATCAGGCCGGGCCTTTTTGGCATGAGCACCTGGCCCCAAGGATACGGTCTGCATATCCTGCAGGAAGTTGACAGCACCCTGAACGAGGCTGCTCGGATCGCACCCACTGCTGCGGGTCCGGTTTGGATCATGGCGCATCATCAAACCGCCGCGCGTGGCAGGCGCGGCCGGGCGTGGTCCAACCCCCAGGGCAACCTGGCAGCGACCTTGTTGCTTCGGCCCGAGGGCAATCCAGAGCAGGCGGCCCTGCGCAGCTTTGTGGCGGCACTGGCGCTTTTTGATGCCTGTGTCTCGGTCACCGGTCGCGCGCAGGGGTTCGCACTGAAATGGCCGAATGACGTTCTGTTGAACGGCGGGAAACTGGCTGGCATCCTGCTGGAAAGCACGGGGCAGCGGCGGGGCGTATCCCATCTTGCGATCGGTATCGGGGTGAACCTCGCGGACGCGCCCGCTCCGGAGACAGTCGAGCAGGGGGCTCTGCGGCCAGTTTCGTTGCTGTCGGAAACCGGTGCTCAGGTGTCCGCCGAGGATTTTCTGACCGAACTCGCCGATGCCTACGCGAAGCTCGAAAACCAGTTTGTCACCTACGGGTTTGAACCGATCCGCAAAGCGTGGCTGGCTCGGGCGGCGAAGCTGGGCGAGGTGATCACCGCGCGCACAGGTGCTTCGGAAACCGTCGGGACCTTTGAAACGGTGGACGCGGGCGGTAACCTTGTCCTAAACACCGCCAAGGGCCGCGTCAGCATTCCGGCGGCAGACGTGTATTTCTGAAAGGGGCGCATATGCTTCTGGCCATTGACTGCGGCAACACGAACACCGTTTTCTCGATCTGGGATGGCGAGAAATTCCTGTGTACGCTGCGCACCTCGACCCACCATGCCCGCACGGCCGACGCTTACTTCACCTGGTACTCGACCTTGGTGAAACACTACGGGATCGAAGCTGACATCACCGACGTCATCATCGCCTCGACCGTGCCGCGGGTGGTGTTCAACCTGCGCGTCTTTGCCGACCGGTTCTTTGGATGCCGGCCGCTGGTGGTGGGCAAGCCCGATTGCGAGTTGCCGGTGGCGCCGCGCGTTGATGAGGGGACGATTCCCGGTCCTGACCGTCTGGCAAATGCGGCCGGTGCATTTGATCGGCACGGCGGGAATGTCGTGGTGGTGGATTTCGGAACCGCCACGAATTTCGATGTGGTCGCTGCCGATGGCGCCTATGTCGGGGGGGTAATCGCCCCCGGCGTGAACCTCAGTCTCGAGGCCTTGCACCAGGGCGCTGCAGCTCTGCCGCATATCGACGTGACGCGACCCGAGAAAGTCATCGGCACAAACACTGTTGGATGTATCCAGTCAGGTGTGTATTGGGGGTATTCCGGCCTCATCGAAGGCTTGATCGACAGGATCAAGGCGGAATACGGAATGCCCATGAAGGTCATAGGGACCGGCGGTCTTGCACCGCTGTTCGATCAGGCCGATGTGGGCTTTGATGCAATTGAAGACGATCTGACGATGCACGGGCTTACCGTGATCCATCGCTACAACAAGGATACTGGCTCGGCATGAGCAGCGAAAGATTGATCTACTTGCCGCTCGGCGGCGCGGGCGAAATCGGTATGAACGCCTATGTCTACGGCTATGGCAAACCCGGTCAGGAACGCCTGATCCTGGTCGATCTGGGCGTGACCTTTCCCGACATGGATACAACGCCGGGCGTCGATCTGATCTACGCCGACATTTCTTGGTTGAAGGAACGTGCGGATCGGCTAGAGGCGATCTTCGTCACCCATGCGCACGAGGATCACGTCGGTGCCGTGGCCCATTGCCATGAGGCCCTTGGCGCGCCGGTCTACGCGCGTGCCTTCACCGCAAATATCGCGCGCCGCAAAATGGAAGATGCCGGACATCCGCTCGAAGCCGTGCGCACCGTGTCCGCCTGGCCCGAGCAGATCAAGGCTGGTCCGTTTACGGTTGGGTTCCTGCCCGTTTCGCATTCGATCCCCGAGAGTGCGGCGCTGGTGATCGATACACCGGCCGGCCGTGTAGTGCATACCGGTGATTTCAAACTGGACACCAATCCGGTTGTGGGCGAACCGTTTGATCCCGATCTTTGGGCCGAAGTGGCCAAGCCCGGGGTCAAGGCGTTGGTTTGTGACAGCACCAACGTGTTTTCCTCGCATCCCGGCCGTTCGGAGTCGGAGGTCGGGCCGGCCATCACCCAATTGGTCGAGGACGCGACCGGTATGGTTGTTGCAACGACCTTTGCGTCGAATGTCGCGCGGGTCAAAACGCTGGCCGAGGCCGGGCAGCGGGCGGGTCGGTCTGTGGTTCTGTTGGGCCGGGCCATGCGCCGTATGATCGAGGCTGCGACCGAAACCGGTATCCTGTCTGATTTTCCCCGCGTGATCAGCGCCGAAGAAGCCTTGGATCTGCCGCGTCAGAACCTGATGCTGATCGTCACCGGCAGCCAGGGTGAGCGCCGCGCGGCCAGCGCACAGCTGGCGCGTGGCAAGTACCGGGGGATCGAGCTGAAGGATGGCGACCTGTTCCTGTTCTCTTCGAAGACCATTCCGGGGAATGAACGCGGTGTGATCCGCATCATGAACCAACTGAGCGAAAAAGGCGTCGACGTGGTCGATGACAGCGCTGGCTTGTATCACGTTTCCGGCCACGCCAACCGCCCCGATCTTGAGCAGATGCACGCCTTGGTCGATCCTCAGATCGTCGTTCCAATGCACGGTGAACACAGGCATCTGCGGGAACACGCCAAGCTGGCCGAGGCCGGGGGGCGTGCCGGAGTTCTGGCGGTCAATGGAACGATGCTGGATCTGTCCGGGAACGCGCCCGAGGTCGTGGATTATGTCGAGACCGGCCGGACCTATCTGGACGGTTCCGTCAAGATTGGCGCGCTGGACGGTGTGGTGCGGGACCGTATCCGCATGGCCCTGAACGGGCACGTGACCGTAACTGTCATCCTGGACGAAGACGACGAGCCACTGGGCGAACCTTGGTGCGATACCATGGGCCTGCCGGAAACAGGGGTGTCCCGGGCCGGATTGATCGAGGTGCTGGAAGAGGACCTGAACCAGTTCCTGATGCGAGCTGAGGTCAAAACGCTGCGTGACGATGACAAGCTGGAAGAAGCCATGCGTCGCATCGTTCGCCAAAGTTCGCAGATCGAAATCGGCAAAAAGCCCGAAGTCACAGTTGTGGTAAGCCGAATGAAATAGGGTGGCTCAGTCTGCTTCGGGCATCGGGTGGCCCTTGAGGCGCTGGAACAGGCTGGCTTCTTCGTTGTTCAGAAAGAACGGCACAGAGTCGGGGGGCGTTGTATCTGATACGCGCGCCTCGACTTCCGACAGAACAACCTCGGTGATGAACGGCAAGTCGAACTCCCGCGCCTGTTCCAACGGAATCCACTGTAGATGTGACAGCTCATCTGACGCCTGGCTGAAGTCGTCCAGATCTCCGTCGATGGCATCTGCGTCCAAAAGAAAAAACCGGGCGTCGAACCGTCGTGGGCGTCCGGGCGGGGTAACCGCGCGGAACACGAACTGCAGCGCTTCAGCCGACGGAATGTAGCCTCTTTCCGCGAAGCCGGTCCAGGCATGTGGAACCGGACCCGGCCAGGTATCCCGGGCACCGAGGATAAGGCCGGTCTCCTCCCACAACTCGCGAATTGCCGCCGCCGCCAGTGGCACATGCAGCCCGGCAGGGGCCTGATCGCTCAGCCGTTGCCGGCAAATCTCCGGTACCGGAGTGGCCAGCGGAACTAGCGCGTCCTCGGCATCCACGGCACCTCCCGGAAACACGAACTTGTTCGGCATGAAGGCCGCCGCGGCACCACGTTGGCCCATCAGGATCGATGGGGTTCGAAAACGGTCGCGCAAAACGATGATCGTCGCGGCGTCGCGAATTGCGGATTTGTCCACGGTCATGAGAGGCTCAGCTGCATTAACGGATCACTTGCTGTCGTCGAACCCGTGCATCTTCCGGGCCCATTGAAAGCCGACGACCGCTCCTTTGAGTCTGGGCAGAAGGAACAGCGACAGCGCAACGCACGCGATCGAAAAGCCGATTGCCATGGCCCACGGAGACGGGCGCAGGCCGACGTAAGTGACATGCAGCGCCGGAGCCAGAAGGTGTCCGACCAGCAGAATGGTCAAATAGGCCGGCCCGTCATCTGCCCTGTGGTGAAACAATTCCTGACCGCAGTTTGCGCAGGTATCATTCACCTTCAGGTAGCTATGCAACAGCTTGCCTTTGCCGCAGTTGGGGCATTTGCACCGGAACCCTTTCACGATGGCGGGCCACGTGGGGCGTTCCTCCTGAGGGAGGGTGTCGATGGTTTGATCTGTCATCTTGATACTCGCGCTCGGATTTCGGGGATATTGCGCTTGTTTCATCCCGCAGAAAAGGGGGGTGCGTCGCTTTGCACCGACCCTCTCAAAAATATTGACCCGAAATGCAGGTTTCAATGCCGGAAAAAAATTTGCGGACAGCGACGGAAACTTTGCCGGTCCGCGTTTGAATGAATGTAAGCAGCGGCACAGGGCCGCGACAACAAAGGAAACGAGCAATGAAGAGCGCAAAACTTATCTCGGCCATCATTCTGTCTGCAGTTGCCGTCACCGGGACGGCTGCGCTGGCCAAAGGACCTCGCGACCGTGAACCGGTCAGCTTTCAGGAGCTGGATGCCAACGGTGACGGCCAGGTGACCAAGGCCGAGATGGAGGCCCATCGCCTGCAGAAGTTCACCTCGGCCGATACCGACGGTGACGGAAAGATCAGCGTCGAAGAAATGCAGGCCGAGGCCCAGAAGAAGGCAAACGACCGCGTTTCCGACATGTTCGAGCGTCATGATGCCGACAAAGACGGTTTTCTGACTACGGACGAGTTGCCGAAACCGCGCCGGGCTGACAAGATGTTTGACCGCCTCGATGCGGATGGAAACGGATCTCTGTCCGAGCAGGAGTTCGCCAATGCACGGGATGGAATGGGTCGGCACCACAAGAAGGGTGGCCGCCCGGACCCAGACAACAACTGACGCAGGATGAGGGACGTGCCGTCCTCTGCGCATACTGTCCGCGGCGACACGGTCGCCGCGGATGCCTGCAGCGACGACGTGTTGCTGAAACGGTTTGCCGAAGGCGACGCTCAGGCAGCACGCCTGCTGACCGATCGGTTGGGGCCGCGGTGCTATTCGGTTGCTCTGCGTATGTTGAACAACAGGGCAGAGGCCGAAGACGTAACCCAGGAAGCGATGCTTCGGCTGTGGAAAGTGGCGGCGGACTGGGTTCCGGGGCAGGCCAAGATCTCGACCTGGTTGTACCGCGTGGTCTTGAACCTGTGTGTCGATCTGCGGCGAAAGAAAACGGCAGGCACATTGGACGATGTGCCAGAGCCTGAGGACGACCAGCCCAGTGTCGTGGATCGTATGCAGCAAAACGCCCGCGTGGACGCGTTGCAAGCGGCCTTGGCACAATTGCCCGAACGGCAGCGAGAAGCTGTCATACTCAGGCATATCGAGGAGTTGTCCAATCCGGAAATCGCGGGAATCATGAGGATTTCCGTAGAAGCGGTGGAAAGTCTTGTTGCCCGCGGAAAGCGGTCGTTGACGGCCATACTGTCAGGCCGTCAGGAAGAGTTGGGGTATGACCATGTCTGACCAAGATACAGAATTGGATCTTTTGTTTGCCGAGGCACGGCAGGCACATGTTGATCTGCCCGACGATTTGGCCGTTCGTATCCTGACGGATGCCGAGGCCATCCGGCTTGCGGCAACAAAAACAGCGAAACCCAGATCAAAAGGGTTTCTGGGCAATATCATTGCCGGTCTCGGGGGCTGGCAGGCGCTCAGTGGGCTTGCGGCGGCCAGCGTGGTTGGCGCATGGGTCGGCTTTGCCGCGCCGTCCTTTCTGCCGGACCCGGCAAATTACATAATGACCCAGGATGCATCCTACATGGTCGCCAATCTCGGTCTCGAGGCCGCGTTTCTGGAGGAAGCGGAATGAATGAAGACGTCAAACCCCCACGGCGCTGGGTGCCTGTGCTGCTGGTTGTTTCCCTTGGCCTGAACCTGCTGGTCGCAGGGGTGATCATCGGAACTGCTCTGCGATTTCATGGTGTGCGGGACGATGTTCCTCCCGGATTTGGGCCTGCCCTGTACCGCGCTCTTCCCGATCCGGAACGCAAGGCGCTGAGAGGCGATCTGGCTGACAAGCATCGGCGCGGGGCCGAGAAAAGGTCTCGTGATTTTAAGGCGCTTGGTAAGGCGCTGCGGGCCATTCCGTTCGACCGCGATGAAGTCCAGAACCTGCTGGAAGAACAAGCCCGGGCGAATGACGAAATCCAGGCGGCACTGCAAGAGCAATGGCTGGCTCGGGTTTCGGCCATGTCCGACGAAGAACGAAAAGCTTATGCCGACCGCTTGGAAGACGTGTTGAAGCGGCGCCCGGATCCCAATAAACGCAAGGACTGACCCGCTTAGGCCGCGTTCTGTTTCATCCACACCTGGTTCCGGCCGGCCTGTTTTGCCGCATAAAGCGCCTTGTCCGCGCATTTGATCAGGCTTTCGGCTGACAGTGAGCTGTCCGGAAGTGGGGAGAAGGGTGGCTCGCACACCTTCAGCCCGATGCTGACCGTCACCGGAAGCCGGGCAGGAATGTCCGCCAGGACGATCGGTACGCTGCTGACGCCGCTGCAAATATCGGCCGCCTTCCTGAGCGCCTTTTCGCGGGTCGCGTTTGGCAGTCCGAACAGGAACTCCTCTCCTCCGATGCGGGCGAGGAAACCGTCAGGCCCGAAAGCACGTTTCATCCGGTTTCCGGCCTCGACCAAAACCCTGTCGCCGGCACTGTGGCCGTAACGGTCATTGATGGATTTGAAATGGTCCAGGTCGGCCAGCATGATCGCAAAACCCCGCTGTTTGTGCACCGAACTGTGCAGCAATTGGTCCATCGCGGTCTGTGCGAAACGACGGTTGTTCAGGCCGGTCAGCGTGTCGATCCACGATTCCTCAAGCCCACGGCGCAACGAGTCGCGCATTTGCTCGTCATGCGCCTTGCGTGCAATCAACGCCTCGACCCGAAGAGATACTTCGTCAGGGCAGAACCCTCCGAGGCAAATTGCATCGGCGCCACGATCCAAGGCCTCGGCGGCAAGAGTGGCGTTGTCATCGGGAATGATTCCGATCAGAGCGGTTCGCCGGGTGCCGGTGCGGGATTTGAGGTCGGCCAACATGTTCAGACCGGATGGATCGCTGTTCAGTTCGACAACAATCGCGTCAGGTATGTTGCCGGACAAGACGCCGCTGAGGTTGGGCAGGGTATGGCTGCACACCGAATGCTGCGTTCGTCCGCTCAGGGCTTTGTGCCACAGCGTGCGAGTGCGTGCGGTGTGGGCCAAGACGGCGATCTGACCATGCCGCTTGGGCGCGATCATTGCAGCGGGGGCTTCGGCAAATCCCACGGATTGAGGGTTGCCACTGTTCTTCAGATCCTGAGTTTCCGCACGGGCGCGCAGCAGGCTTCGCACACGCGCCAGCAACAGCGTATCTTTGAACGGATAGGCCAGAACGTCATCCAGCCCCTCGGACAGGTTCCGCAGCCGGGCGGTCCGGTCGTTCTGAGGCGCAATCGCGACCACAGGGACATCCTGCAGGGCCGGAACGGACAGCATCAGTCTTTTGACGTCGCCGGCGTCTCCGTCGGGTAGTGTCTGGGCCGTCAGCACCAGATCCGGCCGGGTCCGCCGCAGCAACGCCCCAAGACCAGCCAGCTTCTCGCCCTGCACGACATGATACCACGCCGCCGTCAGCTGCACCTTCAGCATGATGCGATTGGTCGAGACCCCGTCGAGGACAAGGATGGTTCCCTGCACGGACATTGTTTTCACCGTAGATTGCATGCCTTGCCAAAGTGTTTATGAGTCTGGTTAACAAACCCTTTCCAAATCTTCGAACCGGGGCCTGATCATGCCGATCTCTGCCGAATTCGCCGAAACTCTGGCCTTGAAAGCGCTTGGGTGGCTTGTTGGGAACGATGAATTGTTGCCTGTTTTCCTTGGTTCGACCGGCGCGTCGACGGATGACCTGAGGGACCGCGCCACAGAGCCCGAGTTTCTTGCTTCGGTGCTGGAATTTCTGATGCTTGACGATTCGTGGGTGTTGGCCTTTTGTGACGCAAACGCTGTCCCTTACGATCAACCGGCACAGGCCCGAAGCGTCCTGTCAGGCGGCGCGGATGTTCATTGGACCTGAACGGGTCCGCGCAGGAGCAAGAATGCATGTCGATTGATGCGCTGGTTTTTGACAAGGACGGAACCCTGTTTGATTTCGCCGCCACCTGGGGGGCGTTCGGCAAGGCGGTGCTGCTGCGTCTGAGCGAAGGCGACAATGCGCGTGCGTCCGTGCTTGGAAAAAGTATTGGTTTTGACTTCGCGACAGAGACCTATTCCGAAGACAGTATCGTGATCGCGGGGACCGTTGATGAGGTCGCCGACGCGTTGTGTCCCGACCTTGACGGCTGGTCCCGCGAGGATCTGATCCAGACTCTGAATGCGGCGTCTGCTCATGCGCCTCAGGTCGAGGCCGTTGCGCTTGCACCGTTTCTGCAATCCTTGAAAGACGCCGGCAAGAAGCTGGGTGTTGCGACCAATGACGGCGAGATGCCGGCGAAACGGCACCTGGCCTCGGTCGGGATCGAGGCCTATTTCGATTTCATCGCGGGGTATGACAGCGGCCACGGGTTCAAGCCCGGACCCGGCCAGCTGTTGGCCTTTGCCCAACATGTTGGCGTCGCTCCGGACCGGATCGCCATGGTCGGCGACAGTCTGCACGATCTGGAGGCCGGTCGCGCGGCTGGCATGACCACGATCGGTGTTCTGACCGGATTGGCCAAGGTTGATGATCTTGCACCGATGGCAGATGTCGTTCTTCCCGATATCAGCCACATCCCCGGCTGGCTGAACATTCGTTAAAGCGCCTTGCCTGAAAATCGGCGGTTCATGAGTTGAAACCGACCTTGGCTGTCGCAGACAGAGCGGCCAGAGGCCGGACTTCGGGTCTTGTTTGAGAGTAACAAACGCCGGAGGAACAGATGGCCGACACGAATACTCGCAAGCGCAGGGGTGGTGGACGCGCAGGCGCTGCAGCGCGCCGAGGTGCGGCAGTCATCGACCAGATGCCATGGAATCCGCCGATCAACATCGACCGGCCAACCGAACCGTTGGGCCCCGAGGGCGTCGAAGCCATCCATGACGGTGCCATGCGTATTCTCGAGGAAATCGGCATCGAGTTCTACAATCAAGAAGCCTTGGAGATCCTGCGTGAGGCCGGATGCATCGTCAACGGCGACAACGTGCGCATGGGTCGTGACTTCGTTATGGAAATGGTCGCCAAGGCGCCGTCGACCTTTACCATCACGCCGCGCAACCCGAACCACACGATCGAGATCGGCGGCAAGACGATGTTGTTCGGAAATGTCTCGTCACCGCCGAACTACTGGGACATGGAGATCGGCAAGAAGGTACCCGGCAACCGGGAAATGTGCCGAAACCTGTTGAAGTTGACGCAGTATTTCAACTGCATCCACTTTGCCGGAGGCTACCCGGTCGAGCCAGTTGACCTGCACGCCAGCGTCCGGCACCTGGATGTCCTGTATGACAAACTGACGCTGACGGACAAGGCGATGCATGCCTATTCGCTGGGCAAAGAGCGCGTTGAGGATGTCATGGAAATGGTGCGCATCGCAGGCGGTCTCAGCCACGAGGAATTCGAGGCGTCACCGCGCATGTACACCAACATCAACTCGACCTCGCCTCTGAAACACGACCACCCGATGATCGACGGGTGCCTGCGTCTGGCCCGGCGGGGGCAGGCGATCGTCGTCACGCCGTTCACGTTGGCGGGGGCGATGGCCCCGGTTACGATGTCTGGGGCAGTTGCGCAGTCGCTGGCCGAGGCGCTGTGTGCGATTGCCTTGTTCCAGTACGTCCGGCCCGGCATCCCATGTGTCATCGGGACATTCACCTCGAATGTCGACATGAAGTCCGGTGCGCCCGCGTTTGGCACGCCTGAATACATCCGGTCGACCCAGATGACCGGCCAGATGGCGCGGTTCTATGGGCTGCCCTTGCGCTCGTCCGGTGTCTGCGCGGCCAATGTGCCGGACGGCCAGGCCGTCTGGGAGACGTCGAATTCACTCTGGGCGGCGGTGCAGTCGGGGACCAATATGGTCTATCACGCAGCCGGATGGTTGGAGGGTGGCCTGATCGCGAGCCCGGAGAAGTTCATCATGGACTGCGAGATATTGCAGCAAATTCAAAGGTATATGCAGTCCGAGATCTGCGCCACAGGCCCAGACGAAATCGCACTGGAAGCCATCCGCGCGGTCGGGAACGACGGGCACTTCTTTGGCATCCAACACACCCAGGATCGCTATACCACCGCGTTCTATCAACCCTTCCTGAGCGATTGGAAAAACTACGAGGGGTGGGAAGTCGCGGGTGGGATCTGGACAGCTGAACGGGCGCATCTGATGTTCAAGGAGATCATCAACAGTTTTGAGGCGCCGCCGATGGATGAAGCCATCCGAGAGGAACTGGCTGACTTCGTCGCACGGCGCAAAGCCGAAGGGGGCGCGCCGACCGATTTCTGATAGCGCCCCACCGGGCAGGCAGCTGGAACGGCAGGATGTCTCAGTCTGAGATTTTGGTTAATTTTCCCCATCTTGAACTTCCGCATTTGGCCTTTGTTAAGATCTTTGAGGTGGGATCGGGCATGAAACCTTTTTGAGGGCATTCATGCACGGATTGATCAACAAGGCAGTTCAATCGTTTGTATGCGCGACGTATGGGCGTGAGCGCTGGCTTCGGGCGACCGAGGCCGCTGAACTTGGGTTCGCCGAGTTCGAAGCGATGCTTGTCTACGACCGGGAAAAGTCATATCGCCTGCTGGACGTGGTCTGCGATCAACTGAACCGTTCGCGGGACGAGTTCCTGGAGGATCTCGGAACCTATCTGGTCTCACACCCCAACATGGAAGGGTTGCGGCGCCTTCTGCGCTTTGGCGGCGTCACCTATGTCGAGTTTCTGCAGTCTTTGGATGATCTGGCCGATCGGGTCAAACTGGCGGTCTCTGACCTTGAGTTGCCTGCCCTGGAACTGCAGGAGCGCTCGCCCACCGAATTCGAACTGCACTGCCATCCCGGGCTGGATGGGTATGCCAATGTCATGATCGGGATTCTGCGAGCAATGGCGGACGACTATGGCGCGCTCGTGATTCTGACGCATGCCGGGCATCAAGGCGGGGTGGACGTCATCTCGATGGTTCTGGTCGAAAGCGCCTTTGCCGAGGGGCGTCACTTTGATCTGGGAGCGCGGAACTGATGATGGATCTGGATCAACTGGGCAGGATGTTGGAGACGTTGTGCCCAATGTTCACCTTGGTAGATCAGGATGGGCGTATCCTTCAGGTCGGGCCGACACTGCAAAAACTGCGCCCGGACCAGCCAATGGTTGGCAGCTATTTTCTGGAAATATTTGAACTGGTAAGGCCCAGAACCGTGACGACCCTGCCGGCATTGATGGCGACAGCAGGTACCAAGCTTCATCTCAAGTTTCACGATGAACCGCGCACAGCATTGAAGGGGTTGGTCGCACCGCTGCCTGACGATGCAGGTGCGGTTATCAACCTGTCCTTCGGGATCTCGATCCTGGACGCCGTACGGGACTATGCCCTGACAAGCGCGGATTTCTCGGGAACCGATCTCGCGATTGAATTGCTCTACCTAGTCGAGGCCAAGTCTGCAGCGATGGAGGCTTCGAGGTCGTTGAACCTGCGGCTTCAGGGGGCAATGCTTGCGGCCGAGGAACAGGCCTATACCGATACTCTGACCGGCCTCAAGAACCGGCGCGCGATGGACCATATCCTCGAGCATTTGGTTTCAACGAAATCCACTTTTGCCTTAATGCATCTGGATCTGGATTTCTTCAAAGCCGTGAACGACGAATTGGGACATGCCGCGGGCGACTATGTCCTGTCCCAGGCCGCCCGGATCATGCTGGAAGAAACCCGCAGCGACGATACGGTCGCCCGGATCGGCGGCGATGAATTTGTTCTGATATTCAAAAGCCTGTCGAGCAGGGCTCAACTTGAACGGATCGCCAATCGCCTGATTGGCCGCCTTCAGAAACCAATGGTTTTCGAGGGCGAGACCTGCGCGATTTCGGCGAGCATCGGGACCGCCCTAACGACACAGTTCCTGTCCCCGAAACCGGCTGAGATTCTGCACGCGGCGGATTTGGCCCTGTACGAGGCCAAGCGAAACGGTCGGTCTTGCCATCGCTTCTATTCCGAAGAAGCGCGCGCAGCAGAGTAGACCGGTGCGTCGATAGGCTGGCTGCTTGGCTAAGCAGCGAAAGCCCCGTCCAATGTCCGCGCGATATGCGACTGGATTTCATCCAACTCGCCGACCACAGGCAGCACCGGGCCGCGAAATGCGGCCTTGCCCAGCTCGGCGGGAATATCATCCAACACGTGGCCCCCGGTGCAGGCAAAGAACGGCAGGCAGATCGCATGGTCCCCGGTCATTTTCGCAGCGTCACTGATCGATGGGGCTTCTTCGACGAATCCGCAGCGGATTGACTTCAGTGATATCAGCCCGGCCAAACGGTCAGCGAATTCGTGGGTGACGGCTGCCGGGTTGCGGCTGCGGCCTGAGCCGTGTGCGGCAATCAGCAGATCCGTCGACGTGGTGCTCCAACCTTGCTCGTCGATCAAAGGTCGCAGGGCGTGCGCCACCAGGTTGGGTAGCTGTGGATCGACGCCCAGCGGGTCGAGTTGCCGTACTGCACGCCCTTCAAGGCGTTTGGGAAGCGCAGAAGTCACAAACCACCCTTTCGCCATGAACAACGGATAAATCGCGCTGCCGTCCGGAATGTCATCAAGGACTTTTTCCAACGCGCCTGGCGCGGCGAGGGTCGCCGATCTGACTGTGACTCTATCCGTCAGTTGATCGATCCGAGTGGCCAGTCTGGCCAGGGATGCCTCGGCCGGGTCTGGGTCGGAGGGTTGGCCATGCGCTACGATGACAGCAGTCGGCATGCTTGGGCTTCCTTATTCTGTTTCGGGATAGGTGTGGCGCCCTCCCGCAAAGTCAATTCGTCTTTACCCGAGTAACGTCAACCACATCCATACCGTAAGAATGGACACGCCTGTGCCGATCAATACCGAAGAGGCGGCAACTCGTTTGGCCCGGCCGTACATATTGGCGAAAATGTAGGCGTTGAAACCGGGCGCCATCGCCGCGTTCAGAACGCCCGAGCGGAAAAGATCTTGCGGCAGGGCGGTCGCTGTACCGAACAACCAAACCAGGCTTGGATGCAGAACAAGTGAAACGCAGCAAACATAGCCGATTGTCCGCAGGTCACCTTCGGGCTTGTATTTGACCAGAACTCCGCCCAGGGCGAATAGGGCACCGGGCAATGCTGCGCGGGTCACCAGGCTCAGGGCCTCGTCTGCCACAGCCGGAATACCGACACCCGTGAGATTGACGATGAAGCCCAGAGCAATACCCAGGATCAGCGCGTTCTTGAACATTGCCGAAAGCACCGACCGGGCCATGCGCATACCGCCATTGCCTCGGTTGCGGATAACCTCCATCACGGTAATACCGACGCAGTAGCAGAACGGCGAGTGGAACGCGATGATCGCATAGTTTCCGGTCAGGTTGTCGGGACCATAGGCGCGTTCGGTGATTGGCAGGCCCAGCAGGACCGAGTTCGAAAACAGGCAGCAGAACCCGATCGCGACGCAGTCTTCCCATTCGCGCTTGAATATCAGGCGAGCGCCGAAAACCCCCGCAAGGAAACACAGAGCTGCGGCGGTATAGAAACTGCCCAGAAGGCGCGGGTCAAAGCTGGCGCTCAGGTCCAGATGGGCGATGGCCAGAAACAGCAGGCAGGGGATTGCGAACCCCTGCGTGAACTTCATCAGCCCGTCGATATGCACTTCTTTGAAGTAACCCGTCAGCGTCGAGACATAGCCGGCCCCAATC
This sequence comes from Ruegeria sp. CRTD044, assembly GCF_059613485.1. Classification (NCBI taxonomy): domain Bacteria; kingdom Pseudomonadati; phylum Pseudomonadota; class Alphaproteobacteria; order Rhodobacterales; family Roseobacteraceae; genus Ruegeria; species Ruegeria sp. CRTD044. Next base: position 11,225 of record NZ_JBXWSP010000016.1, on the reverse strand, counting down.
ACAAGAAAAACCGGAAGGATGACGTCGATCAGGCTTTGCAACATGTCACGACCTCAATCCAGGCAGTTCGGTCAGAGCTGGGGGAAGCGCGTGCAATCCGATGTCCTACAATGGTTGCCGGATCACCAAGCCGTCATAGGCAGGCTCGACATAGTCCGGGGTCTCGGCATCGACGACTGCATAGTCCAGATCGATGTGCATATTGGTCAGAACCGCCCGAGCAGGCTTTAGCTGTTCGATCCAGCCAAGGGTCTTTTCCAGGTGGGCATGGGTCGGATGCGGGTTCCGGCGCAGCGCGTCAATCACGAGGCAGTCCAATCCCTGAAGCTCGGGCCAGGCATCATCGTAGATTTCCGCAACATCAGGCAGATAGGCCAAGTTGTTCATACGAAAACCAAGCGCATCGATCGATCCGTGGTTCACCTTGAACGGGCGAAACGGGATTGATCCTCCCGGACCGTCTATCTCGAACGGGCCGTCAATAGTCTTCAGGTCGAGGATCGGTGGATAGGGCGAGCCTTCGGGTTGAATGAACGCGTAGCCGAACCGCCCCAGCAATGCGTTTTGCGTGTCGCCATCCGCCCAAACGGGTACCCGCGCGCGCATGTTGAAAACGATCATGCGCAGGTCATCGATGCCGTGGACATGATCGGCATGCGAGTGTGTGTAGATAACGGCGTCGAGGCGTCCGGTTCCGGTGTCCAGCAGTTGGCTGCGCATGTCCGGGGTCGTGTCGATCAATACCGAGGTCGTGCCGTCCGGCCCGTCCCGTTCAACCAGCATCGAGCATCGGCGGCGGATATTGCGCGGATTTTGCGGGTCACAATCTCCCCAATGCCCACCCAACCGGGGGACACCGCCAGAGGAGCCACAGCCCAGGATGGTGAACCGCAGCATGCTCATGCGGCAACCGGGTAGGCGGCCGCCTTCGCAAACAGTCGATCAAAGTTCTCTTGGGTCTGCGCGGCAAAGTCCGGGTAGTCCATGCCAAACAGCTCGGCGCCGACCCGGGCGGTGAAAGCGGTATAGCCGGGCTCGTTTCGCTTGCCCCGGTGGGGCGGCGGGGCCAGATATGGCGCGTCGGTCTCTACCAGAATTCGATCGACAGGCGCTGCCGCAAAGATATCCCTCAGCTCTTGGCTTTTTGGAAAGGCCGCGATGCCGGACATGGAGAGGTAGAACCCCAAATCCAACGCCGCCCGTGCCAGTTCGGCCGAGGACGAGAAGCAATGCATCACACAGGAGTAAGGTGCGTTCCGAAACTCGTCCTGCAGGATCGTCGCCATGTCTTCGTCCGCTGCACGGGCGTGAATGATCAGCGGCAAGCCTGTACTCTGGGCGGCCTGAATGTGAACCCGCAACGAGCGTTTTTGGATTTCGGCGCTGTCGGCGGTGTAGTGATAGTCCAGCCCGGTTTCGCCGATGCCGACAAATTTCGGATGTCGGGACAATTCGACAAGTTCGTCGACACTTGCCAGCGGCTCTTCGGACGCGCTCATGGGGTGGGTGCCGGCAGCGTAGAAAACCGGGGCATATGTTTCGGCGATCGCGCGCACGGTCGGTTCATTGCGCAGACGCGTGCAGATCGTCACCATGCGTGTCACGCCCGCTTCGGCCGCACGAGCGATGATTGCGTCCAGCTGGCCCTCGAAATCCGGGAAATCCAGATGGCAATGGCTGTCAGTGATTGCGGGAGGTTGGGGCGTGTCGCTCATCTGCTCGGACCGGCGGTTTCCTGAATCTTGAACACCGTATCTAGGACGACGGCGACAGGGTCAAGGTTCACCGCCTGCCCGTGCCGCGCACGGGCCGTGATGATGGATGCGGCCTCGGCCCAGCCCAAGGCTTGGGGGCGCGAGGATGACAGGCGCAACAGCACTTCGGCTTCGTTTGGCGCAGCTTCTGGCTGCGGAGGCGCGCCGGTCGCACCTGTCAGAGCAAGGCGAGAAAGGGCGATGTCAATCAGATTCAAAAGCAGGTCATAGCGCTCGGCTGCTCCGCGCTGCGCGGCCGCTTCGGCCAAAGCCAGCGCGCGCTGGCGGTCGAGGCGGGGCAGGGTGCCAAGTATCTGGATCAGCTCGGCATAGATCTCCATTCCGCCCAGATTGATCAGCCGTACCGCGTCGCCTACGGAACCGGCGGCCAAAGCCGCGAGGTGATCGGATTGCGGAGGCAACTCGGCGCCGGTCTGTGCCAGCGCCGATTTCATATCCTCCGGCGACAGCGGTGACAGTCGCAGGGTACGGCAACGCGAGCGGATCGTCGGCAACAGCCGTGACGGCTGATGCGATACCAGAAGCAGTGTCGTGCGGGCAGGGGGCTCTTCGAGCATTTTCAACAACGCGTTTGCGGCGCTGACATTCATTTCGTCCGCCGCATCCACGACAACCACGCGGCGCCCGCCGTCCGCTGAACTTAGGCCGAAGAAGCGCCCCAGTTTTCGGATGTCATCGACAACGATCTCGTTGCGCAGGCGGCCCTGATCATTCAGGGATCTGGTGATCGCGGCCAGACCGGGTTCGGCCCCCGCCAGCATTCGCGCTGCAACCGGGTGGTCCGGCGCGATGTCGAGTGTCGTCGGAGCTTCGGGCGCGCCGAACAGCCCGTCATCCTGCTGCAGCGGCGTGGCCAGCAGAAACCGCGCGATGCGCCATGCCAGCGTGGCTTTGCCCACGCCGCGAGGGCCGGTCAGAAGCCACGCGTGATGCAGCCGATCAGACGCAAAGGCGGTCAGGAAGGCTTGCTCGGCCGCATCCTGTCCAAACAGCCTGTGTGTTTCGCGCGGGTGAAGCGCGCCGGGCGCCTGGTCCGGTGTGGGTGTGTCGTCGCTCATTCGTGAATTACCGCAGAACCTTCAGGACGGTTTCTCTCACATCCACGGCCACGCTGTCCACGTCGCGATTGCCATCGATCACACGGAACCGGTCTTTGAACTCGTCCGCCAGCGCTAGGAAACCCGAGCGCATGCGTTTTTGAAGGGCCGGGCCAAAATCCTCGAACCGTTCTTCGGTGCCTTGCCGGCCTTTGGCGCGGGAGAGCCCGATTTCCGGATCCATATCGATCAGCAAGGTCAGATCGGGCTCGCGGCCGATCATCAGGCCGTGGAGTTGGTCCACCAGCGCGCGCAGATCTCCGCGCGACAGGCCCTGATACATTCGGGTGCTGTCGGCGAACCTATCGCAAATTACGATCTTACCGGCATTCAAGGCCGGTTCGATCGTGCGTTCCAAATGATCGCGCCGTGCGGCCGTGAACAGAAGAATTTCGGTTTCCGCCGACCACCTGTCGGGATCGCCTTCCAGGACCAGACGGCGAATTTCCTCGGCCCCGGGCGAACCGCCCGGCTCGCGCGTCAGAACAACGTCATGTCCGACCGCCTCGAGGCTTTCTGCCAGCCTGCGGGCCTGCGTGGACTTGCCCGAACCGTCGATCCCCTCGAATGTCAGGAACAGACCGCGCGGGCTCACATCGACTCCAGTGGGGTATTGATCATGTCTTTCAGGACGATGCCGCCCACGGTCATCAGCCGCACCAAAAACCCGCCCATCGCCACATCCTCGGCCGCGACAAGGGGGCGCCGGATTTCGGGCAAACCTTCGGGTTGTATCACAAGTTCGGCCAGTTGTTGGCCCTTGGCGATCGGAGCGTTGATCGGGCCTTGATACACGACTTCGGCCTGCACGTTCTGATCGCCCAGAACGGGAAACAGAAGGGTGAGGTCACCGCCGGGCACAAGCCCAACCGTCTTTTGCGCGCCCATCCACACTTTGGCCTGTGCTATCGGCGTTTCGGCGTTGGCAACTGTCCTCTCGATAAAATTTCGAAACGACCAGTTAACCACGGCCTCAGCCTCCTCTGCCCGGCGAGAGATGCTGTCGAGCCCGGAAAGAACGAAGACCACCCGGCGATCGCCTTGCTTGGCCGAACCGACAAGGCCATAGCCCGCCTCTTGCGTGTGGCCGGTCTTCAGGCCATCGGCACCGATATCCAGTTTCAGCAGCGGATTGCGGTTGTTCACGTTCGACGGGGCACGGCCGTCGAATTCGAAGGTTTCCTCGGCAAACAGCGGATAGTATTCGGGAAAATCGGTGATCAGCCTGTCGGCCAGCACGGCCAGATCATGCACCGACATCATGTGACCTGCAGCAGGCCAGCCGTTCGAGTTGGTGAAGTTCGAGTGGTTCATGCCCATCTGCCTGGCGCGTTGGGTCATGTAGCGCGCAAAGCCGGCCTCGGTGCCGTCCGGGCTGAGCGCTTCGGCGATCACAACACAGGCGTCGTTGCCGGACAGGACGATGATGCCCCGCAGCAGGTCCTCGACCCGGACCCGGTCCTGCGTGTTCAGGAACATGGTCGAGCCGCCATAGCTCATGGCATGTTCCGAGACCGGAAGCGTTTCATCCAGCGTCAGTCGACCGTCGCGCAGGGCTTCGAAAGCCACGTAGAGCGTCATCAGCTTGGACATCGATGCCGGTGGAAGCGGTTCATCGGCATTCTTCGACAAAAGCACAGTGCCTGTCGTCTGATCGATCACATAAGCCGCGCGCGCGGACGTGTCGAAGGCGTGAACCGGCAGGGCCAGCAGGGCAAGGCCCGCGGCCAGAACAGCCGATTTGAGTGAGGTCAGCATTGGACCCTCCTGTTCAGTTCTTCACGATAAAGGCATCGGTAAAGCCCAGGTCTTTCATATCTCCGAGGATCGCTTTGCGTTCGGTGCGCGTCGTGGCAGGGCCGACCAGTACACGCCAGACCGACTTGCCTGCCGACTCCAGTTCCAGAACTTCGGCCGCCAATCCGTTCGTGCGGACCTTTTCGGCGGCGGCCTTCGCGTTCGCTTCAACTCCGAACGTTCCGATCTGAACATAGGGTTTGGTCAGGTTCGACGATGCGGCTGTGGCACTGGCCGCAGCAACCGGAGTTGGCTCGGATGCGTCAATGGCGGCCGCGGCACCTGCGATCGGGTCCAACGGCGTCTCGGTAATTTCATTGGGATCTTTCTTCTGCCACCACTTGCGTTTCTTCGGGGCGGGCGGCGGTGCGACAACCGGATCCGTCAATGCAGCGGTCGCGGACGCATCTGCCGCTTCCTCAATCGCGGGCGCAGTTTCTTCGGCCGCTGCGCTTGCTGCCGCTCCGGCCGCGGCAGCACCGGCGACCATGGCACCGGTGTTTTCAGGTGTCTTTTTCTGCCACCATTTCCGCTTGGCCGGCTTTTCTTCGACCTTTTCGTCGGGCCCGGCCGTTGTGGTTTCTTCGGCTGCGGTTGCTTCGGCGGCGTCTGCAGTTTCTTCGGTCGTGGCTGCTTCGGGTTCCGGCGCAGGCTCCGGCTCGACCGTTTCACGGCGGAGTGCAACCACCTGCAGACGGGCAGGAGCGCCGGCAAGCATTCCCAGTTTTTCAGCCGCTGCCGAGGACACCTGAATGGCTGGCCCGGGCAGGTTTCGTTCCCGGCGGAACAAGGCGCCCGTCACGGTTTTGTTGTTGCTTGTGTTCTTGATGGCGACCCGCTCGGGCTGAGATGCGCTGGGGTGCGCCACCCAGATGCCACCCAACGAGGGACGCCCATCCCATAGCCCGGCCTCGGTCACTTCGAAGACGTCCGGCGCTTCAATATCGCGCTGAGAGCCGCTGGCGACTTCGGGGAACAGTTCCGTGGTGTTGCTTTGGGTCTGCCCATCGTCACTGGCTGCCTCAGAGGAAGACTTGCCTGCGTTCAAAGTTTCGTCGCATCCCGTCAGCGCAGTCAATGCAACAACCAGCACCGCCAACGGCCGCGGTCCAAAGCGTGTCTCTGTCGCTCGCTTCATATTGTGTTATCCCTTGCCTGTAGGGCCCTTGCGTGGCTGGCCCCAACCGCGGTTCGACCGGTTCTTTTGCCGGCCTCCTGCAGTCATTGCGCAAATCATAACCTGCGGGTTGTTTCAAGGAAAGACCGCGGGTCCGGCTTCGGCAAGAAATCCCTCTTTTGGACTTGCCACCAACCGATGTTCGTCCTAGACCGCTGCCTGCGCCGGGGAGGTGGCAGAGTGGTCGAATGCGGCGGTCTTGAAAACCGTTGGGCGTGAGAGCGTCCCCAGGGTTCGAATCCCTGTCTCCCCGCCACTCATACCTGTCTCACTTCAGTTGTATTTTCTGATCCGGAATTGTTACGCAATTCCCGCGCGTTGGCGCATGCGCTTTCAATCAGAGACGAAGCAAACCGTACATTCAGAGGACAATTCAGGCGCGAGTCTCAGTGTCGCATTTTAGCGGGGTCGCTTTGGGCTGGATTTCCCTGATAACCTGCAATTTACAGGGAATATTCGCAAACCGGGACTGACTTCCGTCATTTCTTCTATCAGAACTGTATGTTTCTCAGAGGTTTATGTTGCAAATTCCCTAAAAGGTGGAACAGGGAATTTCCTCGTGCGAACAGGGAATTGTTCCGCCGGATCAGGGAGGGCGAAGTCTGTATCAGGGACGCAGGAGCTGGAGATGTCAGAAGCCGAACAGGCGTTCCTGTTCGGACCATTCAAGTGGGTGGGTCACGCTGACCAGACGCTTGAGTGTGAGTTCGGGCGGCTGGCTCCCGTCGAGAATCGCCGTTTGAATCTTTGGTGAGAGAAAGGCGAGCTGAGCACGGGTGCGGATGAAGGCGTCAGGGACGCTTTCGCGGCGGGCAATCTCCATCAGTTGAACTCCGGCCTTCAGATCACGGGCCCAGCCATGGGCGCGGATCAGCATGGACCGGAGGTGGGGATCAGGTTGGGGTGCCATGTCTCCGGCGATGACCTTGGCCTCGACGCCGCGGCGGCACAGATCGAAAGATGCGGTGACGTGGGTGAGATCCGGGTGCAGATGATCGGCCGCGATGCCAAGTGCGCTTGCCAGAGTTTTGGGGTTAAATTCGAGGTCGATCTGTCCTCGTGCAAGTCTGCCTTTGGCCAGAAGAGCAGCGCCGATCTGACAGCCATGGCCTAGAAGCCGGGTTACTAAATCCGCAACTGAAGTCTGAACTGCCTCGGCTGACCCGGCCTCCGGCTGCGCCAGTACTTGGTGCGCCGCGGCGGCGTCTTGCAAATGTCTGACGATGACATCAATGACCGCGTTTTCCAGCGCTGGGCCGGGCAGTCGCCAGCCAGAGATATCCTTGCCGCCTGAGATCAGTCGATTGGAGATATAGTAGCGCAACCGTCGGCCTTTGCGCGTGGTGTGGGTCGGCGTCAACCGATCACCAGTTTCGTCATACAGCAGACCGGTGAGCCAGGCCCCGGGGTCAGTGGAGTGTTGGCGCGCATCGGAGTCGCCGCGTGCCCGCGAGCGGTTGGAGGCCTGTCGCATTTTTTCCTGCACCCGGTCCCAGATGTCCTGATCGATGATCGCCGGATGTTGTCCGTCCCAGATCTTATCCTTGTGGCGGATTTTTCCGAGATAGACCGGATTGCGCAGCAGGTAATAGATTTGACCCCGTGACAGCGGACAATCCCCCTTCACACTGCCATCTGTCCGAACAACCCGTTTTGACCGCAGGTCTTCTGCCGTTGCCCGTTCTTCTACTTTGCGCAGGCAACCAAGCTCGTCATAAAGCCCAAAGAGATGCCGGACCGTTCTGGCCTCCTCTTCATTCACCACCAGCGTTCTTGCCTTCGGATCGGGGTGGCGATCATAGCCCAGAGGCAGGTTGCCACCCATCCAAAGCCCCTTCTTCTTCGACGCTGCAATCTTGTCGCGAATACGTTCGGCGGTGACTTCCCGTTCAAACTGAGCAAAGGACAACAGCACATTCAGCGTTAACCGGCCCATGGAAGATGAGGTATTGAAGGCCTGCGTGACGGACACAAAAGAACAGTTTGCCTGTTCCAGCCGGTCGACCAGCTTAGAGAAGTCGGCAAGCGACCGGGTCAGCCGGTCAATCTTGTAGACCACCACCATGTCAATACGCCCGGCATCGATCTCTTCAAGAAGGCGCTGAAGGGCGGGTCGCTCTAGGGTGCCGCCCGACAGGCCACCGTCATCGTAGCGCCCGGACAACAGGGTCCAGCCTTCATGTCGCTGGCTTGCGACATAGGCCGCGCAGGCCTCATATTGCGCATCCAGCGAATTGAAGTCCTGATCCAGACCATCTTCTGAGGACTTGCGCGTGTAGATGGCGCATCGGATTTTACGGCGCGGGCTCATTTGGCCGCCTTGCCGGTGAGCCCAAAGAAACGCGGCCCTGACCAATGCGCGCCGGTAATCTCTCGGGCGATGGCCGAGAGTGAGCGATAGGACCGACCGTTCCAAGTGAAGCCGTCTTCTGTAACGTCGACTACATGGGTCACACTATTCCACTCGCGTAGCAGGCGCCCGCCGGGTTTTAGGGCAGGGCATGTAGGCCGGGGTTTCTTCCCAGAGCCCTTTTCCAGCGTGGCTTTGACCTGGCGGGGTAGCCTGCCATGACGGCGGGACTGCATCTCAAAGGCGATAAAGCGGCGCAGAAAGGGTTGGCTGAGCATGGCGGGGGCGGGTTGATCAAACAGTTGCTGCCAAAGCGTGACCAGATCCGATCGACCCATGGCGGCGAGATCGGCGACATCGCTCGTCTTGGTCATGACGCTTCTCCAGTTCCCGCCGCCAGATGATATGTGGATGGTCCATTTGGTTTGTCGGATGTCCGCCGTTCAATTGTGACGCCTTTTTTCCGCAGACCGCTTAGAGCTGCTCGGACCGAATGAGGCTGCCATCCCGTTGCTTTGCAGAGCGCCTCAAGGCTGGCGCCGCTCGGGCGGCGCAACAAGTGTTGCACTTTGTCAATTTTGGTTTGCTTCCGCTTGGACATGTATTGTCTCCTCTGATTTGGGGCTGGCTAGATGCCGAACCCCGGTACCGAGGAGCGCCCGAATGGCTCGGGCGTGGGTTCAGTGATGCGTGGTTGACGGCAACAGTCCAGCTCTTTCTGAAGCGATTACTTGAGGCGTGTGTTTTGAAGGGCGTTGCTGGCGTACCCCCGATTATTCGTCAACAATCTTAATTGGTTACTTTTAGTTTGGGGGGTTGCGTCTCGTATTGATGGCACCTACATTCGACCTAATCGCCCGGACTATCAGGGCGGGAAACTGCTCCCGCAGGCAGCACTCATTGGAAACACAGGTTTCCGCAGAGAGCATTCAAAGGAGCAACGTCTCGGATCGATTGGTCCGGGGAGTTGCGATTTGTGCTCTCTCCGATTTTCCAGCGCGATCCCTCCATCTCGACGTCCGCGCGGCGTCACGCAAAAGGAGGCGGTTATGCCTGCCAAAAACACACACAGCGACGTTCGGGCGTCCAATACGCCTATCTGGATGGCCGAAAAAGTTATCCAATCCCAGATCATCCAGATCAAGCCCTACGCCAACAACAACCGCGTGCACGCGGCCAAGAATGTCGACAAACTGAAAGCATCGGTGGCCCAGTTTGGCTTTGTCACTCCGATCCTGTTGGATGGTTCGGGCACAATCATCGCGGGTCATGGCCGCTATGAGGCCGCTAAGGCCCTGGGGTTGAATTCCGTACCGACTGTTGTCGCGGATCATTTGTCAGAAGCGGAAGTGCGCGCTCTGCGCATTGCGGACAATAAGCTGGCGGAATTGTCGGACTGGAATGAAGCGGCGTTGCAGATCGAATTTGCCGAGCTGATGGACCTCAGCCTTGATGGCGAGTTGAACTTTGATCTGGACATCACAGGGTTCGAAACACCGGAGATCGACATCATTATCGACAGCGTCGGTGAGGTGACGGTATCTGTAGCGGAAACTGTTGAGACGCCGGACCCTGCGGCACCCGTAGTCACGGAGCCGGGCGACCTCTGGGTTCTCGGAGATCATCGCATTTTCTGCGGGGACGCCCTTCAAGCCCAGAGCTACGACACCTTGCTGGAAGGCGAGACCCCGCAGATAGTCTTCACCGATCCGCCTTACAACGTGCCTGTCAATGGGCATGTGCGGTTCGGCAATAGCGCCGAACACCGCGAGTTTGCCATGGCGTCGGGAGAAATGACGGATAGCGAGTTCCGCGGCTTTCTTTCAGGCGCGATCACGCAGTTGTTTGACTGCCTGCCGAACGGAGGCATCGCGATGATCTGCATGGACTGGCGTCATATCGAAGAACTGATTACGGCGGGCAAAGCAGCTGGATTGGACCTCATCAATCTCTGCGTCTGGAACAAGACGAACGGAGGCATGGGCAGCCTTTATCGCTCAAAGCATGAGCTGATTTGCATTTTCAAGAAGCCTGGTGCGCCGCACATCAACAACGTCGAGCTGGGCAAACACGGGCGCAACCGGACCAACGTCTGGGATTACGCCGGTGTGAACAGCTTTGGGGCAGGGCGCGAGGCGGATCTCGCGGATCATCCCACGGTGAAGCCGACAGCTCTGGTTGCAGATGCCATCATGGATGTGAGCCACCGCGGCGATGTCGTGCTGGACGCCTTTGGCGGGTCCGGCGCGACTCTGCTGGCAGCTGAGAAAACCGGGCGCCAAGCGCGGCTTATTGAGCTCGACCCGGCTTATGTCGATGTGGCCATCCGCCGTTGGCAGGAGATGACCGGTGATAGCGCCGTGCACGCGGTAACAGGCCAGACGTTCGATGCGCGTTTTGCGGCCAACGATACCACTTCAGAACAGGAGGTGGGTCATGTCTGACGATACGAAAGAGTATGAGGTCGGCTACGGCAAACCGCCCAAAGCGACCCAATTCAAAAAAGGCCGATCCGGCAATCCGAAAGGGCGGCCGAAAGGTGCCAAGGGGGTGAATGCCAGCTTGAAACGTGAATTGGAAACCAAGATTACGGTTCGCGAAGGCAGCCACGAAATCCGGATTTCCAAGGCTGAGGCAATTGCCAAGCGGTTCACGGCAGGCGCGTTGAAGGGCGACACGAAATTGTTGATGGCGCTGCTTAAGCTGGACACAGATCTGTTCAACGCAAGTGAATTGGACGCGCAAGAAAGCGTCCGTACGGTTGAGCCCGACGCTGTCGACTACGACATCCTCCGGGATTTCTTTTCCAGCCAACTGGACGGTGACGGTGATCTGGAAAACGAGGAGGCGGAAGATGACGACTCCTGATCCAAAAAACGTCGTGCAAGCCGCTCGCGAGGTTTGCCGGGACAATTTCTTTCCCTTCGTTTGGCGTGTGTTTGGCACGCTGCACCAGGGAACTGACCGCAGCTTTGATCCGGCCTGGCATGTGCGGGCCATGTGCCATGAGTTGGACAATGTCCGTCGAG